>CAYNRR010000026.1:0-5221 GCA_964400015.1 uncultured Eubacteriales bacterium | reverse complement strand
TTTCTTTTTTCATTTTTGCTCCAGCAAATTTATTTTTTCGACATTCGTTTATGTAATTATTTAAACTCGGCAACTTCATTGGTATTTCAACTTTAATCATTTGTACCCTCTCCTATTTGTTTATTTGTACTCAACTTATTTGCCAACTTTTCCAGCATTTTACGTCCTTCAGGTAACATTAGTGCCTTTTCTTTTTCTCTTTGCTTTATAATAGGCATTTGCTTTAAAAATATACCCTTTTGAACTGTATCAATCTCTTCTGCATTTGACATCGCAAGTTCTTTTAATTGCATCGGAGTTTTTAAATATAACTGTAACTCTTTAGAGAGTGTTGGAAATATTTCCGCAGAATAATATATTCCACTTCTAATGGCTGATTTGAGTTCATTCCACAGTTCGATATCTGACTTTTCATCTCCTACAGTTAATTTGTATAATTCATGCTTAATTTCGCCTATTGTCGGTGGAAAACCACTTATACTATTCGTTATATAATTTCTGACTGCAATTTTGATTAAATTTATGTCATCATCTTCGAACATTTCATACCACAAATTTGTTGTATCTATTATAGAGTTTCTGTCTTTATAATACTGAGGATAAGCTGTTTTTAATATTCCAATTATTGTTGCTATATCAGATTTAATCATAGCCCTTGCCTCCTTAACTCTTCAGCATAATCAAAATAATCTTGAGCTGTTGCTTGATTATTAGCACAACGTTCATTACTGTTTTTTTCCCAAGTCCTCACGCAAGCTTTCCAGTCTTTCATTTTGTTCTTTCCAATCAACCAACCTTTGCTTTCGTAGAAATCGTAAAAACGTTGTGCGTCGACTCTGTTGTTACGTTCAAGACAGTAGTTAGTTATTTCAGCAACTGTTGGTTTGCAAAAGGTTTTAGCCTTTTTGTGTTCAATACAGTCCCCACAATTTGCTGATGTTTCTTCCTCTTCTTCCCCCATACCCCTATTATCTCTATTTACAATTTCATTTATATTTTCATTTATATTTTCATTTCCCATATGTTCGACATATGAATTACATATGTTTAACATATCTTTTTCATATGTTTTACATATGTTATTTTCTTCTTTTTTCTTTCTATTATTTCTTCTACTTTCTGAATAAGCATTTCGTTTGTTAATTTCAATCTCAAGTCTCTGATTATAGTAGTTACCATTTTCATCTTGGATAAATTTTGAGAATATCTCTTCACTCTTCTGCTGACATATGCTTAACAAATCCTTTTCTCTTAAATGACCTTTTTGATGTTGTAAACAAAGTAATCTTATATATTTGCCCACTTCTTCATTTGTCATCAACATCGTTCCCGATAGAAAATCGCTACTATAAAACAAAAACGCAGGGTCTTTCAATATAATCACCATCTCTCTTTTGTAAATTAGTTATGTTGATTTACCTTAATAATACCAATAGCAAGGTCTTGCCTTGCTACTTTCTATTTGATTTACACACCACTCCTTTTTCCATGCTTCTATTGTTTCTTTATTGTTTTCTCTCATTTTGTTTATTATTTCATCTTTTTTTACTAAATCTTTTATGTTTATGTATACACCGTATGTTTTATTTACTAAGTCCACATAAAAATATGTTTTATGACTTTCTGATATATAATTCTTTTCCATAAAAAATGCCATCTTTCAAAGTTTACTCAAAACCCTTGAAAGATGGTTCCTATTTGTGTTATACTACAAATAGACTACTTTCAAAGGTAGTTTTTGAGTCTACCAACCACTGAATAAGTTTCTCAGGCGAATACAGTGTTTGGTAGTTTTTTATTATTTTTTTCTAATTACAATTTCTTTTTTATCCTTATCAAGAATATATTCAACATCTCTTTCATCAGGAGATATTCCTAATTCTTTGAGGTCTTTCATCGACAAGAATAATCGTGGAAGATAGCTCCCATCTCCTCTTTTACCAAATGTTATTTTCAATGTTTTAATCTCCTTCATAAAAAGAGCCCTCCTTTCTTGACGTGTACACTTTTTTGAAGTATACTTGTCAAGAAAGGATTTGTGGCTTAATTAAATATTTCTAGTTTGTTCTAAGATGTTTAAGAAACGTTGATGTCGAAGCTCTTTCCTTTGTGCTAGTTGTTTTCGTTGGTAGCGGGCAACTAGCTTTTTTGTTAGAGCTTGTAGCAACTTTTTCATAAAATCACCACCTTCCCTGTCCCTTTGGACAAGTATAGTATATCAAACCGTGTACACTGTGTCAACACTTTTCTAAAATATTTCCAATTTTTTAAAAGTACTGATAACACTGTATTTCGTCTAAGAACTATTCAGTTTTCAATGTGCATTTTTATGTTTTTATCTATCTAAAATGGCAAATCATCATCAGTAACAGTATTAAATGTGCTTGGTTGCTCTGCAAACGGATTATTATTGCTATTTTCATTTTTATTGCTATCAGCAAAGTATACATGTTCTGCTACTATTTTTGTTGTATATACTCTTTTTCCGTCTTTATCATCATAGCTTCCTGTTTCTATTCTTCCCGTCACACCAATTTGTTGACCTTTTTTGAAATATTTGCTACAAAACTCTGCTGTCTTGCTCCAAGCAATAATCGTTATAAAATCAGTTTGTTTTTCTTCTCCTTGTTTTGCGTAAGCTCTATTTACTGCTAATATAAATTGAACTACCATTGTATTATTTATTTGTGTATATCTAATTTCTGGATCTGCTGTTAATCTTCCAATCAAATTTACGCTATTCATTTTTATTCTTCCTTTCCTATTTTTTTCTCTCATCTTGACCAACTTTTTTTCATGCTTTCCAATTCTGCAGGTGGCAATGTTTCAATGTTATGCTCTTTGCATTCTTCAACAATGTTATCTACAAGCCTAGACATTTCTTTTGAGTTATATGCTGATGAACCATACCAAGCTATTACATTTGTGTACCCGTCTAATTTAGATTTCATTGTTTCACATAGCCAACCAAGTCCGTTATCTTGCCAAACTTCGATATATCTTTCTACTGCTTCATCTTTTATTGGAACAACTTCATATACACCAACTTCAATAATTGCTTTTCTGTATACGTCTATTGGCTTTAAATTCAATTTTTCAGCAAGTTTTCCGATAAGAACCCAGCAGTATGAATTACAATCTAAAGAACGTTTTTGGCGGTATTTTTTAGCTTCTATGCTAAGCTTGTCCAAGTCTTTAATCTCGTCTAAACTTTCCAACGCAGATTTTTCGTTCATCAGAAACGTCACTTTAGGTTTATTGGTTTTCAAATCTATACTTACATCTGCTAATTGACCTGTGAACTTCAAATTATTCACCTCACTTAGAAAGTTTGTTCATAATATCTGTATAGTCTTTCACTTTGATTTCTTCCACGCTCTTGTAACCCCAATGTGCTAAGCCTTTTAACAACTGTTCATCGCTCAAATTATTTGCTGTTGCTTTGGCTATTAAAGCTTGTTTTTTGATATCATCAATCTGTTTTTCGCCAATATCTTCTTGTATATTTGAAGTTGTACCATCTGGGTCATCTTCTGTTGGAATGCAGAACACTTGAAACAACGCATATTTTAAAGCAATAGCCATTGCTTTATTAGTAGCTTTGTCTCCACTGTCCATGCCTTCTCCGACGACTGTAGCTTGAATAAAAGAACCATCTTCAGCATAAAATGTATATTTGATTGTACAGATAGAATAAATTAGTAAATTTCCTTTAGCAGATGTTCTTTCCTCTCTTTTTTGTTCAAGTACTTGAGGAACTGTAAATACTTTATATTTGGCAAACAAAGGCTGAAAAGCATTCATTACTTCATCAATTCCCCTGTACATAAAACCTTGTTGTATATTCTTTTTATTTTTACTTATAGCTGGTACCTCTTCCATTATTTTTGCAATACTTTGATAAATATTCATCACAACACCACCTCATATTTAATAAATGACGTATCTAAAAATTCTGTTAATTTGTTGTACTCTTCTTCTGTTAATTCAAATTTGATTGTTATTTTGTTTCTTGGAATCGCGAATGGATTCTCATCTTCACACTTATTACTCTCTTTTGCTATCTCAACGATTTCTTTTTGTGATTCTTCTTCTCTTACTTGTTTAGCTTTTTCTTCTTCGATTGCTTTAAATCTGTTCGACACAGTTGTTATAGCATTACTTACATTCAAACTTTGTTTGTATTCAACTAAAATCTCTGCTTTATGTTCTTGTGTATCGATAAGTTTTAAATCATCTGCAATCTTATCTATAAAGTTCTTAGCTTGCTCTTTTAAACTCTTCATGCTTGCTGTCAATGTAACATTGATATTTGCTTTTTCGTATGTAATAAACTCAATTTCACTAGCTTTTTTATATTCTTCAAAATAGTCTTTGATTTCTTGCTCTTTTTTAGCTTTTAACTCGTTTTCTACACTATCAATTTTGTTTTTTAGCTCTGTATCTGCTGTCTTATATTTATCTGATATGTATTTTTTGTATGATGTCTCAAAATCTTCATAAGGTTTCATTACCTCCGATTTAACTTGCTTTCTCTTGTCTTCAAATTCTTTTAATTCTTTATTCAAACTTGCTCTAATCCCTTTTACAGTCTTTACTGTTTCTTCATTGCACACTAGAGCAACTGCATTTTGAACTTTAACATCTATTTCATCACTTACTTTTTTTAATTGTTCTTCGATAATTGGTAACTGTTTTATAACTATTAAATCCTTTTCTTCCATATCCTTTCCTCCTAACACATTCTATTTGCATACATAAATTCTTGCTCGTAAGTTGTTGGTATCTCTCTACACTCTTGATTTTCAATTCTTATTCTAATGTCATAATCTAATACAAAAATCTCATCGTCTATTGCTTCTAATCTATCTAGCATTACTTCTCTTATTACTTCGTCATTTATATCATCTATTAAATTTTCATAATATTTTTTAAATTTTTCTCTCATTTTGCACCTCAATTTGTTCAAACTTATAATTTTCTATATATTTTCTTCTCCAATTTTCAAATTTTGTTGCATCAAATTCTTTTTCTACCTTTTCTATGATCATAAGCCTTATTGAGGTATAAGCCGTTGAATTACCAGCATTACCTCTATTTAAAACTTTTTCTAAAAACTCAATTCTTTCCTTTAATTCCTTGTTTTCTCTTTCTAACTCTTCATTAGTCATAAAAAATACCACCTTTCAAATGTTCCCTCAAAAACACTTGAAAAGTGGTA
>CAYNRR010000025.1:0-11163 GCA_964400015.1 uncultured Eubacteriales bacterium | reverse complement strand
TTTTGAGACATTTTCCTATCTGATTACTTGAGACATTATCATATATGAATGATATTGGTGATGTTTTTTATGGCTCAAGTATTGACAAAATAGGCTAATTGTAAGATAATAATAAAGATTTTGACGGCAACTATAAAAAGTTGCTGTTTTAATTCTGAAATTAGCAGAAAAGTTAGAAAGGATTGATAGTAAAATGGCAAAAGATACTCAAGATTTTGCAGAGCTATATGAAAGCTCATTAAAAAAACTAGAGGAAGGAACAGTTGTAGAAGGTACAATCGTAGATATTATTGGAGAAGATATCTTCGTTGATTTAGGATACAAGGCAGATGGAGTTATACCAAGAGATGAATTTAGCTATGGTGACGAAAAACCAACAGAAAAATACAAAGTTGGCGATAAAATCGAAGCTTACATCTTAAGAATGAACAATGGTCAAGGTAATATTTTATTATCTACAAAAAGATTGCAAGTAAAACAATTAAGAGAAGAATTTGAAAACAATGTTAAAGCTGAAAAACCAGTTGACGCTAAAGTTACAGACGTTGTTAACGGTGGTTTAATAGCTACAAACGGAAACATCAAAATTTTCGTTCCACAAACACAACTAGTTAAGAAAGATACAGACTTAGTTGAATACAGAGGCAAAAACTTAGCATTAAAAATTATTGAATACAACCCAGAAAAGAGAAAGATTGTTGGTTCTGAAAGAAAATTATTCTTAGAAGAAAGACAAAAACAACAAGAAAAAGTATGGGCAGAAATAGCAGAAGGAAAAGTTGTAAAAGGTACAGTTAAGCAATTAACAGATTATGGTGCATTTGTTGACATTGGTGGAGTTGATGGATTATTACATATATCTGAAATTTCATGGAAACAAATCAGTCATCCAAGCGAAGTATTAAAAGTTGGACAAGAAATCGAAGTTACAGTATTAAAAGCTGATGCTGAAACAAAGAAAATATCATTAGGATATAGAAAAGCAGAAGACAATCCTTGGGCAAACGTTAAATATCAAGTAGGCGACGTTGTTGAAGGAAAAGTTGTTAGCATGAAACCATTCGGAGCATTTGTTGAATTAGAAGATGGACTAGAAGCTTTAGTTCATATTTCAAATATCACAATGAGAAGAATTCAAAAACCACAAGACGCTTTAGAAATGGGACAAGTTGTTACAGCTAAAGTTGTAGAAGTTGATTTAGACAAAAAGAGAATAGAACTTTCAATTCGTGAATTAGAAGGTGCAGATGTTGAAGGTACAGAAAGCGAAATCGAAGGTGGAGAACAAATTACTTTAGATTCAGTTACAGAATAAGAAATTATAAAATTTACTAGTGATGAATAGGAAGAAGCTTTCCTATTCATCATTTGTCGAGAGGAAGAGTTAAAATGGAAATAAGAAATGTTGCGATCATAGCCCACGTTGATCATGGAAAGACTACACTAGTTGATGCATTATTAAAACAATCAGGAACTTTCAGAGAGAACGAGCATGTAGATGAAAGAGTTATGGATTCTAACGATTTAGAAAAAGAAAGAGGAATCACTATACTTGCGAAAAATACATCTGTAACATATGGTGATTACAAAATCAATATAATTGACACACCAGGTCATGCTGACTTTGGAGGTGAAGTTGAGCGTGTACTAAAAATGGTTGACGGAGTAATTCTTCTTGTTGACGCATTTGAAGGTGTAATGCCACAAACAAGATTTGTTTTAAGAAAAGCATTAGGACTAAACCTAAAACCAATCGTTGTTTTAAATAAAATAGATAGACCAGGTGCAAGACCTAAGGAAGTTGTTGATGAAGTTATCGATTTATTCTTTGAACTTGATGCTACAGATGAACAACTTAACTTCCCTGTAATCTATGCTTCAGGAAAACAAGGTATAGCTTCAACAGATTTAGAAAATATGGGAACAGATATGATTCCAGTATTTGAAACAATTATAAACTATGTTGGTGCACCTCAAGTTCATCCAGAAAATCCAATGCAAATGCTTGTTTCAAGTATTGACTACGACAATTATGTAGGAAGAATTGCAATCGGAAGATTAGAAAGTGGAAGCATTGCTCAAGGTCAACCAGTAGCTGTTTGTAGAAAAGATGGAACAATTCAACAAACAAAGATTGGTAAATTATATACATATCAAGGCTTAAAACGTTATGAAATAAATGAAGCTAAGGCTGGAGATATCATAGCTGTAGTAGGTATTCCAGATATAAACATAGGAGAAACTATTGCAGACAGTCAAAATCCTGTAGCGATACCATTCGTTGATATTGACGAACCAACATTAACAATGACATTTAGCGTAAATAACGGACCATTTGCAGGTAGAGAGGGTCAATTCGTTACATCTAGACACTTAAAAGATAGATTGATGAAAGAACTTGAATCAAACGTAAGCTTAAGAGTTGAAGAAACAGAAAGCACAGATAGCTTTAAAGTTTCTGGTAGAGGCGAACTTCACTTATCAGTTTTAATAGAAACTATGAGAAGAGAAGGGTTTGAATTTATGGTTTCAAGACCATCTGTTATTTTTAAAGAAATCGATGGCGTAAAATGTGAACCAATCGAAGACCTTGTAGTTGACGTGCCAGACGAATTTACAGGTTCAGTAATTGAAAAGCTAGGAATTAGAAAAGCTGAAATGACAAATATGATAGTTGGAGCACAAGGCTTCACAAGACTTGAATTCAAAATACCAGCAAGAGGCTTGATAGGCTACAGAAGTGAATTCATGACAGATACAAAAGGTAACGGTATGATGAATCACGTGTTCTCAGGATATGAGCCATATAAAGGTGAAATATCACCAAGACAAAAAGGTGTGCTTATAGCATTTGAAACAGGAAAATCAGTAACATACGGATTATTCAATGCACAAGAAAGAGGTACATTATTTATAGGTGCTGGTGTAGATGTATATCAAGGTATGATAATTGGTGAAAATCCACGTTCAGAAGATATGGAAGTTAACGTATGTAAAGAAAAACACTTAACAAATACTAGAGCTTCTGGTAGTGATGATGCATTAAGACTTGTACCACCAAGAGTATTAAGCTTGGAACAAGCTATTGAATACATCGCAGAAGACGAACTTGTTGAAATTACACCTATAAACATAAGACTAAGAAAGAAAATCTTAGACAAAACAGAAAGAGTTCGTTGGATGAGAGCAAACGGATTACTATAGTATAAAAACAAAACCTAGATTGAAATAAAAATCAATCTAGGTTTTTGTCTTATTTGTTTTCAAATACATTTTTCATATTATTATAGCAAGTCATTAACTTCATAACTGCAATTTCAGGAGCTATAGTATTTTCAGTATTTTGTAGCAACTGATAAGACATCAAGCTTCCAGCAAGACTTTGTGGTACATCAGAAATACTTATAGAACTGTTTTTCTGATGTGAAGGTATGTGGTTACAAAGTAATTGTTCTATATTATCGATCAAATAACTACGGGCCTCGTCATGTTTCTTTGAATAAATTAAGTCTTTTAATAAATTTGAATCCATATAAATTCCTCCTTTTAACTCGCGAAATAATTGTACCAAAAATTTACAAAATAGTCAACATAAAAAAATATATTTTACATAATTGACTGAAGTACACATTCTGTGGTATTATACTGTAGGTCCTATTTAAAGTTTATACAGGAGGTCTAATATGGATCAGTACATTGAAGTTATTAAAGAATGCAGAAACTTTCCACGGGAGATAAAAAAATACTCAGAAAAAGATTTCAAGCTTTATCCAATTTCTCCGAAAGATTTTGACGTAAGTGCAGAAAAGGTTCTTATCAAAGGCTCTGCAGTAGACGCCATTCGGTACGTACAAACAGTCACAGAAAAATACAGAAAAGAATATACGCTCGTGCTTTATGGCGAACGGAGAAACGAACTGATGCGCTTTGGAGATTATTCTATAGCTGAAGGAATGACCATGTCAGCAAGTTTTCAAAAAGAACAATTAAGAATGGCAAAGAAAACATACAAAAATCGAAATGGCGAAGTTATATATGCACATACACACGTTGCACGTGGAGTTAATTACAACTGTTTCTCAGTGAATGATTTGCTTTTTCTTATCAAGCAAGCACTTCAAAATAAGCGAGATACGTATGCACTGTTGATAACAAAAGATGGAGTAATTCCTGTTAAATATTCGATTATGAAAAACGAATTTTTCCGTATTCATATAAAAGTTGCATAATTGCTCAGAAGCCATAGGTTAGATAAAACTAATCTATGGCTTTTTTTATAATTGTTATATACTAATTATGATTTGAAATAAAAAACAAAAAAATCCGTCACTTTTTGTTCTTAAATTGTGTTTAATTATTGAGGGGGTGAAAATATGCAAACAGATTTTGAATATACAGAAAAAGATATCGCAGATATTTATAATCGAAATATAGATATGATTTATAGACTAAGTTTTGCATATTTAAAAAACAGTAATGATGCAGAAGATTGTGTTCAAGATGTTTTTTTGAATTTATATAGAAGTAAAAAAGTTTTTGAAAATTTTGAACATGAAAAAGCTTGGATTATTGTTACAACAGCTAATATATGTAAAAATAAGTTAAAAAACTTTTGGACTAGAAGAGTGACTGTAGGTGAAATCGAAAAGAGTATCGATTTTGAAATAGATGATACATTGAGTACGGTAATGAAATTACCAGCAAAATATAAAGATGTTAT
This sequence comes from uncultured Eubacteriales bacterium, assembly GCA_964400015.1. Classification (GTDB taxonomy): domain Bacteria; phylum Bacillota; class Clostridia; order TANB77; family UBA1234; genus UBA1234. The sequence continues at coordinate 6,443 of CAYNRR010000025.1, read as the reverse complement.
TTATTTATATTATTATGAGGGATATACTTGTAGCAAAATAGCTCAGATGTTAGAAAAACCGGAGTCTACAATTAGAAATCATTTAAGTGAGGCAAGAAAAAAACTTAAAAAAATATTGGGAGGGAATGAAAGTGAAAAATAACAAAATATATATGTCCTTAAATAAAGTTTCTCTTCCTGAGGAGAGAAAAAAAGAGATATTATTAAATACTATTTCAATAATTAAAAGCAATCAAACTAAACCAAAACTTAATAAGAAATTGGTTCTTATTCCTATTTTTTCTATGTTAGTAGTTGCATTTATAATAAATACCCTTTTCACTAATAGCGCGATAAGTAGGAAAAATTATAGTGAGAATAAAACGAATAACAATATCGTTGAAGAATTATTATATGTAAATAGAATTGAAGAAAATATAGATTTATCCAATGCAAATATTGACATGATTGAAGAAAGTATAGAAAAAAATAAAATATGTGCATATGAAGAAATAGGGGATTATACATTAAAAAAAGCATTTGCAAATTATTTTAGAGATTCTGATAACATATACAAAAATTTGGTATGGATAGAGTTACTTTATGGTAACAAAGAAAATGCCAAATTTTCGATTATATTGTCGGAAGAATATCTTTATAAATACAAAACCTTGCTAGAAGGAGAAGATGTTTTAAAATCAAAACTATTAAACACTGAAGTCTATATTTTTAATAATGAGAACTCATATTATGCAATCTTTGAAAAAGGCGATATTAAATATTATATAAAAGCAGATGAAATAACAGAACCTTATTTCATAAGTTTGTTAAAAGATATTATCGAGTCAGATTATTATACGATTATAAATATAGAAAAAAGCACAGAAAGAGAGTATAAAACATTATATGATATGCTTATAGAACCTGAGTATTATTATTTATTGGTGAAAGAATGATAATTCTATAAAATTCTGCACTTTTTTGTTTTACATAATTGACGTGAATATCCTTTTTGTGGTATCATAATATTGTTCCCTGCGAATTGCTTAATAAATGGAGGAAAAACTAATGTTTAAATCTCAAGTAACTGATCGAAACGAAGTCTCTAATGAATGTGTTGCAGTAAATACTTTACCCTTTATGTCTCGGGAAGAGGTGTTTATTAGTGGCACGCCTGCTAACAAAATCGGCGTAGTACGGCAGATGGCTGCTACAAGCATGACTCCAATGTCTTTGCTTGTTTTAGGTTTCAAGCACTTTTCTACCAGCTTCTTCACCGATGATGATTCTCATTGCTACATCGAATCCCTGAAAGCAGACCAGCACATTTGTGCTGAAGAATACATTCCCAAGGTGGAACGTTCTTTAGCCAAAAACAAAGCTGTGCTTTTTGGATTTACCCACATTGATGAGAAACCAGCAGAAGAAACGCTGACTGCTGAGGAAGTTCGATTCCTCACTGATTTCGGAACGAAGAATGAGCATGATGTCTATGCGTTGCTCATTACTGGAGATATGGAAATCGCCATCAAGTATGTTTTTGAAGAAAATGAGTTCTATACTCTCCGTAGCACGGTTATCTGATTTTTAAGGAAATCCCCTAGGTTGCAAAACAATCTAGGGGATTTTACTGTGAGAAAAGACTTGAAGTTACCATAATTTATGATAAAATATAGTAGCAAATTGCAAAAAGGAGAGGAAAAATGAAACTTTCAGATTTTTATTATGATTTACCAGAAGAACTTATAGCACAACTACCCATCGAAAAAAGAGATGAATCAAGGCTATTAGTATTAGACAAAGATACTGGTGAAATTACGCATAAAGTTTTTAAAAATATAGTTGAATATATAACACCAAATGATTGCTTAGTTTTGAATGAAACCAAAGTAATTCCAGCAAGAATTTATGGCCATAGACTAGAAAAAGAAGAAAAAATAGAATTACTATTGCTAAAAGACTTTGGTAATAATGAATGGGAAGTACTTGTAAAACCAGGCAAAAAATGCAAAATAGGTTCAGAAATATTTTTTGAAGCCAACGGCAAACAAATTTTAAAAGCAACAGTAATAGATATTTTTGAAGATGGAAATCGAAAAGTTAAACTTGAATATACAGGAATTTTAAATGAAATACTAGACGAAATTGGTGCTATGCCACTTCCTCCATATATTCATGAAAAATTAAAAGATAAAGACAGATATCAAACTGTCTATGCTAAAACAGCCGGCTCAAGTGCAGCACCAACGGCAGGATTACACTTTACCAAAGAATTATTGGAACAGCTTGAAAAAAGTGGAGTAAAAATTGCAAAAGTAATGCTTCATGTTGGACTTGGAACTTTTAGACCTGTAAAGGAAGAAATTATTGAAAACCATAAAATGCATTCAGAGTATTATGAAATAGATGAAGAAGCTTGTAAAATTATAAACGAAACAAAAGCAAGAGGTGGAAGAGTATTTTGTGTTGGCACTACATCGTGCAGAACAGTTGAAAGTGCAGCTGATGAAAATGGTCATTTGGAGCCAAAGAAAGGAAATACAGAAATATTTATATATCCAGGATATAAATTTAAAGTATTAGATTGTTTGATTACTAATTTTCATTTGCCAGAAAGTACTTTAGTCATGTTAGTTTCAGCGCTTGCAACACGTGAATATATTATGAAAGCATATGAAGAAGCAGTAAAAGAAAAATATAGATTTTTCAGTTTCGGAGATGCTATGTTAATAAAATATGATAAATAAGGAGAAAAAGATGGAACAACCAATTAGATATGAACTAATAAAAAAAGATAGTAAGACAGGTGCACGTCGTGGAAGAATTCATACTCCACATGGTATAATAGAAACACCTGTATTTATGCCGGTAGGTACTCAAGCAACAGTAAAAACAATGACTCCAAAAGAATTAAAAGAAGATATAAAAGCTAAAATAATTTTATCAAATACATATCATTTATACTTAAGACCAGGGGACCAACTAGTTGCAGAAGCTGGTGGATTACACAAATTCATGAATTGGGATGGTGCTATCCTTACAGATAGTGGCGGATTTCAAGTGTTTAGTTTAGGTGATTTAAGAAAAATAACAGAAGAAGGTGTTGAATTTAGATCACACTTAGATGGTTCAAAACACTTCATTTCACCAGAAAAATCAATGTCAATTCAAAACAACTTAGGTTCAGACATAATGATGGCATTTGATGAGTGTGTAAAATATCCTGCAGATTATGAATATACAAGAAAATCAATGGAACGTACAACAAGATGGGCAAAACGCTGCAAAGAAGCGCATAAAAATCCTGATAGACAAGGATTATTTGGAATTGTTCAAGGAGGAATGTACAAAGACCTTCGTGAAATAAGTGCTAAACAATTAGTGGAACTAGACTTTCCAGGTTATGCAGTAGGTGGACTTAGTGTAGGAGAACCAGCCGACTTAATGTATGATATATTGGCAAGTACGACTCCATTTTTACCAGAAAACAAGCCAAGATATTTGATGGGAGTAGGAACACCAGATTACTTAATAGAAGCAGTAATGAGAGGTATTGATATGTGCGACTGCGTACTTCCAACAAGAATAGCAAGAAACGGAACAGCATTAACATCACAAGGAAAAATTGTAGTAAGAAATGCAACATATGAAAGAGATTGGACATCATTAGATCCAGAGTGTGATTGCTACACATGTAAAAACTTCACAAAAGCATATATAAGACACTTAATAAAATGTGACGAAATATTGGGTGCAAGATTACTATCTATTCATAACTTGAGATTTTTAGTAAGACTAATGGAAAACGTCAGAACAGCAATAGAAGAAGACAGAATGTTAGAGTTCAGAGAAGAATTTTATCAAAAATACTATGGCGAAAATCGTCCACTAGGAATTTAAATGAAATTATAAAATGTATAAAAAGATAAAAGGGTTCAAATCAAAATGGTTTGAATCCTTTTATTATGCTATTTATGGAGCATTCGGCTGAATGTTACAAAAATATTACAAATGTATTACATTTTTTTGTTGTTTTTAAAAAATATATGCACATATGGTAAAATATGCGTGTATAAAATAGCATAGGAGGATTGTTATGAAAAACAAAATTTTAGTATTTTTAGCAATGGTAGTCTTATTTGCTACAACTAGTGTACTTGCGGCAACATTTACAGACTTGCCAGCAGACCATTGGGCAATTGAGTACATAACAGACTTAACAGAAAAAGAAGTAGTAAATGGCTATCCAGACGGTACTTTCAATCCGGAAGGTACAATATCAAGAGGAGAATTCTTGAAATTAGTAATAGCAGCGTCAATGCCAAAAGGTGTTAGCATAAACCTTGCGCCAAACGCATTAGAGGGACATTGGGCTGGACAATACTTATATGTAGCTCAAACATATGGAGTAGTAAGTCCAAACACAATCACATTAGAAAATATAGACTTGCCAATCACAAGAAGAGAAATGGCAATGATAATATCAAAAGCCGATATCAACATGAGAAGTGCAACTATAAACACAGAAAAATCTATAACATTTACAGACTTTAGTTTACTAGATGCATCAGAAGTTAGATTTTTAACACATGCAATAAGTGAAGACTATTTAAATGGTTATCCAGATGGCTCATTTGGACCAGATAACGAAATGACAAGAGCTGAGGCGACTACGGTTGTATATAGATATACAAACAAGGAGGGATAACATTGAAAAACAAATTTATAGCATTAGTATTGATGATTGTAACATTGATACGGAATGACAGGGGTTGTGTATGCAACACAAGTTGCAAACTCAGCACTTGATGGTGGTAGTGGTACTGTTACGCACACGCATAGTTTTAGTGGAAATTATTCTAATGGCGGGAATGGCTATCATTACAAAATATGCTCTGGATGTAATAAGACATACGATGATGGAATATCTCACTCGGGAGGTTATTTTTCTGATGGTGGAAATGGCTATCATTATAAGACGTGCAAGATATGTGAAGCTCGATATGAAGGAGAAGCTCATTTAGGTGGTTCTTGGTACGATGGTGAAGATGGAAAACACTACAAGAATTGTTCAACTTGTAAAGCTAAATATGGAGGAACGGATCATACTTATGGAGACTATATTTCTTTGGGAGAAAAACAACATAAAAGAATATGCTCTACCTGTGGATATGTAGAAAAAACATACCATAATGAAGATGGTGATAAAGAATTACCGAAAGATGACGATGAATATCATTACAAATACTGTACTGCTTGCAAAGAAGACTGGGATCAGGAAAAATTAGAAGCTCACAAATATGATGGTGGTGAAAATCCAACTAAGCATTATTGTACAGGTTGCAAATATGTAATGAAAGATACAAACGATCGTAGATTTCATTGTTATGAAGGATTATCTAATGATTATATAGATCGTGTTAGTTATTCTTGCAATGTTTGTAATTGTAACTTAACTATTAATAACGGAACATATGCAGAATTAACTTTAAAAGGTTTGCCAGGGAATAAATATGTTGCATCGGACGCATCTATAAAAATGGAAGATGTTCCAACATTACCTCATGGAACATATACATTGTATTGGAAATCTGATGATAGCACTTCACCGACTTTGCAAGATGGAGAGGGAAATGAAGTTAATCCTCAAATCAATCCAGAAGAAGTTGCTTTAGAATCGTGGGGAAGAAAAAGCTTAAAAACTCATGCACAAAAAACTAAAGATTATGCAAAATCTACATATGATGCACAAACAAAACTTTATGGTGGAACGGCAGCGATGATAGGTGAAGATATGTATGTTAATTCAGAGGAAGAATTTTATGAAGCTATGCAATTAATTTCTAAGGAAATTAACAGAGCATCGGAACATATACAACTAGACTGGAATGATCCGTTATATAGTTATGCTCAGACTATTTACCGTAATAAAGGTGTGACTTATTCACCCAATATTACGCAAAGTGGTACAACATATTACTTAGAATTTAATCATCCAAATGGTGGATGGCTAATAAGACCTAATAGGTTTTGGGCAAAAGTAACTATGACAGGAGATAGCTTATTCCAATATGGTGGATACGAATCCGAAGGAGCAGTTCCATGGACAGCTAATATATATTATTGTTATAGAACTTTAGATGGAAAAGTTCCTAAAAATGGGTATGCAGGACTATACACCTGGAAAACAGTAACTGTATATAATAATGGTCCTATAAATGTAACAGAATCAATTCCAGCAAATATGAAGTTAATAGATAAAACAGGATATAGATATGTAGGATGTGCAACACAAGTTTCAGAGTTAGCTAATCTTGCACCTGCAAGCAAACCAACTAGTAGTTCACCAGTAGGCACAGTTACAGTTGGATGGGATTATACGAGAGCTGCGGCAATTGTAACTTTCTTCGTCGAACCCGTAAAACTATCATGGGGTCAACAAGCAATAAACTATAACGGAGACG
>CAYNRR010000024.1:0-12792 GCA_964400015.1 uncultured Eubacteriales bacterium | reverse complement strand
GTCATAAAAAATACCACCTTTCAAATGTTCCCTCAAAAACACTTGAAAAGTGGTATCTATTTTGATACAATTACAAATAGACTACTTTTCAAAGTAGTTTTTGGGGCTACTTAAAACTGAATGTTTACCAGACGATGCAGTTTTAAGTAGTTTTTTATTTATTTTTTATCTTTCACAAAAATTAACTCTCCTGTTTCTTCGTTAAATTTAGCTTTAACATCTAATTCAGTTTCAGTTAAGTTCATTTTTTTAAACCATTTCATCGGGATAGGAACTCTTGGAGTTATATACCCATCTCCGCTCTTATAAAGTACAACTTTCAATTTTTTTTCCTCCATTTAAAAGCCCCCTTCCTTGACAGTCGTACGATTTTGATATATACTTCTGCCAAGGATTAGGGTTCATCCATTATCTACTATAGTAAAAATCATTTGCTGTTTTGATAATGTTTTGATGTTTTTTCTCTAATTCATTTGCTAGTTGTTTGGCTTGGTGGGCTACAACTAGCTTTTTTATTAGAGATTGTAGTAACCTTTTCATAAGTTCACCACCTTCCCTGTCCCTTTGGACAAGTATATAATATCAAACTCGTTACGAGTTGTCAACACTTTTCTAAAATATTTCCAAAATTTTTAAAAGTACTGATAACACTGCATTTCGTCTAATAATTATTCAGTTTTCAATGTGCAAATTTCTTGATTTTTTATGACTTTTTTGTTAATATATTCATGTAGATATTTTATTTACATCTTTTGAACTAAACATTCGCGTTGTCAGTGTTCGTGTTTAGTTCTATTTTTTTGTTCACATATTCTCTGACGGCTTCTTTTGAATAAGTTTTTCTGAAGTCCGTCATTTCTTGAATGTGATATAAAATTTCTAGTATTTCACTTTGCTTTCTTCTAAGCATTCTTGACTTAGAAACTTCTAAATCTTCAATGCAACGATTCTTATAATTTAAATTCATGAACATTATAAAATTGCATACCATTGAACAAATTAAAAGCCACGATATAATTTCCATATTCTCACCACCTTTCTAATTAAAAATATTTATTTAACAATCTGGATGACTTGGTTTGGATAAATCATGCAGTCTTCTAACTCATTAAGCTCTCTCAACTCATATATGTATTCTCTGATGTCTTGTCCATCTTTTTTGTTCTCCGAAGCTATGCTCCAAAGAGTTTCTCCAGTTGAAACAACATACTCTTCTGTTTCAATTTCATTCTTTGCAAAACATAAACTAAAAATTGAAATTATTACTAAAGCTAAAATTGAAATACTTGTTATAAATCTTCTTCTATTAACTATTTTCATTTGTTTCATCTCCTTATATTCAAATAAGCTTCTAATGCTTCTTTTGTAACTTTCCATTCTCTGCCAACTTTTTTTGCTTTAATTGTTCTTTCTCTGCACATTTTGTTTGCTACAGGAATTGAAACACTCAAAAAGTTAGCTATATCTTTTATGTCATACAATGTTATTTCAGCTAAATTAGTCATAGCAATGCCTCCTTATATCTATTCATATTCTCTTTTTTATGTCTTGAAACAATAAGCCGTCTGCAAGTATTTCTAATATTGGTTCATGTAATGTTTTAGAAATAAGTTTGATATCTTCAATTCCAGGTTCTATCTTATTGGTTTCCACTAATGACATCCAATCTTGTGAACGCATTATTTCATTTGCTAATTCGTCTTGACTTATTCCGTTGCCTTTTCTCAAATATTTAATGAAATCCCCTATTTGCATACATTTGCTCCTTTCTTACGAAACTTTTTCGTAAAAACACCACAAAACTTTGTTTTTTACGAACATTTTTCGTAAAATATTTTCAAGCTCAATTTTTAACTTTTAGTTAACTGAGTGGCTAAAAAAATAGTTGTTGGAGAAACGCCGTATGTTTTTGACATTTTTAATTTAATTTTATCGCTAGGGTTTCTTTTTCCATTTTCAATCAAATATAAGTATGTTTTGGTAATGCCTATTTTTTTAGAAGCATCAGTCAACCCAATATTTTTCTTTTTTCGAATTTCTTTTAAAGTCATATTAGCACCTCCTTTTTTAACTTTGTGTTAACTTTCAAATACAGTTTAATTAACTTTGAGTTATTTGTCAATATGATTTTTGAAAAATATTTTAACTTTCTGTTAAACAATTGTGGCTGTAAGAAAAAAACATTTGCATAGTTAACTAATTGTTATATAATGTATTAAACGAGGTGAAAAAAATGAATCGCTTAAAAGAATTACGTGAAAAAAAAGAATTGCTACAAAGTGATATTGCTAAATTTTTAAAAATAACCACTCCTGCGTATAGCTATTATGAAACTAATAAACGAAACATGCCTACCGAAACAGCAAAAAAACTTGCAAAATTTTTCAACGTTTCTGTTGACTATTTACTTGGTGTTGATACAAACAATAAAAATCTTCTTCCTATTCTTGGTACAGTCAAAGCAGGTTATAACTATTTGGCAGAAGAAAATATCATTGACTATATAGAACCTAATATGAACATATCGGATCCAGAGAACTATTTTGGGCTTGTTGTTAAAGGTGACAGCATGGCTCCGTTGTTCGACGAGGGTGACTATTTAATAGTACACAAACAAGACGGAGAGTTTTCTACCAATGATATAGGTATAGTTTTAATAAACGGAGATGAAGCAACAGTTAAAAAAGTAGTAAAAACTGACACTGGCATAGAATTACATGCTTTTAATCCTTATTATCCAGTAAAGAAATTTACTTATGAGGAAATGGAAAAGTTGCCAGTTAAAGTTGTAGGAATTGTTGTAAGACAAATTAGGAATTGGAAGTGATTGTATGAAGAGACTTTTGCCATTTATTCTAGCTTTTTTGATGACGTGCTCCTTAACTTTTGCACATCCTGGTAGAACAGACGGAAAACGGTGGACATTATAATAGAAATACTGGAGAATATCACTATCATCACGGCTATTCAGCACATCAACACGAAAATGGTATCTGTCCATATTCTAAAATTTACAGTACTTCTTCTACAAGTGATAAAGACAATTCAAATATACCTTCTCCATCGGTTAGTACAACAATTATAGAAAACACTGATAATAATAGAAACATATTTTCCAACTTATTCAGTTATGGCATTACTTTTATTTTTTTAAGTCCATATATAATAGTATTGTTAGAATCATTATGCACATGGTTTAAAAATAAATTTAATAAAAAATAAAATTTAAAGGAGATATTTTTATGAAAAATAAATTGTTTATAATAACTATATTAGTTGTTACTTTTTGTTCAATTACTTTCGCCAACTCAACAGTTCAAGACGTGTATTATAATTTTTTTCCTATAACAGTTAACGGACAAACTTATGCGTCTGAAATGCCTATTTTAAGTTATCAAGGAAGAACTTATTTGCCATTAAGAGAGTTTGGAACTGTAACTGGTGTTAATGTTGACTTTCAGAATAGCACAATATTGGTAGATAATTACCGAAAAGATAGTTTGTTTGATTACATATATTACGCTAATACATTAGTTACAACATTAGATTTTGTAGGTGATAGCATCGACCATATTGAAAATTCATACTTAAACTACTATTCGTTCAATAAAGATGCAACTTATATTTTGAATTTAGTCCAAACGCAAGAATATGTTGATGAAAAAGCCATTCCGATTTGTAAAGAATATTTTGCCGAACTTGATGCAATTTCTACTTACTTAGGTTTTTCTAACACAGAAATATCTCAAATTTCTCAAAAATTAGATACATATTATACTAAAGTAGATACTTTTAATACCAACATAACAAATGCTTTAAAGAAACCTATGTCAGATACTTTAATAATAAACGAATGGTCTGAACTTGAAAAATTAAGAAGTGAAATTTATTATTCATTATTAAACACAATTACTTTGGCAAATATGGAATACTACGCCTAATCCATATTTAAAAACAGTAAACTATTAACAATATTTAATAAAGGTATCAAATTCGATACCTTTAAATTTTATAAAACGACAACTGTACGATTTTATCGGACGATTAACATCAAATAAAGTAAAGTTGTCCGATTTATTGGAAGATTATTATTAAATAAAGTGAGGTTTTATTATGGCTAAAAGAAACTACAACGGCGAGGGCACTATCTTTTTTAATAAAAGTTTAAATAGATATGTTGCTCAATTTACAGACCCTTTCACAAAAAAGAGAAAAACTTTATATGATAAAGATGAAAAAACACTAAAGAAAAAACTGCGCGATGCTATTAAGGACGCTGAGTCTGGGAAGTATGTCGAAAAAACAAAGCAAACTATTCCAGAGATTGCTGAAAAAATCATAGAAAGAAAACACGAAGCAAATATTACAGTTGCCTCTTCTTATTTGCGTGCATTAGGGACTCTTAATATCATCAAAAAATCTGAGCTTGGCGAAATACCAATTCAAAGTATTACAAAAGATGATTTGCAAGAGTTTTTTTATACTTTAAAACACTATTCAAATTCTTATATATCCAAGATATTTCAGTTAGTAAAACTGACTTTTGACGAAGCCGTCAAAGACGAATTGATTATTAAGAATCCTATGCTTCATGTTATAAAACCAAAATCAAATAAACAAGATAAAAAAGTAGAAGCTTTAACGCTTGAACAGCATCAGCAGTTTTTAGCTTCTTTAGATAATGAAGTATATAAAAACATTTTTCTTATTGCCATCAACACAGGAATGAGATGTGGAGAAATACTTGCATTGCAACCCCAAGATATAGATTTTAGTAAGAATGTTATAAAAGTGTCAAAAACAATCACTAGGAACGATTATGATGCCTTTACACTAAAAAGAGGAGCAAAAACATACGCAGGAACGCGTGAAATTCCTTTTGACAGCGATTTAAAAGACGTGCTGATAAAGTCCATATCTAATATGGAAAATAATGAATTTGGCTTAATATATTCTTTTAACAATAAGATTATACGTCCTTCAACATTGAATATTGTTTTCAAACGAGTATGCAAAAATTTAGGATTCAAAGGCGAATATAATTTTCACATGTTGCGCCACACTTTTGCCACACGTTGCATTGAATCTGGAATGCCAGCACATGTATTACAAAAACTTTTAGGGCATACAGATGTTTCTGTTACAATCAACACCTATACCTCTATCTTTGACAAATACAAAAAAGAAGAATTTGATAAATTTTTAGAATATAAGAAACTTAATAACATTTAATTTTACTGCAATTTTTACTGCAATTTACTGCACATTATTGCGTTTTATCTTAACTCAACTTACCTCAAAATAACTGCAGCAGATACAGTGAAAGTATTGATATATCAGCAAAATACTTTAAAATAGCCATTTCAGTTTTAATAGTCTGAAATGGCTTTTTTTGGCTCGGGTGGTAGGATTCGAACCCACGTACTGTCAGAGTCAGAGTCTGATGCCTTACCGCTTGGCGACACCCGAATATTTTATTTACATGCTATATAATACCAAAAACTCCTCTCATTTTTCAATACAAATTTTATAAAGATTTCAATTGTTGTATTATGTTAATTGTGTTATAATTTGTATGAAATAACTTTACTAGGAGGATTTATGTTAAAAAATGTTGAATTGCTTGCCCCTGCTGGAACTTACGAAGCATTCATAGCTGCTGTTGAAAATGGTGCAGACGCTGTATACATGGGAGGCAAACTTTTTAATGCTCGTGCTAACGCATCAAACTTTGGAATAGAAGAGCTTCAAAAAATTGTTCAATATGCTCACTTAAGAAATGTTAAAATTCATATTACTATGAATACTCTTCTTGATGATACAGAAATCAAAGATGCACTTGAATTTGCATATGATATTTATAGAATTGGTGTAGATGCTGTCATTGTTCAAGACTTAGGGCTTGCTTCTATACTCTACAAACATTTGCCTAATCTTGAACTGCATGCTAGTACTCAACTTAGCACACACAATTTAGAAGGAGTAAAAGAGCTTGCTAATCTTGGTTTTTCAAGAGTTGTTTTGGCACGCGAGCTTTCTATTGAAGAAATAAAATATATCGTAGATAACTCACCAATCGAAATAGAAATATTTGCACATGGTGCACAATGTATTTCATATTCTGGTCAATGCCTTATGAGCAGTATGATTGGAGATCGCAGCGGTAATCGTGGTAAATGTGCTCAACCTTGCAGATTACCTTATAAACTAATAAAAAACAAAAACGAAATTGGAAACGGCTATCTTTTAAGCCCAAAAGATTTATCAACAATAGATATTTTAAAAGATATTCCTAACGTTGCTTCTTTAAAAATCGAAGGTCGTATGAAATCTCCTGAATATGTTGCAACAGTAGTTAAAACCTATAGAAAATATCTTGATAATTTAAATTCATCTGTCGCTGAAAGTGATAAAAAAGATTTACTTCAAATATTTAATCGTGGTGGTTTTTCAAAAGCGTATTTATATAAAAAAACTGGACGCGATACGATGTCTTACGAAAAGCCTAAACATTGGGGAACATACATTGGAAAAGTTTTAGCATACGACAAGAAAAGATACATTACACTTGACGATGTTTCAAACTTAAATATTGGTGATGGAATAGAAATATGGAATAACTCAAATAATTCACCGTCTACAATAGTCAGTGAAATTATTAAAAATAAAATTGGCAGAATTCATGGAAATATAAATCCCGGCGATAAAGTATATAAAACTTTAGATAAATCATTAAATCAAAAAGCACGCGAAAGTTTTTCTAGAGGATTTGTTAAAAAATCTCCTATCGATGTAACTTTAAATATTTTAGCGAATAAAGAAATAACCGTAAAAATAAACGATTTTGAATATGTTTCAGATGTAATACCTGATAAATCACAAACAAAACCATTAAACGAAGACATTGTTAAAACACAATTTTTAAAAACAGGAAATACTCCTTTTGAAATAAAAAATATAACTGTAACTCTAGACAACAATTTATTTTTACCACTTAGTAAAATAAATGAAATTCGTAGAAATGCTTTTCAATCATTTGAAAACAGTCTTATTTCTGCTATGTATAAACAAATAGAAGTGCAATCATTAGAAAAAATACAAAAATACAAATCTAATTCGTCAAAAGAAGTTTCAGTATTTTTTAATATTTTAAGAGAAGAATATTCACATTTGAAAAATGTAGATAATTTTTATTTCACATTTAAAGATGCATTAAATCATATAGAATTACTTGAAAATTTTAAAGGTAAAAAGTTTATCGTATTTCCGTCTATCACCAAGGCTAATTATGCCAAACTTATAAAAAATAATATTGATAAATTAGCATCAAAGGTTGATGGCTTCGTACTATCAAATATAGGTCAACTTGAATATTTAAAACACCTTAATAAAACTTTAATCGCAAATTATACTTTTAATACATTCAACACCTTTTGCATTGACGAATTGAAAAAACTAGGATTTGAAAAAGTAATTCTTTCACCTGAACTTACAAAATATCAAATCAATCAATTAGGTGGAGATTTAAAACGCGAAATTATTGCTTATGGCAATACTTGTGTTATGACTTCTGAACATTGCCCTGTCGGTGCTATTGCTGGGAAATTCACCACAAATAATAAATGTTCTATGCCATGTCAAAGTTGCTACAATACTAAACTTCCAGATAAATATTATTTAAGAGACAGACTCGGCTTAGATTTCAGGATTTTGCCAGACAATATTGATTGTCAATCAAAAATTTTTAATGCAAAAATAACATCTATTGAAACTTCAGATTTACTTGTAGATTCAATTCGTATAGATATAATTGATGAACCTTTAGCAAATGTTCAAAAAATAATTGAAACTCACCGTGCAGGCAAGAAAATGTCTGGTGACGTCTATACAAATGGACATTTAAATAGACCCGTTTAGATATAACAAAAAGTCGGTAAGAAAAACTTACCGACTTTTTATATTTTAGGTTAGGAATAATTAGTATTCCTTCAAATGATTGTAGAGATTTACGTAGTATTCCTCGACCATGCGGCCGGTAGAATACTGCTGAGCAGTTGCAATAGATGCGTACATCATGCTACGCCAACGCTTCTTGTCATTGAACGCAGGAACAACTTCATAACGCAGAACCTTCATCAGATTGATGGAATCATCCACGTCAGCCTGAGGCTCGGGGAAAATCTCTCCATTACCAATGTTGAATCCATTGACCCCGTTCTGTGCACCTTCACGCCACCAGCCGTCCAGAGTGCTAAGGTTCAAAGTACCGTTCATGGCAGCCTTCATACCAGAAGTGCCGCAGGCCTCCTTAGGAACAACAGGGTTGTTCAGCCACACATCCGTACCAGAAACCAGCTTCTGTGCCAGTTCAATGTCGTATCCCTCAAGGAAAACAACATTGTTCGGATACATCTTGGAGTACCGATTGATATCGGCAATGAACCGCTTGCCTTCCTTGTCATGGGGATGTGCCTTACCGGCAAAAACGATTTGGATATCATGATATTTGATCAGAGCTTCGAAACGCTCACGGTTTCTGAAAATCAAATCCCATCTCTTATACCCCGTTGCTCTTCTGGCAAAGCCAATAAGCAAGCTATGCTGACGGAACTGGGTACCGGTACGATCATAGATGTACCGAATAAGGTCTGCCTTGTGATGCTCATGCGCATCCTGAATGCCTACGAGGTCGTTTTTGAGGTAAGCCTCCTTAATGTCAGGGGCCCACCACGTTCCAGGATGAACACCGTTGGTGATTGCAATGAGGTTGGGGGCTTCCTTAATGTAGTACCACATACCCTTTGCAGCCACAACCTGCAGTCTGGAAACGCCATTGGCGACAGTTGCCATACGCAAAGATGCGTCCGTCATACCAAACATGCCAACCGGTTTGCCACCGATACGCTCGAGCTGTTCCTTAGTCAAACCGGCATTTGCACCCATTTCCATCATCAAATCGATGGAATGATACTCGTTGCCTGCAGGAACGTTGGTGTGAGTAGTAAAAGCCGTACGGTCCTTAACATACTTCCAAGCCAGCTCAAAACGAGCATTGTCGTCCAACTCCGGACGAGTACGTGCGTAATGATCCATACGCTGATTGATCAGCTCAAGACCGACGAATGCAGGATGTCCATCATTGTAATGGTATCCATCCACCTTAAGTCCCAATGCCTTAATGGCACGTGCACCACCGATGCCGAGAATCATCTCCTGAGCAATACGCTCCTTTGCAGGATTATCCCAGGCACCACCATAAAGCCGGTGAGTGATGTTGCAAAGATCACCGTTCTTCTCCAGATCTGCATCCAGATAATAAACAGGACCGTCCTTGAGCTTCCAGATCTTAGCCGCCACCTCGCGACCGAAAATGGTAACGCTGACTTCCTTGCCAGTATCAACCAGATACTTTGCCCACGCGTTAAACGGGGGGTCGTAGTCGACAACACTTCCATTTTCGGTTACCCGTTGGAAACTGTAGCCCTTCTTCCAAAGAATATGGAAGAAAGTCATATGGTACTTGTCGGGATGGTCCATGACTTCCTTGATCATGTCGCCAGCAAGGATTTCAAGACCACCACTGTAGGTGAGCAAATCGTTGTAGATGCCAGAACCCATGGAGAAATATGCAATTTGCTTCTTGAACATTTTTAAACCTCCTTATTTTTTCTGCATTACCTGCAGAATGAGAACAAAACGATTAACTTACGGTCAACTGATATTACAACATTTTTCTAACTTTTTCAAGTATTTTCGCCATAAATTTCAAAAATCATGAGTTTTCATATATTGTATATCTCTTCAAATTATATAAACATTCACTATTATTTCTTTCAATTTTGTTGGTACCAGCTATTGTTGATAATGTCAATTTCACACCAAATTCTTTCAAAACTTGGTTTGAAAGCTCTGTATACTTTCCATAAGGATACGCTACAATTTCAATATCTTTCTGAAGTATTTCAAATAGTTCCGATATTTTTTCAAAATCTTCTCTTAGAGCTTTTTCGTATTCTTCATCAGATTCATTTTCCAGCTTAACAGCTGTAGTTCTTATTTTATCTCCACTTTCAAAAACTTTCGCTTGATGCATGTCATATGTGTGACTTATAATCGACACTACGCCAGAACGTTCCATCTCTAATGCTTGCTCCATCGTAAAGTGTGGAATTATCTCATTTTCTGTATTCTTATATTTTGTCGCACCAACTGTTGCACCAATTATAGCAATGTTTGCCTTGGCATTATATTTTTTTAATACTGGAAAAGCATACTCGTAATTACTTAAATACCCATCATCAAACGTTATACACACTGGCTTTTCAGGTAATTTTTCTCCACTTTCAACATATGAAATAAGCTCCTCTAAAAATACAGGTGTATATCCTTGTAAAATTAAACTATTTACATGTTCTTCAAAACGTTCTGGAGTTATCGTCATAGTATTTAATCCATCTTTTGCCTCAGGAGTTATATGATGATACATCAAAATCGGTACATCTACTTCATCTCTAGAATCTATCCTCATCTCATATTCACTTTGTGGACTTTCATCTAGTATCACTACATTCCCAGACAATTCGCTAAATCCAATAAAAGCAGTCAAAAACATTACTATAAGTTTCGTTTTCATATTATCTCCTTTTAATACTTACAATCGTATAAAGTGCGTAAAGCAAGCACTAAAGCTTCTTCAATTGAAGTATTATCTAATGGCATATACAAATTATTATCTTTGCCTTTTATTATTCCTCTATTTTTCATAAAATATATACTGCTTCTTGCCCAATCAGCAATATATTGATTATCATCAAATGGCATTATCACATTTAAATCATCTTGAGAGATATATACTCCTGATACTTCAACCACTCTCATTAGCATCGTCGCAATTTCTTGACGTGTTATTAAACTATTTGGTGAAAATGTGTTTGTAGAAGTTCCATTTGTAATTCCTAAACTATATGCTTTTAAGATTTCATCATTATCAGTATCTATGAAAGGATTATTACTTGGCTTTGAAACTTTTAGACCATTTATTTTTTCATAAAGTTTCACCATAGTTATTGCAAATTCTTCCCTGCTTATAGCCTCTGTATAATTTCTATTATCTAATACTTCTGAAATCAAAGATTGCTCTTGAACAGCTTTTAGCTCATCAATTGCCCACTCTGAAGCATATACCCATTCGTAATTATTATCTCCATCGTCATTATATTTATTTTCTTTTTTTGAATCATTTTTGCTTGAGTTATTTTTATTTGAATTATTTTTGTTTGAATTATTTTTGTTTGAATTTGTTTTCGTTGCTTCAGTTACAGTAATGTCAACACTTTCAGCTATTCCATCTATTGCAACTTCAATTGTCGTTTCACCCTCGCTTTTTCCAATCAATTTTCCGTTTTTCACATTAACAATATACGTATCTTCGATAACCACGGTATCAACTAATTCACTCAACTTTATTTTTTCTATTTTCCCAGAATTATATGTGACTTTAAAATAAATCTTTTCTAATTCCTCATCTTCTTCCAATTCTATTACACTTGAAGTCGATTCAATTGAAACAGCAAAATCTAAACTTACTAAATAATCCCACCAGCTATTTGAATATCCATCATAAGTACGTCCAGCCACATGTGGGAACAAAGAAAACCACCATCTATGGTGCATTCTACATGCTTCGTATTTTTTCCCAGATGGACACCAAGTTTTATAGTTAGTGCTAATTGTTTCACCTGTCAAATTAGGATAATTATCTCTCCAATCAATCCAATCACTTTCAACATAATTTTTATTTAACCAGTCATAATCATCTTCACTATTTGGAGCAAAATGAATATTACCAACAGAAGCATACGTGCCATTAGTAGAAAAAGTAGTTAAGCAAAATCTTTCCCACCAATTTAATTTCTCTAAATCGTTATCAGAAAAAATTTCAATTTGATTCTTTTCATACGAATCATAAGATCTACCAAAAACTTTTCTCATAACATTTTCAGCCATATGTCCGAAGCATTCAAAATTTGCATCTCTTCTGCTTACATACACTGTCATGATAATAAAATTTTGACAGTCCTTTTCAATTCCTGGACCATTTACCCAATATGCGTTATTTCCTACCATTACAGTTTCATACGGATTTATAGGGTCTGCACCAACTAACCAAACTTGGTCAAATTCATCATTATTTCGTCTTTCAACTAAATCGAACTTTGACATCAAATACTCATAGTCATATTGGTATTCTCCAAGCTTTTTAACATACTTATTATTCCAATATGATCTCCAGCCGTCTTCCATTATCTCAAACCAAGTTTCTTCATCTAATGTATACGATTTTGTTCCATCAGCCAAAGTTATTTTTTGTTTGCTTGTAACAAATTCGTTAAAGTATTCATGTCCTACAATTTCGACATTAACAAGTCCATGTGAGCTTTCTTCAATATCTTCAATCATTTCATCTACAACAAACGCTAAATCATCCGTTTGTCCAAGTTGTTCTACAACTGTAACACCTTTGCTCTCAAGCATCGGATTTTGCTCAATTATAAGAACTCTTAAATCATGTTCATTTGCACTATCAGCCATTACTGCTGGAGCTGAAATGCACGTAAAAATTATCATTAGTATAGGTATAAATTTAATCTTTCTCATCTTTACCTCCTACGCCATACATATTTTACCATATTTTGAGCTTTTTTTCAATATAAAAAGACCACTTAAAGGTAATATATTTGTAGGTTTGTCAAACATATGTCACACTCACTTAGATACGCCTGCATTTGAAAT
>CAYNRR010000023.1:0-12831 GCA_964400015.1 uncultured Eubacteriales bacterium | reverse complement strand
TTTGGTATTTCCTTTTTTTATTTTTTTACTGTGACATATCTATGTTAAACCATCAGAATTTTATTATTAGTGTCTTATTATCTTGCTTTTTATTATATCTGTCAGTAAATTTTTAAAGTAGTCGAATGCCTCTGTTTTTCTATATATTATAAATAATATTAGATTTGGAACGATTAAACATGTTATTCCATTGAGTATGATTTTCCACCATAAGTTTGATATATTTATAATTGAAGCTATCATGTATGTAAGTATTGCAATGGCTACAAATAAGAATAAATATTTTATGTTTTCTTTTATGTATTCAGAATATGTTCTGCCTAAAAGTTTTTTATAAACAAATTTTGGATATGTATAGCACCATAGCGCCATACTACTAATTATGGTTCCAATAAAAACTCCTGCTAATCCTAAGTATTTTAATAATATTATTGAAAATACAATGTTCATCGCTGATTCTATTAGTGGAACATATTTGGTTTCTATGCATATTCCTGCAGCACTTAAAAATACGTCATTTGTTTGTCTCATCATTTTCAAGTAATAGTTTAATACTAATACGGTTACAACTAAAATTGGTAGTACGAATTCTTTTCCCATCCAAAGTTCTATAAAGCTTTGAACGATTACTAATATGGATGTTGCTGAAAATGTTGCTAACCAGAAATCAAAAAATTCAATTTTCTTATATACGTTGTAAACTTTTTCTTGTTCAGCTTCCACTAATAAACTTCCTACACTAGGTGTTAGTGCACTTATCATTTGACGAATAAGTTCTCCCACATAGTAAATTATCATATAATAATTTGAATATAGTCCTACTGTAACAAGCCCTAAAAATTTAGAAATAATAATGTTGTCTGTTCCATTGACTACAACTGCACCAACTTTATGAAAAAATGTTGCTTTTATTCTATCGAATATTTCTTGTTTAAAATCTTTGTCCAATTCTTGAACATTTTTTTCTTTTAAGAATGGATATTTTTTGTTTGCAATATAATTCACGCATAGATTTCCTGCAAAAACACAGATGATTTTTAGTGTTAAGTATAAATAATAATTTCTATATATAAACAAAAGAACTAATTGCAAGGTGTCTGAAATAAGTACATAAAGCAAGTCTACTATGCTGATAATATAATTTTCTTGATATGCATAGAGTATATTTCTTTTATACGTGAATAAATACGATGCTACGCATTGCAGTAGAAATAATATATATACGAGTGTAAAGTTTAAGTCTAATGTTGTTTCGCCTATAAATAAATCTAAAAACGGGATCAGTGCGCATCCAACTGCTAATACAACAAGTGCGATGATATTATATGCTTTTTGGTACAGTTTCATTAAAGATTTTATTTTTTCATTATCTTTATTTGCAATTGGCTTATACATATTAAAAACAATAGCTTGACCAATTCCTAATTCTGCAAGACTTAATACTGTTATTACATTTGAGAACAAACCATTTGCACCTAAATATTCTGCATTTAACAGAAGTACAAATAGTTTTTGGACGACAAATCCAATCAATATTTTTAATACCATAGTCGCTGTTGCAAAAACACTATTTCTTATTGAAGCTTCTGTCCTCATTTTTCACCTTCTTTAATAAATTTTAGTTTTATATTTCTTATCAGTTTACGAATTTTATAAAAATTTACTAATGTTTTATATTTTTTATTTGATATAAGTTTAAATGGTAAGGATAAATGTGTTGGAATTCCACTCAAATCTGCTTTCTTGATTATATCTAATACAGTATGATCTTGCATTATCTCTTCAATTATTAAAGCCCATTCTTTTTGTGACTTCTTTTCTGTCAAATACATAAAAAACAACATTCCAGTTATTTTTTTTGAATATGTATTACGCAAAATATTTTTTCTTTCGTCACAATCAAACTTGTCGTTTTCAATAATTTCAATAATTTTTTCATACGCTCTAGCTAAACTATAGATATTTCTCACATAATAATTTCTCGATCTAGTGCAACTAGTTTGATTGTCATAATAATGATATATCGGTTTTTCTAAGAAATATATGCTTTCTACATTTTGTAAAAGTTCAGTATAAAATACTACATCTTCGCAATATGGTATTCCAATTGGAAAAAGAGAGGTTTTTAGTAAGACATCTCTTTTTATTAGTAAAAGCCACACATAGCAAAGAAGTTTTCCTGAATACATGTTACACATTATTTGCTTCGCAAAATTTTCATCTTTAGAAAACATACATATATTTTCTAATTCGCACATATCACCTATTTCTACTATTTCTTTATCGGATTTGTTTTTAAAATAATTAGCTCTTACTACATCAACTTGTTTTTCTTTTATTGCTTCATATAAAACTTCAACAGCGTCATTTTCTAGCCAATCATCTGCATCTACAAAAGATACATATTCACCTGTACTTTTTCTAATTGCATCATTTCTTGCAGCACTAACACCTTCATTTTTCTTGTCTATCACTATAATTCTACTATCTTTTTGAGAATATTCGTTTAAGATTTGCAAACTATTATCTGTTGAGCCATCATTAACGCATATTATTTCTATGTCTTTAAATGTTTGATTGCATATTGAATCTAGACATCTAGCTAAAAAATTTTCTGCATTGTATACAGGAACTATTAGTGAAACCTTTGGCACATTTTTCACATCCTATTCTATCAAATTTTATAATTCAAATTCCGATTTTTCTGGCAAAATACTTTGAAATGCAGAATTGATTTCAGATTTCATTTTTTCAAAATTTATTGAACTATCTACATCGTTCAAACACATTTGAATGTATTTTTGATTTTTTATGTATGAAGTTGCAATTTCTGTATTTTCTTCAGTCATAGTTATGTATTTAGAATTTTTATAATTAGTTGGCATGTACTTGCCTGTGCAAATATCCCACATTTTAAAAAGATATTGATTAACGGCAATCGGTTGTCTAAACTTATCTTGAGAAACTTTATCCAATAATTCGTTTTCTACATCCCATATCTCTTCAAATGTACTCTTTAACATAGGAGACGATATGTGTGGGTCTTGAAAACCTGAAAAGTTTTTGAAAGGTAGTACACAAATTTTTCTAAGGTTAGGCTTTAGGCCGTTCTTATAACTAAAAAATTTCCCAAAAGTATTTTTTAACACTTCCTGTTTATTAAAATGGTTTTTTATAGTCAACATATTAGTCAACTGCAAATATGACATAAGAGTATCAACACCTGGTAAAATAAATTCATCTACTTTTCTAAGTGGTAAATTATTTATAAAAAAGTCTTCTTTTTTAACACTATTAGTTAAAAAGATATCATCATTAAAGTACACAAATTTTTCAGAAAGACCTTCTATTCTGTGCAAATTTAATTCTATGGTATGTGAACTAAAAGTTGGAAGATATTTTTCAGGAATGAAATCCGAATGTTTTACAAATTTCAACTTAGGGCAGTTTAAATTAAGCCATTTAGGATAATGACCACACGTAACAAAATACACATTATTAACCCACGGAGCAAACTTTTCAACGCCACGAAACCAATACTTTAAATTGTCCCAATCTCTAAATCTAATCTCACCATTTATCGCTTCATCAGGCAAACCTGCATATTTATTTTTTTCTTTTCTCCATTCTTGGTCGCCACCGTCAACCCATATCATAACAAAATCAATTTTATCTTCCATATGTCCTCCTCGCCCCTCGGGGACGTCCGTTAAATGTCTCATTTTTGCCTTTTATTGGAATTTTGGGAACATTTAACGGACGTCCCTGTGTATCTTTTCTAAAGCTATTTCATAGTCTTCTTTAGTAATGCTTCCTATCCATTCGCCGTTTTCTTTCATTTGCATCATTTCGTCGATTGTTACCCATTTAGCTGCTATCGCCTCACCGTCTGGGAAAGTTAGGTCATCTACAGAAACATTGGATTTAAAAATCCAAAAATCTTTAAAATATACATTGCCTTTATATTCTTTTAAAAGAACGGCTTCTTCAGGTTTAAATTCTATTCCTAGCTCTTCGCGCATTTCTCTAAGAATTGCTTCTAAACTTGTTTCGCCTTTTAACGCAGAGCCTCCATTGCATTCCCACATTAAAGGATACATTTTTCTAAAAGCTGCTCTTTGACTTATCAGAATTTTTCCTTCATCATTTATTATTAAAGCTTCGATAGCTAAATGATATTCTCCTTTTTGAAACTGATATTTTCCTCTCTCTACAATTTTACCTGTCTTGTTTCGATTTTCATCATATACATCCCAAAGTTCCGGCATTGTACGCTCCTTTCGCTTCTTGGGGACGTCCGTTAAATGTCTCATTTTTACCTTTTGCTGGAAATTTTGGGACATTTAACGGACGTCCCTCGTGTGTCATCTTATATATTTTGTTGCATCTGATTTGTATACCATTATTCCTGGTATCATTCCTGCTATTAGGCTTAGTATTATTGTTAATATTATTGAGATTATTTCGCCTTTGGCTACGTAAAAGCTACTTACTTCTAAGCCATAGTTTGATGCTGTGTATATTCCTAGTATTCCTATTGATATGTGTGCTATTATAAATCCAGCGACTGCTCCTATTATCGCTATTATTAAGGCTTCTGCTATTATTATTTCGAATACTGTTTTTCTGTTTGCTCCTAATGCTCTTAATATTGATAAGTCTTTTATCTTTTCTAGCGATGATGATAACATTGTTGTAAACAGCATTATTATTGACAAACCTACTGCTATTGCTGCAACTACTGTTACTATTATTCCACCAATATCTAATGTGTTTAATAGTTTTCTAAGTACCGCTGTTGGATTTATCGCTTGTATATTTGTATCATTTTCTAGTTCATTTGTTAGCAAAAATTGTTCGTTTAGTCCTTTTGATCTAACTAATAGTGCAGTAATTAGTGAAGTAGATGTTTCTGAATATGATTCTGCTGATGAGTTCCCGTGTGTTTTTGTTGTTACCGTAATTTCGTTTTCGTCCGTAACTTCGTTTTCATCTTCATCATGATGTAATCCGTGTGCATGCCACAAATTTTCTATGTCTGTAAATATTGCTGTGTCATTTGGTGTTTTTGTTGATTCTAAAATACCTACAACAGTGTATTTAAAATCACTGTGATCATGCGATGAGTCGCCAGCTGTTTCTGTTAATCCATGGACACTTGCAAATGTATCACCTATTTTTAGGCCTGTAACTTTAGCAACTGTAGAGCCTAATACAACTTCTCTTTCTCCACTAAAAACGTTACCTTCTTTTAATTTGTATGTTTCTGTATCTGTAAAGAAATTTTGCTTTGTACCTATTATTCTATATCCTGCATAATTGTCTCCCATGCCTATTGGGACAACACTTTTTACTCTGATATCATTTTGTAGATTTTCGTAATAAGAAATATCTATATTAGCAATTGGTGAATCATAATAAAATAGCGTACTTAGTATAAGTTGCGTGTCACTACCTGCACTTCCTATTATGATATCATAATAACTCGCATTTTTTAATATATTCGAGTTTAATTGTTCGGTTATATTTTGTACTGCTATTATTAGTATCACACTTACTGCAATTGAAAATATTGCTAAAAAATTTCTTGATTTTTTTGATAATATATTATTTTTTACAAATTGAAATATCATTTTACTACCTCCATTTACTTTATTGCTTCATTTAATTTTTCAATATCGATTACTTCATCGAACATACTTAATTGCGAATTATTATGAGTAATCACTATTAAGGTAGCATTTTTTTCTCTTGCTAATTTTATTAAAAGTTGCATTACTTTTTCTCCATTTTTGAAGTCCAAATTTCCTGTTGGTTCATCTGCAAGAATTATATCTGGTGTATTTATTATGCTTCTTGCTATTGCAACTCTTTGCTTTTCTCCTCCTGATAAAGATTTTACTTTTTGATTTATTTTTTCTTCCATTCCAACTTCTTTTAAAACTTTTCTAGCCATTTCATCCATTTCTTTTTTTGTATAAACTTTTGCAAATGATAATGGTAATACAACATTTTGCAAAACTGTAAAATCATTGAATAAATTAAAGTCTTGAAATATATATCCTATATGGTTTGCCCTAAATAAGTCTCTTTCGCTTTCTTTTAATGAAGTAAGTTCAACATCATTTACTTCTACCGTTCCTTTAGTTGGTAAAATCATTCCTGAAATCATATTAAATACTGTTGTCTTTCCTGCCCCCGATGCTCCAATAAATGCGTAATGATTTTTGCTTTTCAACTGAAGTTTTTTTATTTTCAAAGCTAAAATCTCTTGTCCATTATCGTTATATTTCATTTCAATATTTCTTAATTTAATCATTTTTTCGCCTCTTCTATTCTCTTAATTTATTATTCCACGAATTAAATTCGTCATATAGTTTTAAATTTTCCGAATTTAAAGCAAGCAACTCATCATATAATTTTTCTTTTTCACTATCAGTTTTTTCTTCTGCTGTTCCTTGCATAATAATTATAGCAAACTTTTCTAAAACTTTTATTTGTTTTTGATATAAATTATATAATTCATTATTCAATGCTTTTAAATCTTCTCTTTCAGGCTCACATGCTTTTACAATATCAGGACATTCCTTTATATAATTTACATACTCTGCAATATCAGTACCATAATATTGCACAATTCCGTTGTATTTTTCGACTTTGCTTGTACCAAAATCAACAAGATATTCCTCTTTTGTTGCATATTCAATGTTCATTTGTAAAGTTTGAATATCTATTATCATTCCAGCCTCAGATAAATTTGCATAATATGTTTGAAGTTCTGTATCAACATTCGTTTCCTTTATTTCTTCAACACTATCTGCGTAAATTCTACATTGAGTTGTATAATCTAATGAATCTGTTTTTTCACCAACTTCTAATTTACCTTTTATAGTAACTCCGTTTTCCGTGTATTTTATGCTACTATTATCAGCCATATATACTGGTATAATTTCAAGTTTAGTTATATCACCAATAGCACAAAATGGGCAAGAAACATATGGCTGGTTTACTAAATATATATAACTTTCATCTAGTGGACTTTGAACAGCCATATATCCATTCATTTCAACTTCTTTTCCATCTAAATTTTCATAAACTTCCGATATGCTTTTGCCTTCAGTTGTAGTTTCATACATCTCACTAAATTTTATTTTTGAATACTCTGTGCTGTCTACATTTGAACTACACGCTGTCAAAACAAATACAAGTAATATGCTTATTAAAATATTTTTCTTCATCGTAATCTCTCCTTTTGTCTCGGGGACGTCCGTTAAATGTCTCATTTTTACCTTTTGCTGGAAATTTTGGAACATTTAACGGACGTCCCTCGTGTGTTTTTAAAAAGAGGCACTTTTGTTTAAAGTGCCCTTGTGAATCTTTTTTCTATTCTTTCTTTGCCTAGATTTTTTAGGATTTCATATAGATCTGGTGTGTTTCTTCTGCCTGTTAATGCTACTCTTACTACTGTACTTACGTCACCTACATGTCCTTTATAGTTTTCTGGATTTTTCTTATATTCTTTTACTTCACGTGCAAATCCAAATTTTTCTGATACATCTTTCATTTTGTTAAACCATGTGTCTTTATCATCGCTTGCGTCATATACTTTTAGGTATTCTTCAAGTATTGCTTTTATTGTTTCTTTATCTGTTATATTTTGCCATTCGTCTTCATGTTCTTTTGTGAAGAATATTTCATCATATAAGTATTCTAGATTTTCTCTTAAGTCTGACCATTTTGAAATATCTTTTCTTACTTTTGTTCCTGTTCTTTCTATGTTTAGTATGGCTTTTGTAAATTCTTCATGAGTTTTCATTAGGTCTGCTAATTCTTTATCAAATTCTTCTGCCCATTCTAAACCTTGGTTATATACTTCTTCTGCTGTAAAGTTTGCAATTGTATTTTTTGATACGTCTGCAAGTTTTACTAGGTCAAACATCGCACCACTTACACTGATTTTTTCTGGTGCTATTTTAAATTCAAAACTTGATGCTTTTGGATTTTCTTTTCTCCATTGTTCATAATTTGAATTTAATATATTTAGCAAGTAATCAAGTACAGCTTCTTTTGGTATACCATTTTCTTTGTAATAACTTGCTGCTGCTTCTGGATCTTTTCTTTTACTTATTTTTCTCTTGCTTCCATTATCATCTTTCATAATTGTTGGCATATGAACATAAGTTGGTGTTTTAAAACCTAACATTTCGAATAATTGTAAATGAAGTGGAACTGATGATATCCATTCTTCTCCTCTTACTACATGAGTTGTTCTCATTAGATGATCGTCTATTGCATGTGCAAAGTGATATGTTGGAAGTCCATCAGATTTTATTATTACTATGTCTTGATCGTTTTCCGGGAATTCAATCATACCTCTAATTAAATCTGTATATCTAACCTTTTTATTAGGATTTCCTGGTGATTTTAATCTTACTATAAATTTTTCACCATTGTTTATTCTTTCCATCATTTGAGCTTCACTCATTTTTCTACATGCTGCAAATTCGCCATAATATCCTGGTCTAATTTTTAATTTTTCTTGTCTTTCTCTGATTTGATTAAGCTCTTCTTCTGTGCAAAAACATGGATATGCTAAGCCTTTTTCAACAAGTGATTTGGCATATGCTTGGTATATTTCTTTTCTTTGACTTTGAATATAAGGACCATATTTTCCAACTTGGTTATTTTCATCAACAGGTCCTTCGTCAAACTTTACGTCAAATACTTTTAGTCCGTTAATGATAACATTGATTCCATCTTCAACTTCTCTTTTTCCATCAGTATCTTCTATTCTTAAATAATAAACTCCATTTGTTTGTCTAGCGAAACGACTTGCGAAGTTTGCTGTAAATAAAGAACCGATATGAATAAAACCTGTTGGACTAGGTGCGAATCTTGTAACAACCGCTCCTTCTTCTAAATTTCTCTCTGGATATAATTGTTCATAGTATTCTGGTGTTTTGTCTATGTTTGGAAACACCAAATCAGCTAATTCTTTACTCATTTTATTTCCTCCTTATATTACTTCTGTCTATTCAATCAAACTATATTTCTGAAATTATTGGTATAACCATTGGATTTCTTCTTGTTTTTGAATAAACAAAATCATGAACTGTATCTTTTATACTATTCTTTATAGTAGACCAATCTTTAATTCCATTGATTTGAATTTTTTCAATTTCTTTAACAATTTCTCTTCTCATTGCATCCATTAAGTCTTCTGATTCTCTAACGTATACAAATCCTCTTGAAATAACATCTGGCCCTGCTAATATTGTACCAGTTTTTCCTTCCATTGCAATTACAACTATTATAAGTCCATCTTGTGATAAATGTTGTCTGTCTCGAAGTACTATATTTCCAACGTCTCCAACTCCAAGTCCATCTACTAATATTTGTCCTGCTGGAATTGTTCCTGTTACTTTGCAAAAGTTTTTATCTAATTCTAACACACTTCCATTAGTTAACATTACACAATTTTCAGGCTCTACACCTACTTTTACAGCTGTTTCTGCATGAGCTTGCAAATGTCTGAATTCTCCGTGAACTGGAATAAAATATTGTGGTTTAACTAATGATAATATAAGCTTTTGTTCTTCTTGGCACGCATGTCCTGAAACATGAATGTCCTTTAATGTATGATATATAACTTCTGCTCCTATTTTAAATAAATCATCTATTACATTTGAAACTAGTTTTTCATTTCCTGGAATTGGTGTTGCAGAAATTATAACTAAATCTCTGCTTGTTATAGTTACTTTTCTATGTGTACCCGCTGCCATTCTTGAAAGTCCTGACATTTCTTCGCCTTGACTTCCTGTTGTAATTAAAACTAATCTGTTAGGTGCGTATTCATCTATAGAATCCATATCTATAAGAACTCCATCTGGTATATCTAAGTAACCTAAATCTTTAGCTACCTTCATTACATTTTCCATACTTCTGCCACATATTGCAACTTTTCTATTATTTTTCATTGCAGAATTAACAATCTGTTGAACTCTGTGAATATTTGAAGCAAATGTAGCTACGATAATTCTTTTTTCACAACCAGAAAAAATACTATCAAATACTTTTCCAACGCTGCTTTCTGACATTGTAAATCCAGCTCTTTCTGCGTTAGTACTGTCGGACATAAGGGCAAGTACACCTTGCTTTCCAAGTTCTGCAAATCTAGCTAAATCTATTTGCTTTCCATCGATAGGAGTGTAATCAACTTTAAAGTCACCCGTGTGTACAACTGTACCAACAGGTGTTGTAATTGCTAATGCAACAGCATCTGCAATACTGTGATTTACTCGTATAAATTCTATTTGAAATTTTCCTAATTTTATAATGTCACCGGCTTTTACGCATTTCATTGATGTACTTCTAACTAATTTATGCTCTTCTAATTTATTCTTTATTAAACCAAGAGTAAGTCTAGTACCATAAATTGGTGTATTGATTTCTTTTAGTACATAAGGTATTGAACCTATATGATCTTCGTGACCATGTGTAATTACCATTCCTCTAAGTTTTTCTTTATTTTTTGTCAAATAAGAAAAGTCTGGAATTACCAAGTCTACTCCTAACATATCATCTTCAGGAAACGCCACACCACAATCAACTAAAATCATGTCATTGCCATACTCGAACACTGTCATGTTCTTTCCAACTTCTTCTAATCCTCCAAGAGGTATAATTTTCAATCTATCACGTGCAATTTTTATATTTTTAGATTTTGGTTGTTGCATTGCTTGTTCGCTTGTAGTTTTTTTAGTAATGTTCTTATTTTCTTTTACATTTTTCTTTATTTCTTCACCATTTGCTCTTTTAGATACTTTTTTAGTAGTATTCTTATTTTCTACTTTTGGCATAGTTTTTCTTGGTGCTCTCGTGCTAACTTTTTTCTCAATGTTAACATCAATATTTACTTCTTCATTTTTCTTTTTAAAAGTTCTACGATACGGCCTACGAACTTTTGATGTAGTTTCATTTGTTTTATTTTCTTCTGTCAAAAAATTCCCTTCTTTCATTTTATATTTTATGATATTCTTTTATATTTTTTCTCTGGATTTTTCTCCATAATGTCTAGCCAATAATATAAATCACATTCAACCGCTTTATTTCCACCTCTTGCTCTGACACGAGGCAATGCTAGCAAGTTTGTTTTTTCATTATTAGAAGCATACACCGGTGCTGCTCCTACAAGAAGAACAACTTCATTATTATATGTTCTCCCTTCATATTCTCCACTAGCGATATATGATTTATATTCTTTTGAAGATATTCCAAAAGGTAATGCAAGTGCAAATATCTTATAACCGTTAGTTAAATCTTCAACTAAATTAGATACGGTTCCAACTTCTTTTTTTATATTTTCAGCTGATGCTTTGCTAAAATTAACGTGTGTACTTGTATGATTTCCTATTTCAAACCCTTTCTCAATCAAGTAGTTTAATCTTTGAGCATTCGTACCTTCTCCTTGAAAAAAGCCTGTTGAATTTATAAAAAAGGTTCCATTTAACGCAAAATCAGGATGTTCTGAATGAAATTTTTCCATAATTCCAACTGCTGACTCAGGATTTGCAACTAATTCGCCATTTTCATTTTTTATCAAATTAAATTGGCCCTTTGAACCATCGTCAAATGTAAAAACTATTGGCGTACAACCTACTGGTACATTCATTGTATTATTAACGTAATCCGACAATGAAACACTTCTGTATCCATGCTCATACAAATATTCCAAATCTGCATAAAAATTATCATAAGATCTAGTCCACTCATCACTTTCGACCTGAGCAAATCTATGATACATAACAATAATAATCTTTCCCGATTCGTTATAAACACATTGTTCGTTATTATCAATTTCTTGTTCTTTTTCATTTTCAAATTCATCATCTTCAGCATTTCCAGATAAATTTGAAATATAATTTATATTATTTACATCATCATTGTTTTTTTCTGAAGATATAAATGTTTTTCCGCTCTTGCAACCAACGGTAATGAGTATAACACATAGAAGTGTTAATGTCAACGAAGTATACATAAAATATTTATTCATATCATCGCCTCTTTTCGACTAAATTTTATCATTTTAGTATGAAAAAAGGTACTATATTTTGACAGTTTATTATATTTTCAATATTTTTTTGCCTAAAACTTTAATGGCTTTTGCTCCATATTTTAACATTTTACCTCCTAACTCTAAAGTTTTGTCTGCTATCTTTTCTACAAAAGTGCCTTGTACTGCATTATAAATTTTTTTCAAACCTTTCCTTACAGCTGACGTACTCTTGTTTTTTATATTACTCATATCGTCTATCGCAGATTTTTCTATAGTTATTTTTCCTAAAATTGTAGTATCTCCCATTTCGTTTTTTTCAGTATTTATTTCTATGTCGACGGGTATTTTAGATTTTGTTTCGTTTTTACAGTTAGGTTCCTTATTATTAGCTAAATATTTTTCTAAATCCGATTGTAATGTTGAGATTTTTTCTCCTGCGAGAATATTCGTGTTTAGCTCTTCATTCAAAGAACGATTTTTGGTTTCATTTAAAACGTTTAATTCCATTTATATTCCTTTCATTTATTTTTTTGTATGACAAAAAAAACATATTCTAATATGCAACTATATATTTTATTAAATTATTTGTTTGGAAAATTATTTTGAGCGAATGCTCGTAAGAAAATAAATATGAAAGTAGAAATATTTATTTTTAACTTACAAATAATTTAATGCCTTTTTCGTTTTTTGTCAATCTTTTTTTAAGAAATTATTAACAAATATATCATTCATATATGATAATGTCTCAAGTAATCAGATAGGAAAATGTCTCAAAA
>CAYNRR010000022.1:0-17460 GCA_964400015.1 uncultured Eubacteriales bacterium | reverse complement strand
TTTGGTATTTCCTTTTTTTATTTTTTTACTGTGACATATCTATGTTAAACCATCATGGTTCGCATTTTACATAAAAAAAGCATCTGAAAATTTCAGATGCTTTTTATTCGTTTTCGCTGAATGCAACTATACACAGCGGGAGTAGACGGTGTTTACCTTGCCCGCAACAATCATTTGCGGCCTGATTCGAGTTCCGTCGCCATTTTCAAAATTGCGAACCAGTTCGTTTTCGTTCAAAAGAACTTGCTCGCCCCCGGCAAGGAAACCCAAAATACAACGGTTCTTCGACGAACATACAGTTTCGTTATATCTGTCATCTACCAGCCTCACGCCACTCACAATACGAGTTATGCGAAGCTTCGTACTTCCTGCCCGATAATCATCCATAACTTGGTTTCCCCTTTCTATTAAGTCTTTTTCATGTTGTAATCGTTTAAACTAAGCGTGTTTTTTTAGGCAATTCACCTCTTGTCAGATTAAGAAACTCATCAGTTTATCTACACATTTAACCCCTCCATTTTATAAGGTTATGTTTATCGCTCTCAATTACCATGTATATTTTAATATATTTTCCGTAATATGTCAACTGATATTGAGCTTAATTTACAAAATCCACCAATTATCGACTTTTTGTACTAAAAGTCTGCGTTTCCAGTTGTTCTAGGGAATGGTATTACGTCTCTTATATTAGACATACCAGTTAAGTACATTACCATTCTTTCAAAACCTAATCCGTATCCTGAATGTGTTACAGTTCCGTATTTTCTAGTGTCTAGATACCATTTATAGTCTTCTTCTTTCATTCCTTGGCTCTTTATTTTATCCATCAATACATCTAAACGCTCTTCACGTTGGCTTCCACCAATAATTTCTCCAACACCTGGTACAAG
Source organism: uncultured Eubacteriales bacterium (assembly GCA_964400015.1). GTDB lineage: Bacteria > Bacillota > Clostridia > TANB77 > UBA1234 > UBA1234. Next base: position 16,570 of record CAYNRR010000022.1, on the reverse strand, counting down.
TAAATCCATTGCAGCAACTGTTTTTTGATCTTCATTTAATCTCATGTAAAACGCTGTTGTACCTGCTGGATATCCTGTAACGAATACTGGTTTTTTATAGATTTGTTCTGTTAAGAATCTTTCATGTTCTGTTTGTAGTCCAATACCCCATTCTACTGGATATTTGAATTGTTCTTTATATGGTGTTAATAATTCTATGGCTTTTGTATATGTTATTCTTTCAAATTCATTGTCTACTATATTTTGTAATCTTGCTAATAGACCTGGTTCTATGAATTTATCAAAGAATTCCATTTCTTCAGGAGCTTGTTCTAATACATATTTTATGATGTATTTTACCATTGCTTCTGCCATATCCATGTTATCGTTTAAATCGGCAAATGCCATTTCTGGTTCTATCATCCAAAATTCTGCTGCATGTCTTGGTGTAAAAGAATTTTCAGCTCTAAATGTAGGACCAAATGTATAGATGTTTCCAAACGCTGTTGCAAATGTTTCGCCGTTTAATTGTCCACTAACAGTTAAGTTAACTGATTTTCCAAAGAAATCTTTTGTATAATCAGTTTTTCCTTCTTCTGTTTTTGGTACATTGTCTAGGTCTAACGTTGTTACTCTAAACATTTCACCTGCACCTTCACAGTCACTTCCTGTTATAAGTGGTGTGTGAACATATACAAATCCTTGCTCTTGGAAGAATTTATGAATTGCATATGCTACTAAAGATCTAACTCTAAACACTGCCATAAATGTATTTGTTCTTGGTCTTAAATGAGCAACTGTTCTTAAATATTCAAATGAATGCTTTTTAGGTTGTATTGGATAGTCTTCATCTGCTTTTCCTGATATTTCGATCTCAGTCGCTTTGATTTCAAATGGTTGTTTTCCACTTGGTGTTTCGTCTAGTAATCCTTTTACGATTATGCTAGAGCTTATATTTAATTTTGCTACGTCCTCGAAATTATTGATTTTGTCATCTTCAACAATTACTTGTATTGGCTTAAAAAAGCTACCATCATTTAATTCTATGAATGCTATCTTTTTTGAATCTCTTATTTGTCTTATCCAGCCAGCAACAGTAATTTCCTTTCCAATGTACTCTTCTTTGTTCCTAAAAACGTCTTTGATTTTTACTCTTTTCATAAATACCTCCTTATTTTTTATTTTTATTTCATAATATAAAAAAAGTCCCTGCAATAACATGCAGGGACGAATTATATCCGTGGTACCACCCTAACTTAAGAATTAGTTACAAATTCTTCGCTCTTTATATGTGCTTCCAATATGTTTCACTTTGTATTGTTTGCTAAAAGGGCTTTCAGCCGGTGACCCTTACTCTCTAATAGTAACCTTATACAGCTTTGTATTGTACTAGCGCACTTTTATTTATTTTTGGTGCCCAAGGCGGGACTTGAACCCGCATGGTTTCCCGCACGATTTTGAGTCGTGTGCGTCTGCCAATTCCGCCACTCGGGCACATACGTGAGTCAGATATTTATTCTGACTCACTCATTATACGATATACAATTTATTTTTGCAAGCTTTTTATTTTAAAGAGTTTTATTCTTCGTACCAGATTCTTTCATCTTTTATAATTGTGGTTGCTCCGTGTCCTGGATAAACAATTGTATCATCTGGTAGTTCTAACAATTTATCTTTTATAGACCAAAGAATTTCTCTTTCTGAACCTGTTTTTAAATCTGTTCTTCCTCTTGTTCCTTTAAACATCGTGTCTCCACTAAATAAAGCATCTTTTACAAGTATACACATACTACCTGCTGTATGTCCTGGTGTATGAATTATTAGTGCTTGTAAATTGCCAAATTCTATTACGTCGCCTTCTTTTACTGTTATATCTGCATTAAGAAAATTATTTTCAATTCCTAGCATGTCACACATATTTATTGTTGAATCTGACATTCCATCAAAATCTTCTATGTTTATAACAATTGGAACTCTTGGATATTCATATCTTAATTTTCTAAGACCTGCGATGTGATCGACATGACAATGAGTTAGTATAATATATTTTAATTTTATTTGTAATTTTTCTACGATGTTTACAACTTTATCAACGCCACCACCTGCATCTATTAGGATCCCTTCTTTTGTATTTTCGTCTGCAACTATGTACATATTTGAAAACATATCGGTATCTCCTACTTGTGCTCTAATGGTTTTCATTATCATGTTTTTCACCTCCAATTATTTTTGTCTATGCACATCATAAACACTGTCTACTTTTCTTATTACTTTAATTACTTTATTTAACATATCTATGTCTACTACTTCAAGTCCTATTGTAAGTATTGCAACACGATTATTTTGAACTGTTTTTGCATTTATAGATACAATTTTTGCTTTTAAGTTACTTATCGCTGTAGTGATATCAATTAGTAGTCCTTCTCTATCGTTTGAGTAAACCTCTAGTTCGGCAACGTATGATGCATTTGTTTCTTTTACCCATGATACATCAATTAGCCTTTGTTCTTCACCTATAAGTTCTTTACAATTTAAGCAGTCTGCTCTGTGTACTGAAACTCCTCTTCCTTTTGTAATATATCCTATTATGTCATCTCCAGGAAGTGGATTGCAACAACGCGATAGTTTTACTAAACAGTTATCTATACCTTTTACGATTATGCCTGATTTTGAAGCTTTTGGTCGTTCAATTTTTTTAGCTTGACGAAGCTCATCAATCTTGTTTTCAATTTCTTCTTCTTTATGTTCTTTCTTATATTCTTCTAATAGTCTTGTTATTATTTTAGCTGGTGAAATTGCACCAAAACCAATTGCCGCATAACAATCATCTAATGTATTATATTTATATCTTTGTAATGCTTTATTTAGCCACTCTGTTTTAAATAAGTCTGAGAAGTTCATTCCTATTCTTTTTAATTCTTTTTCAACTAGTTCTTTTCCTTTTCCTATATTTTCTTCTCTTTGAGCTTTCTTGAACCAGTTTTGAATTTTACTTCTAGCTTGTGTTGTTTTTACGATTTTTAACCAGTCTCTACTTGGTCCTTTTGAATTGTCCGATGTGACAATTTCAACAATATCACCATTTTGAAGTGGTGTTGTTATTGGAACCATTTTGCTATTTATTTTTGCACCTATCATTCTATTACCAACAGCTTCATGAATCATGTACGCTAAGTCTATTGGGATACTTCCTGCAGGTAATGCTTTTATATCTCCCTTTGGTGTAAATACAAAAACGTCTTCATCGAACAAGTCAAATTTTAATTTGTTCATAAAATCTCTATCATCGTTAGTTTCTTTTTGCCATTCTAGTGTTTCACGCAACCATGATAATTTTTCATCTGATGCAGATATGTTTTTACCTTCTTTGTATGCCCAGTGAGCTGCGATACCATATTCAGCGACTCTGTGCATGTCCCATGTTCTAATTTGTATTTCAAAAGGTGTTCCTGCATTTCCTATTAGTGTTGTATGTAGTGATTGATACATATTAGGTTTTGGAACAGCTATGTAATCTTTGAAACGACCTGGCATTGGTTTATATAATTCATGTACTAAACCTAAAGCTGCATAACAATCTTTTACTGAGCTTACAATTATTCTCATCGCAAATAGATCATATATTTGATCTAATGATTTGTTATCTTTTTGCATTTTTCTGTATATGCTATATAAGTGCTTTGGTCTTCCATAAACTTCTGCTTCTATATTAACTTCTTCTAGTTTTTCTTTAACTTCTGCAATTACGTCGTTTATAAATTTTTCACGTTCAGCACGTTTTGAATTTATTCCTTCTACTAACTCTTTATATACATCTGGCTCTAGATAAAACAAACTTAAATCTTCAAGTTCCCATTTGATTGAATAAATACCCAGTCTGTTTGCAAGTGGCGCGTATAGCTGTCTTGTTTCTTTTGCTATCGCTACTTTTCTATCATCACTAAGATGTTTTAATGTTCTCATGTTGTGCAATCTATCTGCAAGTTTTATCATGACAACTCTTATGTCTTTCGCCATAGCCAAGAAAAATTTTCTGTAATTTTCTACTTGTTCTTCTTCTTTATCTATATAACTTGCTATTTTTCCAAGCTTTGTTACACCATCTACCAATGTTGCAATTTCTTCGTTGAATTCTGTTCTAATGTCATCTAAAGTTACTGGAGTGTCTTCAACAACGTCATGTAATAAAGCAGCACAAATAGCATTATCATCTAATTCTAAAGTTGCAACAATATATGCAACTTCTAGTGGATGAATTATATATGGTTCTTTTGATTTTCTTAATTGTCCATGATGGAAATTTTCTGCGTATTCATATGCTTTCATTATTAACTCTGAATCTGAATGTTTGTTATATTCTTTTACTCTAGAAATTATTTCGTCTATTCTAGCCATGTTCTATCACACTCCTTATTTACAAACTCTTTTTTATATCTTTTACATTTAATTGGATTTTTTCAACTCCATTAAAGGTATTAGTTTCAAGCGAATGTAAAACATCTATTTTGTCACCTATTTTTATATTATATCCCTTGCCTTCTACATTGAATGCTATTGCGTCAAATAAGTTCATTCCTTCTTTTAATGTTAATCTCAAATGTTTTCCATTTGATAACAATCTAACACCATCAACTTTAACGTTTTTGTACACAAATATTGGTGCTGGATTTGCTTCACCGTATGGCTTTAATAAATCCATGTCCAATATGGTTTTATATGTTATGTCTTTTGATGTAATTTCAGCATCTACTTTTATTGTAGCCTGCAAATCTTTTGTTCCTTTTTCGTTTGCGATTTTTTCCATTTTTTGTGCAAATTGTTCTATGTTTTCTTCTGCGATTGAAAGGCCTATTGCCATTTCATGTCCACCAAATTTTAAAAGTAAATCTTCGCATTCGTTTAATGCTGCATGCAAATCAAATCCTTCAACGCTTCTTCCTGAGCCTTTTCCCACTCCGTCTTCTACTGAAATTAAAATTGATGGTTTATAATAAAGTTCTGTTATTTTAGATGCAACAATTCCAATAACACCATGATGCCAACCTTCTTTATATACTACCATTATATCTTTTTCATATAATTTATTTTTTTCAATTATTTCTAAAGCTTCATCTATAATTTTCTTTTCTACATCTTGTCTTTCTTTATTGGTAGCACTAAGTTCTAGTGCTATTTTATACACTTTTTCCACATCTTTTTCAAGCAATAATTCTAATGCCAAATCTGCTTTTCCCATTCTTCCAGATGCGTTTATTCTAGGAGCAAGTCCAAAAGAAACTGATGTTGAATTTAATGCTGCACTGCCTTTTTCGTATCCACTAACTCGTATAAGAGCTTGTAATCCTACGTTTCTAGTCTGTCTCATTAAAATCAAGCCAAAATTAACAATGATTCTATTTTCATCAACTAAAGGTACAATGTCTGCTATAGTACCTAATGCAACTATATCTAAATATTTTAAATATCTTTTTCTATCAAATTGTAATTTATATGAAATTGCTTGAATAAGTTTAAATGTTACTCCTACTCCTGCAAGTGAATTGAATGGATATGTACTATCTGGTCTTTTAGCATCTATTACAGCTAAAGCATTTGGAAGGACTGATGGACATTCATGATGATCTGTTACGATTACTTTTAAGCCTATGCTTTTGGCATATTCTATTTCTTCGTATGCAGAAATTCCACAATCTACTGTTATTAACAGTTTTGTTCCATTAGCAACTATTTTATCTAGTGCGTTATTATTTAAACCGTATCCTTCTTCAAGCCTACTTGGCAAATAGTGTTCTGCTTCAATTCCCATATCTGCAAAGAACATTTTTAGAACTGCCACACTTGTAATACCATCAACATCATAATCTCCATAAATAGTGATTTTTTCTTTGTTATTGTAAGCTTCTATAATTGTATCTACTGCTACTTGCATATCATTCATTAAAAATGGATCATATAGTTTATCAATCTTTGGGTGTAAAAAATCATCAATTTCATCTTTGTCTTCAAATGATCTATTAAGCAATATCTTAGCCATCAATTCAGAAATACCATTTTGATTCGCAACTTCTTCAATTTTTTTATTATCAAATTTAGAATATAGCCACTTCTTAATCATCTCTACCCCCATCTTAAAATCATAAAGACATTTTACATCAACCGTCAAATAACTTCAATAACTTATTAAGATAAAATCTAACATGCTCTTAGAACTAACAAAAGTCAGGTAGTTTGTTTTTAACTTCATTCTACCTGACTTTTTATTATTCATATATTTTGCATACTTCATTTGCTATATTTTTTATATCATAATCTTCATATAGCTTTTCATTTTTATACGTTCTATATGCTGTAGTTATTGGCAATGCAATTATTTGTCTACACCATTCTTCTTTGTTTTCTTCGTTTATTCCTAAACGTAATACATTATTATTATAAATCGCTTCTTGAGGAATATTTTCAGATATGAAGCATGGTAAAGCTGTTGCTTGTGCTTCTATTAGTGAAACTGGTAATCCTTCGTATTTTGATGGGAATACGAATAGATCTAATGCTTGCAATATTTCGTTTACATCTTTTCTTACACCTAAAAATAATACTTTTCCGTCCAATCCGTTTTCTTTGCAGTATAAATTTAAAGTGCCTCGTAATTCTCCATCGCCACAAAGTACTAGTTTATATTGATTACTGACTTTAGAAATTTTTTCAAAAACTTCTATTATATATTTTTGATTTTTAGCATCATCAAATCTTCCTACATGACCAATGATAATATCATTTGGTGCAAAGCCAAATTTTTCTCTGCATGAATTTCTTTTTTCTTCGCTGTATTCATACTTATCTAGCTGTATTCCATTATTTATTATTTTAAATTTTCTATTTCCATATAGCCATTCACCAGCTTCTTTTCCACATGCCAAGTGTTCATCTGCTAGTGCATATAACAATGGTCTAAACATTTTGTTTAACCATGCTTTTGAATGCGACGTACTATGTGAATGAACAATTATTTTCTTTACGTTTGATAAATGCGCAATGACTAAATCGGTGAACACTATGCTATTTGCAGTATGTCTATGAAATGCGATATATTCATTATTTTTTAAAATTTTTCTTAATTCTTGTAAATGTTTTAAAGGATATTTTTCTATTCGTGGAATTTTATAAATATTGCCACCTAATTCTTTAATTTCTTTTTCAAAATACCCCTCTTCAGTTGATTGAAGAATGAAATCAAATTGATATTTTTCTCTATCTATATTTCTATAAAGATTCATTAAGAAATTTTCTATTCCACCCATTCCCATTGAATTAAGCATATGAACTATTCTTTTTGGCAACTCTATATCATCCTTTCCTAGTCCAAGAAAATTTTATCTAAATAAACACTCTGTTATTCTTTTACAATCTTTTATTATTTGGGTTTCATCAACGTTTAGAACTTGTCTATTTTCCATCACTATTTTTCCGTCTATAATTGAAGTTTCTACATCTGCACCGTTAACTGAATAAGCAAGTAATGAATATATATTATGAATTGGACAAAGATGTGGTTTGTTTGTATCAATTATTATGATATCTGCTTTCTTTCCCTCTTCAAGTGAACCAACTTCGCTATCTATGCCTAGTACTTTTGCCCCCTCTATTGTAGCCATTTTTATTACATCTTCACCTGATATAGCAGTCGCACTATTATATATTACTTTTTGCAAATACGCTGCAGATTTAATTTCTTCAAACATGTCTAACGTGTTTGTACTTCCTTGTCCATCTGTTCCTAAGGCAACATTTATTCCATTCATTCTTAGCTTTCTAATATTTGCGATTCCACTTCCTAATTTTTGATTTGAAATTGGATTATGAACAATACCTCCACTAATATCTCTTAATGTTGCTATTGATTCATCGTCTACATATACGCCATGTGCAAGCATTACATGATAATTAAACAATCCTGCTCTTTTTAGATATTCCGTTGCTGTCATTTGATATCTATCTGACATTTGTTTTACTTCATCTTTTGTTTCTAAGTAATGAATATGTATTGGAGTTCCTAATCTATCGGCAAGTTGTACACCTCTTTTTATTGTTTCTGGTGGACAAGTGTATGGTGCATGCAATCCAACACACACTTTAATTCTTCCATCTGCTTTATTATGCCATGCATTATACAATTCTTCTGCTTCGTTTACTCTTTTAGCTGCTTCTTCTCCTTCGCCTATTATGCATCTTGATAATATTGCACGAAGTCCTAATTGCTCAGCAACTTTTGCAGTTTCTTCTTCATAAAAATAATGATCATTAAAAGTAGTTGTTCCACTTTTAATCATCTCTATTCCAGAAAGCATTGAGGCCGTGTACACATCGCTTGGTGTCATTTTATCTTCTACTGGCCAGATACTTTTTTGCAACCAATTCATAAGTTCATCTTCATCTGTTCTTCCTCTAAAAAGTGACATTGCAACATGTGTGTGTGCATTTATCAAACCTGGCATTACAATCTTGTTCGTCGCATCGATAACCTTATCTACATCGCAGCTTATATTATCTGCAATTCTTTTTATTCTATCATCTTCAATTAAAAGATCACATCTTCTAATTGGTGAAACCATTGAAACAACATAACCATTTTTTATTAAAATTTTCATGTTTTCGCTCCTTTTATTGCATTACTCTAATATTTCTTTTAAACTTTCTCCTATTATTTTATATATATCCGAAAGCATTACATCAAATGCAACTTCTTTATCAAAGAATTCTTTTACTCTAACATTTGATGCAAGGATTGAATATAATGCTTGTAATTTTTCCATTTTTTCTTGTTCTGCTTCTTTCCCTTGCATAAGTATAGATTGCACTTCCACTTGCTTTTCTCTAAAGTCTTTTATCATTTCTTTTGTTTTTTCGTCTTTATAAAGTTCTTCTTTTAATTCTAAATATTCTTTAACTTCTCTACAGTCTTTTATAGCTCTAACTAATTCATGTACTTTATCGTATGGATTCATATAATCTAACCTCCTAAAATTTCTATAAGTTGATTATCTACCATTTATAAGTCATTGTCAAGAATTCGTAAACCTGTTAATATCATGAATTTTTTTGAGATTTATTGTGCAAAATAAACTATAAATATTTTAGTTTAGAGGTTAGTTATGCAAAATGTTTTTTGTGATTTAAATAAAAATCGAAAATATTTAATTAGTACTTTACATTACCCTGTTTCTAATGATGTTCAGTTTCGTGATATTGATATTTCTTTTAATTCAGCTACTATTAAAAGTTTTCTTGTTTCGTACGATGGTCTTGTAAATACTGATTTAATAAACAACTATGTAATTAGAGCCCTTACGAATAAAGAGAATCATATTATTGAAAATTCGCCAAAAAGTTTGTTAAAAAAATCTCCAAAATCTTTTGATGATTTATCGTCCATTTTAACTAATTCAATTTTGAAAGATTTACAAATAACCCCGTCTTCTGATTTTGATGAAATTATACAATGTATATTGCACGGCGATTCTGCTCTTTTTATAGAAAATCAATCTGTTGCACTTATATGTGACACAAAAGATATTCCAGGAAGAAGTGTTACGAAAGCTGAAATTGAAATGAATTTAAAAGGACCTACCGAAGCTTTTGTTGAGAATTTTAGAATTAACACTGCTTTGATTAGGAAGTATGTTAAAGACAAAAATTTGATATTTGAGAGTATAGAAGTTGGAACTGAAACTCCAACAAGATGTGCTGTTGCATACATTTCAACTATTACAAATGATTCTTTAATAGATGAAGTAAAACGAAGAATTAACGAAATAGAAATTGATTATTTACTTGATAGTGGTCAATTAGAACAGTTAATTGAGGATAAAACGTTTATTGTCGATCCTCTTATGATAAGTACAGAACGTCCTGATAAAGTTGCATCTCACCTTGTTGAAGGACGCGTTGCTATAATCGTTGAAGGAAGTTCTAATGTCTTAGTTGTTCCTGCTGTATTTACTGATTTCACACATCCTTCGGAAGATTCTTATTTGAGATTTCCTTATTCTCTTCTTCTTAGAATCTTTAGATTACCTGCAATATTTTTTGCTGTATTTTTACCTGGACTTTATATTGCCATTTGTGATTTTCATCAAGAAATGATTCCAACTGATTTATTATTTGCAATTGCAGGTGCTCGCGAAAAAGTACCTTTTACAATGCTTACCGAACTTTTGATAATGGAGATTGCTTTTGAAATAATTAGAGAAGCAAGTATTAGAACGCCTGCACCACTTGGACCTACCCTTCGGAATCGTTGGTACTATTATTTTACGGTCAAGCCATTGTTTCAGCTAACATAGTTAGCCCTATATTAGTTATCATAGTTGCACTTACTGGTATAAGTACTTTCGTAGTATCTAATTTTTCTCTTAATTATAGTTTTAGAATTTTACGTTTTATATATATTATCCTCGGAGCTTTTGCTGGATTTTTTCGGTATTGCAATCGGAATTTTTATACATCTATGTTTAATGACTTCAACTTCGTCTTTTGGAGTTCCTTATTTAACTCCTTTTTCCCCAACAAGAGTCGACCTTTTTAAAGACGATTTACTAATTACACCAATTTGGAAGCAAGAACATCGTCCTACTTTTTTAAGGACTAAAAAACCTATTAGAGAGCCTCATATTTCTCGCAAATGGGTAAATTCGCATAAAGGAGATGAATGATAAATGATATATAATAAAAGATTAGGAACTTTTGAATGTGTCGCTACAATTGGTGCCATGACTATTATTCCACTTATCCTTACACTTCCTAAACTTTCTACACAGTATTTCGGAACTGCAAGTTTTTTGCATGCAGTTTATTCATCGTTACTTGCTGGAATAGCCTTTTTTATATTAGTAAAGTTGTATAAAAATTTTACCAATCAAGATATTTTAGAATTAACTGAATTTTCTTTAGGTGCTTTTTTCAAGTATTTCACTGGTCTTTTAATAATATTATATCTTCTTTCTGCTGCAACCATTACAATCAGTGAATTTAATGAAAATGTTCGTATTATATTATTTACAGAAACTCCCTCACTTTACGTATCAGCTCTATTTTTAATTACCGTATTTATCGGATGTTCAATAGGATTACAAGGAATTTTTAGAACGAGCGCAATAATAACACCTTTTATGATTTTAGGCTTTATCGCAATGTTTTTTTCTTTATTGCCGAATGTAGATTTAACTAATTTAACTCCTATCTTTGGCAACGGAGTAAGCGATGTATTTATTCATGGAGCTTATAAAATATCTGCATATGAAAGTTTAACATTGATTTTTTTAATCGCTCCAAACTTGAAAAATTTTAACAAGACTGCTCGAAATTCATTTTTTATGATAGCGTTTTTTATATTAACAGCGTTTTTTCTAATATTTACTATATTTTCATATCCTGCTCTTGTTGATAATTACTTACCATTTTACGAACTTACAAAACTTATCAGTTATGGTAGATTTATTCAAAGAGTAGAATCAATTTTTGTTCTTTTATGGCTTATTGCAACTTTTATATATTTATCAGTTGGGATTTCGTTTGCCGTACTTGTATTTAATAAATTGTTCAATATAAAAAAATCAAATTGGACAAATTTTATAGCGTGTTTAATTGTTCTAGTGATGAGTAGGTTTTTAACTTCATATATAGATATACTAACTATTAGAGAAATTGTGTCGATATATATATCACCTATTTTTTTACTTATATATCCTATGATAATTTTAATAGTTGCTAATATAAAGTATAAAAAAATAAATGCTAAGGAGAAAAAATATGCGAAATAAAATTTCTTTTTTCATTTTTTTAATATTTAGTGTTTTTCTTCTCACCGGTTGCTACAGCAAAAAAGAATTAGATAATCTCGCATATGTAATAGCAATTGGTGCCGATGTTGGCAGTGGTGATGAATTAAATATTACCTATCAAATTGCAGTGCCTTTAAAAATTTCTTCTGAAAGTGGAAAAACAGGTGAAGAAAATTACATTACTCATACCGTGCGCGCAAATTCTTTATATACCGGAAACTCAAAAGTTAATTCATTAACTAGTAAAGAAGTCAATTTGTCACATGTTAAACTAATTGTATATTCCGAAGAATTAGCAAAGCAAGATTTATCTGGTCACATAAATAGTTTAATTAGTAACGTCTCAATCAGACCAAAGACCACTGTTGCACTTTGCAAGGGAACTGCACAAGAATTTTTAGAAAGAATAACTCCGAATTTAGAAGCAAGTCCAGCTAGGTATTATGAACTTTTATTTGAATCGCAAAAGTATACAGACGATACTATTGCCAGTGAACTTTTAGATTTTTACTCCAATGCCAGTGCATTAGATCAAGCAACAACTTTAATCGTTTTGTCAAATCAAAAAGAAAACGATGAAAATTCTTCTAAGACAAAAAATGAAGAGAATTTTCAAGAAGACGATAAAAGCTTGGATTTATCATTAGAAGATACTGAGGATACTAACGATAATAACAAGTCAGAAACTAAGTTTTTAGGAATAGCTGCATTCAATGGTGGAAAAATGGTTGGCACAATTCCGGAAGAACTCGTTGCATCACATCTAATACTATCCTCTGCTTTAAAAGAGGGAAACATTACCGTAGAAGATGTTGAAGAAAAAGATAAGCTTGTAAGTATAAAACTTCGTCAAGAAAAACCTTGTAAATTTAAAGTCAATATGGATAACGCCACGCCAGAAATAGAAATCACCATAAATATTTTAGCAAAACTGCAATCTTCCAATAGTACAACAGACTATTTAACTAAAAAAAATAAAAATTTATTAAAAAAAGAAGTTGAAATAAAATTAGAAAAACAATTGACTGAATATATCAAAACTACACAAGAACTCAATTCAGATATTGCAGGAATTGGCAAACATGTAAAAAAAGAATATTTAACATGGCAAGAATTTGAAAAATTAAACTGGAACAATAATTATAAAAACGCAAAGATAAAATTAAAAATAGATGTTGATTTAAATGTTTCAAGAGTAATCGCACACACAATTCCAAATATATAAAAAAGTGCATCATACAGATGCACTTTTAATATTTTTTATTCTTCAATTGTACTTTCAGATGCTTCAATATTTTCAATTTTCTTAACAACATCACCTGTAAGTTTCTTATTGATATCAGACGTATTTCTGCAAATAACAAGTAAAATCAAAAGAAATTCAAAAGCTATTCTTAAAACAAGATTTCCTCCAACAATTGTTAATAAACAGCTTAAAAGATTTCCAGCTACAAATCCTGATAAAGTTATAAACAATGCTGCAATTACATAAAGAACTCTAAGCAAAGATTCAAGCATCATTTTTTTGAATGTTAAAAAATCATACATCCAACCTAAAAATCCATTAAATCTTTTTTCATTTTTGGCTTTCAAAAATGTAAAATGTAAAGCAATTCCTCCAGCTAAAGCAATTACAGCAGATATGCCTAACCATATGCTTTTAAACAACATACTATCATCCTCCTTTTTACAAATTTTATCATTTATCGACACATTGCGCAAGAAAAAAGGCACATAACAAATGTGCCTTTTGTAATAAAAGTTCTATATCAACATTACGCATTGATTGCCATAAGTGTACTAACAGCAATTGTAAATATTATAAAAGCAAGTCCCAAATACTTAGTTAAATTTGCTAATCTTGCTTCAGTACTCGAACCCATAGAACTACCTCTATTATTTGTTTCAGTTGTTACCAAATTAGCTCCATCCTTACCATCTTGTAAAAGAACTAAAATAACAACTCCAATACCTGTTAACATTTGTAAGATCGTTAAAAAAGTTTGCATAGTCTCCCTCCTTATCTCATAACAACTAGTATATTAACACAATTTATTTTATTTGACAACCCCGAAATACGAGGGACGTCCGTTAAATGTTCATTTTTTAACATAATTTGTAAATTCCATTGATGAATTTCCTGATACTGGAAATTTTGAAACATTTAACGGACGTCCCTCGTGTTTCGATTGATTTTTTAAGAGTTTTGTGGTATTTTTTTATAAGTATTTTCAATAAAGGAGATTTTGTTATGAAGATAAATGTTGTATTAGTTGAACCTGAGATTCCTCAAAATACGGGTAATATTGCTAGAACATGTGCTGCTACTGATTCTAAATTGCATCTTGTTCATCCTTTAGGATTTGATATTTCTGAAAAACAAGTAAGACGTGCTGGATTAGATTATTGGGATAAGGTTGATATTGAAGAGCATGCTTCTTTGAAGGATTTTTTAGAAAAGTATCCACCTTCTGAGAATAATATGTTTTTTTTGACGACAAAAGGACATAAGGTATATTCTGAAGTGGATTTTTCAAAATTTGAGAATGTGTTTATTCTATTTGGAAAAGAAACAAAGGGTCTTCCTGAAGAATTGCTACTTGATAATTTAGAGAATGCAATTCGAATTCCTATGAAAAAAGATTTACGTTCATTAAATTTGTCTAATTCTGTAGCTATAGTTGTTTACGAATTGTTGAGGCAAGCTAATTTTAACGATTTAGTTGAGACAAGTGTATATTTAGATGAAAAATATGATTTGAATTGATTTATAATATAATTAAAGGGGCTTAAAAATAGCCCCTTTTTCTTACTTTTTAAAATGATATTTTCTTTTCATTATAAATTTGTTTTATACAAAAAACATTCCTTATCATGTGAATATATTATTCCTATTGCTTGTAAATATGAATATATTATTGTACTTCCTACAAATTTCATTCCCCTTTTTTGCAAGTCTTTTGAAATTTCATCGGATAATAAATTGGTTGTTTTTCCTGTTTCATATATAATTTCATCATTTGTAAAAGTTTTCAAATAATTATGAAATGTTCCATATTCACTTTGTACTTCTTTAAAAATTTTACTATTATTTATGGTAGCTTTTATTTTTAATTTATTTCTTATAATCTTTTCGTTTTGTAATAATTTTTGTATCTTCTCTTCTTTATAGTTGATTATCTTGTCTATATCAAAATTGTCAAAAGCTTTTCTAAAATTTTCTCTTTTATTTAATACACATTCCCATGAAAGCCCTGCCTGAAATGATTCTAATATCAACATTTCAAATAAATATTTATCATCAAGATTTAGTACGCACCATTCTTTGTCATGATACTCTATATATTTTTCATTTTTTAGATTACACCATTTACATCTTATCATAAATCACTACCTCTTTTTAGTAATCCTAATTGTAAGATATTTTTATTCTCACGTTTTACATTTCTATAAGTTCATATTCTGTTGTTCCTATGCCTAATTCTTCTGCATGCTCTACTGTTCTAATTCCGTGTTTTTCTTCAATTCTTGCAATCAATCTTTCTTTTCCTGCATCATCTGAGTTATATATTAAATCTAAACTAGCTTTATCAACAGCAACAGGATCAAGAGAGGCTGTAATTCCTATATCATGCATACATGGTGCTTCTGGATTACTATTGCAGTCACAGTCAATTGAAATATTATTTATAACATTTATATAAACTAAGTTTCCATTCATATATTTAACAACTGATTCATCAGCTTCGGCCATCGACTCTAAAAAATAATCTTGTTCTGGCAAATTACTCCACAATTCATCTGGTATTCTAGTTGAACCTGCTGTGTGGATCCATGTTTTACCACCTGAAGAGGCAACGCCAATAGACATATTTTTTAAAGCTCCACCAAAGCCACCCATTTGATGTCCTTTAAAATGAGATAACATTAACATAGAATCATACTTTGCCAAATTTTTACCTACATAATTTTCTCTTAAATGAATTCCATTATTCACAGGTATTGCCATATCGCCATCTTCATCCATAATATCTACTTTTGCAATGTCCATAAAACCATGTTCTTTTATAGCTTTCCAATGTTCTTCAGTGGTATTTCTTCTTCCTGCATAAGCAGTATTGCATTCTACGATTGTTCCATTTAACTTATTTACTAAGTCTTTAATAAGATTAGGATTTAAAAAGTTCTTTCCACCTGGTTCTCCCGTTGATATTTTTATCGCTACATTTCCATTTAATTCTTTTCCAATCTGCTCATAAATTTTAATTAAACTTTCAGGACTAATTTCCTTTGTAAAATATACTTTCGACTTTTCCATAATCAATTCCTCCTATAAAATATTGTTTGCTACAAATTTTCAAGCTGTTCTTCTATATTTTGATCATTTGACTCACTATTTTTGTCATTCACTATTGTATCATAGTCTTGCAAATATAAATATAGTACTATTGTTTTTATTTTCAAATCCATATTTTTAAAGTTTTTATCCTATTCACTATAAATTTTCTTTTTAGAAATAAAAAAAACAGATGAATCATCTCATCTGTTCTGTGTGGCTCCCCTTGTAGGACTCGAACCTACGACCTACCGGTTAACAGCCGGGCGCTCTACCAACTGAGCTAAAGAGGAATGAACAATTGTTATTATACATATCTCTGTATAAAATGTCAAGAAGAATTTTTGAAACACGAGGGACGTCTTGTAGGTTTGTCAAACATATGTCACACTCACTTAGATACGCTTGCATTTGAAAT
>CAYNRR010000021.1:0-20034 GCA_964400015.1 uncultured Eubacteriales bacterium | reverse complement strand
CTAAGTGTGAAACTCACCACAAGATAAGATATCTCATTGAGTTAATCAAGTAAGATCACATAAAGACACATGTGTTTGATAGGCTGGGGGTGTAAGTACAGCAATGTATTAAGCTGACCAGTACTAATAGATCGAGGGCTTAACCAAGAAAGGTTAAAAAGGGTTGCTATATATTTTTCAAGGTGTTGTATACAAATACAATACAAAACATTTCTGGTGAATATGTATCCGAGGACACACCCGTTCCCATTCCGAACACGGCAGTTAAGCTCGAGATAGCTGAAAATAGTATGGGGATGCCCCATGTGAAGATAAGTTTTGCCAGATTTTTTTTATGCCAAAAACGCGCGAAGAGCGAAAAAGATATATATATAAAGATATGAAAGAAAGCAGATAAAACTGAAGGAAACTTGATAAGTTTTTTTCGATTTTATCTGCTTTTTGGTTTTCGTTTTTTCTTTTCTTTTCTTTTTAATTATTTGATATCAGTACTTCCAAAGCCACCCATTCTTTTTCCTTCTGCGATATCGTTATCTGCGATTAAAAAGTTTTGAAAATATGCTTGGCCAATTGTATCATGTTTTTTTATTGTGATACTCATAGGAAAGAAGTTATAATATGCATACATCAATTCGCCATCGTTTTGTGGATTTTCATAATAGTCACTTTCAATTATTCCTAAACTATTTGCTAGTACTAATCCCTTTTTTATTGGATTAGAACTTCTGTTAGCTAAGATTAGAACTTCATCTTCATTAAAGTATGATTTTATACCTGTTTTTACTAATGTTGGTTTTATTTCTTCGTAGTCGGTATCACCTTTAATAAATTTAGTGAAATTATTATATACAGTTTTCCATATAGATGGTATTGTTGTATCTTCTGCAGCCTCTAGGTCATATCCTACTGAATTTTTAGTTTTCCTAATTGGTAATGTTATATCTTTATCAATATATTGCTTACAAATTTCAAATCCTCTGTTTTTCATATTCATCCTCCTTTTTATTATCAATGAGATTATAATTTAAATATATTTTTTAGTCAATTAGCTGAAATTTTATTTTTAATATGATAAAATTTAGTGCAATGGGAGGACATGAAGTGAAGAAAAAAAACTACTTTTTTATTTTCTTAATAGTGCTATTTATTATTATTGTTACTTGCATTATTGAGATGTTTGGCAAGTCAAGCGTGTATGAAAAGGTTTATACAATTGATTCTAGTAATTTTGATTCTGGTGAAAAAGATCCATATTCTTATACTGCGATGGTAACAGATACTACAATTACTTTTTATGATGAAGATGGAAATTCTATTGTATATCTTTTTGAAAATGATAGGCTTGTCGATGTTTTTAATGTTTATACTGCCAATAGTGAATTTGAAGCTAAGAGACTTTATACACGTTATAAAAGACAAATTGGAAATGGCGAGATTAGTGATGTTTCGTATAATGGAAAGGTTGTTACTATAACAATGGATATAAACTATTTTTCGGAGTATAAAGATTATTCAATGAAAGAGATTAAAGATATTTTGCTAGATGGTGCAGAAATAATTGATTAGGAGGATTTGATTATGAATTTGAAAGATAAAAGAACACAGGTTACGTTATTTTTGATTTTAGTAATAATTATTGTTACTTGTTTTGTAAGTATTAAAATCTTAACTTTGATTAAAGAAAATATTGAATTTGAAAATATTTTAACTGAAAATATTTCTAAAACTCAATGGCCAGCCGAAGTTCCAATTATTAAAACTATGAATTTTGAGGTAACTAAGGTTGCTGATGAATCTTGGGTTGTTAATGTTAATGAGTATATTAGTTATGAGGCTTTAAGAGATTATCTTATAGAGTTATATTCTGAAGGTTTTCAACCTCTTAATGAGTTCGGTTCTTATAATCCTAAATTGTTGTCAATCAATGAACCTACGGGTGAAAATGCTTTTTTAAGTTGGATTGGAAAAAATGAAAACTATACTGTAGAAGTTTTTTGGGATAATACAATGTTATATTTATATTCTGATTCAGAGTTAGATGTAAATGGGTTTGACCAATTTACTATTTTACTATATTCAAATGATGCTAATGATTCGGATGATATGCAATTTTCAGGTGACAATACACTTGATGTAAGTGGCGATGCATTGGAAAATGTTACTTTTGAAATATCTGGCGATGAGTCTGGAGACGTAATTTTTGAAACATCAGGTGATGAATCTGGTGATTTAGTTTTTGAAGAATTAAGCGATAACTCAGGTGACTCTGATATTGTTAGTGGTGATTAGTAAACTTGGAGGCTAAAATGAAAGATAGAAAGATAAAAAGAAAAAATGTTATTGTTGTAGGCTGTAGCAGATTTGGTGGAAAACTTGCTGGTTCACTTTCTTCTCTTGGATATAACGTGACTATTATTGATAAGAATGAAACTTCATTTTTGAAATTGCCAGATAATTATAGTGGATATGAAGTTTGTGCTGATGGTACTGATGCGAATATTTTAAAGCAAAATGGAATTGATAATACACAAATTTTTATTGCAGCTACTGAAAGTGAAAATGCTAATATTTTAGCTGCTGAGATTGCTAGCGAAATTTTTCACGTTCCTGAAGTTTATCTTAGATTGACTGATGTTGAAAAGGATAATTTGCTTACAAATGAAAATATTAAAGCTATTTACCCTTTTAAGTTATCTATTGATGAATTTACAAGAATCAGTTCTGTTGATGTTTCAGAAGATGAATAAAGAGTTTTAAGAGAGGAGATATGAATTTTACGTTCATATATATGTAATATGAAAATAGTTGTTGCTGGAGGAAGAGAAGAAGCTGATTTCTTAATTGGTTCTTTACTATCTAAAAAACATAAAGTTAAAGTTATAAATGATGATATAAATTATTGCAAGTATTTAGCTGAAAAATATGGCATTACAGTTTTAAGAGGTGATTCAAGTAAAGAATATATTCTTGAAGATGCAGATATTTTTGGATATGATGTTTTGATTGCTCTTACTAATAATGATGCTGATAATTTTGTTACTTGTTTAGTTGCAAAGAAGAATTTTAATATAAAGAGAATTGTATGTACGGTTAATAATCCTACGAACGTTGAAGTTTTTAAAAAGCTTGGCGTTAATAATGTAATTAGTTCAACATATACCGTTGCTAGATTGATCGAACAAGCTACTACTTTAGAAAATTTGGTTAATACATTGTCTAGTGAAGATCAAGCATTTTCTATAAGTGAAGTTATTATTCAAAAAAATTCTGTAATTTGTGATAAGCCTTTAAAGAGTATTAAGCTACCTGACCAAGCTAGAATAACTTGCGTAATACATAAAGGAAAAATGAAAATACCAACTGGTACGACGGTGTTGCATGATGGTGATAAAATATTATTGTTGTCTGCAAAAGAATGTCACGAAAAAGCTATAGAACTAATTTCAGGGGGAAAAGATTATGAAGAAGAATAATTCTTATAACTGTTCTTCAACTAGATTAGTTACTGGATATGTAGGATTTAATATTTTTTTAGTTGGAATTATTATGCTATTATCTTTGGGAACTTTAATATTTTTCCCAGATGAATTGTGTAATGCTAAATATTTGTTAATTCCTGCAATTCCTTCAATTATAGTTGGATTATATTTGTTTTTACCTATATTAAAAAAGAAAAGTACGGATTTAGATAAAAATCATGATTATCTTATTGTTACTTTATCTTGGATAATTGCTATTTTTATTTGTGCGATGCCTTATTTTTTGACTGGCAATTTTACTTTTACTGAAAGCGTGTTTGAATCAACAAGTGGACTTACAACAACTGGAGCTACTGTAATGAATCCTGATACTTTACCTAAAATGTTATTGTTTTATAGAAGTATGACTGCGTATTTGGGTGGCGTAGGAATGATTTTGATTATGACTTCATTATTTGCTACTACTTTTGGAATGCGTTTGTATACGGCCGAAGGTCATCAAAACAAATTGATTCCTAATGTTATTAAATCTGCTAGAATGATTGTTGGAATTTATACGGGGTATATAATCGTTGGAGTTATTTTGTATATGCTTTTTGGCATGTCTGCATTTGATGCGATAAATCATTCAATTTCAGCAGTTGCCAATTGTGGTTTTTCGACGCATAGCGAAAGTATAGGATATTATAATTCACTTCCAATTGAAGTAATAACTATGGTTCTTAGTATTTTAGGTGGTACTAACTTTTTACTTAATTTGATGGTAATTAAGGGTGATTTTAAAGCTTATTTTAAACATTGTGAAACAAAAACTATGTTGATTTTATGGGTTATCTTTGTTCCTATTTTGGCTAGTATTCTTTTAGGTTCTATTTGTAATCTTGCTAGTCAAAGTTTCAGAATAGCACTATTTCACATAGTTTCTGCAATGACTACTTCTGGATTTCAAACAGTTAGTACAGTTACTAACTGGCCATCAGCTGCATTGTTGATTCTTAGTTTGTTTATGATAATTGGATTTCAATCAGGTTCAACAGCTGGTGGTATGAAGCAGTACAGAATTGCAATAATGGCAAAATCATTATATTATGATGTGAAAGCTAGATTAAAAAAGAAAAGAGAAATTATTTCCAGAAAAATCAACATATATGGTGAAGAGAAGGAATTGACTGATGAGAGAGCTTTTGAAGAACATAATTTTACGTTATTATATTTAAGCTTAGTTTTTGTTGGAACATTGATTTATGCTATGCATGGATATTCGATTGAGTTTGCTTTGTTTGATTTCTCGTCAATGCTTAGTTGTGCTGGATTGTCAGTTGGTGTAATTGGTGCAGTTGCTACTCCTTCTTTAAATTGGATTGCAATATTTGCAATGCTTATAGGTAGATTAGATATTTATCCGTTTATATTAGCAATACTTGTTATATTTAAAGATATAAATGAATTTTTGAAAAATTTGAGAAAGAAAGGTGAGAAAAGGAATGTTTAAAATTGGTTGCCATTTATCAGCATCAAAAGGATATGTTCATATGGCAAAGGAAATTCTTAGCATAGGAGGAAATACTTTTCAATTTTTTACACGTAATCCTCGTGGAGGTTCTGCTAAAGAGATTGATATGGTGGATATAAATAAATTTAATGAATTGGCTAGTGAGAATGCAATTGATGTTATATTGGCTCATGCACCATATACTATAAATGTTTGCTCTGCTGATGAAAAGATTAGAAGATTTGGTATAGAAACTATGAAAGACGATATTGCAAGATTGAATTTGGTTGATAATGCAATGTATAATTTTCATCCTGGAAGTCATGTGAGCCAAGGTGTAGACATAGGAATAAATTTTATAATAGATGCTTTGAATGAAATTATTTCAGCTGACCAAAAGGTTATTGTTTTGCTTGAAACGATGGCTGGCAAAGGTAGTGAAATAGGGAGAAACTTTGAAGAAATTAGAAGAATAATTGATGGAGTTAATCGTAATGAAAAGTTAGGTGTTTGTTTAGATACATGTCATGTTTATGATGCAGGTTATGATATTGTAAATGATTTGGAAAATGTTCTTGATGAGTTTGATAGAGTTATTGGTTTAGAAAGGTTGAAAGCTATCCATTTAAATGATAGCAAAAATCCTTTTGCAAGTCATAAAGATAGACATGAAAAAATAGGCGAGGGCTCAATAGGAATTGATGCGTTTGAAAGAATAATAAATAATGAAAGATTAAGGGATTTACCGTTTTATTTAGAAACCCCAAATGAATTGGATGGATATCAAAGAGAAATAGAAATTTTAAAAAGTAAAGTTCGTTAAAAAAAGTTGTCTTGCAATAGTCAAGACAACTTTTTATTGTAATGTGTTGATATAATTTTGTACGCTTTTATGATCTTTAAAAATGAGAGTAAACGATATCATTAAAGGATTTTGAGTAGTTGGAATATCGTGTCTGAAAGGACATCCGTTGTACCGTTTGGCGCTTTCGATAAGTTCGAGAGCTTTTGTCATAAGCAAAGATTCTACAATAGGGGCTGAATTATCAGTGGTTCCACGAATGCGTATGAGTGGGATTACAGTGTTTAGCTCGAACTTCCATTCAACTGTCGCTTGGTTCATTTGAATCAAAGCTCCTTTCGGATAAATTTAAGTAACATAGAGATTGTAACACATTCTTTGTAAAAAAACAATATGTAAACTTAAATGAAAGTCGAGTATATTTATTTATGTTGACTTATAGTTGGAGAGATGGTAGAATTGTATCGCTTAAATACGTTGTTTAGTGAAATTGGATAATTCAAATTTTGAAAGGATGTAGATACAATGTCTGTGAAAAATGAAAAGGTTATTATGGATGCATCGTCTCCAGATGAGATTTTTTCGATGAATCCGGATACTATCGAGCAAGAATTTGAAGAGTATAGTGAAGCGTATCGGCCACAAGCATATAGCAGTATCCAAAATTTTATTGTTATGCAAAAGGTAACGTTGCTTTATCGGGCAGCGAAAGATGTTTTTGAAAGAGGAAGTAGTGACTATCGGTATATTTCAAAAGGTCAGTTAAAGTTTAGTGATGAGTATGGAAATCATACATATTGCTATAATTATATGGCTGATTTGAAAGTTTCTAAGATGTTTGTTACAGATAGGCAAATTATTTTTGTAACCCCAAGATTGTACAGAAAGTATCATCAAAACTATCTTGAAAAGACAAAAAAGTTTTCGCATCTGAGCAAAAAAAATTGGCAAGCAATAGAACCAATGTTGCCTAATGTTGTTTCAAATTCACAAACAACAGAAGGTGATTTTGTAATCATAATCGATAAACCTTGTAAAAATATTTATCATCTTTCGGAAATTAAAAAAACGTTTGACGAGTACAATTCTGCAGAATGTACATTAAAAGCAAGATATGTTGCTTCTATTTTAAATAAGATTTACAGTCTTAATACGTATTTGGAAATTGTCGGAATAAATTATAATGCGTTTACGGTGGACAATTTATTCTTTGCATGGGGTAGATTTGTAGAGAATAATGAGGAATTTACAATCGATGATTATAGATTTGTTGGGGCTTATTGTGGATGGTTTTATTCTACATGGGCCGATGAAAAAATTATGGCACTTCCTAAAAAAGTGTACAACAAATTAACTCCACAGGAATATACATATGGATATTCTTCCTTTAGATTGAATGCTATGTGTATCAGACAATTAGGGTTAGATTTGTTGGGCTCTGACATAGATGAAAATCTTGAAGGCGTTCCTAAGTCGATGATAAAGTGGTTAACAGATTCCGAATGTGAAAAAAATGCTTATGAGGAATTTGTTGCCTGGAGAAGAGTTTTGAAAGATAGTTTTCCTGATCGTAAGTTCGTTGATATAAGCGAATTATGATATAAATTTATTTTGGAGGTAAAATTTATGGGTGGAAGATCTGCTACTCCGGAAGAATATCGTGCATACTATAGGGAAAATGCACATATTGGTCGAGCAACAAATGCACAGCAAGTTTTTACTGCAAATCGAATGAATCCGGCTTTTGATCCTTCGAAGATTAAACTTCCTCGAGAGGCACGTGATTCTGCAGAATCGCCACATTCTCGTGGCATTATCTTGGCAGAAGATGTTACTGGTTCTATGGGACGGTATTTGCTCAGTCTTATTAAAGAAGAGTTTCCACGTCTAATTAAGTTGGTGTATGAAAGTGTTTCTTTTAATCCTCATATCATGTTTATGGGTGTGGGTGATGTAGAATATGATGTAGCCCCCTTGCAGGTTACACAGTTTGAAACAGACCTTAGAATACTGGATCAGTTGCAAAGCATCTTCCTTGAAAGAGGTGGCGGTCCTAATTCGTATGAAAGTTATATTTTGCCGTGGTATTTTGCTGCCAAACATACTTCTATGGATTGCTATGAAAAGCGTGGTGAGAAAGGGTTTATCTTCACTTTTGGTGACGAAAGACCCACGCCAGGTTTGACTAGTAATCATATCAAAAAAGTTTTTGGTGAAAATTCTTCCATTGATGTAAGAAAAATCTTCGATATGGATTGCCTAGAGATGGCATCTGAAAAATTCAACTGTTATCATATTATACTGCATGGCACTGGATATTATTCTACAGTTGTAACTGAGTGGAGAAATCTAATGGGTGGAAATGCGTGTGATCTTAGTGATCATACAAAAATTCCAGAACTCATCACTACAATTTTGCGTATGCATGAGGGAATGTCTAAGACAGAGGCGATCCAGCAAATACAAGATGCATATACTCGTGGTGTGATTAAAGAAGCTTTGATAGAGCATGAGGAAAATGTTAAAGTTTCTGAATCTATCAAAGATCCCAAAACTTCGATTGAAGTTTTTTAAAATTTAAACGAATGAAGAGGGGAGGCAAAATAGCCTCTCCTTTTCATGGATAAAAGGAGCAATATATGAAAAAATGTTCTATTGTTATCGGAAGTTTGTTTGGTGATGAAGGAAAAGGACATATTACAGATGTTCTCTGTAATTCACCGAGTACTATAAATGTACGTTTCAACGGTGGTGCACAAGCCGCACATACCGTTGTGACTCCTGATGGCAAAAGACATGCTTTCAGACATTTTGGTGCTGGCACATTTACAGGAGCAGTGACATATTTGACAGAAGATTTTATAGTGAATCCGATTTCTTATGCACTTGAACGGGACCGTTTGATAAAAGAGTTTAATATTTTTCCACATGAAATAGTCAATCCGAACGCGATAGTAACTACACTTTGGGATATGTATATCAACCAAGCTGTTGAAACGTGGCGTGGTATGATGCGACATGGAAGCTGTGGAATGGGAATTAACGAAACAGTGGAGCGAAGCAAAAATCTTCGCTATCGGATTACTGTAATAGATCTTCTAAATAAAGAAAAATTGAGAGAAAAACTTAAGATTATTCAAAATGAATATGTTGAAGAACGTCTAAAAACTGAATATGGCCTTTCAATTTCAGAATTACCAGGAGAGTATCCAAAACTTATCCAAGAAGATGATGCTATCGAAATGTTTATGTTCTTTGCAGCAGAATTCGTAAATAGTGTGAAGATCTTAGGGGATAGTGTCTTACTTTCTTATGACAATGTGGTGTTTGAAGGTGCGCAAGGCCTACTTTTAGATCAGTATAATCCAGACTGTTTGCCGGAAAACTGCACTCCATCCAATACAGGCGTGAAAAACGCGATGAAAGTCATAAGAAGATTAAACAACAAGTCTGTAGTAGATATATATTATACTAGTAGATGTTATATGACTAGACATGGAGCTGGAGATATTCCAGGAGAATTGTCGAGAACGCCGAGTAAATCAGTACAAGATTTAACTAATGTTCCAAATGAATTTCAAGGTGCATTAAGATATGCGTATATGGACTTTGACTTGCTTACGCGAGAAATAAAAAAAGATATGCGCAATATTTCGGTACCTGCAAATATCAATATTGCATTTACTTGTTTAGATCAGATAGATGATTTTACTAATTTTTATCAAGATGGTTATGTGGATTCTATATCTGGCACTAAATTCCTGAGTAAGGCGAAACAAATTTTTGAAGAAAAAATTCCTACTGTACACGGAATATATTCGACTCATGGTTTAACAAGAAGAGAAATAATTCAATATTTATAAACGAAAAGAGCATCTCAATTTAGAGATGCTCTTTTGGTAGTAGTTATTTAATTTTGGAAGTATAAGAAATGCCTTTTGCCAGAGAAAGTGTCATAGTGCCACGAGAATTTATGGAAATTCCGTTAGGCAATTTGTAAGTGTACGATGTTAAGCCATTTTTGCCAAAGTTTGCATAAATTTTGAGTTTTTCGATCAAAAGTTTAGAGCCACAAACTGGGCAAAAACTTTTTTCACCATCGTAAATTTTATGACACTCAATACATCTACCAACAGGTTCTTCATGAACTAGTAGTCTACTCCGAACATTGAATCCCATTACAAATCACCTTAAAATGCAAATAGTTGATGTTACTTTTTTTCTTCAGGCAAATCGCCAGCAGGTTTCAATGCGAGAGATGCACCACACTTAGAGCAGAAAAGGTCGCCAAACTCGTAAGGAGTAGCGCAAGTAGGACAGGTGTCTGGTGCAACTTTGGTGCCACATACATGACAGAAAGCTGCGCCTTCACGGAGCAACGTGTTACATTTTCTGCAGGTAGTCCTTGCAGATACGACAGGATGCGTTTTACCACCACATTTGGTGCAGAAAGCAGTATCAGCATCATTAAAAGTGGTTCCACACTTTTCACAAACCACCTTTGTATTGTGAGCTGGGACGTTGGAAGCAGGCATAGCTGCAGTGAGAGGATTCTTTTCTCCGAGCAGCTGGGTAATAAGCATCATCTGCATCATTTGGTTGGAATTAGAATTGCCACTGCCGTTGCCGAGCATGAGCATCATGGGTAAATTGGGTGTACCGTCAGGATTTGTAAAGACGTTGCTCAAATTTCCATCTTTAGAAGCGAGAAGCATGGGCAGGAAAGCACCCAGTCCGTTGAAGGAATCATCGCTGATGTTGTCGAGAGAAAACTCAGCATCTTCGCCACCATTTGCCCATTGCATCATACAGATAGCGGCCAAAATATTACTTCCCAAACCTTCTTTTGAAACGGGGTCGGTAAGCGTCTTGAGGTCAAAAGCCATAACCTTGGTGTACATATTAAATCCGGGAATGAAGCTTTCTTCGGGATAAATTTCACGAATTTCGCCATCAGCAGCACCAACGAGCTTAATGGTTTTTCCCGTTCCGACTTCAGCTACGTAATGGTATTTACCATCAAGTTTGATCAAATCACCAACTGCCAGATTCTTGCTGGGCAACAAAATAACGGGAAAATCACCGAATTTCATGCCGGCCATATTCTTACGTGTGCCAGTGGCCGGGTCAAAAACGTACCAATTCCCATTGTTTGTGTTTTTGACGCTGACGCCCATCATAGTAGATTTAATGGTGGGATCTTTGGAAGGACCGAGTTCGAATTTCATTCCGAAAAAGTTGTTTTTGGGTTTCATATTATTTCCTCCTGTAATAATAATTTCATGAAAACAAGCAAGAGCTTCTTTTACATCAGAACGATTAAAAGACACAGCGGCCATAACTTTAGATGGCTTTTTGCGTAAGAACTGACGACAATCTAAAGACTCGTGAGAACACTTTTTGCCCAAAGAACAAAAGCTTTCTGTAATATGGTTGTACTTCGGAACAATGGTGAATGTTATGAAGTCGCTATTTGATGTGAGAGCTTTTTTGAGCTTAGATATGAATTCGGAAAGTGTTAATCGATAGGTTTCAAAAGTTATTTCGCCCAATGGACAAACATTAGAAAAGTTCAGTAGAAGAACATCGGTGGATTCTAAATTTGTTGTCAAATTATAATTTCCCATTTGAATGACATTACTAGAAAAAAAGGGTTTGCCAGAGGTGTTAGGGCAATTCAATTCATTGTAGCCATCAAAGTGATAGCTTTTAGGAATGAGTTGCCGCAATGCATATGTTGTTTTATCAATTGGCATACTTTTTAATACCTCCTTTTATTTCATATAATTTTAGAAATATTGATATAAAGGTTTAATTGCGAGGTGATTATACCACTTATAAGGTGTCTAGTCAATGATTTATGTTAATAGTACATTGCTTTAAAAGTTGATTTTTTTTATACAGTATAATAAAATACTTCTAACGTAGATATAATTTATAAGGGTGTGAATACGATGGTAGTTATAGGCAATGAATGGGATGAAATATTAAAAGAAGAATTTGATAGCGAATATTATAAAAAGATACGTGAGTTTTTAAAACAAGAGTATACTCATAACGTTATATATCCTAATATGAATGATATATTTAACAGTTTGAAGTATGCATCTTACAATGATATAAAAGTTGTAATAATTGGTCAGGATCCTTATCATGAAGAGGGGCAAGCACATGGATTATCTTTTTCGGTAAAACCAGGAATAGATATTCCACCATCATTATTAAATATTTATAAAGAACTTGAATCAGATTTAGGTTGTTACATACCTAATAATGGATATTTAGAAAGTTGGGCTAAACAAGGTGTTTTACTACTTAACAATGTATTAACAGTTAGGGCTCATCAAGCAAATTCTCATAAAACATGTGGTTGGGAAACTTTTACTGATAATATTATAAGAGAATTGAATAAGAGAGAAAAAAGCATAATATTTTTAATGTGGGGGTCATGTGCTAAACAAAAAGAAGCACTAATTACAAATAAAAATCATTATATTTTAAAAGCTCCACATCCAAGTCCATTGTCGGCATATAGAGGATTTTTTGGATGCAAACATTTTTCGAAGGCAAATGAAATTTTATTATCAAATGGAGAAGAACCAATAGATTGGCAAATAAAAAATATATAAATTTTTATTGATGTTTAACTCAAGAAGTGTTATACTGACCGTAGTTTGAAATCAATACTAGGACAAAGTAAAATATTGAAATTCCTTAAGAGATTGTTCGTCACCGGCTGAAAGCGAACTTAGGATATACATATTTGAAAAACTACCCTAATAAAAGTATTGCGATGATTACGTTATAATCTTCAATTAAGTTAAATTTAGGATGGAACCGTGCATCAGATTTATATGCACTCCTAATCTGTAAAAAGATTGGGAGTGCTTTTTATATGCTCTCAATCAAAAGAAGGAGGAAAATAAAATGATAAAAGTTACACTAAAAGATGGCTCTATAATGGAAGTTGAAAAAGGAACTTCAATATTAGAAGTCGCAAAAAAAATCAGTGAGGGACTTGCTAGAAATATGACATGTGCAAGCGTAAATGGAGAAACTAAAGATTTTAGATATGAATTACAAGATGACTGTGAATTAAATATTTATACATTTGAAAATGACTTAGAAGGCAAAAAAGCATATTGGCACACAACATCACATATTATGGCTCAAGCCGTAAAAAGACTATTCCCTAATGCAAAATTGGCAATAGGCCCATCGATAGAAAATGGATTCTACTATGATTATGATGTAGAAAAACCATTTTCAGCAGAAGACTTAGAAAACATAGAAAAAGAGATGCAAGTTATCTGCAAAGAAAATTTAGCTCTTGAAAGATTTACTCTTCCTAGAGATGAAGCAATAAAACTAATGAAAGAAAAAGATGAACCATACAAAGTTGAATTGATAGAAGATTTACCAGAAGGTGAAGAAATTTCTTTTTATAAGCAAGGTGACTATGTTGATTTGTGTGCAGGGCCACATATTGCATCAACAGGCATGATAAAAGCATTTAAATTATTATCGTCATCAGGTGCATATTGGAGAGGCGACGAAAAAAATAAAATGCTTCAAAGAATATATGGTATTTCATATCCTAAAAAATCTCAATTAGATGAGTACATAAACATGATAGAAGAAGCTAAGAAAAGAGATCACAGAAAATTAGGAAAAGAATTAGAATTATTCTTCTTTGATGAAACAGCCCCTGGAATGGCATATTGGTTGCCAAAAGGATTCACAATGCTAAATACTTTAATAGAATTTTGGAGAAGTGTACACAAAAAAGAGGGATATCAAGAATTTTCTGGACCACAACTAAATAGTAGTGAGCTTTGGAAAACATCAGGACATTGGGATCACTACAAGGAAGATATGTTTGTTTTAACAGATGCTGACGGAAAAGAACAAGCATTAAAACCAATGAACTGTCCAAACTCAATAAGAATATATCAAAGCAAATTAAGAAGTTACAAAGATTTACCACTTCGTTTTAATGATGTTGATGTGATACATAGAAATGAAAAATCAGGTCAATTGAATGGATTATTCAGAGTAAGAATGTTTAGACAAGATGATTCACACAACTATGTAACAGAAAATCAAATAGGAAGTGAAATCAAGAGTATTGTAGAAATAGCGAAAAGATTATATTCAATATTTGGATTAGAATATCTATTAACATTATCTACAAGACCAGATGATTTCATGGGAGAAATAGAAACATGGGATAAAGCAGAAGCTGATTTAAAATCAGTTTTAAATGACCTATGTGGTGAAGGAAACTATAGAATCAATGAAGGCGACGGAGCTTTCTACGGACCAAAGATTGATATAAAGATGAAAGATTGTCTAGGAAGAGAATGGCAAATGGGAACAGTTCAATTAGACTTCCAATTACCAAAAAGATTTAATTTATCATATATTGATGAAGATGGCGAAAAGAAAACTCCAATCATGATACATAGAGCATTATTTGGCTCATTTGAAAGATTTATCGGAATAATTACAGAACATTTTGCCGGTGCATTCCCAACATGGCTTTCTCCAGTACAAGTAAAAATATTACCAATATCAACAGAAAAACATGCAGGATATGCTAAAGAAGTCGCAGATAAATTGGATGAATTAGGCTTCAGAGTAGAAGTAGATGACAGAAATGAAAAAATAGGTTATAAAATAAGAGAAGCACAAATGCAAAAAACACCATATATGTTGGTTGTTGGAGACAAAGAAATTGAAGATAAAGCAGTTGGCGTACGTAATAGAAAAGATGGCGATCTAGGTGCTATGAAATTAGAAGAATTTATAGTAAAATTAAAAGAAGAAGTCGATACGAAAGCTTTATAGAAGAAAAGAGTTTATGAAGAGGGATTGAAAATGAATTCAATCCCTTTTTGCGTAATATTGACAATTATACCTTATATGTGTTATAAAGACTATGCGCAAATATCTTTTGAAAAATTTGTTGTTTTTTTACATCAAAAAGGAGGAATAATAATGTTAGAACGTTGGTCCGAAGGATTCGAGTACTTGCTTAGTGACGATCTTGTTTCCTACTATTCATTCTTCAATGCAATTTTCGCAGAAATTGCATTTCTTTGGGGGATGAATGTAGAAGGCGCTCCATTGTACACAACTCTGCTTTTAGCATGCATTGCAAATGTCCTTATCATAGCGTTTTTAAAAAAAGAGGATGCAACAGACGTCGTAGGAAAGATCTGTTGTGCAGTATATTGTCTAATATATCTTATAATTTTTACTATAGGCTGCCGAAACAATTTTATGACTATGTTCGTTCTTTTCGTTATTCCGTTTGCTTGGGCGGGGCTCTGTATAATATTTAGATCATGTCTGAGCTCTATTTTTGTCGGATATGACTCCAAATTTATGAAGTTTATTAACTTTATTCAAACTCCGTTTATGAGTGTCATTCTAGAACTGGCAATGTTATTATTACCCATTATACTAATAGGCGTATACCTTGCAAAAACGGAAATGGCAGTTTTGCTGAATATTGCTTTGCCGTTGGTAGCATTACTAGTTGGACCTATTTGGGCATACGTTGAAGATTCTTGGGCAACACAAAATATTTTTGAATTAGCTTACGAAAATTTTTAACTAAAAAAAGAAGCAGTGATTTTTCACTGCTTCTTTTTTTCTAAAAATAAAATAAAAAAATTCAAAAAAGACTTGCAATATGTATAGTAAGTGTTTATAATATTAGACGATGCGATTGTGCGATGATGTGGAATGTGGCTGCCGATCTTACGGGCAGGGAACTTTCACGGAGTATGTCCGATTTCAAACCGGGCGACAGGGTATTAGTTTAGCACTTTCCCCAGGGTTTCACCTGGGTTTTAATAAGGGTGTTTATGAAACACCCGGGTGCGTGGATGACTTGTCAGCGCTAACATTTTTAGGAGGTAAAAACAATGCCAAAAGCAAACGAAAACAAAACAAAAACATCAAAAGTAACAAAGACAGAAGTAGGAAAAGAAAGAATTAGAATTAGACTAAAAGCTTTCGATCATGCTATTTTAGATCAGTCTGCTCAAAAAATAGTAGAAACGGCTAAAAGAACAGGAGCAAGTGTATCTGGTCCAATTCCACTACCTACAAAAAAAGAAGTTATAACAATCTTAAGATCACCTCACAAATACAAAGACTCAAGAGAGCAATTTGAGATGAGAACACATAAGAGAGTAATTGACATTCTTTATCCAACATCAAAAACAGCTGAAGCTTTGATGAAAATCGAATTACCAGCAGGTGTTGAAGCTGAAATGAAAATCGATGAATAATCACTCATTTTAGTTAGCAGTAAAAACGTATTTAAAAATATGGTCATGTTCATAAAATGTGAACCAATAACCAAGGAGGTAAATTTAAAATGAAAAAAGGCGTTTACGGAAAAAAATTAGGAATGACTCAAATTTATGATCAAGACGGTCTAGTTATTCCAGTAACAGTTGTAGAAGTTGAGCCATGCTTAGTAGTAAGAAAGAAAACTGTTGAAACAGATGGTTACAACGCTTTAGTAGTAGCAACTGGAAAAGTTAAAGAAAAACATATGAATAAACCTATTAAAGGTCAATTTGATAAAGTTAAACTTTCATATAGAAAATATGTAAGAGAATTAAGACTTGATGACATCGAAGGATACAATGTAGGAGACGAAATCAAAGCTGACATTTTTGAAGCTGGCGAATTAGTTGACGTACAAGGTGTATCAAAAGGAAAAGGATTCCAAGGTGTTATTAAAAGACATGGACAACATATTGGACCAAAAGGACATGGTTCTATGTACCATAGAAGACCTGGTTCAATGGGACCAACATCTTCACCAGGAAGAGTATTCCCAGGTAAGAAACTACCAGGACAAACAGGTAAAGATACAGTAACTGTTCAAAATTTACAAGTAGTAAAAGTTGATATGGACAAAGAAGTAATATTGATTAAAGGTTCAGTTCCTGGATACAAAAATTCATTAGTTAGAATCAAAGAAAATGCAAAAGCATCTTCTAAGAAGTCTAAATAATAGAGAAAGGAGAACATAACAATGCCTAAAGTTGATTTATTAAACATAGAAGGTAAAAAAGTTGGCAACATCGAACTTTCTGATGACATTTTTGCAGTAGAAGTTAATGAAGATGTTATGCATGAAGTAGTTGTAAACTATTTAGCTAATCAAAGACAAGGTACACAATCTACTAAAACACGTAGTGAAGTTAGAGGTGGTGGAAAGAAACCTTGGAAACAAAAAGGAACAGGTCGTGCAAGACAAGGAAGTATTAGAGCTCCACAATGGATTAAAGGTGGTATAGCTTTAGGACCAAAACCAAGAAGCTACAAATATACTTTAAATAAGAAAGTTAAGAGACTTGCATTAAAATCTGCTTTAACAACTAAAGTATTAGAAAACAAAATAATCGTTTTAGATGCTTTAGATATGAATGAAATTAAAACAAAAACTATGGCAAACATTTTAACAAACTTAAATGTTGAAAAAGCATTAGTAGTTTTACCAGAAAGCAACTTAAACGTACAAGCTTCTGTAAGAAACATTCCTAATGTAAAAGCAGCTTTGGTTAATACAATCAATACATATGATATATTGAAATACGATACATTCGTTGTAACTAAAGCAGCTGTAGAAAAAATTGAGGAGGTGTACGCATAATGGTAGCAGAAGAAATAATCATTAAACCTATTATTACTGAAAAAAGTAGAGAAGTTATGGTTAACGAAGGTAAGTACACTTTTGAAGTTAACAAAAAAGCAACAAAAATCGATGTTAAATATGCTGTTGAAAAATTATTTGATGTAAAAGTTGTTGATGTAAAAACAATGAATATCAAAGGTAAATTAAGAAGAAGAGGAGTTCACGTTGGTAGAACTTCAGACTGGAAAAAAGCAATTGTTACTATTGCTACAGAAAACAGCGAATTGAAATTTACTGATAAAGAAGGTAAAGAAAAGACAGTAAGTAAAAAATACAAAACATCAATCGAAGAATTTGGTGCGTAGTATGTACCCTGTATTATAGGTTATAAGTGATGGGGGACTTAAAACCTGAAAAATAAATACCCCAAATCATAAAAAGGAGAAATAAAAATGGGTATCAAACAATATAAACCAACAACACCATCAAGAAGAGGTATGTCAGTTTCTACTTTTGAAGAGATCACAAAAACAAAACCAGAAAGATCTTTAACAACAAGCTTAAAGAAACATGCTGGTAGAAACTCTTATGGTAGAATCACAGTAAGACACCAAGGTGGTGGAGTAAGAAGAAAATATAGAATTATTGATTTTAAGAGAAAGAAAATAGACGTTCCAGCAACAGTTGTTGCAATCGAATACGATCCAAACAGATCAGCTAACATTGCTTTAATTCAATACGAAGATAACGAAAAAGCATATATCTTAGCTCCAGAAGGATTAAAAGTAAATGATAAAGTAATGTCAGGTGTAAATGCTGATATTAAACCAGGTAACTGCTTACCAATATCTGCAATTCCTGTAGGTACAGTTATTCACTGTATCGAATTAAAACCAGGTAAAGGTGCTCAAATGGTTAGAAGTGCTGGTAACGGTGCTCAACTTATGGCTAAAGAAGGAAAATACGCACACGTAAGACTTCCTTCAAGCGAAATGAGACTTGTAAGTGTTGATTGTAAAGCTACAATTGGACAAGTTGGAAATAGCGAACATGAAAACATTAAATTAGGTAAAGCTGGTAGAAGCAGATGGCTAGGAAAGAGACCTGAAGTTAGAGGTTCTGTAATGAATCCTAACGATCACCCACACGGTGGTGGTGAAGGTAAGTCACCAGTTGGTAGACCAGGACCTGTTACACCTTGGGGTAAACCTGCTCTTGGTTACAAGACAAGAAACAACAAGAAAGCAAGCAGCAAGTTTATAGTAAAGAGAAGAAATTCTAAATAATGTGAGGAGGATATATAGATGTCAAGATCAATAAAAAAAGGACCTTTTGTGGATGCAAAATTACTTTCAAGAATTGAAAAAATGAATGCTGAAAATAAAAAAGATGTTGTTAAGACATGGTCAAGAGCTTCAACAATCTTCCCACAAATGGTAGGTCATACAATCGCTGTACATGACGGAAGAAAACATGTACCAGTATACATTTCAGATGAAATGATAGGTCATAAATTAGGTGAATTTGTTCCAACAAGAACTTTTAAAGGTCATGCTGGAGATAAAACATCAAAGGTTAAATAATTGGTGGAAGGAGAAATCGTAACATGGAAAATATCGAAGCTAGAGCTAAATTAAGCAGCGCTAGAATATCTGCCAGAAAAGTTAAAATCGTTATCGATTTAATTAGAGGTAAAGATGTAAGCGAAGCATTAGCTATATTAAAATATACTCCAAAAGCTGCATCTCCATTAGTTGAAAAATTATTAAAATCAGCTATGGCAAATGCTGAAAATAATCATAACATGGATGTTAGCAAGTTGTATGTTGCAGAAATTTTTGCAAATCAAGGTGCAACAATGAAGAGAATTAGAGCTGCTACACAAGGTAGAGCTAACAGAATTAGAAAAAGAACTTCTCATATCGAAATAGTTCTTAGAGAAAGAGTATAGAAGGAAGGAGGACTTTTGTAAAATGGGACAAAAAATGGACCCACATGGTTTAAGAGTGGGAATTATTAAAGACTGGGATTCAAAATGGTATGCAAACAAAAAAGATTTTGCAGATAACCTAGTTGAAGATTACGAAATTCGTAAATTTTTAAAGAAAGCATTTGCAATGGCAGGTGTATCTAAAGTTGAAATAGAAAGAACAGCTAAAATGATTAGAGCTAGTGTTTACACAGGTAAGCCAGGTATAGCTTTAGGAAAGAGCGGAGAAACAGTTAATAAAGTAAGAGCTGACTTAAGCAAGAAATTCAAAAAAGATATCAATGTAAATATCGTTGAGGTTAAAAATGCAGACATCGATGCACAATTAGTAGCTGAAAATGTTGCAACTCAAATTGAAAAGAGAATTTCTTATAGAAAAGCTATGAAACAATGTATGGCAAAAGCTATGAAAGCTGGAGCAAAAGGTATTAAAACAGCATGTTCAGGAAGACTTGCTGGTGCTGAAATCGCTAGAAGCGAATTCTATAGAGAGGGAACAATTCCACTACAAACATTAAGAGCTGATATTGATTATGGTTTTGCTGAAGCAAATACAACATACGGAAAAATCGGTGTTAAAGTTTGGATTTATAAAGGTGAAGTTCT
>CAYNRR010000020.1:0-22278 GCA_964400015.1 uncultured Eubacteriales bacterium | reverse complement strand
TATAAGTCTTCTTTACCCCCAGTATAACTGGGGGTTTCTTCTTAATACAATAAAATAAGGGGCTTTTAAAAGTCCCTTATCTTTTTTAAAACATATCTTTCTTTTTTAATATAAACCACGCTCCAAATGAAGCTATTCCTACAAGAACTAGTACTATCCAGAAGCCATATGGACTTTCTGCAAAAGGTAATCCTTGCAAATTCATTCCCCATAAGCCACCTATTATTGTTGGAATAGACATTACAATTGTAACAGATGTCAAGAATTTCATTACTAGGTTTAAGTTATTTGAAATAATTGATGCGTACGCTTCCATAGTTCCATTTAAAATATCTCTATATATTGTTCCCATTTCAATAGCCTGTCTATTTTCGACTATGGCATCTTCAAGTATATCTTCATCTTCTTCATACATTTTGATACACTTTGTACGTAAAAGCTTTTCCATAACTAGTTCGTTTGATTTCAACGACGTAGTGAAATAAACCAAGCTGTTTTCTAATTCTAATAATTTTATCAATTCTTTATTACTCATTGTTTTTTGCAATTTATGTTCTGCTTTATCAGTTTCTCTATTTATATCCTTTAGATATTTTAAGTAATATGTAGCAATTCTTAATAAGATTTGTAAAACAAAACGAGTCTTTTTAAATGTAAAGAAACTTTTTACTCTACATTCTATAAAATCATTTATAATTGGTGTTTCTTGTGTGCAAACAGTTATAAAGTAATCATCTCTTACAACGATCATACCTAGTGGAATTGTTGAAAATCCATTTATCCCTTTTGCACCTTTTTCAGCAATTGGCAAGTCAATAATGATAAGACTTTGATCATCTTCCACATCAATTCTGGCTCTTTCCTCTTGGTCCAAAGGATATGTTATAAATTCTTCTAACACGCCAATTGAATTTACTAAATTATTTATTTCTTGAGTGGTGGGCTTAACCAGATTTATCCAACATCCTCGGTCTAACTTTGTTGTTTCTCTAAAAAGTCCATTTTCATCTAATGTTTTATATATTTTCATCATATATAAGTCCCCCCATTCTTTTTCTATTACAATTTAAAATGCTTAATCAATCAGTTTAATCCTTTTAATTAAGCATTTTTATTTATTTTATAACTTTATAAACTTTCCAATCTCTTCTTCCAAGTTTTCTTGCGAAATCTTTATCGAACACAGCATAGTCAAATCTGTATTTTCCTTTTACTGCACTTCCTGTATCCATCGCAACGACATAACCTAAACCTTCGATATAAAATTCTGTTCCTAACTTCCAGTAGTTAGTATCTACTGCAATTGAAACACCAGCAACAATTGGTTTCCCTGAAGCAGTATAGCCTAAATTATTGCTACATTCATCTGGACTCGGAGTATATGCTGTACCTTCAAATTCACCAACATATTCTAATTTTGAATAATCAACAACTGAATCAGCTTTTTCTGCTTCGTCATAATTTACAGGTGTAATTCCTACGGCAGCAGCCATTTTCAATGTATCTTGAAGTCGCATATTTTCTTCTAGGATGCTTTGATTATTTTTAGCAAGTTGTTCAGAATAAGAAACTAAATCTTCTTCTCTTGCTTCAATTTCTTGCTTTTGTTCTTCAATAACTTTTTTCTCTTCCTGAATCACTTTTTGATCTAATTCAACTTTTTTTATATCTTCATGTAAATCTTCTGTTTTTTGATTATACACAATCACAGTATCTTTAGCATACGTATATATACACACTGTGAATACAAGTGTTAATGATAAAATAAAACATATAAATTTTATTTTTCTTCTATCTCTGATCTTATCCTTTTTTCTAGATAACATTCCTTTTATTTGCATAGCCTTATCAGCACTCATACTACTTCCCTCCGTAAGGTTTTTCATATTTTTAGCAAGGCTATTATATCACAAATGCCAAAATGTGTATACTATTTATTTTTATAAATTATGCAAAAGTAATTCCATCTTTAATATCTTTTTCCAAATCTTTTATATAATTATTGACAAACTCAATTTCATCACTATTTTCTAAAGGAGATAGGTTCCAATTTTCATCATATATTGACGAAAATATTTTTAAGTTTCCCTCTTCATCTTTGCTATAATCCGTATACAAAACGTAGCTTCTATTTTTAGCTTCTACATCAAACGTAAGTAAAATTGCATACTCTTTTTCTTCGCCATTTTCATCTGGGATTAAAAGTACTTCATCTTTATATATCATATTCTTCACCTCTTCTTGATTTAGATTTTTTATCAAAAACAACAGCAGTGGTATTATCTTTTCCACCATCAATTCTTGCAAAATAATCATCAGCTGATAAGCCTTGACGTGCATAAGAAGTATTTTCTAATGCATGTTGTACCAACGTTTGTGCCAACTTATCTCTAGGCGTTTTCTTAGTGATTACACATATGTCTTTATCTGACAAGCAATCTGTTACACCGTCACTAGCAAAAATCAACCTATCATAATCAGTATTTTCTACAATGATTGTACTTGGTTTTATTTCGTCTTTACCACCTATACATTGTAATATCTTGTTTCCATCTTTATGAAATCTCATATCATCTCTATCTTTTATTTCATTAACTTTATATAACATTTCAACAACTGAATCATCTTTAGAAATTTGCGTCAAAGTATTAGTTCTATCTGAATACGCGTACGCCCTCGAATCACCTACATTTGAAATTACTGTTTCCTTTTCGCAAATTATTCCTCCGACAAAAGTAGAACCAGCTCTTCCATAAAATCTCTCACGCATAGCATTTGATATTTCTTCAAGCTTTTTATCTAAAGAATGTGCAACACGATCAGCATCTCTATAATACGCTACTGGTATATTTTCAAACCATTTAGCTATTTCTTTTACTGTATAATCACTAACAACTTCGCCAGAGTCTCCTCCACCCATACCATCTGCGACAACTAAGATTTTAAAATCTGGATTTTGTGGATGTTGTTTTATCAGTAACGCATCTTCTTGATTTTGGCGTTTCTTACCAATACTTGTACTAGCAGACATGTTATCAATGTTAATAACACCTTCTTTGGCATGTGTAAGTCCAGAGATTATTTCACCATTTAATTTTTCTTGAACTTTTTCCATATTGCCAGCATGGAATCTTTGATTTGATACTTGAAATCTTGGATTTTCTAAGTTTTTCTTAATGCCATATTCACTCGCTATAGTTAAAACAATTTCGCCTATACGATTTTGCAAAATGTTAGGATTACTTAAAGCGATAACATCTAATTGATTAGTTGCAACGACTTGTTGACGTAGAATATCTCTACAATATGGATGAGCTTTATAATAATCATAAACTTCAATCAAACTTTTTTCTCTTTCATTTTTAGGTTCAAACCTATTGAAATTGTATGCTTTTATTACCGTATCAACATAACAATCAATTACTCCATTAAAAAAAGCATAATTTAAAGAGTTATTTCCGTGCATTTCTTGCATCTCATCTAATTTTTGTAATATTCTACTTCTTGCATTTTTGCCTTGATTAGTAAAGCAACTAAAATCTCCATTTGCGATTCCTCGAGATGTTGCAACTAAAGCTTGATACGAACTATATTTTCCATTAGTTTCTCCAATCAATTCAAATATAATTTGATTTAGTTCTTCATTCATACTATCACTCCATTCACTTTACAAATTACATATTACTATAATTTTACAATTTTTTAGCGATAAAATCAACAAAATGGCCTCTAAAAATTGATTTTAAGAACTATATTTGTTATAATTTTATTGGTTATACTATATTCGGGGATGTAAAGGTTTCGACGGATATTTAGAAGTATGAATAGCGAGTGATGGATTCTCACTTGGCCATCTAAAAAATGTGAGAATTATAAATAATTAACAACAATAATGTTGCTTTAGCTGCCTAGTTGCGGCTACGTTCATCTTTTTGTGCCACTTTCATTAAGAATGAGCGTCAATTAAAGTGGAAACAAAACTATCAAAACTTTGCGATAGTGGGTATTTATCAAGTTACTAAACTTAAAAGCCTGTTTGTCGGCGTTTGAGATTTAGGAAATTAAAAAGATAAACTGCACTCGGAGAAGTTCATGTGGAAGAATTTTCGGACAGGAGTTCGATTCTCCTCATCTCCACCAAAAATTTAGTGTCTGTATTGCTTAAATACAGACACTTTTATTGTTTTTACTAGCTTTAGTTCTTCTTACAATACCTAGGGTTTTTAGGTCATTACCATTACCCAGTACTCAGCCATTATTAGGTCTATTGATAGGGCAATTTCGTATAAAAAATCCGCCCTCACTATATTTTGAAGGCGGATTTGGCATATCAATCCCAAAAAGCATCAGGATCACCAAATGGGGGCGACGGCCTGTGAGCATACTTAATTTCTCTTATTCTCTGTTCATAATCATCTCGAATATTTTCTTCACTCTTTTTTCTTTTTTCAGCATATCCCAATGCATTATCCAGAAGTGTCCAAATAGGTTCTAAAAGATCTCTATATTCTTTTTCTTCCTTTTTCAACTTCTCAATTTCCTGTTCCAAAGGTTCTGCTTTTGCAAAATATTCATCTACTTCTTTTGTTACTTTCTTGAGAATAATTCTTTTGTTTAAAGGCCATTTATCCTCTTGATAGCCAAGCCATTTGTCAAAACTTTCCCTCTTGCATAAATCTAGCTTAGGACTCCAATCTTCAACATGACCTGGTACTCTCGTAAGGCAAAAATCACACCGGTATCCATGTAATTTTAACCACCACATATGATGCTCGAATACAGTCAATCTTCCTGTATAATATTTGTCTGGATGTTTAATCGCATCTTTTTCTTTTTCTGTCAAACTATGTCCTGCTTCACTGCATTCCCGTTGAAATTTTGTCCAAAAATCAAGATGAGATTTTCTTAACTTTTCTAGTTCAGACTGCTTTTCAACAATTTGTGCTTGAACATTTTGAAGCCTTGTTACAAGCTCTTGTATAGCTTTTATTGCCATAATATCATCCTTTCTTAACTTAAGAATAAAAATGTCTTTTCCTGTAATGCAAAAGGATCTTCTAAATTTTGCATTTTTCGTATTATAGCACACATTATGCTAATATTCAATTTTTCCTGCTTAAATATGGCTAAACGCAAGACCTAAAATATTTTTTCAACTACAGCCCTCTTTTTATTCGCAATCAAAAACTCCTTCAAACGGAGAACCTATATGCACAATATATTTTGTGAATTTGTCTGTTTTTAGCGTTTCAAATCCATTTACATCATTTAATATTTTTTGCATAGGTATATTTTCATTCGTAACCATAACATTCACGTCTTCATATCCCATATCCATAGCCGTTTTCAGCAAACTATGAAACATTCTTTTTCCGTATCCATTTCCTCTGTGTTCTTTATCTATATATACCGTCAATAAATTTTTATCGTCTTTGTTTATAGTTCCATATCCTACCACACCATTTTCATTAGAAATTTCATACACTTTTAAAGGCTCTACCCTAAATTTTTTTTTTACATCTTCGTCAGATTCTGTGATTCTAATCATATTGTAACCTCCAATAACTCTATTTGTTTTAGTATGGCTTTTATCTTAATTTTCATTCAATTTATTTTTTATAAGCTATTTTTCATTATATATGATATAGTGTAGTAAAATTATTTAAAGATATATAAAGGAGTTTAACATGTTATTTTCAAGTTCGATTTTTTTGTTTAGTTTTTTGCCAATTACGTTGTTTATATATTTTGTGTTTTTAAGAAATACTAAGAAATTAAAAAATTACTTTTTATTAGCTATGAGTCTTATTTTTTATGCTTGGGGCGAACCAAAATTTATAGTAATGCTAATTTTGTCAATTTTTATAAATTGGCTTTTTGGTCTTCTGATTGATAAACATTCTAATAATAAATTTAAATCAAAGTTACTCATCACTTTAACGCTTATAAGCAACCTAGGAATTCTAATAGTGTTCAAATACTTAGGCTTTTTAGTAACTAATTTTAATAAAATTTTTAATTGCACTTTATCCGTTCCACAAATTGCATTGCCTATAGGTATCTCGTTCTTTACCTTTCAAGCTATTTCGTATGTTATCGATGTTTATAGAGGTAATGGGAAAGTACAAAAAAACATTTTAAATGTTGGTCTATATCTAGCATTCTTTCCCCAACTGATTGCTGGTCCGATTGTTAGATATGAAACGATTGCAGAACAAATTGATAATCGCAAAGAAAATATTGAAGATTTTTCAAAAGGTACTTACAGATTTTTAATCGGCTTATTTAAAAAAGTTTTAATTTCAAATCAAATGGCAATTGTTGCAGACATTGCTTTTGATTCTTCACCAACTTCAGTTTTATTTGCTTGGCTTTGTGCTATCGCATACGCTCTTCAAATATATTTCGACTTTTCTGGTTATTCAGATATGGCTATTGGCTTGGGCAGTATGTTCGGTTTTAAATTTGAAGAAAATTTTGATTATCCATACACTTCAAAAAGCATTACTGAATTTTGGCGTAGATGGCATATTTCTCTGGGAACTTGGTTTAGAGATTACGTTTATATTCCTCTTGGTGGTTCAAGATGCAAAAAAAGTAGAGCTTTCTTTAATATTTTTATCGTATGGCTTTTAACTGGAGTATGGCACGGAGCTTCTTGGAATTTTATATTATGGGGATTGTATTTCTTTGTATTTTTAATTCTTGAGAAATCTATTTTAAAAGAAAAATTAAAGTCGCTAGATTCACTTGCTACATGGAAAAAAGTTTTACTTCATTTGTATACTATTATCGTTGTTTTAATAGGTTGGGTGCTATTTAGAACAACAACTTTAAACGGTTGCTTTGAATATCTTGAATCTATGTTTGGATTAAATTCATTGCCTTTTATAGATAAAAATTTCACAAGATATTTTAAAGAAAAGTTTATTTACTTTGTTGCCGGAATTTTATTTTCATTACCGATTTACAAATACATCACCAAGTTCACTAATAATCATGAAAAAATTTCGTGCATAATTTCACCTTTAGCTATGACTTTTTTGTTTTTGATAACCGTATCTTTTTTGGTAAAAGGAACATATAATCCATTTATTTATTTTAATTTTTAAGGTGGTGGTATTATGAAAATAGACAAATATAAAATAACTACACTAGTTTTTTTAGTAATCATTTCTATTATCAGCATAGCAACATTATGGGAAAACAAATATTCTTTTATAGAAGTTTTTGACGATGGAAATTTGATTTATAATACTGAAAAAATATATTCTGAAAACGTTGCCTATTCTGATTTTTTTATAAATTTATGGTCTTCACTTCAAAAAGGATTGTCTATTCAATTGCTTGAAGATGCTGAATATGGCGTTATAGTAAAAGATAGTAAAGGATATCTACACTTTTCAGGAAATGATATTGATATAACAAATTTTGCACAAAACACAATTGATTTTTCTAACAAACTCAAAGAAAAAAATATTCCTTTTATTTATATTCAAGCACCAAACAAATATTTGAAAGGATATACTGATGAAATTGTTAGTGAGTATAATTTTTCTAATAAAAATGCAGATGAATTTTTAGAAATACTTAATAACAATAATGTAGATACATTTGATTTAAGAGAAAAAATTATAGAAGAAAATTTAGATAGAGATACCTTATTTTATAAAACAGATCATCATTGGACTACTCCAACAGCATTTTGGGCTTTTAATAAAATTGTAGATTTGCTTGAAAAATATAATTTTCCAATTCTGTCAGGTGATTTTTTCAAAAATATAAATAACTATACTGTTACAGAAATTAAATCTTGTTATCTTGGTTCTCTAGGTAGAAGAGTTGGGCAAGCTGTTGCAGGACTTGATGATTACATTTTTATAGAACCAAATTTCAAAACAGATTACTTAATATACAACGGCCTTGTATCTACTGATGAGCCTGCCTTTAGTGGAGATTTTAGAAAAGCAATTGTAAAAGAATACATATTAAATAATGATGATGTCACTTCAAATAAACATGCTACATACTTTGAATG
This sequence comes from uncultured Eubacteriales bacterium, assembly GCA_964400015.1. Lineage (GTDB taxonomy): Bacteria > Bacillota > Clostridia > TANB77 > UBA1234 > UBA1234. The sequence continues at coordinate 14,240 of CAYNRR010000020.1, read as the reverse complement.
GGATTACGGAAATTTAATAATAAAAAATAATTTTCAAAATAACGACTTAAAAGTCTTACTGATAAAAGATTCGTATTCACTACCTATGGCCGCATTCTTATCAACAGTTGTTGAAGAACTACACATGATTGATATGCGTGATGCATCAACAATAACACTTCTAGACTACGTCGAAGAAAATAATATTGATATCGTTATAACAATGTATAACACTGAAGCTTTTGACTTTACGATGTTTAACTTTAAGTAAATTTATTTTTTATGTTGCATATGCAAAAAATATGGTAAAATATTGTTGTGAAATTTGTTTATACATAGGAGGAATTTTATGAATAAGAAACACCTGATAATAGGCGTAATTTTGATTATACTTGTAGCAATCTTTTTATGCGTTCTACTATCAAATCGTTCTAACATAAGTGATGTACAAAAGCAACTTGAATTGAAAGAAAATTTCGATTTAGACATAATTGTAAATCTTAAAGAATATACACCAAGCGAACATAATGAAGAAAATTTATTAGATGTTGCTATGCAACTTGCCGAAAAAAAGGGATTGCTTTCAGAATTTAGTGATGATACAACTTATATTCAATACGTTCCAAAAGATGAATTACACTTGATTATTCAAGAACTTACAGGAATACAAGTTGAGGCACCTATCGAAATTGAAGATGCTTATTATCTATACGATAGTGAAAATGAATATTATTATTGTTGGCCATCTACTCTTTATTACTACTCTGTTGAAAATATTATTTCTGTGCATAAAAATAATGACACTTACGAATTTGTTTGTACATTAGAAAAAAATATAGATAGCGAAATCGAAAGAATTGAAAACGCAGTTATTACTTTGACAGAAATGCCTAATAACACTGTAGTAAAATATCAAATTAACAAGATAACATTTTAGTATTTTCAAACTATTCAATAAAACAAAAACGTGCTATTTAGCTTTAGCACGTTTTTTATTTTTGTTATTCAACCATTGAAATTATTGCACTCCCCAAACCGAAATCTAAGCCATCGCCTCTCCTTGAATGAACTTTTTCGCTAAAACAATAACTGCAAATATTAGAATCAATAATGTTTCTTTCATCAATTTCTAACTCTGATAACACAATTTTATTTATTTTTACAGTATCAATAACATATTTTTGCTTTCCATCTTTAACGATAGTTTTTTCTATAAATTCGTTAGTCCTACCCGTGTATTCAAATATGTTTTCGCATTGTTCTTTTACATCTTCATCAACTTCAAAATGACATTTTCTAATACTTGGAGCAATACAAACAATTATATCTTTTGGATTTGAGCCATATACTTCAATCATCATCTTTACCGAGTTTTCAACGATTTTTTGAAAAGTTCCACGCCAGCCCGAATGAACATTTGATATAACTTTTTTTACAGGATCATATATTAAAAATAATATACAATCTGCATTTGTAGAAGCTAATGTAATTTCTTTTTTGTTTGTAATTAGTCCATCAGTTTCTTTTAAGTAATCCATAAAAATATCAGGCTCATTTTTATTTACTTTTAAATCAATTATTTTGACGTTATTTGTGTGTTCTTGTGTCGGCTTCACTAAGGTTTCGATTGAAATATTTAAATCGTTAAAAAGCATCTTATAATTTGCTACAACATCATTACCTTTATGTCTTCTAAAATCTAACGGCTTTAAAGCATATGCATGTTTTATTTCTGGATACTCATTTAATTTTTTAAATTGTAAATATTCAAAACCATTTCGCTTTATATGTATAACATTTTCATTAGATAAATCCATTATACCTCCAAAATTTATTTGTTATAATTAACTGAAAGTAAATATAATCCGTGTGGTGGCAACGTTTTTCCAGCACGAGTCCTATCTTTAGATTCAATTACTTCTGGTATACTTTCAGCAGAAATTTTTCCAAGTCCAACATCCACTATTGTACCTGCAATAATTCTAACCATATTATATAAAAATCCGTTACCTGTAAGCTCAATATACAAACGTTTTTCGTGTTCTTCTACTACAGCTTTAGTTATTCTCCTAACAGTAGTTTTTTTTGCGTTACCTCCCGAAGATTTAAAACCTTTAAAATCATGTTCTCCCTCAAAAAACTTTATAGCCTTTTTCATAGCTTCTACGTCTAATTTAATAGGCATATGATATTCTCTATAGCGTTCTAATGCCGAAGGAAATTCAGAATTATTTACAATATATCGATATGTTTTTAATTTGCAATTATATCTTGAATGAAATCTTTCCTCAACTTCTTCTGCTTTAGTAATTACAATACTTTTAGGCAATTTAGAATTTATTGCATATGGAATTTTATCAATCTCGATATTAGTATTTGTGTGAAAATTAGCAACTTGCCCTAAAGCATGTACACCAGCATCTGTTCTTCCTGATGCTATCACTTCACACTCTTCATTCGTTATTTCCTTTATCGCTTTTTCAATTTCAGACTGTATACTTACTTTACCAGGTTGCGACTGCCAACCAGCAAAATTTTTTCCATCATATTCAATTGTTATTTTTATATTTCTCATATACTCACTCTCTATTTTATCAAAATTCTTACTTCTTTATACTTTACTAGCTTTGCAAATTTTTCAGCATCTTCATTACTTCCAACAATACATCCATAATGTGTTGGCACAACAATTTTAGCTTTAATAGTATTAGCTAAACCAGCAGCTTCTGCGTATCCCATAGTATACTTTCCTCCAACGGGTATAAAGGCAACATCACATTCAACATTTTTCAATTCTTTTATATTATCTGTATCACCTGCAATATAATACTTTACGCCGTCTAGTTCAATAATATACCCAACCCATTTTTCATTTTTAGTATGATATAAAGTTTCTTTATTGAAAGCATAAGTTGTAGAAAATTTTATTCCATCAACTTCATATTCATTCGCAGGTTCAACAATTTTAACTCTACTTCTATCTTTAGTTAAATCACATGCAAGTTCTCTAGAAGTATCTGGAGTAATTATTACCGTATTATCCTTTAAAACTTTTTCTATATCATCTTCTGAAAAATGATCATAATGAGTATGTGTCGAAAAAACATAATCTGCATCATGAAATTCTTTTTCTAATCTAAAAGGATCAATATAAATTATTTTTGATCCCGTAATTTTTATGCTGTTATGACAAAATAATTCAACATTTTCTAACATTTTTCCCTCCCAAATCCACTTATTAACTGAATTCATATGAATTTATATTAACATATTTTTTGCATATTGCAAAATTTTTTTAATATGTATATAATAGACGCATAACTAAATAAAGGAGGTTTGATTTTATGAAGACGTTTCTTAAAAATTACAAGCAAACGCTCATATTGTTAGCGGCTATAATTATAGGTGCTATCGCGGGGTTAGTTTTTAAGGAGAAAGCAACAGTGCTTAGTCCACTAGGTGATCTATTTATAAATCTTATGTTTATCATAATAGTTCCACTTATATTCCTTACAATCTCAACTTCTATTTCAAAAATCACTCAACCAAAAAGAGTTGGAAAAATACTTAGTACAATTGTACTTGTATTTATTATCACTTCACTTATCTCAGTGTTAGTTGGTATTATGGCAGCATATCCTGTAAAACTTGTTTCTGGTCAAGATGTTGAAATAATAAAATCGACATTGACTGATGAAGTTACAGAATCTACCGAATCACTATCGATTTTAGACAGAACTGTTAGTGTTTTAACTGTAGATGATTTTTCAGGACTTTTCTCTAGAAACAATATCGTTGCAATCATAGTTTTCTCTATACTATTTGGTCTTGCAATGAGAATGTCTGGTGAAAAAGCAAAACCTGTTCAAGATGTTTTAGAATCATTAACAGATATTATAATGTCGCTTCTAAATATCGTAATGATGTATGCTCCTATAGGTCTTGGATGTTATTTTGCCGCATTGATTGGTACTTTTGGTTCTTCAATTGCAATTGGCTATTTAAAAACATTCATTATTTATACAATAGCATGTTTAGCAGTTTTCTTCATTGTTTATTCATTATACGCTTTCATTGCTGGGGGTAAGCTTGGAGTAAAAAAATATTGGGCAAATATCTTGCCTGCTATGTTTACAGCGCTTGCTACATGTTCAAGTGCAGCATCTATTCCTGTAAACTTACAGGCAGCTAAAAATATAGGCGTTTCTGATGATATCGCTGAAACTATGATTCCTCTTGGAACTAGTTTTCATAAAGATGGTTCGATAATTGGTTCCGTTTTTAAAGCAATGTTTTTAGTATGTTTATTTGGTGTTGATGTTTATTCACTTACAGGAGTTGGAAAAATACTTGCTATTTCACTAATAGCTACACTATTTGTTACTGCCGTTCCTATCGGTGGTGGTACAATTTCTGAAACAATGGTTATCACAATGCTTGGATTCCCATTATCAACATTACCTATACTTACGATTATTGCTACAATTATAGACGCACCAGCAACAGTATTAAACGTAGTTGGTGATTCAGCATCATCAATGTTAGCAGCAAGAATTGTAGACGGAAAAGATTGGATGAATAAAAATAAAAAGAAAAAATAATAACAAAAAACCGAAACATTAAACGTTTCGGTTTTTTATTTTATATTAAAAATTATATCTAATTGTAGCTTCTTCCAAATCTTTATTATATTCAATAGTTACTTCTTTATTATCTTCGGAATGTGCTCTAAAAATAGAATTTAATGTGACTGTTGTTAGTTCACTACTATATTCTTTTTTTATCTTCTTAATATAATTATTTAAATCTTTTTCCTTTACATCATAAACTTTTATTTTCATAAAAGTCTTACCAAGCTCAATTTCTAATATTTCCATATCTGGTTTTATAATATTTTGCGTCTTATCAGTTTCTGGCCAAACATCTGTAAAAAGTCTTTCTTTATCTGAACCATATGGCAAACTTATATGTAATCCATCTGTGTCAAAATACCAATTACCAGCACCATATGTAGCGTTTACGGAATTTTTTTCACTGTCCGTCGGATTCATATAATCTTGTACCATCTTAGATTTTTCATATTTTGAAGCTTGAAAATATGAACCAACTGTTGTAACACCGTCCTTTTCTTGCTCTTTAATTTCATTTTCTTGAACCTTTGGAGCAATATAATATGCAACTAATATAACTAAGAAAAATAACATTAAAACTAATATAAGTAATTTTTGCAATTTTCTTTTTGCAATATTAACTTTCATAAATATTCCACTCCTCTCTATTCATTTTCTCCATCAAATGGGCCTTTACGTTCACCAAAATCATCTTCAATTTCTTCTGCTGCCCTAGAAATATCTTCGCAAAGCAATGTTGATAGTGACTCAGGACTCATCGTTGCAGTACTTCTATCATATCCTAATGCAATAAGTCCTTTCGCAGCCTGCATTCTTTGCTCTTCTGGAACAGTATTTAGTGCATTAGCTTGATAAATTGCTCCACCAATGCTATAAAAAGCAACTCTTGACATTGCTCTACTTAAAACACCTAAACCCTCTGAAGTTTCCATCTCGGTATTATCTTCCACTTCCTCAAAATCAACTTTTTCGTCAACACTGTTTATTCCAGCATTTGTATTAACTTCAAGTTGTTCGACATCACCAATGTAAAAAGAATCTTCAACATTTGGACCTGGCCCAAACTCAGTAACACAAGTTACTACCAAACCATTTATATTTATAGTCTTCTCCCTTGATAGAACATCGACTACATCAAAAATCATTACTCCACGTTCATCATAGATTTCTTGTTCATGAATTGTATTTCCATTTTTTACGCCATCCATTGTTGAACCGTTCAAAATTCCATCTTCTGAATAAGTAAGATTTTTCGAATATTTATTAAATGCACTTGCTTCTTTTCTCTCCACTTCAACTTCTTTTTGGCTATCTTCCAATGCACTTTTCGCTGAAGTAAACTCTGAAATATACTGACTATGCGTAGCATTAAATTCATTTTCCAAATCAGCTATTTGATTGGTTAAACCAGATATTTCTTGTTTCAAAATTTGTACCGACATATCATTTTCTTTTGCACCACATGCAATTCTTCTAACTAAATCTAATTTCGCTTGTTCTAATTGCATCATAAGCACATATTTTTGAGCAACGTGCTTAGCGCCATGCATGTCCATTCTATCTTTAGCAACTTCCAACTTAACTTTTGCATCCAAAAGCTTCTTAGCTGCAAGGTCTCTGCTCATCAAATCTTTTTTTGTTTGATTTACGACAGCTTTAACGCCAGGATTTTTATCCGAATCATTTGCACCATATAAAGCTTTTGTAACTTGTGAATATTCACCTTTAACCTTATTCAATTCATCATTAGTTCCATCAATCTGTGGCATAATTTCCATATCGCCATCACTTATTTCACGATTTTCTTGTTTAGGTTCGACAGTAACTTCACCTGTTTTAGCATCAAATTTAACGCCTTGCTTTTCTGCATACTGTTCAATAGCTTTTTGAAGTTCCTGAAATCTTTCAATATCATGATCTGCAAGATATTCTAAATTTTCTTGACGTTGAACTAAATCACCAAAAGTTTTACCTTTACCAAGCTTTTCTTTTAATAAATACCATTCTTTAATTTTATCTTTAAAATCTTGAGGTTGCATTTCTTGAATCGGATTATATTCGTTTTCTTCCATAAAAACCTCCTATCAATTTTACAATATTTTACTCGAATGAAACATTTAACGGACGTCCTTCGTGTGTCACAATATGGTTCGATTTTCCAATGCTTTTGCTAAAGTTACTTCATCGACGTATTCTAAATCGCCACCTATTGGAATTCCGTGTGCTATTCGTGTTGTTTTTATTTCAAAAGGTTTTACTAATTTTGAGATATACATTGCTGTTGCTTCACCTTCAACGTTTGGATTAGTGGCAAGGATAAGCTCTTTTATTTCTCCAGAGCCTATTCTTGTCATCAATTCTTTTAATTTTATATCGTTAGGACCTATTCCGTTCATCGGTGAAATTACTCCGTTTAATACGTGATATACGCCATTATATTCGTGTGTTTTTTCTATTTGAACAATATCCCTAACATCTTCAACCACACAAATTACTTCTTGATTTCTTTTTGCATTTGAACATATCGAGCACGGATCTGAATCTGTTATGTTTCCACAGATTGAACAATATTTCAAATTTTTCTTAGTGTCTATAATTGTATTTGCAAATTGTTCACATTCTTCATATGAAGAATTAAGCATATGAAAAGCTAATCGCACAGCTGTTTTATGCCCTATGCTTGGAAGTTTTTCAAACTCTTCTATTAACTTTTCAATTGATGCACTAAATCCCATTTTATATTCCCCTTATATTAAAGTAATGAGTTTAAACCTGTTGGAATATTGAATTTTTTCATTTCTTCTTCCATCAAACTTTCTGCTTTCTTTATTCCTTCGTTTACAGCTGTCATTACTAAGTCTTCTAACATTTCTACATCATCTTTATCTAAAACATCTGGGCTAATTTTTATAGCCTTTATCATTTTTTTACCTGTCATTGTTACTTTAACGGCACCACCACCACTTGTAACTTCAAATTCTTTTGATTCTATTTCAGAATGAGTTTTCATCATATCCTCTTGCATTTGTTTTGCTTGTTTTAATAATTGGTTCATGTTGTTTCCTCCACCCATTCCTGGATATCCACCAAATCTTGCCATTTTTACATCTTCCTTTCATTTTTATTATCAATGTTGTTATTATATAATATTTTTTCTAAAAAACATACTTAATTTTCATATCTTTTTCAAAAGCTTTCCTTATCATCTCTTTAATAATAATTTTGCTTTCATCTTTTTGCATATATTGCTTGTTTACATCATCTAACGTTTTACTAAAGACTATATGTACTAAATCATCTTCAACTCGTTTGATTTCAGCATTTTTTAATATAGTGTGCATAATCATTTTATGATTTTCCTTTAATAACATAAGCACTTCTTCTTTATATTTTTCATCCTCTGAAATTTCTTTCACTACTTCAACATTTTTAGTTTGAACATTCACATTGGTATTTGATATTTTTGTATTTTCTTGAGGAACTGAATTTTCTTTTAATGTTATTTTTATAATACCTGTTTCAAATATAACTTCTTTATCGCTTGCCCATTTCATGCTATTTTGCAAAGTAGAAAGTTCAGTTATCAAATTAAGCAATCTTTCCTTTGTTGCACTCTTAACAAGTTCTTGCATTTTTTCCTTTTCTTCATCTTTGTATACTACTAGTTCTTTTGAAATATGTAACATTAACAAATCTCGAATAAATTTGATAAGTTCCCAAATGAATACATCCAAATCTTTTCCTGAATTTATTAGATTTTCTGAAATTTCTAAAATCTCAATCGGATTATTTGCTAATATACTATTAGTGATTTTCAGCAGATAGTCAATTTCAGGTATACCTACTAATTCTCTTATTTGACTTTCAGTAATTTTTTCACTACCATCTGCGATACATCTTTCTAATATACTAATCGCATCACGCATAGCACCATCAGACATCTTAGCTATTATTTTTAAAGCTCCATCTTCAATTTCAATATTAGATTCGCTACAAATTATCTTCAATCTTTTTATGATATCTTCTATTGATATACGTTTAAAATCAAATCTTTGGCAACGTGAAAGAATTGTTACAGGAAGCTTTTGCGGTTCAGTCGTCGCTAGTATAAATATTACGTGTTTTGGTGGTTCCTCTAACGTCTTTAAAAGTGCATTAAAAGCACCTGTTGAAAGCATATGAACCTCGTCGATTATATACACTCTATATTTCCCATTTGTAGGAATAAATTCAACTTCTTCTCTTATATCCCTTATATTATCTACACCATTATTAGATGCAGCATCAATTTCACTTATATCTACAAGCGTACCTTCCAAAGCTTGTCTACAAATTTCACATTCGTTGCAAGGTTCCCCATCTATAGGATGTAAACAGTTTACTGCTCTAGCAAGTATTTTAGCTGTAGTAGTTTTTCCACTTCCTCTACCACCACTAAATAAATATGCATGTGCAACTCTTTCATTTTTTATTTGATTTTTCAAAGTCTTAGTAATATGTTCTTGTCCAACCATATCTTTAAAACTTTGTGGTCTAAATTTTCTATATAAAGCAATATATGCCAAACCATTCACCTCTTTATTACCATATTTTTATAAGCATAACTTTATTGCAAAGAAAAAGCCGTAAATTATACTTATATGAATGGTGTATCACATAAAAGAATCTACTTATTGCTGCTTCCTTCCGGACCTGACAAGGTTCATAGTCTTCCATCGAACACCATTCATATAAACACACTTTACGGCATGATTATATACTTTTTTCTTTTTTTGCACAAGCCGATTGTAGCATATAAAAAATAAAAAGTAAAGTATAAACTTTACTTTTTATCACTAAGCTTTTGCAAAACGTGCACGAAACTTGTTCCATATCTTTTTTATCTTTGTAACGATATTATTTTTATATATTGCAACTGCTAATTTTTCTGTCTTTCTGTCCATATAATCTATATAATATTCTTTTGCATCTAAAGCTGTTACAATAATTGCTCCATCAATGTAAAATACACCTTGATCATCATATGAAATTTGTAATGTATAATTACTTTCTTTAGAAATAGTAACAATCCAATCTATAAGTTCTCTATTTTCTGTCACTCTTATATAAGAAGCTAGGTTTTCTTCATATTGTTTCTTTATTATAGGATTTACATTTTTATTATAAATCTCACTTATAATATCCTTCTTTTCATCAGTATTTATAACATTTCTAAAGAAATGATACGCATCTATAATTCTAGCTTGAAAATCAGTAGCCGTCTTTTCATCATTTATAACAATATCCGTATCAGGCACTACAATATTTCCATCATTCAAATCAAATTTGCATTCAAAGTAGTTAGTTATGTTGCTTATCGTAGCAAGCATTCTTTTATCCTTGCTCAACTTCAAAACACTTTCATAGTTGTTATACAAAACATCTTTCGAGACATTTACATTCTTGTAAAAATCATTCCAATCAAGCAAATCATCATATAATGCATTTGCAGAATCAGGCGAATCAAAAGTCAAATTCAATGGTTCAACAGTAAATTTGTCTCCAGAAATATGTTTTAAATGCAATCCACTATCTACAAATTTTGAAATTTTACAAATATTTCTAACATAATCCTTGTGTGGAATATACTGAGCCTTAGTACTAAAGCTTACTGCTTCGCCAGTAATTTTATACCATAAGTATAATCTCATAAAAAGCTCATTTGCATTAACCAAATAATTTTTTTCATCCTTTTCAAAATAAAACCAATTGATCTGCAATGATAGTTTTTCCAACAAAATATTATATATAGTTATATCAGGAGGTAATTTTGCCTTGTACAATAAAACATAAGTGTCCATCCATCTTGGCTGAGCACAATTGTTTTCCAATATGGCATCAATTTTCGAGCAATCCAAGTTTACATATTCATGATTCATTAAGCTTAAGACTCTTCTTTTTTCTTCACGTTGAAGACAATCAAATTGCATTTTAATCACCACCTTGCTTTTAAATTATATTACAACTATTTTTCAATTACTAGCAAAAAATCATATTTTTTGAATAAAGTTTTTCCATCTTTTCTAATGCATTATATTTTTAGTTTGATTGAATAAATCGCTATAAAAATATGACAAATAATTTAAATTTGACCAAAAAAACCAAAAAAAATTTTTTTATTTGTTTTTTTGCTAAGTTTGTACAGATATTTTTATACTACGTATTCAGATAATAAGTATACGAACCGTTAGTAAACTTATTATTCTGCAATGAAATTTTTTTTGTTTTTTCTATTGCAAAAAATATCGAAATTAGTTATATTTTAAATATAAATTAGTACTTCATGATTTAATTATATAACTTAATTATGAGTTTTTACAAAAGAAGGGGGGCCAATAACATGCCAGTAGCAAAGAAACCAGTAGCTAAAAAAGTTGCTGCTAAACCAGTTGCTAAAAAAGCTGCTGCTAAACCAGCTGCTAAAAAACCAGTTGCTAAAAAGGTTGCTGCTAAACCAGCTGCTAAAAAGCCAGTAGCTAAAAAAGTTGCTGCTAAACCAGCTGCTAAAAAGCCAGTAGCTAAAAAAGTTGCTGCTAAACCAGCTGCTAAAAAGCCAGTAGCTAAAAAAGTTGCTGCTAAACCAGCTGCTAAAAAGCCAGTAGCTAAAAAAGTTGCTGCTAAACCAGCTGCTAAAAAGCCAGTAGCTAAAAAAGTTGCTGCTAAACCAGCTGCTAAAAAGCCAGTAGCTAAAAAAGTTGCTGCTAAACCAGCTGCTAAAAAAGTAGCCGCTAAACCAGCTGCTAAAAAAGTAGCCGCTAAACCAGCTGCTAAAAAAGTTGCTGCTAAACCAGCTACTAAAAAAGCTGTAGCTAAAAAGAAATAATAAAAAACCTTGTTGTACTTAGTACAACAAGGTTTTTCTTTAATTATACGCTTGCATTTTTTCAATGTTTTTCATTATCTTTTCTAAAGAATCTTCTAATTGTTTTAATTCTTTTTTAGTAAAACCTTTATATAATGACTCTTCAAACTCGTTTAAAATTCTATTACATTGTACTACTGCTTTTTTCCCTTCAGTAGTTATATATATTCTTTTATACTTTTGATTTTCTTCTGCAACAACTTTACGTATATATCCCATAATTTCCAGCTTGTATAATCTTTCGCTCATAGAAGAGTATCTAACATTCAACAAATCAGCTAGTTCATTTTGCGTAGCACCATCATGTTTTTTTATTAAAGAAAGAAGTGACGCTTGTCCCTTAACCAAATTATATTTTTCTAATCGTTTATCAACCTTATGATATTCAGCCTGTGTTATATTTTTTAAATACATACCTATATTTCTCATATCTTACCTCCCTTAAACAAAATTAGTATACTAATAATAAGTATACTAACTTTTATTTTTTTGTCAATAATCTATGTATACAAAGACAATTCAAAACGTTGTTTTTGAAATATTTACCAAAAAATGAACATTTCACGGACGTCCCTGTTTGTTTCGCTCTCGAAGCATTTTAAAAAAATCTTTTAATAATTTTACGGACTCTTCTTCACATATTCCTTTTTCAACTTCAACTTTGTGATTATACACTATATCTTCTAGTAAATTTATTTTTGATCCAACACTTCCGAATTTTGGTTCCATTGCTCCTATGTATAATTTTTTTATTCTAGCATTTAAAATTGCGCCAGCACACATTGGGCATGGTTCCAAGGTAACATACATCTCACAGTTTTCTAATCGCCACGCTTTAAGCTTTTTGCATGCTTTTTGAATTGCTAATATCTCTGCATGTGCACAAGCTTGTTTTTTTCTTTCCCTCATATTGTGAGCTTTAGCAATTACTTTGCCGTCTTTTACTATTATTGCACCAATTGGAACCTCTTCTTTTTTATATGCTTTTTTAGCTTCTTCTAAAGCTATATTCATATATTCTTCTTTCATTTTCATTCCCCTTTTTATAATGCAGTAGAATATGTTATTCATTAGTTTTATTGCGACAAAATGTATCCAATTTGAATATATCTCATTTCGCCTAATCTTTATATAGTTTCAAAAAAGTGTATAAATATTAAATCGACTTTATTTGATTTCATATGCTTTCCCCACTGTTTTATCAATTTGGTGCATCCGAGAGGAGTCGAACCTCCGGCCTCTCCCTTAGGAGGGGAGCGCTCTATCCAACTGAGCTACGAATGCATTTTACGTACATATTATAATATATAATTATTGTAAATTCAATTTAGCTATTGATTTTTTTCAAAAAAACTATATAATAACTTATTGTGATGTGCTCGTAGCTCAACTGGATAGAGTATTCGGCTACGAACCGAACGGTTGGAGGTTCGAATCCTCTCGGGCGCACCAATAACGTATCTGTTCAAGATAAGCGGAACAGAAATGTTGCAAAATCAATCAGATAATAAAGTCTGGTTGATTTTTTGTTGGTCAAAAGCTAACGTTTGAAGCCAAAACTGCAAAGCTATTTGGAAGTGAATTCTTTAAAATAGCTTTTTAATTTATGTAAAGTATGCTATAATTATAAGTGAGTTATACCCTATTTTCATATCATCCAAATAATTTTAGGAGGAATTTTAAAATGGCAAAAATTGTACGTTATAACGGTTTGAAGGATAGCTATTATGGTTGCTTCGATGCACGGAATTTGGTAAAAGGTCAGGCCTATGAGGTCGAGTATGAGGAAATTTATTCTGATCACACTTACTACTGTCTGAAAGGTGTTGTCGGCTACTACGATTCGGTATGGTTTGATATCGAGAAAAAAGTCTACAACGCTATCGGTACCAGCATTCCCAAGCCGGCATATCCCTATCACTGCACCCGATTCATTAAGATTGATGGTGTAGACTACGCCCAGGAAGTTATCACTACCCCCGTTAAGTTCGTCACCAACCTCGGCAACAACCGTTTCCACGTGGTAACACAAAGTAGCGAATACTACGTGAACGTCGACTAACGCAATAAAAAAAGTGGGTTTCTTCCCACTTTTTTTATTTTATATTATTTTTGATCCATTCGTTTGCTTTCTTTTTAGCTTCTTCTATTCCATTTTTTATTGGATAAATCAAATCTAATTGAGAAATTATATTATTCCCAGCTAATACTTTTTCATAGTTTTTCCATGTATTTCTTAAGTTTCCACCATTACAAACAAAAAGATATATATTTTTGTTTTCCATTTTGTTATCTGATAAAAAAGTATTTATAGGTGGTGCATATGTTCCAAACCAACAAGGAGAACCTATTATTATATTATCATATTGTGTTAAGTCTATATTGTACTCTTCAAGTTCAGGTTTTTTAGTCATATAAACTTGCATTCCACCCCATACAAATCTATACAATCCCTTGCTTATTTTTTCTTTTTTGGGTACTAGTTTTAATACATCTGCATTTATTTCATTTTGCATACCTTTTACAATTTCTTCTGTATTTCCCTCATAAGAGTAATAAATAATTAAATTTTTCATTCTTTCACTTCCCTTCCAGTATTTTTTGTTTAAGCATTTAAATTATATCATATATTTTTTGTTTTTTATATTTTGAAAGAAATTAGAACCAAAACATCTTGTAGGTTTGTCAAACATATGTCACACTCACTTAGATACGCCTGCATTTGAAAT
>CAYNRR010000019.1:0-24153 GCA_964400015.1 uncultured Eubacteriales bacterium | reverse complement strand
TAAGCTCGAGATAGCTGAAAATAGTATGGGGATGCCCCATGTGAAGATAAGTTTTTGCCAGATTTTTTTTATGCCAAAAACGCGCGAAGAGCGAAAAAATATATATGAAAAGATATGAAAGAAAGCAGATATAACTGAAGGAAACTTGATAAGTTTTTTTCGATTTTATCTGCTTTTATTTTGGTATATTTATATTTTTTTCAATATTGAGCAAATTAAAGTAGTGGTATATAATTTATATAATATACGAAAGGGAGTTGTGTATGACTAATAATGGTTTGAAAAATATTGCAGTTGTTACAGGTGCTTCTTCAGGAATAGGAAGAGAATTTGTTTTTCAACTTGCTAGTAATAAAGATATCGATGAATTTTGGTTAATTGCTAGAGAAAAGGATAAGTTAGAAGAAGTTGCTAATAAATTAAATAAGCCTTCAAAAGTTTTGACTATGGATTTATCTGTTTCGGAAAATTTAATGAAGTATAAAGTTGAGTTAGAAAATGCAAATGTTAATATTAAATTTTTAGTTAATTGTGCAGGTTTTGGAAAGTTTGAGCATGAAGAAAATTTAAATACTAGTATTAAGCTTAATATGATTGATTTAAATGTTAAAGCGATTGTTTCAATGGTTGATTTTTCACTTTCTTATATGAGTGAGGGATCAGGAATTATAAATATTGCTTCTACAGCTGCTTTTCAGCCTATTCCGTATATAAATATATATGCTGCGTCGAAAAGCTTTGTGTTGTCGTATTCTAGAGCTTTAAATAAGGAGCTTGAATATAGAAATATTAAGGTTTTAGCTGTATGTCCTTATTGGACTAAAACTAATTTTTTTAATCGTGCTGTAAGGGAAAATTCAAAAGAGGTTGTTATTAAATATGTTGTTATGTATCAAGCAAAGGATGTTGTTTCTAAAGCTTTAAAAGATTTTTATAAAAAGAGTAAAGATGTTTCGTGTTATGGTTTTATAAATTGTGCACAGATTTTTTTGACGAAGATTTTACCGCATAAGC
The DNA here is from genome assembly GCA_964400015.1 of uncultured Eubacteriales bacterium. Taxonomy (GTDB): domain Bacteria; phylum Bacillota; class Clostridia; order TANB77; family UBA1234; genus UBA1234. Next base: position 23,139 of record CAYNRR010000019.1, on the reverse strand, counting down.
TTGTTATGAAAATTTGGATGAAGCAACAAAAGTTGAATGGTACTCCTGATATCAGAGCAAACGATAGTATAATGTGAGTGAGGAGATTTTTTATGGATGATTTAATTAAATGCGAAGTGAATAGATGTTTTAATTGTGTAAATAAACCTTGTATGAATATGTGTCCTTTGTCTAATGATATCCCTAAGATTATTTCCTTGGTTAAGGATGGAAAGTTTGAGGAAGCATATTATGTTTTGACTCAAACTACAGTTTTTCCAAGTGTTGCTTCTATTGTTTGTCCTCATGATAAGCAGTGTAAAAGTAAATGTACGGCTAGCTTTAAAGGTGAAGCAATTGATATTGGAGCGATCGAAAATTTTTTAGGAAGATTGGCTATTAAAAATGATTGGAAATTTTCAAATATTAGTTCAAAACTTCAAGGCTTGAATATTGCTGTTATAGGTGCTGGACCTGCTGGATTAACTGCTAGTGCTTTTTTGGCAAGGAATGGCGCGAGTGTTACTTTGTTTGAAAAAAAGTCTAAGTTGGGTGGATTGTTGCGACATGGTATTCCGGAGTTTAGATTGAATAAAGGTTTGCTAGATGATGCTATAGATAAGATTCTTGAAATTACTTGCTTTAATAGCGATGATAAAGCAATTTCTGTTCAGTACAAAAGAGAATTAGGCAAGAATTTGTTTTTGGAAGACCTAAAAATGGAGTTCGATGCTGTTTTCCTTGCTTTTGGTTCAAATGTTTCTAAGCCTATGTCAATTAAGGGTGAAGAATTAAATGGCGTTTTTGGTGGAAATGAGCTTTTGGAACAAGGTGTTCATCCTGATTATACTGACAAAGTTGTCTTTGTATCTGGTGGTGGAAATGTTGCCATCGATGTTGCTAGAACTATTAAACGTTTAGGTGCAAGGGAAGTTACTATTGTATATAGAAGAAGTAAAAGTGAAATGCCGGCAGATATTAGGGAGTATACTGATGCTAAAAACGATGGGGTTAAATTTTTGTTTAATACGAATTTGGTTGAAATTCATGGGAATGACTGTGTTAAAGAAATTGAGTGTATGAAAACTTTTTATGATGGTGAAGTTTCTTATAATAATTTAAAAAATCTTCAAGGAAGTAATTTTATTTTGAAAGCTGATTATGTTGTTATGGCTGTAGGATCAAAAATTGATATGAGTTTAGCTGAAAATTTACATTTGGATTTGACTAATAAAAATTACATAAAAGTTGATGAAAATTATGTTTCTTCTGATGATAAGATTTTTGCTATTGGGGATTTGGCTGGAATAACTGCAACTGTTGCGTGGGCTTCAGCTTCTGGACGAAAGGCTGTTGAAAAATTTATTGAATTGAGAGGTGAGTAGTTTGAATATTGGATTAGTTCTTGAGGGTGGTGCGATGAGAGGCCTATATACTGCCGGAGTACTAGATGTTTTTATGGAGAATAATATAAATGTAGATGGAATTATTGGTGTTTCTGCAGGTGTTCTTTTTGGTGTGAATTATCTTTCAAAGCAACCTGGTAGAGTTATAAGGTATAATAAACAGTTCTTGAAAGATCCAAGATACATGGGGTTTAAATCTTTGATTACTACAGGTAATATTGTAAATAAGGATTTTTCATATTATGAAGTTCCCTTGAAACTTGATATTTTTGATAATGATACATATAAGTCTTCGGAGATACCTTTTTATGCTACGGTATCTAATGTTGAAACTGGAGAGGCTGAATATATTAAGGTTAATGATGTCTTTGAACAAATGGAGCTTTTGCGTGCTACGTCTGCGATGCCATATGTTTCAAAGATTGTAGAGTATGATGGTAAAAAATATTTGGATGGTGGTACTACAGATAGTATTCCACTAAAGAAGTCCAAGCAACTTGGATATTCTAAAAATATTGTTATTTTAACAAGACCGATTGATTATCGTAAAAAGAAATCTAAAGTGAGTTTTGCCAAACTAAAGTATGGTAAGTACCCTAAGTATGTAGAAGCTCTTAATAATAGATATAAAAATTATAATGAAACTTTGGAAGAAATAATAAATTTAGAAAATGATTCTAACTCTCAAAATGATATTTTTGTCATTAGACCTTCTAGGACGATTAAAATGAAAAGAATAGAAAAGGATGAAAATAAAATTCAGGAGATGTATGAATTAGGAAGATTTGATGCTACTAATGTTCTTGAAAAGTTGGTAGAATGGATGGCTAAGAAATAATATCTTAGCCATTTCTTTTTAATATTTTTTTGCCGATTGTAGTTCCTTGTTTAACTTGAACTTCTATATTTTGATCGGTATATTTTAGTATATCATCATCTATTTTTACAGTATCTTTTTGAATTAGATGAATTATTGTACTACCACCAAATTCAAAATAACCTTTTTCTTGTCCACGTTTAAATTTTGTAACATCATGATTTTTTATTTTTCCAACTAAAAGAGCACCAACTTCTATATTTATAATTTTTCCAAAATGCTTTGTTTCTAAAACAGTAACTTCTCTAGCATTTTGAGTGAATACTTTATATTTTTCAAAAGAAATAGGGCATACAGTATGAAGTACTCCTTTTATTTTTTTTCTACTAACTACTTTTCCATCATCAACGAATAAATATCTATGATAATCATTTACACATAGACGATACACAATACAAAGTCCGTCCTTGAAATTCTTTTGCTATTTCAGAATCTTGAATTAGTTCTGTAATATCGTATGTAGAATTTTTTATGTTTAATGTTAATTCGGGTGATATCTTGTAAATTGACAACTTGCTGTCTGCACAAGAAAAAAAGTCAACTGAATTTGTTGAAAATTCACGTTTACCTTCTTTGATTTCACGAGCAAAAAAATCGTTGAATGAATTGAATTTTTTATCACTATAGTCAGTCATGTCTATAGAATGTTTTAATATAAATTTTTTGATTTTTCGTTTTGAAAATTTACTGTTGTTATATTTCCCATAAATTTTAGCAACAGTTGGGCGAGTAACTACTTTTAACGATGCTCGCCCAGGTATTGTTTTATATAAAAATTTTAAACTTCTTTGACTATATTGCTTAAGCTCAACTAGTTCTTTTTTGTTATAATCATATACTTTCATAATTCTATCCTTAAATTTTAATATTTATTATTTAGCAAAGAATAAGACTGCTACTGCTATAGCAATAGCAATTCCTAAAAAGCCATAAACTATTTTTCCCTTTGGTTTTTTTAATTTGAAATTAAACACAAATAAAAAAGCGATTAAAAGTGTCATTCCTGTAAATACCCATTTCATTATTTCCATTGGTACTATTTTTGAAAATGCGTATACAAATGGGAAAAAGAATGAAACTGTTGTAACAGGAAGCCCTGTATAATAATCTATTGGTTTAAAATCTTTTTCTTTAAATGCTAGAACATTAAAATATGCTAGACGGATAATTCCAGCTAAAGCATAAAGTGTATATATAACAACATGATACCATGAGTGCATTCCCATGTTGAAAAATATTGCGATTGGCAATACAACAAAATTTACAGTATCTGCTAATGAATCTATTTCGATTCCAAATCTTTTACCGTCTTCAGTTCTTTCACAAGTTCTAGCTACTTTTCCATCGAAAGTGTCACAAACACCTGCAGTAAGTAAGCAAACCATTGCGTACATAAAGTTACCTGAAAATGCAAATGAAAAGCCTAAAACACCAAAAACAACGCTTAAATACGTTAAAACAACAGCCTTATTATATTCACCTATAAACATAACAAATCTCCTTATCTGATAAGTTTAATCATACAATCATATGTTATCATTATTCGACAAATACTTCAATAAATTTTTGTGGAAAAAGGTCGAATTTGTATATCGATAAAACCTTGTAAAATCTATAAAAAGTTGGTATTATCATAGTAGAGGTTAAAAGAAAGGATGATATAATGAATAAAGGTGAGAAAGTGACTGTAATACTGATGTTGACAGTTATTGCTATTTATATTGTGTTAGGTGTGCATAAAACTAGAGTTGAAGAATTGAATAAGAATAATGAAATTAGTGGAGATTCTTTGTATTCTGGAGATTCATTAAATGATGACGAAGAAAATCCAATCTCTTATGAATTATCAAGTGGAGATGATACGATTGTTCTTAAAGCTTACAGTGAAGGATTTATTAGTACAACAATATATAAATTTGAAAACGAAAAATTGATTAGCATTACATTGGAAGAAGAAGTTACATCAGGCGACGACACTTTGGTAGAAAATATGTATAATTATATGAAGGATGATGAAGATATATCTATGGTATATTCTGAAATTGATAAAAATGGAAATGTTATAACAGCTGTATTAAGAGAGGAGTACGTGGATTCATATGGTGATGCTGATAAAGAAGAGGTATATAATAAATTAGCAACGTCATTAGAATTAAGTAAAGAATAGACTATGAATTATAGAATAGTAAATGGTGCTGTTTCATATGGTGCTGAAACAGTTTTAGAAGAAATAAATATCGAAATAAAAGAAAAAGAAAAGATAGCAATAGTTGGAAGAAATGGCTGTGGAAAAACCACTTTGCTTAAAGCAATCGTAAATAATGAAATGCTTGAGGCTGGTATAGGTGAAGAACGATTTGGAATATATAAACAAGGTAATCCTACCATTGGCTATTTAAAACAAATTGATTTTGAAGATGAAACCAAGACTCTGCTTGACGAAATATTAGAAGTTTATAAACCTTTAATTGAATTCGAAGGTAAGATGCAAAGATTAGAAGAAGAGCTGAAAACAAATACAAGTGATGAACTTATAAAAGCATATACTTCAGCACGTGATAGATATGAGTATATGGAAGGCTATACATATAAAAAAGAATATCAAACTTTGATTAGAAAATTTGGTTTCTCTGCTGAAGATGAGAAAAAACAAATAAGTGAATTTTCTGGTGGACAAAAAACAAGAGTGGCATTTATAAAACTTTTAATAAGTAAGCCTGATATTCTTTTACTTGATGAGCCAACTAACCATTTAGATATTGAAACAATCGAATGGCTCGAAAGCTACTTAAAGAGTTATAATAGAGCTGTAGTTATTGTTTCACATGATAGAATGTTCTTAAATAAAATTGTCGACAAAGTATATGAAATTGAATATGCTGCAATTACTTCTTATACTGGAAACTATACATCTTACGAAGAACAAAAGAAAATAAATTATGAAAAGCAATTAAAAGATTATGAATTTCAACAAAAAGAGATAAAAAGATTAACAGCTATCGCAGATAGATTTAGATACAAACCAACAAAAGCGAAGATGGCACTTTCAAAATTAAAACAAATCGAGAGAATGGTAAAAGTTGAAGAACCTAATAAATATGATTTAAGAACGTTTCACACTAATTTTGTTTTAAAAAAACAAAGTGGCAAGAACGTATTAAATGTAAAAGACCTTGAAATTGGTTATACGGATGTTCTTGCTAAAATAACATTTAGTTTATTGAAAGGACAAAAGCTTGGAATAATTGGTGCGAACGGAATTGGAAAGTCTACATTTTTAAAAACATTGATGGGAAAAGTAGAACCACTTTCTGGTGATTTTGAATTTGGATATAATGTTGAAAAACAATATTTTGATCAAGAATTAGCTTTTGCAAATTCATCTAAGACAATTTTTGATGAGTTTAGTGATACATTTCCTGCTTTAAATGATAGAGAAGTTAGAAGTTCTTTAGCAGCTTTTTTATTTACTGGTGAAGAGGTTTTTAAAGAAATATCTGTACTATCAGGTGGCGAAAAAGTAAGATTAAAATTATGTGAAATATTTAAAAAAGGTCCTAACTTGTTACTTTTAGACGAACCAACAAACCATATGGATATCTTAGGAAAAGAAAGTTTAGAAAGAATTTTAAATCAATATGAAGGCACTTTGATATTTGTTTCTCATGATAGATATTTTGTAAGTAAAATAGCAACAGCATTATTAGTTTTTGAAAATGATAGTGTTAATTTTTTTGATGGAACTTATGAAGAGTATATGGCTAAGAAAGAAAAAGAAGTATCAAGTGAAGTTGAATTGCCAGTAACATTAAAAGAAGAAAAGAAAATACCTGTAAATTCTTATTTTATAAATAAAGAAAAAAATAAGATGAATAATAGAATAAAGAAAATAGAAGAATTGATTTCAAAAAAGGAAGAAAAAATAAATCAATTGCAAACTGAAATGCAAAAAGAAGAAATATGTGCAGACTATATCAAACTAACAGAAATACAAGAAAATATGACAAACATAACAAATGAAATTGAAGCGTTAATTGAAGAATGGGAAGAACTAGAAAATAAACTGACTTTAATGTAAAATTGAATTAAAATACGAAGGAGGAAGCAATCATATATGATTGCGTAGATGATATGAATGATACTTTACTTTACAATGGTGGTTTAGATTTTTTGCAATGCTTATTAGAAAAATATTTTGCTATAAATGGAGTATCCGAAGATAAAGAAGAATATAAAATATTTTTGCCTAAATTTCAGTACGAAAATTTAGAATTGATTTCTAAGTTTCCTGTATATAAATTAGAAGATAACACGCATAAATTAGTTGCTTGGATAAACTTTAATATAACTAAAAATAGTTTTCAATCAATAATTTCAGATAACTCAAATACATATAATGAAAACTTAAAAGACGTAGATTACGAAATGATAAGAGAAAAAATTGAAAAATATTATAATATCGTAGTCTTAGAAATAAATACTACACGACTTAAAGAATATCCAGAGTTATTAGAGAAAGAAAAAAATGATATAAAAACATTTTTAGAAATATATGAAGCAGAACTAAAAAATTTGGGCTTTGCTGAGTATGAAGAAAATCAATCCGAAGAAAGCATTGAAAATTTTGAAAAAAAAGAAAAAAGTATAAGCGATTATGAATATGCATTAAAAATGTTAGAAGGGCATAATTCTGAAAAGAAGAAATATGAGTTTGAATGGAATGAACCAGGTGGACTAAACAATGCATCAGATAAAGTATTGGATATTTCATATAAATTTATAAAATATGGTGGAATTAAACTTAACATTGATGAAAATAAAAAAATAAATATTGATTCTCATATAGCATGGTTATGTGATAATAAAACTACAACAGCTGAATTATACGATACTTTTATAGATTCGAATTCATTGCTTAATGAACGCAAAATTATATCTGAAAAAACTAGCACTTTTTCTTGCTTTACAACTAAGATAGAAGCAGTTTGTAAAGATTGTAAATTTGAAAAGTGCCCTAAAAAGTATGCTGGATATATATTATATTTATATAATAATGGCTTGCTTGAAAAAGCTCTTGAAGAAAGAAAAAAATATAGAGAAGAAAATGAACATAATGATTATTACAATTTCGTATGGAAAGCAAATGACGGTTTGAAAAAAGTTTCAAAAGATATTTTTGATTTTGCAATGGCACTTTGCGATAGTGAAGCTGTATGGATAGAAAGAACATCTGTTAATGGAAGACTTCAAATACATTCATATTATAGTTGCCAAGATTATAGAAATTTAAACAATAAGATTGAAGATATTGATTTAGAAGAATTGAATAAAAGAAAAAAAGCTAATAACTACAGAAATCTTACAAGAAATTTGAACTCTGATATGAAAGTTTGTACAGCATATAACAATTGTAGATTAGGCGGCTGTCCTTTTATAGTTGCAGGATATATAAAATATTTAAAAACAATAGGAAAAGAACAGCAAATAATTGATGATAGAAAATACTATGAAGAAAATAAGGAAAAAATAGATTTAGAAATACAAGAAGAGTTAGAAAAAATAATTCAAGAAGAATTAGAAAACGAAAAAAGAAATACAGCTAATTTTAATGAATATAAAGATGAAGTAGAAAATATCGAAAATTTATTTGATATGTTAAATAGTCCTTATCAAAGATCTTTCCATTGTGCAATAACTTGTAAAGATAAAAGAGAAAGAGAAATATTTGCAAATAAAATTAAAGAAGAATTAGTCAATAAAGAAAAGGTTACATGTAAGCATAAAGGTAGAATGTATACATATATTTCATTAAAAAACTTTTCGGCTAGAACACTATATTATTCATCGGGGTATATATGGGCGAATCCAGATGATACTAACGTATTAAAAAACAAAGAAGGATATTGGACTTGTGATATAAATGGTAAATATATAAGAGAAACAGATGCAGTTGTACAATTGGAAATTTTAAAGAACCACTTGTATATTATAGATGGAATTTCAGAATTTATCAGAGACTATCAATACGTAAAAACATTAACGTCTAATAATATGCAAAGAAAACAAGCCGAAAGAACTATAGATATACTTACAAATCTAGAAGATAATAATTATCTGATTATATTAGGTACTGAAGCAGAAATTGATGCTTTATTTGCATTAGATAGTAGATTTAAATTTACATATCAAGATAGTTTGTTTAAGATAAAAGAAATGCCAATAAAAGAAATGTTTGATTTATATGCAGGACTATTAAAATCTGAATTACTAGAAGAAATCAGAAATAATAAAACTGATATAGAAAAAAGATTTACAAACTATGTTAGCTTAAATAAAGAATTTATACCTCTTTCAAACAGAGAAATTGCAATGTATTTAGCAAACTATACTAATAAAAAAGATAAAATTGAATTGCCGGAAAATATTTATAAAAAAGAAACTGTTGACGAAGCATTAAGTAGCATTATAGGCTTGGAAAATGTAAAAAACAAATTAAAAGATTTTGAAAAGTACATGCTATTTCAAATAAAAGCAAAAGCAAATGGAATGAATATTGCATCATCAAATATGCATATGATATTTACGGGAAATCCTGGTACAGGTAAGACTACAATTGCAAGAATTATGGCGAAAATGCTATATGATTTAGGAATGATAAAAGAAAATAAATTGGTGGAAGTTGAAAGAAAAGATTTAGTAGCAAAATATACAGGACAAACTGCAACCCAAACAAGTGAAGTGATAGAAAAAGCACTTGGAGGAGTATTATTTATAGATGAAGCATATTCGTTAGCAAAAGAAAAAGATAGTTATGGTTCGGAAGCAATTGCAACTTTAATAAAGGCAATGGAAGATAAAAAAGATCAGTTGGTAGTTATTTTTGCTGGCTACAAAGATGAAATGAAAACGTTTTTAGATAGCAATGCAGGGATAGCATCAAGAATCGGATATACGTTTGATTTCCCAGACTATACACCAGATGAATTAGTAGAAATATTTAAAGTGAAAATATCGAAAATGGGATTTGAATTAGATGAAGAATCTGGAGTTGAATTAAAAAATATTTGTGAATATTTTTCTAAACGAAAAGCTTTCGGTAATGGACGATTTATAGATAAATTAGTTCAAGAAACAATCATTAAACATTCACAAGATGAAAATTGTGAAGTAACGAAAATTACATCAAAAGATATTCCATCAATAACAGATTTAACACCTAGCAGAAACGATTCGCTTATCAATGCACAAAAAGCATTAGATTCATTAGTAGGACTTGAAGATCTAAAAGCTAAGGTAAATGAATTTACAAAATATATACAATTTATAAAAGATGCTCAAGCAGAAGGCGTAAATATTCCAAACCCTAATATGCATATGATATTTACAGGAAATCCAGGTACAGGTAAAACAAAAGTAGCAAGAATAATGGCAAAACTATTGTTTGATATGGGATATATCCATGAAAACAAATTAGTAGAAGTTGAAAGGAAAGATTTAGTAGGAAAATATGTTGGTGAAACTGCTCCTAAAACAGCAGAAGTTATAGAAAAAGCGATGGGAGGAGTATTGTTTATAGATGAGGCGTACACATTAGCTGGAAATTCTTCAAATGATTACGGCTCAGAAGCAATTGCAACTTTAATAAAAGCGATGGAAGATCATAAAGGAGAGTTTGTAGTAATATTTGCAGGATATAAAAAAGAAATGGGCAAATTTATGGAATTAAATTCTGGTATAGCATCGAGAATAGGATATACATTTGATTTTACTGATTACGTTGCAAAAGATTTGGAAGCGATTTTCTACAAAAAAATCGAAGAATTAGGATTACAAATTGAAGAAGATGCAAAAGAAAGTTTGCATGATTTAATGCAATATTTTGAGAGTGTAGAAAACTTTGGCAATGGTAGATTTGTAGATAAAGTTCTTCAAAATACATTGTTAAAAATGGCGGAAAATAGAAAAGAAAACTTGATTATGATTTTAAAAGAACATATTCCTACAATAAAAGAAATGACGGATACGTTCCTTGGTGGAAAAGAAATGGTTGATCCAAGTAAAATAAGTAAAGAATCTTTGAGAAAGACTGCGGCTCATGAAGTTGGTCATGCGACAATTTCGTATTTGTTAAACGAGGAATTGGGAATAAAGAAAATAACAATTAAAGCTGAAGGTATGGGAACTTTAGGGTATGTGAGTTATAAAGAACAAGATGAATATATTATATACAAGAGAAGTTATATCTTAAATAGAATAAAAACTTGTTTAGCTGGTATGGTTGCAGAAGATATTTATTTTGGAGAACATGCAAATGGAAATACATCGGATTTAGAAAAAGCTTCAAACTTGGCATATAATATGATTACCAAATATGGTATGTCAGATTTAGGATATGCTTATATAAAAAATCCAGAAGGCGAGATTGCTAGAATCGTATTTGAAGAACAAAATAAAATTTTGAAAGCTTGTTATGATGAAACATACGAATTGATAAAAAATAATAAAGACAAGATGGATTTAGTAGTAGAATACCTGTTAGATAAAGGAGAAATTACAGAAGAAGAATTTACAAAAATTTTTAATAAAAATAATGAAATAATTGTTGACAAAAATTTGATACAATAGTATACTTAAAAACGTGGTGAAGATGTATCCGAGGTCACACCTGTTCCCATTCCGAACACAGAAGTTAAGCTCGAGATAGCCGAAAATAGTAAGGGGATGCCCCTTGTGAAAATAGGGTTTTGCCACGTTTATATTCCTCTTTAGCTCAGTTGGTAGAGCGCCCGGCTGTTAACCGGTAGGTCGTAGGTTCGAGTCCTACAAGGGGAGCCATGAAAATAAGTCGATTTAATCGACTTGTTTTTTTATATTTATAGATTTACATAAAGTGGAAAATGTGTTAAAATAAATATGCAACTAAAATTTATGAAAGGTGGTAACTGTCATGTCAAGCTTTACCAAAAGTTTCAAGAGTGGAAAACACATTTTGTGCGTATGGGCCAACGGACCACAAGAAGCATTGGAGCAGCTCGATCGTCATATTCGGACTAATTTGATAAATCCGGATGATTATGTTCGAGCGATTCTTTGCTATAATGGACCACAGAGCGAAAACTCCAAAGATCCCATCAACTATGCTTTGAAAGTTTATTCAAAGTACAGAAGAGAAGAACTTTGGATTTCCGGTTTGGCTACTGGCTCTAGACGTCCTGGTGCGCAGGCAACAGTACAGTGTTTGATGCTGCTTGGCTTTGATGTAAATCCTGAAAAAGATATTTACAAGCTGCCGATGGGAGAAAAACATACTTTTGTAAAATCAATTCAAAAGTGAGTTTTCTTCAAACTTCTTATTATAGGAGGAGTAATTGCAAAAGAGGTACATTCTCAGAATGTGCCTCTTTTTATATATTTTGATATGCAAAAAGTTGAAAATTATAATAAAAAAATATATAATTTCGTACTAGGAGGAGAGAATTATGAAAAAGTTTTTAAGTGTATTATTGATATTATCTTTAGCAACTTGTATGGTTGCTTGTGGTGAAAAAGATTTACCATTGGATAACGATGTTAATTTGTTAGACAAAACAACATCTGGTGAAAACGTAAAAAAACCAGTAGTTGAAAAGTATCTTAGTGAAGAAGCATTAGATGTATATGCCCAAACACAAGTAGTTGAATTACCTGAAAATCCTACAACAGGATATGAATGGGTATATACAATTGATGATGCAGAAGTAGTTAGTGTTGTTAAAGATGAGTATAACGCATCTGAAAATGAAGAAGGTCTTTTAGGTGTTGGTGGATACAGAATATGTGAATTTAAAGGACTTGAAGAGGGAGAAACAATAGTTTATTTTAACTATATTAGAGTTTTTGAAGAAGATGCAGAGCCAGCTAAAAGTGTTAAATTTTATATTTCAGTAAATGCAAATAATGAGATTGCAATTACTGACGAAGTTCAATAGACTTGCACTTGATTGACAAAATTACATAATTATGGTAAACTTTACGCGTGTAAATCCTTTTATTAGATAGATAAATCGAATGTTTATTTGAATAAAAACTTGAATGCGTGAAGGAAGGTATTTTTATGAAAAATACAGGTTATCGGATATATTCAAAACCACAGTGGATTTTGCAGTTCATTCAAAAATATGCATCTTTTTTTGATGCAGTAGAAGTAAATACAGATCTTACATTCATGAAAGATGTGTATCTTAAATCATTTGTGAGGTATTGTGAGGGAGAAGGAATTAAAAAACTCTTATTTCATTTTCCGTCTACTATATTGAGTGATGAAACTCAATGTGGCAATGCTTGTGACTTTATGATGGAGTATGACGATGATTTTCCAATTTCCATGGTTACATATTATTATGGAAATTCTGATGAGAGTGAGTTCTATTCGTATGCTATTGCTAAAGCAGCAGAGGAAAGAGCAATATCGTTTTTGCTGGAGAATGCAAGTTTGTCACGCAATGTGAATGAATACTTTAGAACTTTAAAAGAATGTGCAGAAAAAAACAATTTTAAAGTTTGCTTGAACGTTGGAAACTTACTGCATAGTCTTCTTAAGTCAAATGAATCAGTCGAGGTGCTGTATAAGTATTTTATGAATGATCCGTGGTGGAAAGAAAATATAGAGGCAATTCATATAATGGATTACTCTATGGTTAGAAGAAGCTATCCTACAAATCTTGGACAAGGACTGCTTTTCAAACATATGAGGTATGTGAGAAAGTTTTTAGAATGTGTTAAAGACGATGTTCCAATCATTTTGGAAACGTATATTCAAGATATTGAAACTCAGGGTGTGATTGAAATGAATGAATTTTTCAACAAATTATATCCATCCAAAGAGTAGAAAAAAGAAAAAGAGCTGAATGTAAAAAATACATTTCAGCTCTTTTTTGCAAATACTAATTACTTACTAATAGCTTTTTGGGCAAAGTCATTTATGACGATTTTGTGGAAAGGAACTTTTTCTGAAAGTTCACCAGCTTCAATCATTACGTTTTCGAGTTTTTCAAAAGCTTCTTGACTCATTACAGGAGTGGAATTCCAGGCATCAATATCTTTGTATCGTTGCACAACTGTTTCGAGAACAGAAAGTTCAGTTCCTTCAAAAGAAGGTGCAATAACATTTGCGATTTCGGCAGAAGTATGAGTGTTAACCCAAGTTTGTGCTTCATATATCGCGTTTACAAAAGATTGAATGATCTCTGGATTCTCTTCGATAAAGCTTTTGCTTGCAAAATATGCTGTATAAGGAATTTCACCAGCTGCTTCACCAACAGAAGCTAAGATAAAGCCTTTTCCTTCTGCTTCAAGCATAGTCGCAGTAGGCTCGAAAATAGTTACATAGTCGCCGGCTCCACCGACAAAAGCACTAGTCATTGCATCGAAGCTAATACTGTTATCAAAATTCATGTCAGTTGCAGGAGAAAGACCATACTGTTTGATAACGTATTCCAAAGTCATGTATGGAACGCCACCTTTTCGGCCAGGAAGAATATGCTTGCCTTCGAGATTGGTCCATTTAAAATTGTTTACTTCATTAGAATCTCGACCGACTAAGAAAGAACCGTCGCGTTTAGTCAGTTGAGCAAAGACTTGTGAATAATCTTCTTTTCCTTGCTGATAGACATAAATAGATGCTTCGGGTCCTGCAAATCCGATGTCTACCTGCCGAGAAAGTACTGCTGTCATCACTTTGTCTGCACCTTGACTGCTAACCATATCTATCTTGAGACCGTATTTTTCAAAAAATCCAAGATTGATGGCAACATATTGAGGTGCATAAAATACGGAATGGGTAACTTCGCTAAGCTTTACAGTCGTAAGAGTTTCAGCTGGGGGAGTGAGTGGGGAATAGGTTGCGAATGCTGCAATAATCAGAACGAGAATGATTGCGACGATGATAGGTAATTTCTTTTTCATAAAGATTCCTCCTTAAAGTTATTGCCACTTATTTGAATTAACAAAAAATTTTTCAAATAAGACGACTACATAGTAAAGCAGAGTTGCCACGATTCCTAAAATTATGACACTAGTCATGACGAGATTAAGCTGAAATACTTGCCCTCCGTAGACAATTAAATATCCCAATCCATTTTTTGAAACAAGAAATTCGCCAGTAATTACGCCAACCATAGAAAGCCCTATGTTGACTTTAAAAACATTTAAGAGTGTAGGAATATTAGAGGGAAATACTACTTTCGTAAAAATCTGCAGCTTATTTGCACCAAAGGATTCAAGCATTTTAATCTTATTTACATCAGTGCTATTAAAACCATTCAACATATCTAAAATGGTTACAATGAGAGAAATAGCAAGTGCCATAGTGATGATTGCAGGCATGCCAGCACCAAACCATACAATAATTATGGGACCTAAGGCAACTTTAGGTAAACTATTTAAGACGACTAGATAAGGTGCGAATATCTTAGAAGCAATAGGAGACCACCATAAAAGTCCGGCAATTATGGTACCAATAATACTTCCGAGCAAAAATCCTATAATTGTTTCGAAACATGTAATTCCAATATGAGTTAGTAGATCGTCTGAAATTAACTTGAAAAAAGTTTTAACGATTTCGCTAGGCTTACTAGTAATAAAAGAATCAATTACCTTGAAGTAAGCTAAAAGTTCCCAAAGTATCACAAAAATTATTAAAACTGTGAACTGTAATAGTTTAATAGTTCTTTGCTTCCGTTTTAAAGTGCGTAAGTATTCTTCACGCACAGAAAGCTTTTGTGTGGTGCGCATAAAGAACACTCCTTTCAAAAATCAAACATAATTCATCGAATGCCATATTTTATCGAAATATTTAGAAAAGAGAGGATTATCCCTACAGGTTAATGGTGTGCGCGATTCCATATCGAAATCAATTTTATAAATATCTTTTATAATGCTAGGACGACTACTAAGAACAATCACTTCGTCTGACATACTAATGCTTTCAGGAATATCATGTGTTACCATGATTGTGGTTTTATTTTCAGCTTTAATAATTTTATAGACATCATCTGTAACAAGAAGACGTGTTTGATAGTCAAGTGCAGAAAAAGCTTCATCAAGTAATAAAATATCAGGGTTAACAGCTAGCGTTCTGATAAGTGCAACACGCTGACGCATACCACCAGAAAGTTGACTAGGGAATTTGTCTTTAAATTCGTATAAACCATACTTTTCTAATAGAGAATCAACGTACGCTAATGCTTCGGGAGTAATCATATTTTTTATTTCAAGTCCAAGCAAAATATTTTTGTACACGGTTCGCCAATCAAGTAAATAGTCCTTTTGCAACATATATCCAATGTTGCAATTCTTTTTTGAAAGTGGATAATTATCTAATAAAATTATGCCGGATGTTTGAGTTTCAAGTCCTGCAATAATGGAAAGAATGGTGGATTTGCCACATCCACTAGGTCCAACGATACTTACGAAATTTCCTTTCTTGAAACTGTAACTGAAATCTTTTACTGCCAAAGTTTCACCGTTTATGTCTTGAAATGTTTTACTGATATTTTTCAGTTCCAAACAGTTAAGCATAATTACACCTCCTAACTAATTTTTTGAAATTATAATTTATATATATGCGATAAAATAAAAAATGTGCTATTAGGTAAAAATAAAATGTTAGAAAGAGTCTCTAAATTACCGATAAGATTGACTTTTGTAGCTTTTTCCTATAAAATACTTTCGTGAGGTGAATTGAAAATGTCAAAACCAATAGTGGCTTTAATAGGACGACCAAACGTTGGAAAGTCTACTTTTTTTAATTATATAATAGGTGAAAAGAAGTCTATAGTAGAAGATACACCAGGAGTTACAAGAGATAGAGTTTATGCTGATTCAGAATGGAGAGGAAGAAAATTCACTCTTATAGATACTGGAGGTATCGAACCACATTCAAATGATGAAATTTTAGTTCAAATGAAAAGACAAGCAGAAGTAGCAATGGAAACAGCAGATGTCATTATCTTCTTAACAGATATAAAACAAGGCGTGACAGCAGCAGATTATGAAGTAGCAACAATGCTTAGAAAAACTAAAAAACCAATAGTTTTAGTATGTAATAAAGTTGATAGAATTGGTGAAATTCCAGACGATATTTATGAATTTTATAATTTAGGACTTGGTGATCCACTTCCTGTGTCGTCATTAAATCAACTTGGCACAGGTGAAGTTTTAGATGCAATTTACGAGAAATTCCCACCAGAAGAAGACGTATTAGATGATGATGAATACATTAGAGTTGCACTTATCGGTAAGCCTAATGCAGGAAAATCATCTATGATTAACAAAATTCTTGGCGAAAATAGACTTATTGTGTCGGATATTGCAGGTACTACACGAGATGCAGTCGATTCAAAATTTGAAAATGAACATGGAAAATATATATTTGTGGATACTGCTGGTATTAGAAGAAAAAGCAAAATAGAAGAAAGTATTGAAAAATTTAGTATTTTAAGAGCACAAACAGCTATTGAAGATTCACACGTTTGCGTATTAGTAATTGATGCCACAGAAGGCGTTACAGATCAAGATGCAAAAATAGCAGGACTTGCTCATGAAGCAGGAAAAGGTATTATTTTATTAGTAAACAAATGGGATCTTGTAGAAAAAGAAACTGGTACATTGGAAGCATTTAAAAAAGATGTTTACACAAAACTTGCATATTTGACATATGCTCCAATTTTATTTGTATCAGCACTTACAGGTCAAAGAGTTGATAAACTATTTCCACTAATAAATTCTGTAAATGATCAAAATTCATTTAGAGCAACAACAGGAATGCTTAATACGGTTATAGAAGAAGCAATTACACTTGTTCAGCCACCTAGTGATAAAGGAAGAAGATTGAAAATATATTATGCAACTCAAGTATCATCAAGACCGCCAACTTTTGTTGTATTTTGTAATAGTGCGAAGTTATTTCACTTTTCATATCAAAGATATATAGAAAATCAAATTAGAAAAAACTTTGGTGGACTTGAAGGAACACCTGTTAGAATTATAGTAAGAGAAAAACTAAAGGAAAAATAATAAGGAGGAACTGTTATGGGAGCTTCATTTATATGGCAATTGATAGTTATAGCTATGGTAGGATATTTAATTGGAAGTATAAATCTTTCAATTATACTTTCGCATTTGATGGGAAAAGGCGATATTAGAAATTATGGAAGTGGAAATGCAGGCACAACTAACACTTTAAGAACACTTGGAAAATTACCAGCTTTGGCAGTGCTAATATTTGATATATTAAAAGGTGTTGTAGCAATAGGAATAGCAAAAGTATTGATGCCTCTTGGATTTGATGGTATAGAAACGGAATATCTAGAATTATCTATGGAATATGCAGTACTTGTAGCTGGATTTTTCGCAATCCTTGGACACAATTTTCCAATATATTATGGATTTAAAGGGGGAAAAGGTATCGCAACTTCACTTGGAGTAATTCTTACAATAGAACCACTATTAGGTGTAACTTGTGCTTTATTTGCTATAATTTTAATGCTTGCATCTAGAATGGTTTCACTTGGATCAATATTTGCAGCATTTTTATATCCAGTACTAGTTTTTGTACTTGGTTCTGCATATCCAAATGAACTAATGTTTAAAATTCCATATTGTGCATTTTCTGTTATTTTATCGGCACTTGCAATATATAGACATAGAGCCAATATAGAAAGATTGCTTAATGGTACAGAAAATAAACTTTGGAAAACTAAAAAGGAAAAAGAAGAAGAAGCAAAGAAAATAAAAGAAACAAAAGATGCCGCTAAATAATAGAGGAGGAAAATTTTATGAAAGAAAAAATAGCAGTTATAGGTAGTGGAAGCTGGGGAGTAGCATTAGCAATGCTTTTAAACAGCAATGGTCATGACGTAAAAATTTGGTCGTATAGTGAAGAAGAAGCAAGAATAATCAATGAAGAAAGAAAATGCAAATTCTTGCCTAATATAACAGTACCAGAAGGTTTAACATGTTACACTTCTTTAGAGGAAGCTTTAAAAGAAACAACGATAGTTTTAATAGTAACACCATCGAATGCCATAAGAACAACTATGAATCAAATGCTTCCATACATAAACGATGAGCAAGTATTTGTATTATGCTCAAAAGGCATGGAGAAAGAAACTCAAAGAGTTTACACAGAAGTAATAAAAGAAATTTGTCCTAATAATAAGGTTTCAGCGTTATCAGGACCAAGCCATGCAGAAGAAGTATCAGAAGGGATTCCGACAGCAGTTGTAATTTCGAGCGAGAACGATACATTATCAGAAAGATTGCAAACAGTATTTATGAATCCTAGGTTCAGAGTATATATAAACGATGATTTACTAGGAGTTGAAATGGGAGGCTCTTTAAAAAATATTATCGCATTAGCTTGTGGAATAGCTAATGGATTAGGTTATGGCGATAATACAATAGCAGCTTTAATAACTCGTGGAACGGTAGAAATATCAAGACTTGGAGTAGAAGCTGGTGCAAAACGTCAAACATTCTATGGTTTAACAGGTGTTGGAGATTTATTTGTAACATGCTCAAGTATGCATAGTAGAAACAGAAGAGCAGGAATACTTATAGGGCAAGGAAAACCAGTTGAAGAAGCTGTAAAAGAAGTTGGAATGGTTGTAGAAGGAATAAATGCAGTAGAAGGAGCATACATACTAGCTCAAAAGCATAGCGTAAGTACACCAATAATAAATGAAATGTATGATATAATCCATAAAGGCAAAACACCACAAGAAGCTACAGCTAATTTAATGGGTAGAGGAAAGAAAACAGAATTTTAGGGAAAATATAAAATGCTAAATTGTTATTTATGACAAATTTAGCATTTTTTTTAATAAATCTTTAAAAATAACTCCAAATATATTAAAATATATGTATAAAAGTGTGAAAAAATGTAAATTTGTGGCAAATTGGAGATGGTGTTATGAAGAAGAAAAAAGTATTACTAATAATAGAAACGATATTACTAATAACAGTATTTGCAACCTCAATTGTAAGGGCGGCAGCAGTAAATAAAGATGATAATGGAGGAGGATGTACTCATTCTTCAACAACTTCTCAAATAGTTGGTGGTAGTTGTTCTGTAAAAGCAGATAAATATGTATATTGCGCTTCTTGTGGAAAACTTTTAAATACAATTAAAGGAGCTGGTGGATATACGACAAGTATACATGATAGTTATGTAGTAAATCAAATTTTAACATCTGCAACTTGTACAAAAGCTGGAACACGTGAAATGGTTTGCGCTAAATGTGGACGTGGAAATTATACAGAATCGTATGGCCCTATAGCACATTCATATGCATTTGGTGGATATACAGTTTCACCAACTTGTACTACTGGAGGAACTAAAAAAATGGTTTGTGGTACTTGTAATATAGCTTCATACACTGAATCTGTTTCAGCTTTAGGTCATAGCTATGGTGGGTATTCAAGTAATGATACAAGTCACTGGCAGGACTGTACGAGGGGTTGTGGCACTACTCAAAACTGGGGAAATCATACCGACGCAAATGATGATGGATATTGTGATGTTTGTAATGCTGTAATGTATCTTGCACCAACCAAACCAACAATAAAAGTAACAGACACAGCTGGAAATGTTTTAACATCTACTTGGACAAATAAAGATATGTATGTTTATGTAGATGGAAGCTCGCTAACTGCTGGTAAAGGTGGCGTTGCGTATCAATATCAAATGAATAATGCAAGTTATCAAGAATATACAAATGCAGTAAGTTATACTTCTTTAAAAACAGACACTACATTTTATGCAAGAGCATATAACACTGGAATGACAAATAAAATCTCAGAAGTTGCAAGTAGAGTTTTGCCAAAGATCGAGAGAGATAATCCTACTTTCAGTATTTCTGTGGATAGTAATGAGTATGAAAAATCACACACGGCAACGCTTAGATTCGCAGATACTGGTGGCTCTAATCTTTTAGCTACAGATTATGTGGTTTCATATACATGGACAAATAGTTCAAGCACGCCTGCGTCTTATGATAAAACAATGACAGTATCAGTAGCTGAATCGGCTGAAACGACTGCCACAATAACAAAAGAAGATGGGACAGGCATATATTATTTGCATGTGAAATTGAATAAAAAAATTAAAGATAATGCAACAAATGAATGTGCAACGACAATTCTTTCAATCCCATTTTATATGGACAACACAGCACCAACTGTTTCGTTAAAAACAATAGATTCTAATCCAACAGGTCTAAACAAAAATGCAACGTATAGTATGGATTTAATAGTTTTTGAAGAACATTCAGGGCTTGTAACAAGTGAGTTTACAGCTGATGATATAGTTGTTAAAGTAAATGGTGTAGAATCAACTGCAACTAAAACGTTGACATATACGTCGGTTGAAGGTAATAAATACGAATACAATTTGAAAATAAAGAATGTGACAGAAACGGGTCTTATCACATTAGAAATAAAAAATGAGTCAATCACAGATTATGCAACTAATAAATGTGCGTCAAGTTCGTATGAGTTGACTAAGAAAAACGGAGATAATTTCATTGGGCCATTTGCAGATAACGTAATTCCTGTTGTATCAATGATGGGCGAAGCAACATTGGTGGATGTGGAAGAAGACAAAAATTTAAGTGGAGTTCTAGATAAAAAGTATGTAAACAAACATTATACGATAGAAATTCCAATAAGGATTATAGATATAGGTGGTCAAGATTTTGTGAATATGTTAGATGCGAGCGATTTTGTTATAAAAGCTGGAGATACTCAAATTTCTCCAACAACTCAAACAGTAACATTGAAAAGTTCTACAATAACATCCGATTCACAAACTAATTTATCGATTTATCAAAAAGATTATATATTAACTTTGAAAGGTCTGCTAAAAGATGGATATTCAGAGATAACATCGATAGCAGGAGGGGTAGAGGATTTTGCAAAGAATACAAACGTGGAGGCAAAATTTGCACCGTATGTAACAGAAAGTGGTAACGTTGTAAGAATTTTTGTGGATAATACGCCACCTCAACCAACTATAAAGAGTGCTACGGTTCCTGAATACGTAGATGGAACGGCGACAATAAAAGTGCAGATGTACATAAAAGAATTTGGTGCAGGCATAAGAGAGGATCAATTCGATGTTTCAGATTTAATATTCCAAATAAATGGTAAAGTTGTAGAAAATGTAACAAGAACGTTAACACCAAATGCAGGAAATAATCACGGAACGGCTCTTGGTAAAGATAATTCAATAAATTATACATATGAGCTAACAATTTCGGGAATAAAAGAAAGTGGTTCTTTAAGAATTCAAGTGCTTTCAAATAAGATAATAGATAAAGCCAATAACGGAAATGAAGCAGTAACATTAGAGGTAAATACACAGATAGATAATAAGGGACCTAACTTAGGACCGATAACAACAAATGCAGATAAAAATGGCGAAGTATTTGAAGAAATGATAGAAGTAAAGATAACGGATTGCACAGATCCAAGTGGAATAGGCAAATATGAGTGGCAAAGAAGTGAAGATGGAACAAACTTTGAAACTATATATGTAGAAAATTCTGCATTATCTGATTCAAGCATAGAAGAAGTCGTAGATACAGAAAAGAAATATTATTATAGAGTAATAGTTAGTGATACATTAGGTAATTCAACAATAAGTGATGTAGTAGAAGTAGTGTTTAGAAATACGCTAAATGGCAAGCCAACACTATCTTTAAGCAAAGAGCAAATAAGCTCAACAGTGATAAATATAAAAGGCATAATAAAATCAAAATCATCAATAGTAGAAATATCAATAGATGGAAACAAATTGCCAAAGAGTGCATACGAAAATAATGAAAAGATAAACAACTATGAAATAACAACAACATTCGAGTGGCCAGTGACTCAAAATGGAGTCTACGAAGTAGAAGTGAAAGACGAAAAAGGAAACATAGTAAAAGGAACAATAAATGTTAACGAATTCGACTTTACGTCAGCGATAATAACGCCAACAAAGAAAGATGCAACATTACTAACACCAGCACAAATAATATTCACATCAAACGAGCCAGTAAGAATAGTAGACGACGACGCGTACCCAGGAATAACATTTGATACAGACGACTTCGGTACAAAAATAATAGCAACAGTATCTCCAGATGTAGACTTTACAGAAGCAAAAACATTCGACTTTGAAAACAAAGGACTAACGAAAGTAGAAGTAAAGGTAGACCCACCACTAATAACAAAATTTGCTTACCTAAGATTTGCTAAAGTAAGTCCAGAAAATTTAAACATGACAGTACTAGAAATGAATGCACTAACTCAAAACATGAGAAGTGCCAAGATGATAACAACAACAGGCCAAGTAAAATCATACTACGGATTCAAAAACGAAAACGTAGAAACCAAAATAGCCACAGGAACAGACATTGCAACAGCCGAAAACTTAGGAAACGCAACAGAAACATACATAATAACCGAAACAGGCGAACTAAAAAAACTAGAAAAAGACGAAAATATAAACACATCAGGAAACACAAACTACACAACCGGCAACATATCCGGAATGTACAAAAGAACAACCGGTTTACTAACAGACTACAGCGAAACATTACTAAACGACACAACAATAAAACATAGCAAATTCAGACTAACCATCGTGCCTTAACCCGCGACACCGGGGAGCCGCAACACGAGGGACGTCCGTTAAATGTTCCAAAATTTCCAGTATTAGGAAATTTACTGATAAAATTTACAAATTCTGTCAAAAAATGAACATTTAACGGACGTCCCTCGTGTTTCAAAAATTCTTCTGTCAATCATTTTCGAAAATGTCTCAAAAATTTTTAAACATTAGTACTAGCTTTT
>CAYNRR010000018.1:0-25073 GCA_964400015.1 uncultured Eubacteriales bacterium | reverse complement strand
CGAACCCTCCTCTGGAGTTTTGGAGACTCTTATTCTACCGATGAACTACACCCCTGTGTTTTTCAGTACTTCATCATTCTAACATAAAAGAAATTGTTTGGCAACAAAAAATAAAAATATTATTGCAATATTTAAAAGAATACTATAATATATATACTATATGTTACTTGAGAAAAGGGGATTTGCTATATGAAAAAAGAAACAGGTGAAAAAACATACGAATTAAAGTACACTGGATACTTAATGAATGCTGATAATTTGTATTTGCGTTATGGTTATACAAATTGGTCTGATGTATCGGAAAAAAAGATGAGAAAACTAAAATCTTGTTACAAGATAGAAGTTACATTACCTGAAAATAGTGAACTAAATTTTTGCTTTAGAGCAAATGAGAACGAATGGGATAACAATTACGGAAAAGATTATTGGTATTCTCCTAATTCGAACGCAAGTTATGAATTTGTAGAAATCACAGGAAAAGCGTTAGCAGAAAAGAAAACTGCACAAAAAACTGCAGCTAAAACTACAACTAAGGCTGCACCAAAAAAGACTGCATCGGCTACAAAAACTGCAACAAAGTCAAAAACTACAACAAAAACAACTAAAAAGTAAGTTTATTTATCAGCCTTTGTTTTTATGCTAAGGCTGATTTTTTTAAGAAGGAGTAAAAATGACAAAAAAAGATTTACCTTTAGAAATAGAAAAAAAATTTCTAATAAAGATGCCGGATTTAGATTGGATTATGAAAAATACTGATGTAAAAGTTGCTAAAATTTCACAAACATATTTGGGATTGAAAAAAGATGGATTTGGTGAACGAGTTAGAAAAATGACGATCGATAATGTAACAAAATATTATTATACTTCTAAAAAAAGCTTATCGAATATGACTAGAATTGAAATAGAAAATGAAATTTCTAGAAAAAAATATTATGAATATATGTCTAGAAAAGGAAAAAGAGCAACATTGTATAAAGTTAGATATATGATCAGTATGAACGATTTAGTTTATGAAATTGATGTATATCCATTTTGGAAAGAAACTGCTATACTTGAGATAGAATTAGAAGACGAAAAGCAAAAATACATAATTCCGGATTTTATAGAACTAATAGGCGATGTTACTGGAAACAGAGACTACTCTAATAGTTCGCTAGTCAATAAATTTTATGAAAGAAAAAATACAAACAAAAAATAAAATCTAATGAAAGGTAGTGAATTTATGGATAACGAAAATACTAAAAAGAGAAGTGAATATTTATCTTGGGATGAATATTTTATGGCGATTGCTAAATTATCTAGCATGAGAAGTAAAGACCCATCAACACAAGTTGGTGCGTGCATTGTAGATAAGGATAAAAGAATATTATCAATTGGATACAACGGTGCACCAAATGGATATAATGATGATGAATTTCCATGGGATCGAGTTGGCGAGCCTGTAAACACGAAATATTTTTACGTTTGTCATGCAGAGATGAATGCAATATTAAATTTTAAAGGAAGCAGAAGAGATTTAGAAGGAGCAACAATATATGTTGATTTATTCCCATGCAACGAATGTGCTAAATTGATTATTCAATCAGGAATAAAAGAAGTAATATATTTAAGTGATAAATATTTAAATACAGATGCGAACATAGCTTCAAAAAAATTATTTGACACTTGTGGAGTGAAATATAAACAATTAACAACTGAATATGCTAAAAATATTGAAATTGATTTAAATGTAGAAAAATAATGGAGATGAAATAATGAGAATTATGGAATTTAAAATGGAACGTGCAGGACTTGTAGAAGTCGGAGATATCGTTCAAGTGACTGAAGGTACATTGCCTTCAAGTTGGTACTATATGATAGAACCAGCAGTGGCAATGTCTGCGAATATTCCTTTATTTGAAAGATTAAAATCTAAACAAGGAAAAATTATAGATATAAAACCATCAGAAACAGCGTTTTATCTAACAGTAGAATTTGATGAATAAAAAGAAAAGAGGTTCTATCAATGAATGAAAGTTCAAAGGATAGAACCTTTTTATAGTTATACCTCAATACTTACTGCATGAGCAATATCAAGTATGCTTTCGTTTTGTTGAGCAGTTGTCGGACTCATCAAGGCACCAGTTGCACAAAGCAAAACTTTCTTAAGTTCTTGATGCTGTAGTAAATTAAAAATATATCCAGAAAAAGTTGTCGCACAGCATCCACAACCACTTCCGCCAGCATGAACATCTTGAGATTCTCTATCAAAAATCAAACAACCACAATCATTGTAATTATTTTTAATATCATAACCTCTACTAAGCATTAACTCTGTACAAATTTCTTTTCCAATAAAACCAAGATCACCAGTTACAATCAAATCGTAGTAATCAGGTTTACGCCCTGTATCTACAAAATGTTGATAAAGTGTATCTACTGCTGCAGGAGCCATAGCTGCGCCCATATTATTTGCATCTTTTATTCCCATATCAATAATTTTACCTATGGTAGCATGAGTTATTTTAGGTCCTGTACCAGAATTTCTAAGCATTGCAGTGCCGGAACCTGTAACAGTCCACTGACTAGAAGGAGGACGTTGATTACCTAATTCAAGAGGAAATCTAAATTGCTTTTCTGCACTGCAAAAATGACTAGAAGTAGAAGCAATAACATTATCTGCCATTCCACCATCTATGGTCATAGCACCTAGTGCCATAGCTTCGACAAAAGTAGAACAAGCACCAAAAAGTCCAAAATAAGGAATTGCTCTTTCTCTAATCCCAAAAGAAGAAGAAATACATTGATTTAATAAATCACCAGAAAATAAGTAATCAATATCTTCATTGCTAACTTGTTCGTTACCAAGGCATCCAGCGATACATTCTTTAACAATTTTTGCTTCAGTTTTTTCCCAAGTCTTTTCGCCCCAAAATTCGTCTTCAAGAACGATATCAAAATATTTTGCAAGTGGACCTTCACCTTCTTTAGGACCAACAATAGAATATGTTGATGTAATAAAAGGTGGAGTTCCAAATGCAACTGTTTGTTTTCCTAATTTTTTTTGAGCCATAAAAACCTCCTAAAATTAACTATTAGTAAATAAAAAATAAATTAAGCCGATTGCCATAGAAGTTGAAATTCCATATACGAGAACAGGTCCTGCGATTTGAAATAATTTTGCACCAACACCTAAAATAAGTCCTTCACTTTTAAATTCAATCGCAGGAGAAGCAATTGAATTAGCAAATCCGGTAATAGGAACAATAGAACCAGCACCAGCAAACTTACCGATTTTAGAATAAACATTCAAAGATGTAAGAAAAATTCCTAAAAAAATTAACGATATGCTTGTAGCCGCACTTGCATCATCTTTTGACAGACCTTTATAAGTCCAAAAGTCAAGAATAATTTGACCACCAATGCAAATCAAACCTCCAACAATAAAAGCTTTAAAAATATTTAACAAAGTTGCAGAATTAGGAGTAACTTTATCCACATAATTTTGATAATCTTTTTTTGTTTCAATTTTAATCATAACTTCACCTCAAATAATGTAAAAATAAACGAAAAAATAAATACAAAATTATAGTAACCTAAATTTTAAAAAATATTCATTTAATTATTGAAACAAATATGTAAAAAACGTTGTCGAATCAATTGTTAATATGATATTATTTTAATGAAAAAGTAGGTTTAAATAATAAGAATAAATAATAAAAAACAAAAGAAAGAGTGATGAAATGAAAAAAAGTTTTTTCCTTGTAATATTAACTCTAATTATGTCATTAACATTTTCTTGCTATGCAGCAGAACTTGTTGATGAAAACGCAAGAGCTATTATAAATAACGAAATTAGCATTGTATATAACAATGAAATAAAAAGTTTTTTTGATGTAAACGGAAGTTCAGTTAGTCCAATAACATACAATGATACAACGTACTTACCTATAAGATCTATTTCTACACTTTTCGATATTCCAGTTCAATGGGATGGCGAAAATAGAAAAGTTTTACTAGGCACAGGAGATATTGTAGAAGGTACTACCAAGACAATTGATACATTTATCAAAGGAACTAATCAAGAAATTGAATTAACAGTCGGTAAAACACTGAAAATAGAATATAACGGAAAAGAGCAATCGTTCACAGACGCTAAGCAAAATGTGGTATATCCACTTTTATACAATGGAACAACATACTTACCAGTTAGGGCGATTTCTAATATGTATGGAGCAAATGTTGATTGGAATGAGGAAAACAAAAGAGTAACATTAACACGCGAAGATAAAGTTGCACAAATTACAGATATTATTATAAAAGTTGTTTCGGGAAATTTATGTGCAGAAATAAAAACAGATAATCCGTTAAAAACATACAATGAAATGCTTTTAGCAGAAGGAAGAGTATCTGCAGAACCATATTTAAATATGAGAGCTGATGCAAGTACAACGGCAGAAATCATAGAAAAAATTCCACAAGGAACAACAATCACAATAAAAAAAGTTATAGCAAATCAACAATCTAATAATTGGTATCAAGTTTCATACGCAGAAAAAGTTGGTTATGTATCTGCAGATTATGTAGTTGTAACATCTTCAAAACTAGTAATAGATGCAAATGATACATATTTGTCTAAACAAATAAACTCACAAGAAATAAATTATGGAAAAATCCAAAATATAAGATTTGGCAATCAAGGAAACAATGTAAATAGAATTGTACTTGATTTAAATGACGTGACTACATACTGTGTTACTCAAAGTGCAGACAAATTAACAACGTATTTAGCATTATCAGAAAAATTTAAAATAGGAGAGGAAATTCAAAAAGACTATACATTAGTAGCATCAATAGGTAATCAAATTTTTGTGCCAGAGGTTGATAAAACGCCAACGGAAGATAACAACAATACACCAACGGAAGATGCAAATAATACGATAGATTCAGGTGAACAAAACGAATCAGGAAACAAGGAAGATATTGATGACGTAAATAATGAAGAATTAACAGAAGAACAAAAAGCCAAGATGGTAAAAGTAACAGGAGTTTTATATTCTTCAAGCACAGATAAAACAAAAATAAATATAACAGGCAATTACAAATATGAAAAATTTTTATTAGAAAATCCTAATAGACTTGTTATAGATATACAAAATGCATTGTTACAAGTCGATGGCCCAACAGAAATAACTACAAAAAACAAAAACGTAAAAACAATTAGATTTTCACAATATGCAAAAGATAAAGTAAGAGTAGTTTTTGAATTCGATAAAGCAGTAGATTACGAAATTTCACAAAAAACAAAAGGATTAGAAGTAAAAATAGATGAACCACAGTATAGAAACGTAGAATACACATTAAAAGATGATTACGCAGAACTAATATTAAAAGATGTAAAGAAAAAAGTATTTGATATTTCAGAAACTACTAGAACAAACAAAATAACATTAACTTATGCTTCATCAAAATTTGATAGTGGTAAGAGTACATTAAATCCAAACGATGAATTAGTAAAAACTATAGAAATAAAGACAAATAAAATAACAATAACAGGTACTAAAAAAATCACATATGAAATGACACAAGATGGAGACGATGTTGTTGTAAAAATATTTGAAAAAGGAAAAGAAAATACTAAAAAAGATGATGGAGATTTTATTGTATTATTAGATGCAGGTCATGGAGGATCAGATCCTGGAGCTTGTAGAGGTTCAAATGAAACAGAAAAGAAGCAAGCAATAAATCAAGAAAAAACTTATACGCTTCCAATAATGAAGAGAGTTCAAGAATTGTTAGAAGATACAGATGGAATAAAAGTTGAAGTGTCGAGAAGTAAAGATGTATATATGGACAGAGAAGATAGAGTTGATTTTATTTTAGATAATCCAGACGCCAATATGTTAGTAAGTGTTCATATAAATTCGCATTCAACAAATAAACCAAATGGACTTGAAGTTGTATATTGTAATAAAACTGACGAAAAAGAAGACTATGGTATTACAAGTAAAGAATTAGCATTGATATTACTTGGTTCGTTTAGAGAAAAATTAGACATAAATATTAGAGGACTTAGTAGTAGAAATGGTGAAGAACTATGGATATTAGAGCAAAATGATACCGGTGCAATTTCAAAATATACAAAAGAAGATAGACCAGTTACTAATATACCAGCAGTTATTTGTGAATTATGTTTTATTACTAACGACTCTGATTTTGAAAAATTGATTACAGATGAATTCCAAGAAGCTGCAGCACAAGCGATTTATCAAGGAATTTTAGAAGCAAAAGAACAAATGGAAGGATAATAAAAACTAAAAGAGAAAGGAATGATAAAAATGGAAGATAATATTTCAACAGGACTTTTTGGTTTAAATCGAAGAGATGTAGAAAACTATATTGCAGACTTAAAAAAAGATTATGAAGAAGAGCTAAGAAGACAAAATCAAGAACTATTAGCAATGAAGACAGAAAACTCAAAATTAAATGAAAGACTTAACCAGCTATTAAGCAAACAAAGAGAATTAGACGAGGCAAAAAGAAATATTTCTGACGTTTTATTTAAAGCAGAACAACAAGCGAAACAAATTGTAGAAGATGCAAAAGCAAAGGCAATAGAAGAACGACAAGAAATAGATACTTTAATTGAATCTGAAAAAGAAAAACTAATAGATGCCAAAATAGAACTTGCTATGTTAAAAGATAAAGCTAGGGACTTAATATCAAAATTCACAGATGATATTACAAATTTGCAATAGTGTAATAATATATCAAATCACCTAATATATATATCATTGGGTGATTTGATATGATACGAATTAAAGCCTATAATTTTAGACAAGCATTTGAAAAAATCGTATATAAATTTATGTTTATAGTGATTATTATCTTAATGATAGCTTTTTCTTTCACAAGTGCTTATTTCATCAAAAAAGAGTTTGAAAATAGCATTACGAATAATAAAAAGTATAACGAAAGCGAAATACAATCTAAGAGTATGATTGTGAACAATATACTCTCCAACGAATTATCCATATTCGCAAATTCAAGCAATATAACATTTAGTCAAAAAGAAAATATAATTTTAGGCGGCGATAGTGAAATAGAAAGCCCCCAGATAACCTTAAAAGAAATTCCACAAATAGACTACAAAATACCAGACAAATATGAAACCAGAATTTTAGAAAATGGAAAAATTGAAGTGGGAAATACTAAGATTTCAAACTATAGCAAATTAGATATAGATCTAAAAGAGCTAGAAAAACCAATGTCTATAAAAGTTAATGCACATACTAATTTTTTAATATATCATACTCATGCAACAGAAAGTTATACGATAAAAGATGAAGAAACAGAAAATTATAGAACGACAAATCCGGAATATAACATGATATCGATAGGAAAAGTATTAGCAAAGGAGTTAGAGAAGAGAGCATTTTCTTCACTTCATGATACAATATTACATGATTATCCAAACTATAACGGCTCATATGCTCACTCACTTGATACTGTAGTGAAATACATGAAATCTAAAAGTTTTGATTTCGTTTTTGATATACACCGAGATGCGATATCAAGTGATTTAACATACGGTCCAGTATGCGAAATAAATGGTGAGCGAGTGGCACAACTAATGTTTGTTATTGGAACAAATGCAAATGGATTAAAACATGATAAATGGATGGAAAACTTAAAATATGCAATAACAATTCAAAATAGAGCAAATGAAATGTATCCAGGTTTGTTTAGAGATATAAATTTAAGCAAATCTAGATATAATCAACATGTCTCAACAGGCTCTTTTATAATAGAAGTTGGTACAACGGGTAATACTTTAGAAGAAGCTAAGAATTCAATGAAATATTTAGCTAATGTAATTGAATCTTTTAAATAAAAACAAAGGAGAATAAAAATGATTAAAGTAAATTATGAAAATTCATTTATAAGTAAAGAAGAAATAGATAAATATAAAGAGGAAGTTTTAGCAGCACATAAAAAGCTTAATGAAAAGACAGGAGAAGGTTCAGACTTCTTAGGTTGGGTAGACTTATCGTTGGACAAAGAAGAACTTGTGCGTATAAAAAAATCAGCAGAATGGATAAAAACAAATTCGGATGTACTAATTGTAATAGGAATAGGTGGATCTTATTTAGGAGCACGAGCAGTGATCGAAGCACTTTCTAACAACTTTGGCGAAAGAAAAGTAATATTTGCAGGAAACAACCTAAACAGTGATTACTTAAATGATTTACTTGATTATATAAAAAATAAAGAAGTTTGCTTAAATGTTATATCAAAGTCAGGTACAACTATTGAACCAGCGATAGCCTTTAAAGTTCTTCGTGAATTTATGGAAAATAAATACGGTGAAGAGGGTGCGAGAAAAAGAATATTTGTAACAACAGATAGACAAAAAGGAGTATTGAAAGAAATTGCTAATCAAAAAGGATATGAAACATTTATAGTTCCTGATGATATTGGTGGCAGATATTCAGTGTTCACACCAGTAGGATTATTGCCAATAGCTGCAGCTGGAATTAACATAGACAAGGTACTAGAAGGTGTTTATGAAGCAAAAGAAAGATATAACACATTAGAAAACAATACGTGTTATGAATATGCAATTTTAAGAAATATATTGTATCGCAAAGGTAAAAAAATAGAGATACTAGCCAACTATGAACCAAAACTTCACTATATCACCGAGTGGTGGAAACAATTATATGGAGAAAGTGAAGGAAAAGAAAATAAAGGCTTATTCCCAGCAGGTGTGGATTATACAACAGATTTACATTCAATGGGACAATACATTCAAGAAGGCGAAAGACACTTATTTGAAACAGTAATAGATATAAAGAAACCATATAGAGATATAAAATTTGTATGTGAAGAAAATTCAATGGACAAACTAGGATATTTAAATGGAAAAACAATGTCTGAAGCAAATCGCTCAGCATTAGAAGGAACAGTAATTGCACATACAAATGGAAATGTACCTAATATACGAATAGAAGTTGAAAGAATAGAAGAAAAATCAATTGGGGAATTATTATATTTCTTTGAAAAAGCATGTGGAATAAGTGGATATATGCTTGAAGTAAATCCATTTAATCAACCAGGAGTTGAAGCATATAAAAAAGAAATGTTTAGATTACTAGGGAAAAAATAAAATCTTTATATAAGGAGAATAAAATGTCAAAGTATTTTAACAATGCCATTATCGGTAACTCAAAAATATTAGGCTGTTTAAACGAAACAGGTGAAATTATAAGATTATATTATCCTACTATAGATTATTTCCAAAATATTGACGAATTCAAAATGGGATTCGTCAAAGATGGGAAAATTTTATGGTTTAATGACTCATATGCTAAGAAACAATATTATGATGGAAATGTAGTATACACAGAGTTAAATTTTGACGGCTATCAAGTAATACAAAGAGATTATGTATTGATGAAAAAAAATGTCGTAGTGCGTAAATTGAAATTTAATCAAAGTGCAGACTTATTTGTATATTCAAAATTAAACTCAGACGTAAACAAAAAAGTTTCAAGTATGGTCGTAGACAACACTTTAATACAATATTGCCAAGAGATGTATATGGCTACATTCTCAGATAAAAAGATTGCTAAATATCAGATAAATAATACTAAATCAACATTAAAAAATGGAGATTTAAATCCAGAAGATTATATTGGTATGAGTGAGGATACAGCTGTTTTATACAAAGACATTGACGAGATAACACTTTATATAGCATTTGAAAATAATTTAAAATCAATTTTAAAAACGGTAGAGTGGTGCAAAAAACAAGAAGAAAATTTGTTATATGATTCTACTAAAAAATATTGGACAGAATACTTAAATAAATTTTCAAATAATATAGTGTATCAAAATATAAATAAAATAAAGGAAAAAGAAATAATAGACAGAACAATTTTAATGTATGCGTTAGTATCAAATCCTGAAACAGGAGCGACTTTAGCAAGTCCTGATGTGGATGAAAACTTTGAATTTTGTGGAAGATATGGATATTGTTGGCCAAGAGATGCATTATTCATTAACAAATCATTAAATATATTAGGACTAAAAAAACATACAGATAAATTTTATAACGTATGGGCACCAAAAGCACAACTAAAATCAGGTCTATTTGAACAAAGATATTATTCATCAGGAGAACTTGCACCATCGTGGGGAATGCAAATTGACGAAACAGCAGCAATAGTACTAGGAATATATGATAACGGCAAATATAAAGAAAATGCAACAGTACTTATAAAAGCAATTACAGGTTTATTAAATTTTG
This sequence comes from uncultured Eubacteriales bacterium, assembly GCA_964400015.1. Classification (GTDB taxonomy): domain Bacteria; phylum Bacillota; class Clostridia; order TANB77; family UBA1234; genus UBA1234. Next base: position 14,782 of record CAYNRR010000018.1, on the reverse strand, counting down.
TTGATGATGATTATTTATCAAAAGAATGTTATGACTTATGGGAAGAAAGAAAAGGCAAACATTTATATTCAACAGCTAGCATTTACGCAGCTCTTGAAAAAGGGAAAATAATGTTAGAAAAAATAGATAAATCTAAAAACAAAACAACAATAAATGAAATAAATAGATTACTAGAAAAAATGAAAGACGCAATATTAAACAACTTTGTCGAAAATAATTATTTAAAAAGAAGTACAGATAATAATCAAACAGACATTTCATTATTATCATTAGTAGTACCATTTAAAATTATAAAACCAGACGATTTGCTAATAAAAAATACAATCGATAAATTTGAAAAAGAATTGCGTATGTCTAATGGTGGATATATGAGATATCAATGGGATAGCTATAAAGGAGGAAACACATGGATAATTTCTTCATTATGGCTTGCACTATATCATATAGAAGCTGGTAATATAGAAAAAGCAAAAGAACTATTTGATTGGGTAACAGCTCACTCAGATAGCATGGGATTTTTACCAGAACAAATTGCTCGTGAAGGCAATCATACAGAATGGGTAAAACAACTATCATGGTCGCATGCGATGTACATTATTGTAAAAGCTAGTCTTGTAAAAAATGAAGAAAGGAAAATATAAATGGCAAAAAACCAAACGGTATTTGTATGTAGCTCTTGTGGAAACGAATCTCCCAAATGGTTAGGCAAATGTCCAGCTTGTAACAGTTGGAATACATTTTATGAAGAAAAAATTATTAAAGATAAAGTATCAAACGAGAGAAAGAGTATAAATGCAGAAGTTATAAAATTAAAAGATGTTGAATCAAATGAAAAAATTCATCGAGTACATACTGGATTTAGCGAATTGGATAGAGTACTTGGTGGAGGTTTAGTTCCAGGCTCACTAATATTATTAGGAGGTGAACCTGGAATAGGAAAATCTACACTGATATTACAAATTTGTGATAACGTTAAATTTGATAACGAAACTATTTTATATGTATCAGGAGAAGAGTCAGGTAGACAAATAAAATTAAGGGCAGATAGGTTAAACATAGACAATGAAAATATAATGTTTTTAGGTGAAGCAAATATTGAAATCGTGCAAGAAGCTATTGAAGAAAAAAAGCCTAGTTTTATGATAATAGACTCGATTCAAACTATGTATAGTAGCGAAAATCCGTCAGCCCCTGGGAGTGTAAGTCAAGTTAGAGATATAACTGCAAAAATAATGCAAATGTGCAAACAAAAAGAAATAACAACAGTAATAATTGGACATGTCACAAAAGACGGAACAATTGCAGGTCCAAGAGTATTAGAACATATGGTAGACACAGTACTATATCTTGAGGGAGAAAGATATTTTTCATATAGAATACTTAGAAGTGTAAAAAATAGATTTGGTTCAACAAATGAAATTGGACTATTTGAAATGAAAGAAGAGGGAATGGTAGAAGTAACGAATCCATCAGAGCTTTTGATTTCAGATAGAGAAGGAAATCCTGCAGGTTCTGTTATAATAGCGGCTTTAGAGGGAACAAGAACAATGCTAATAGAAATACAAGCATTAACATCAACAACAGCCTTTGGATTACCAAGAAGAACAAGTATAGGAATTGAATATAATAGATTGGTTTTACTACTTGCAGTTTTAGAGAAAAAAGTAGGAATAAATTTATCTAATCAAGATGTATATGTAAATGTAGTTGGTGGAATGAAATTAGACGAACCTACTGCAGATTTAGGAATAGCATTAGCAGTAGTTTCTAGCAACAGAAATATTCCACTTCCGAAAGATTTAATAGCGATGGGCGAAATAGGACTAACAGGAGAAGTAAGAGGAATTAGTTCAATTGAAAAAAGAATAAAAGAAGCAGAAAAATTAGGATTTAAAACTTGTATAGTACCAGAAATAAGTCGTAAGCAATTGAAATATAAAGGAAAAATAAATATAATAGGTGTCACTAACGTTGCAGAAGCAATAAAAATATGTTCACTAAAATAAAAATTAGATGGGAGAATTTTTAATGAGAAAAGAAATAGGAAAAAATACCGAACTTATACAAATGTTAAAAATGATAGCTCCAGGAACAGAGTTAAGAGAAGGTTTAGATAATATATTAAAAGCCAGAACTGGTGCACTTATTGTTATAGGCGACTCGCCAGAAGTAATGAAAATAACAGATGGTGGTTTCAAAATAAACGAAGATTATTCTCCAGCTAAGATATACGAATTGGCTAAAATGGATGGGGCAATTGTGCTAAATAGTGATGCAAAAAAAATACTACTTGCCAACACTCAATTAGTACCAGATTCAACAATTAGTACAGTAGAAACAGGAACAAGACATAGAAGTGGTGAAAGAGTAGCAAAACAGACAAATGAACTAGTCGTAAGTATATCACAAAGAAGAAACATAATAACATTATTTAAAGGCAATACAAGATATTTAATAAAAGATAGTACAAAAGTATTAGCAAGTGCAAATCAGGCATTGCAAACTTTAGAAAAATATAAAAATGCTTTTGATGACATAATTTCTATAATAAACGAATTTGAATTCGATGACATAGTAACATTACAAAATGTAGTAACGGCAATACAAAGAGCTGAATTATGTATGAAAGTAGTTTCTGAAATAGAAAGCTACATTATCGAATTAGGTGATGAAGGAGTACTTATAGATTTACAATTAAAAGAACTTTCAAGTCAAGTAGAAGAAGAAGAAATATTACTAATAAGGGATTATTTAGTAGAACCACTAACAGCAGAAAGTGTAATAGAAGCCGTATCAGACCTTTCAAGAAAAGATTTAATGAATTCAAATTTGATTGCTGAAAAATTAGGATTTGATGTAGACAAACCACTAGAAGATGTCGAAGTACCATCGAGAGGTTTTAGACAACTTACCAAAATCCCAAAAACTCCAATTGGAATAATTGAGAATATGAATAAAGCATTTGGAGACTTTCAACATATAATACGAGCAACAATAGAAGAACTAGACGATGTTGATGGAATAGGCGAAATAAGGGCAAAAAATATAAAACAAGGAATAAAAAGAATGCATGAACAAGTAATATATGACTCAAAATTTTACAGATAGAACTTAACATAAAATCTTTGACTTCTGGTAATTATTGTGCTATAATGGAAACGTACCGTGAGGGAGAAATTGGAAAAATTTATCTCTAATGTATATATTTGTGTAAAGTTAGGAAGTGATATAAATGTTTAAAGTAGGTGACAAGATCGTATATCCAATGCATGGAGCTGGAACTATTGAATCTATTGAAGAAAGAGAAATCTTAGGCGAAAAACAAAAATATTACGTAATGAAGATGCCTGTTGGCGACATAAAAGTAATGGTGCCAACAAAAAATGCAGAACTAATTGGTGTTAGAGATGTAATAGGCAATGAAACAGCAGAAAATGTACTTCAAGTTCTAAGTGCTGGACCAACTGATATGTCGACTAACTGGAACAAAAGATACAGAGACAATCAAGAAAAGATGAAAAGTGGAGATATTTGTGAAGTAGCAGATGTAGTTAGAAATTTAACATTTAGACAAAAATCAAAGGGACTTGCAACAGGTGAGAAAAAAATGTTAACTAACGCTAAACAAATCTTAATCAGTGAGTTAGTACTTGCAGAGTCAATGACGAAAGAGCAAGTAGAAGACTTAATAAATGATAAAATTGATGCTGCATATTCAATATATGCAAACTCAAATATAGCAGTTGACTAAAAACAAAAAAGCACACTAAAAAGTGTGCTTTTTGTTTTGCCTTATTTAAACAAACTTTCAAAAGTTTGAGACAAATTGTTTTTGAACTTCAGTGAAGGATGCTCAAAATCCATATTATTTAGGGCACCAGCAATCAGTGCACGAGCAATGTCTACAAAAAATTCGAGTTCGTCAGAATAGTTAAGATTATTGATAAGAACGGAAAAAGGAAGAAGATAAGGAGTAGTTTTTTCATTTTCGTTTTCTTCTCCATAACGCCAACCATCTGCAAGCATATCTCTTGCCCATTCCATATGAACATGTTCAGCGACTTTAAAGACGAGTAACTCAATCTGAGTTACAGTATCTTTATGTGCCATAGAATACAGTTTAAAAGCTGTATCTGTGCTTGCCATTCTGAAGCACTTGCTTTCTTCGGGAAGTGCATCAAAATCTAAAAACATATCAGAGTTTTCTTCATCGATTTCTTCATCATTATAGATGGAAAGTAACTCCCTATCCACAGTGCGATAAACGTTGTGAATAGATTCTGCTTGATCGAGTATTTTTTCGAGAAGTTCTTCTTGCATGTCAGCTGTTTTGGACTTGCCTGCTACTTTGACAGCGAATAAATCTGCGTACCATTTCAATTCATTAGACATAAAATTCCCTCCTAATTATAGGTGTGATGGATAACTTAAAGAATAAGTTGTCAAAGACATTATAATAGCGCATAATATAAAAATCAAGCTATATTTAGTAAACTTTTTAAGTATACTAACAAATTTTGTCAATATACCTTGCTAAAATATCATAAATTTGTATATAATAGAATAAGATAAAAATAGGAGGATGATAATAATGGCTAGTGAAGTTATTTACAGTGCTGATGGTAAATTGATAGATGGAATAATAGTAAAATATTACGAGCCAGGTAAGGTTATGTCTGAAACACCATACATTGGTGGAAAAATCAATGGAACAGAGATAGAATACTATTATAATGGTCAAATAAGTGAAAAGAAAGAATATGTTAATGGCGTATTAGAAGGAATTTCATATGTATATTATCAATCAGGAGTACTTATGGAAGAAACACCATATAAAGAAGGAAAACTAAACGGCACTAAAAAAACATACTATGATACAGGTTTAATAAAAACAACTTCAGAATATGTTAATGACATATTAAATGGAAAATTTGTAAGATATTCAGCAGATGGCAGCATAGAAGAAGAAATCTACTACAGAAAAGGCATGGTTGTAGAAACAGAAGAAAAAGTAGATCTTACTCTAGAGGCTGAAGAACAAGCAAAATTAGAAGAAGCAAAGAAAAAAGAAGGATTAACAGAAGAAGAATTAAGTAAAATTCTATAAATAAAAAACAAAAATAAAAGATACCAAATATAGCTGTACAGTATCATTAAAGTGAAAAGCTGTACTAATTTGGTGTCTTTTTATTTATTGACAATATGTGCTTTTAATATTAAAATGGTGGGGTAATGAAAATATATTATTTAAACATAATTTATGGGGTTTGGATACTCCCATTTTAACCAAAGGTATCCTTGATAATATATTGAACATTGAAAAGTAAATAAAGGAGGAACAAAAATGAATGACATTCTAAAGATTGTTGCCCCTTGTTTTATTGTCTTTGTTTTAACTGTACTTGTAGCTATTGCAATTCATAAAATGATAGAAAGAAAGAAAATTGCTCAAGGTACATCAAAAGTTAAATTAGCTGAACGCGAAGCAGAAGAAATTGTTGAAAGAGCGAGAAAACAAGCAAATGAAACAATAAAAAATGCTGAAGCAGAGAAAAAAGAAAAAGTAATACTTGCAAAAGAAGAAATACAAAAGGAAAAAGCTGAACTTGACAAAGAGATAAAAGAAAGAAGGGCAGAGATTCAAAAGCAAGAAAAAAGAATGCTTCAAAAAGAAGAAACGCTAGAAAGAAAGATAGAAAATCTTGAAAAGAAAGAACTTCAATTAGCTGATAAATCAAAAAACTTAGATGAAATGCAACAAGAGTTGGATAGATTTAAGGAAAAGCAAATTGCTGAATTAGAAAAGATAGCAGAAATGTCACAAGAAGATGCAAAAAATCATTTGCTAAATATATTAAAAGAAGCTTTAGCACATGAACAAGCACTACTAATAAAAGAAAGTGAAAGCAAAGTAAAAGAAGAAGTTGGTAAGAAAGCTAAAGAGATTATAACATACGCTGTACAAAAATGTGCTGCAGACCACACTTCAGAAACTACAGTTTCTGTTGTTCCACTACCAAGTGATGATATGAAAGGTAGAATCATTGGTCGTGAAGGAAGAAACATAAAAATGCTTGAAACTTTAACAGGAATTGACTTGATAATTGATGATACTCCAGAAGCAGTTATCTTATCTGGTTTTGATCCTATTAGACGTGAAGTTGCTAGAATAGCGTTAGAAAATTTAGTTACAGATGGAAGAATACATCCTGCAAGAATCGAAGAAATGGTAGAAAAGGCTAAAGAAGAATTAGAAAATACTATCAAAGAAGAAGGAGAAACAGCATCTCTAGAAACAGGAGTTATAGGCTTACATTCAGATGTAATTAAATTGATAGGAAAGCTAAAATATAGAACTAGTTATGGACAAAATGTATTAAATCATTCAATAGAAGTTTCACAACTTGCAGGAATTATGGCTGAAGAATTAGGATTTGATTCTAAATTAGCTAAAAGAGCAGGATTACTTCATGATATAGGTAAGTCTATAGATCATGAAATGGAAGGTACACACGTAGAAATAGGTGTAGACATTCTAAAAAAATATAAAGAAAGTCCTGCTGTAATTAACGCAGTTGAAGCACACCATGGTGATGTTGAACCATTATCAATGGAAGCAGTTTTAGTTCAAGCAGCAGATGCTATATCAGCATCAAGACCTGGAGCTAGAAGAGAAACTTTAGAAACATATATAAAGAGACTAGAAAAATTAGAAGAAATTGCAGATTCATTTGAAGGTGTTGAAAAATCATTTGCAATTCAAGCTGGTAGAGAAATTAGAATTATGGTAAAACCAGATAACGTAGATGATGACAAGATGGTTCTAATGGCTCGTGATATTGCTAAACGTATCGAAGACGAAACGGATTATCCAGGACAAATTAAAGTAAATGTAGTTAGAGAAACTAGAGCAATAGAATATGCTAAATAAAAAACAACAGCATTGCCTTTAAGGTGATGCTGTTATTTTTTTGCACTAAAAAATATAGGCTATTTATTAAAATAAAAGGATTTTAACAATAAAAACGCGAAAAATGTCGATTTTAAATTCTTGAATATCAAATCCTAAATGGTATAGTATGAAAAATATACTCGTCAAACAAAGGAGAATGAGAATGGAATTTATATTTTTAGCAATTACGGTGTCTATAATAATATATTACAATTTGAAAATAAAAGAATGCAAAAGTGTGATAGAAAAACTGAATATAGAAAAGGCAGAATTGAAAAATAAAAAAGAAGAAATGGAAAAAACAGATGAAGCATTAAAACAAGTTTTTGCAGAAATATCACATGACATAAGAGCACCAATAAGTAATATAATATGTTTATCGAAAATCATGCAAGAAAATATAAACAACAAAGAAAAGATAATCAAATATCTAAATAAAGTAGATGACTCAGCAAAGTATTTGCTTGGATTGTCTAATGATATATTAAATATACGAAAATTAGAAACAGGTAATATTTCACTTAAAAATGAAGAAATAGATTTAAAAGATGTACTAAATAGATGCTTTTCAATTGTAGAAAATAAAATTCATGAAAAAAGAATAAAGTTTAGCAAGAACATTACAAAATTAAAACATATTCATGTGTACGGTGATGAACTTATACTGCATAGAATTTTCACAAATATATTAACAAATTCGATAAATCATACTCCGAAAGGTGGCAAAATTACGTTTCATGCAAAAGAGATTGAAACATTAGATAATAAGATAGAAGTACAATTCAAAATATCTGATAATGGCGAAGGAATGAATAAAGAATTTTTAACTCATATGTGGGAAGCATATACAAGAGATGAAAATTCAATATCACGTAGAGATTCAACAGGCTTAGGACTAGCAATCACAAGAAAATGCGTAAATTTAATAGATGGTATTGTCGAAGTTGAAAGTCAACTTGGTAAAGGAAGTACATTTATAATAAAAATTAAATTTGATATAGTAAAATAATAAGAATAAGCAAAATAAAAGTAGACAAAAACCTAAGTTTTAAATATATTATATGTATGTAAACTTAAAAAAAGGAGATAAAAATGAAAGTTTTACTTATAGGAGATGTTATAGGCAAACTTGGTGTTGATATGGTAAAAAAACATTTACAAGTTTTAAAAAAGCAATATGAAATAGATTTTACAATCGTGAATGGCGAAAATTCAGCAGATGGCATGGGTATAACAAAAAATATATATAATGATTTGCGTAATGCAGGAGCTGACGTAATAACGATGGGAAATCATACATGGGGAAAAAAAGATATATTTTCATTTATAGATGAAGAAGAAAGACTAATAAGACCATCAAATTATCCAGAAGGATTGCCAGGAAAAGGCAAAGTATTAGTCGACTGCAAAAATCATAGAATTGGTGTGATCGATTTAATAGGAAGAGTTAATGTAGGAGGCAACTTTGATTCGCCATTTGAAAAAGCAGAAGAAGACATAGTAGAATTAAAAGCTAAAGGTGCTGATATAATAATCGTAGAAATTCATGCAGAAGCAACTGCTGAAAAAATCGCATTAGGATATTATTTGAAAGATAAAGCTAATTTCGTATATGGCACACATACACATGTACAAACAGCAGATGAAAAAATTTATGAAACAGGAATGGGCTATATAACTGACATAGGAATGACAGGGCCAAAAGATTCTATAATAGGTATGGATCCAGCTGTAGCATTAAAAAGATTCTTAACACAGATTCCAGAAAGATATGCATGTGCTCAAGGTGCAGCGATGCTTAATGGAGTAGTTGTTGAAATTGATGAACAAAGTAAAAGAGTGTCGAAAATTGAAAGAATAAGCCTTTAAATGTTGATATATCAATGTTTCTGACGAACGAATTATAAATAAATTGATTCAAATCACTGGATTTTTTTGGAAAAGTAAATATAATTTATATTGTACTAAACAACAACAAATAAAAAAATCAAGGAGGAATCAAATGGATATTTTAAAAATTTCAACAAAATCAAACCCAAATTCTGTAGCTGGGGCAATAGCAGGACTTATCAAAGAAAAAGGAAAAGCTGAAATGCAAGCAATAGGTGCAGGAGCACTGAACCAAGCGATAAAAGCAATTGCAATAGCTAGAGGATTCGTAGCACCAGCTGGAGTGGATTTAGTATGTGTTCCAGCTTTCACGGAGGTTAGAATTGATGAAGAGGAACGAACAGGTATAAAACTATGTATCGAGCCTAGATAAATAAATATTAAATAAAAAACTATCTTCTATAAAATTATGAAGATAGTTTTCTTTTTATCAAAGAAACTTGATATAAGAAAAAGTATATTATAAAATTATCGTGTGTTAGGGATAAGGTGATAATATGAAAAAAATGCTGATATTTTTTATAGTTTTGGGAATATGCATAGGCTTGCTAAACGGCATAAAAAGTAATAATAAAGATGTCACAAACGAAAATGAAAATATAGAGAGTAAACAGATAGAAAGTAAATCATCTGAAATAACTATAGCAATTTCAGATATCGATACATTAAACCCATTAAGAACTAAAAAAATTCACTTAATAAATGCATTGAAATTAGTTTATGAAGGAATGTTTTCTTATGATGAAGAAAATCAAATAACTCCTGTGTTAGTAGAAAAATGGATGAAGAGGGATGAATTAACCTGGATAATAAGATTAAGAGAAGATGTTAAATGGCATAACGGAGAAAAATTCACAGCATCTGATGTAAAATATACAATAGATTTATTGATAAATGATGAAATTGAATCCGTATATAAATCAAATGTAGAAAACATTTCAAGCGTACAAGAAATGGATGAAAAAACAGTGGAGATTACTTTAAAAGAACCAGATGCGTATTTACCATCGAAGCTAACATTTCCAATAGTTAGTAAAAACTATTTTATAGGTCAAGGAATAGTAAATGAAAGTAAATCAAATGTTTTAATGGGAACAGGACCGTATGAATATATAACATCAAACGAAAATATAATAGTCCTTAAATATAACGACAATTGGTGGAAAAAAGAAAATGCAAAATTAGAAAAAATAAATATGAGAAAATATTCAACGTATAGCGAGGCGATAAAAGGTTTTAAATCATCTGAAGTAGATATGATTGAAACTAATATGTACAATTGGAAAGAAAACTTTGGATTTATTGGAATAAATTCATATCAATATGAAAACACAGAATATGAAGTGCTAATACCAAACGCAGAAAGTAAGATATTTTCCGATAATTCTGTTAGAAAAGCAATTTTATATGGTATAAATCGAGCTAATATTGTAAGTACGGTATATGATGATAATGCAGTAATATCTGATATTCCAATAATGTCAAATTCTAAATATGCAGAAACGAGCGTTGAATACGATATAGAAATATCAAAACAAATTTTAATAAATGGTGGATGGACTCAAAATAATAATACTTGGAAAAAAGATGGAACGACTCTAAAATTTACAATGTTAGTATGCAATGAAGATTCGGAAAAAATTATCGTAGCCAAAAAGATAAAGAATGATTTAAATGAAATAGGAATACAAATGGAAATAAAAGAAGTTTCATGGAACGAACTTTTAAAAGCTCTAGAAGATAAAAAATTTGAATTGACACTTATGTCACTTGATATAAAAAACGAATATCAAATGCAAGAGATGGTTCAAATAGGAAACAAACACAATTATGCTAACTTTATGAATATAGAAATAAATCAAAAAATTGAAGAATTAAAAACTTCAGAGGAAGAAGAATACGAACAACAAATGAAAGAATTCAAAGAAATGTACATAAACGAATTGCCATACATAGGCTTATATTTTAAAACAAACACAGTACTAACAAACAAAAGTATAAAAGGTGAGTTTAAAAGCACTATTTATGAACCTTTTAGAAATATAATAAATTTTTATAAATAAATTATAATGTTCGCTTGACAAACAAGAACAAGTGTTCTAAAATGCAATTGTGGTTGAAACAAAAGAAATAAATTTTAAGGAGGTTTTATTGTGGCTGAAAAGAAAAACGCACAATTAGATAATAAAAAGAACGTGGAAAACGAAGAAAAAAAGAAAGCATTAGAAGTTGCTTTAGCACAAATAGAAAAACAATTTGGTAAAGGTTCTGTTATGAAATTAGGAGAAACTGCAACAATGGCAGTTGAAGCAATTCCAACAGGAGCATTAAGTTTAGATATAGCATTAGGAATAGGTGGAGTACCAAGAGGAAGAATTATAGAAGTTTATGGACCTGAATCATCAGGAAAAACAACAGTTGCATTACATATGATTGCAGAGGCACAAAAAATGGGAGGAGTAGCAGCGTTCATAGATGCAGAACACGCATTAGATCCTGTATATGCCAAAAATTTAGGAGTAGATATAGATAATTTGATAGTATCCCAACCAGACACAGGTGAACAAGCATTGGAAATTGCAGAAGCGCTAGTAAGAAGTGGTGCAATAGATATTATAGTTGTAGACTCGGTTGCAGCATTAGTGCCAAAAGCAGAAATAGATGGAGATATGGGAGATACACATGTAGCTCTTCAAGCTAGACTTATGTCTCAAGCATTAAGAAAATTAGCAGGAGTATTAAACAAATCAAAAACGGTTGCAGTATTTATAAACCAATTAAGAGAAAAAGTTGGAGTAATGTTTGGAAACCCTGAAGTAACACCAGGTGGACGAGCATTAAAATTCTATGCTTCAGTAAGAATGGAAGTTAGAAGAGTAGAAACATTAAAAACTAACAATGAAATGATAGGAAATAGAACAAGAGTAAAAGTTGTAAAAAACAAAGTTGCACCTCCATTTAAAGAAGCAGAATTTGATATTATGTATGGAGAAGGAATTTCAAGAGAAAGTAATGTATTAGACGTGGCAGTAAATATGGAAATTGTAGAAAAAGCAGGTGCGTGGTTTAGCTATAATGGAAATAGAATTGGACAAGGTCGTGAAAATGTAAAACAATACTTAAAAGAAAACCCAGAAGTATGCGATGAAATAGAAGCAAAAATCAGAGCAAAACTAATAGAAAAATCATCCGAATCAACAGAAAACTTTGAAGATATTTCAGAAGATTAAAATAATAAAAATATGTTATTGGAAAACTAAAAAATTAAGAATATAATTAAATTGTATAAAAGCCTGAGATGTTAATCTCGGGCTTGATATTTATACAAGAAATATCTAGGAGGAAGAAATGATAGTTGACGACAAATTGATGAAATACGTTATATTCAAAAAAAGAACAGAAAAAGAAGTAAGACAAAAATGTCAAAAACTTCAATATACAGAAGAATATATTGAAGAAATAATAGAATACTTATCAGAAAATGATTACATAAATAACAAAAAATATGTAGAAAAATATATTCAAAATACAATGCGATTAAAAACGGCATCAATATATGAAATAAAAATAGATCTATTACGTAGAGGTGTAGAAGAAGAATATATAGAAGATTATATTTATAAGAATATAGAAGAACTAGAAGAATACGAAAAAGAATCAGCTCAAAAATTAGCAAAGAAAAAAAGCACCAACTCTGAAATAGAAAAAATAAAAAAATACTTAATGTCAAAAGGATATAAATATGACAGTATATCTATGGCAATTGACAATTTAAAATAGATGAAGGATAATATTTAATGACTGAAAGTACTATTATAATAATATGAAAGATAATAATACATAGGAGGAATATTTATGCGCGATAATTATATGGAAGATATATGGCAAAAAGCTTCAGAAGCAGCTACATATATTTCAGAAAGAATAACGGCAAAACCAGACATAGCAGTAATACTTGGTTCTGGATTGGGAGAACTTGCATATGAAGTAACAGAAAGAAATGAAATTGCATATTCAGAAATACCACATTTTCCTGTTTCAACAGTGCATGGACATAAAGGAAAACTAATCGTTGGAAAAATATACGATAAAAACGTTTTAATGATGCAAGGAAGATTTCATTATTATGAAGGGTATGAATTATCAGAAGTAACATTTCCAATAAGAGTATTAGCATTATTAGGTGTAACAACTTTAATAGTATCAAATGCGGCAGGTGGAATAAATAAAAAATTTCAACCTACTGATATAATGTTGATAACAGATCATATAAATATGTCAAATATGTCACCATTAAGAGGACCAAACAATGAATTATTTGGAGAAAGATTCCCTAACATGACAGAGGCGTATTCGACAAGACTTAGAGAAATAGCAAAAGAAGCTGCATTATATAAAGAAGATATTACAGGAAAAATAGACTTAAAAGATAAGATTATAGAATACGCAAAAGATGTTACTAATACAGAATATGATTCAAAGATAGAACTAAAAGAAGGTGTATACGCTTTCATGCAAGGTCCACAATATGAAACACCTGCAGAAGTAAAAATGTTAGAAATACTTGGAGCAGATGCAGTTGGAATGTCAACTGTGCCAGAAGTAATTCTAGCCAACCAACTAGGAATAGAAGTGCTAGGATTATCATGTATAACAAATGCAACAGGAAGTGGAATAAAACTAACACACGAAGAAGTTATAGAGAATGCAGATAAAGTTGCAGAAAAATTCAAAAAATTAGTAATGAGAATTATAAGAAAAATTTAAAAACATAAAAGCTGGAGGAACAAAGTGGTAGCATATCAAATAAAAATGGAAAACTTTGAAGGGCCATTAGATTTATTATGTCATTTAGTAGAAAAAAATAAAATGAATATATGTGATATAAAAATAAATGAAATAACAAATCAATATTTAGATTACTTACAGATGATGCAAGAAATGAATCTAGAAGTAACGAGCGAATTTATAATAATGGCTTCAAAACTAATATATTTAAAATCAAAAACACTATTGCCATTAGAAGAAGATGAAGAAGAGGAAATAGATTTAGTTCAACTACTAACAGAATATAAAAAATATAAAGAATCTACAAAAGATTTGAAAGAACGATTAGAAGAGTATGGAAAGAAATTTTATAGGCAACCAGAAAAAATAGAACTACCTAAAGGCAAATTAGAAAAAACATATTCTCCGACATATATTCCAGATATATATGCTACTATAATAAATAGAGAAATAGAAAAGAAAAATAAAAACGCAGATAATATAGAAAAAATAGCAGTAAATGAAAAAGTAACAATAAGAAGCAAAATAAAAGAAATATTAAGACAGCTATGGAAAAAACCTACCTTTGTATTTAATAAAATATTCAACACAAAAGAACAAACAAGGACAGAAATAGTAACAGCGTTCTTAGGATTATTAGAACTATCAAAAATGAATAAAGTAAAAATTACACAAAATACAATATTTGGAGATATAAATGTAACAAGAATAAAAAGAGAAAATAAAAAGTCATAAATAAATCTATATTACATAATGCACGAAGTACGTTTGAATACTATGACTTTTTATTTTAAATATAAAAAACATATAACTGCAAACCCTTGCAAATAAACGATTTGAAAATCAAAACAAAAAAACTAAAAAAAGTTGTTGACTTTTGTCGAGGGGGGTGTTAATATACTAATTGTCGCACGGAGCAAGACACAAAATATTCACAAAAATCGAGTGAAAGTTGTTGTGATTTTTGAATGAAATTTGAGTCAAAACAAAATAAAAAATATTTTAAAAAAGTGTTGACAACATTATAACACGATGTTATAATGAGCAAGGTTCTTAACCAAAGCCAAGCCTTACGGCGACAAGCTTTTTAAGAATCGAAAGTACATTGAAAAGTAAACAATGAGAAATAAGAGAAACCAAGCGAGTTTCTAT
>CAYNRR010000017.1:0-30139 GCA_964400015.1 uncultured Eubacteriales bacterium | reverse complement strand
TATTTCAAATGCAAGCGTATCTAAGTGAGTGTGACATATGTTTGACAAACCTACAACAGAGCTTACAAATAATAATTGATAGAATTGACATTTTTTTTGACATATTGTATCATTTATTATATACAGGCATTTTGGAGAGTGAAGATTATGAAGAAAAATAAAATATTTAGTATAATAATGACAATAGGTATTCTTTTTGCAATGTCGAATATTGTTTTTGCAGGTGGCTTGATACCAGATCCTACACCAGAAATGCCATCTGATAAAATGAATGACATGATAGGAGAAGTTTTGGGTTGGGTTGAGGCTGCTGGTGTAGCTGTAGCAACAGGTATGCTTATGTATGTGGGTATAAAATACACCCTTGCATCTGCTAATGAAAAGGCAAATTTAAAAGCTGCATCTATAAAATATGTAATAGGTGCACTAATTTTACTTTCGCTTTCAGGCACGTTTGCTCTTGTAGAAAAAATTATGGAGCAATTAAAAGGAGAACTTTAAGCAATAAATCTGTCTATAAATGTTGAAATAAAGATTTTTAAGTATTATAATTATATTATGCAGTGAAAATGTTTAATGTGGGAGGTGTTTTAGTGAAAAATATTAGCAAATTATTCGATTTAGTATTTAATACAGCACTTATTTTAATGTGCTTTACGAATGTTGCTTATGCAGTAGATTTAACGCCTATAATAGATCCTCTTACAGAAGTTACACAAGTTTTGTTAGTTATTGCAGGCGGTGCGTGCGTAGGAAAGATAATCCATATAGGTATTAAATATGTTGCATCTTCTGCTGCTGATAAAAGTGATGCTAAGATGGCATTACTTCCATGGCTTGTAGGCACGTTTTTATGCTTTGGCGCTGCTGTTATAGGTCCAGCGATAATTAGCATTTTTAAAGTTGAAAACGGTGGAGTATTAGATTATTAGGACTTATAATTAAAGGGGGTGAAATTTATGAATAAGAAAAAGTTTTTTAGTATGTTAATGTCATGGACAATGACACTTGGCGTTTGCAGCATGGCTTTTGCTAAAACAATAACAATAAAAGAAAATTCTACACTAGATAATATATTAGGAGTTATCCTAGGTATTATTCAAGCTATAGCTGTAGCATTTGCCACGGGTATGCTTTTATACGTAGGTATAAAATACACTATGGCTTCTGCTAATGAAAAGGCAGACTTGAAGAAAGGCTCAATTAACTATGTAATTGGTGCTGTAATTATATTTGCTTGCTCTGGTATATTGACTGTTCTTAGAAAACTTGGTAGTGATATTGAAGACGCAGGTTAATCAACAGAATAAAAAGTGTCCCTTAGGACGCTTTTTTATTACCAAAAATAAGGCGGGTGATTTTATGAAAAATTTTAAGAAATTTGTTAGTTTATATATGACTATTTTAATGATGACAAACTATGCTTATGCTAGTTCTGTTGATGCAATTCAAGGCAGTGTTACAAAAATAGTTAATGCCATAGCTTATGCTGGTTATGCAGTTGCAATAGCCATGCTGGGCTTTGTAGGCATGAAGTATGCTATGTCACCTGCCAATGAAAAAGCAGATGTGAAGAAAGGTTCTGTAAACTATTTAATAGGTGCATTTTTTATAATTTGTGCATCTGGAGTAGCTAATATAGTTGCAGGAGTTGCGGCAGGTGAAGGTGGTTTAACAACTGGCTTAGCAGGTACAATAATAGACGCCGCACAAAGTGCTGCACAATAAGTATAATAAAAATGAAAAGGAAGGCTGATTAAGGTCTTCTTTTTCATTTTTATTACAAAACCATTAAATTTCGAAGAAAAATGAAAAAAATTTACATTTTTCTACTTTAAATTATATGAATATGCTATAATAGTATTAGATAGGTTTATTATGCAAAAGATTAGGAGGTGTACTATGGGAACACACTTGATACCAAGAGAAGTAGATGGTGATGCACGTATTTTATTGATATTCACACCTAAAGGATTTATAGGATTGCTAATTGGAATAGCAATTGGCGCATTCTTTTTCAGTATAGCCTCATTACTGAATGCAGATATTGTAGGCTGGGTATTACTTGCGATTTGTGCAGCTATAGGTTTTGTTATTGGTCAAATGAAAGTGCCTGAATCTAACGCTTTCAGTTTGTTTAAAAAAACAGGAGGAGAGTATATTAGAGACGTAATTAAAAAATATTTTGCTTTCAAAAAAAATAGAAAAATTTATTTGTATGACCAAACAGATTATGAAACAAGTAAAGATGAAAACGTAATGGCAGAAGAAGTTTTGCCAATACAAAAAAACTAAAGATAAATAAAGGAGGATGAATGTATGCTAGGCAATGGTGTTGATACGCTGATTATTGTGCTAATTGGGGTTTTGATGTGTGCTCTTGGAGCAATATTAGTTTTGATGATTATGAGCAGCAAAGGAAATTCAACTAGACTAGAAGAAAACAGTCAAAAAGAATTAACAAAAACTAACCCTAAGGCTACATTTAACAGACGTGATGTAATGCAGTTTATGGAATTTGACAAAATAGAAGATGATATGATTATCCAAGACAATGGAAATAAGTTTGTAATGGTACTTAGATGTCAAGGTATAAATTATGACCTTATGTCTGAAACAGAAATGCTTGCAGTTGAAGAAGGATTTAGTAATTTCTTGAATACTTTAAAATATCCTATTCAGTTGTATGTACAAGCAAGATCTTTAAACTTGGAAGAAAGTATAAAAACTTATAAAGATAGATTAGGAATGCTTAATGAAGATTATAACAAAGCAGAAAATGCAGCTTATAATATGAAAAGAGCTAATAAACTTACTTTGAAAGAAAAAGAAGCTTTGGATTTTGAAGTAAGAAAGAAAAAGACATTATTAGAGTATGGTGCAGACATAGTAAACTATGTAGAAAAAATGAGTTTGAATAAAAACATTCTTCAAAGAAAATATTATGTAGTTGTTTCATACTATGCATCAGAGTTAGGACTTGCAACAAACTTTACTAAAGAGGAAGCACATGACCTTGCTTATTCAGAACTTTATACAAGATGTAGAAGTATTTCGGGTGCTCTTACACCTTGTGGAGTTGAAAGTAAAATAATGAAATCAGACGAACTTGCTGAAATGTTATATATCGCATATAACAAAGATGAAGCAGACGTATACAACATTAAGAAAGCTATTGATAATGGCTTCTATAGATTATATTCTACAGCACAAGATGTTCTTGAAAAGAAACAAATTGCTATAGATAATGCAGTAAAAGAACAAGCTGTTGCAGAAGCTGAGCTTGCACTTAAGAAAGCCGTAGAAAGATTAAGAAAATCAAATGACATTACATATGAAGAAGAATTAAGCGATTCTGCAAAAGCACAAGCAATGCAATTGATTCTTGATAATAGTGATCAATTTGATCCAACAGTTGTTGACGTAGCATTAACAGATTTAAACTCACAAATGAAAGTTCCAATAATAGATGTTGAAGAAGCTGAAGAAATGCTAAAAAGAAATCAAATAGAATTAAAAGGTGAGGGAATAGAAAGCGATACAGCTACAACTATCGAAACACCAACAGAGGACACAACTACTACGGGTACAACAACTATAAATCCAATTACGGATGAAAATAATAACATTACAACAGATGAAACGAATCCAATAAATTATAATCTTTAAGAATTATGAGGAGGAGATAAAATGGCGAAGAAAGATAAAAAAGCGTTATCTACTACTGGGGAAAATCAAGCTAGTGCTTTTAATGTACAAAACGAAGATGAAAAATATAATTCGATTGTAAAAAATAAAAAGACTATTAAAGATCTTATAGCCCCATCAGGAATAGATACATCAAATTTAAATCATATAGCAATAATGTCTAGTATAACTAGATATGCAAGAAGTCACTATGTTTCTGGACTTCCTAGAATGGCAACGTTCCCATATTTCTTAAGGGCTATGTATAATTTTGGTGATATAAACACATCGGTATTTATAAATCCTATAAGTGAAGCGACATCACAAAATAACTTAAACAAAATTATCGTATCACTTGAATCTGAAAGAATTGTTGCTCAAAAACGTGGTGATATTAACAGAGAAAGACTTATTGAAGACAAACGTATTGAAGCAGAACGTATAAGAGACGAAATTGCAGCAGGTTTTAACAAATTGTTTGAATCATCAATTGTTTGTACAATATTTGCTTATGATTTACAAGAACTTGATAAAATGTCAGAACTTTTATCAATGGAAATGTCAAAAGGACTTGTTAATATAAAAACAGCTTGGGCTGTTCAAGAGGAAGCGTTTAAATCAAATCTTCCATTTAACAGAAGTTACATTACTAAAAAACATACTTTTGATAGAAGCTCTATGGGAACAGTTTTCCCATTCGTATGTTCAGAAATTGGACATTCAACAGGTATTCCACTAGGATTTGATAAGCAAACCGGATTACCTATATTATATGATAACTTCCATCCATCACTAACTAACTACAACATGGTTATATTCGGTAAGTCTGGTGCTGGTAAAGGTGTTACTATAAAAACAATAACTGCACGTTCATCAGTTCTTATGGGAATTGAAAGTTTGGCACTAGATGCCGAAGGTGAATATGGCGTTGTTGCAGAGAGCTTAGGTGGAATAAATGTCGTAATTAGTCCAAGCTCACAAACTATTATCAATATTTTCGATATTGAACCTGAAATTGTTAAAGATGAAATCACAGGTAAAGAAAGAACAGTACTTAATGTTGAAAACAAAGTTGAAGACGTTACAAACGTATTGGTTACTATGGCAAGAGGTAGTACACGTTCAGAAGAAGTAAACGAAATTACAAAACAGATTATTGCTGAAACTGTTGGTGAAGAATATCAAGCTTACGGCATCAGTAACAATCCAAACAGTATATATGCAGATGATGATGTTTCTCTTGGAACAAGACTTACAAGAAAGAAAAAGGAACTACCTACAATAGGTTCTTGGTACAGAAGATTACTTAGAAAATCACAAGAGAACGATAACATTGACTATCAATTCCATTTCAGTTACTTAATCAAAGTTATGAGACAATATACTCGTGAATTTGATGGACAAATGGCATATTTCGATGGACAATCAACATTCGAACTTTTGGATGGAGCACCATTCATAAATCTAGATATTTCACAACTAGAAGAAAGATTTGCAAGACCTCTAGCACAACAAATTCTTCTATCTTGGATTTGGGAAAAATATGTTAAGAAAAATTCAGAAGATAGATCAAAAGCTAGAAAGAAAAGAGTGCTTGTTGATGAAGCATGGATGTTACTACCATATCCAGAAGCAGTTGATTTCCTAAATACAATGGCAAGACGTGCCAGAAAAAGAAATGTTTCTTTAGCAGTTATTTCGCAGAAATTCCAAGACTTCTACGAAAGCAAGGAAGCACAAGCTGTATTAACCTCATCTGATACTAAATTGTTTTTAGCACAAGATAAATCAGAAATTGAATATTTAAAAGAAGTATTTAAACTATCTGAAGGTGAAGCTACATATCTTCTTACGGCTACAAGAGGTGAAGGACTACTTAAGGTTGGTAATGAAACAGCAATTCTAGAAATTAGACCAACACAAAGAGAATTCCAATTCATCGAAACAAACGTTAATAAGATTGCAGATATGAATAATAATTAGTGTTTTAAATAAGTGAGGTGCATAAAGCGAGAGATAATAAAATTCTATAATATTTTTAGCATATCTCTTGCTTTGTGCACGTTTTATAAATGAAGAAGAAAGGAGTGTATTAAATGAGGAAAAAAGGATTTTTAAAAGTGTTTGTTAGCATATTTTTAGCATTTATTACAGTCCTTTCTTTTTCTAATGAAATTTATGCTACAAATATTTCACAAGCAAAAATGAAAGAAATACGAGAAAAATTTGAACAAGCCAATCCGTTTGAAATGGCACTTACAGATTTAAGCTTATCCGTAGGCGATTTCATTATGGAGTACATGACATTTTTATTGAAGCAGGAAGTAACAGTTCAAAAAATAATCTACAATGAGGTTGATGCATTAAATGCAAACTTCTTTAAAAAAGGAACGAACCCAAGTAAGGCACCAGCTAGCGAAATTGTAACTGAAATTGTAACCGAATGGTACGATGTCTTGTTTAAAATTGTACTGGTTATATACCTGGCAGCTTTAGTAGCCGTTGGATTAAAAACAATGCTACGGAAATGCTGGCAAGAAAGCACAGGCACAAGAGTTATTTATGAAGTGGACGATGGGAATCGCGATATTGTTTTTATTCCCGTACGTAATGAGATATGCATTCGATTTGAATGAGGGAATTATAAAAACAATGAAAAATCTGTTTGGTGGAAGTTCAGGTATCATAGTTGAAGATACTACATACGTTGGAGATAACTCAGATTTAAGATCAAAAGAATTTGAATTACGTAGCCCTGAATACACAAAGAGAGGTTCATACGTATTAACATTAGGTAGTGAAGAAGCAACTAACGCATACGCTCAGAATTATCAAGAAAATAAAGAACGTGGCGATATGATGAGAATTATACGTGCTCTTGCAGGTATAACGGGTAGATTTTTATATGTAGTGTTATGGTACATAATGCTAATTCAGTTAATTATTTTTATATACATATATTATAAGAGATATTTGACGATAGCGTTTTTGATAGCGATTTTCCCAATAACATTGCTAGAATATGTTATCGGTACTGTAAGTACAGGAAAACAAAATGCGCTTACAGCATGGTCTAAAGAATTTTTCACAAACGTATTTTTGCAATCTATCCATGCAGTAATTTATGCAATCATTTCATCTGTAATAATGTCGCAAATAACAGCAGTATTAAATGAAAATATAAATCAAGTAAACTGGTTCTTAATAATTGTTGCAATAAACTTCGTGTTTGTTGGTGAAAAAATGTTCAGAGATATAATTAGTGCAGTTACAACAACTGTTAATAATCCAGAAGAAGAACTTGGTAAAGGTGTTAAGAAAGTTAGAGACTTTGGTGGAAAGGCAGCTAAAGGATTATTCAAATAAGAATAAACATTTAAGAAGGGAGGTAGCGTATTATGAAAAAAATGAAAATGTTTTGTATGATGTTAATAATGATTTGTTTAATACAAGTATGCTGCACTCCTTTTACAAGTGTTGCATACGCAGTTGAAGTTGATGTGTGGGATTTTGTTACAAATCCTATAGGTGCGTTGTCAAATCTGGTTGAAGAAATTTTAGTTGAATTATTATTGCCTCTTGGTGATGGCGTTTTGTATATGGTTTCTTCGAGTGTTGGAGAAGTTGTTACGACAGATTCAATTATATTTAATAATGTAAAAAAACTAAATATAAATTTCTGGGATAAAGATTCGCCTACTGCGATAAAAGGAATGATGCAAAGCATTGTAGAAAAGTGGTATGATGTATTCTTTAAAATTGCAGTAATGGTGTATGTAGCCGTTTTAGTTGTTGCAGGTATACAGGTTTTATTACATAGCACGGCTGAAAAAACGGCACAGTACAAAGAATATTTAGTATCCTGGGTGACAGGTGTCGCAATACTATGTCTTTTCCCATTTGCAATGAAGTACATAGTTATGTTGAGTGAAACGGCTGTAACTGCAGTTTCACTTACAATAAATAGTACACCATCAGAAAGTAGAACACCATCAATTTTGGGTGATTCAGCTAGAGCTAATGAAATATTTGGAGAAGAAGAATTTTTAGAAGCTATGCTTGAGGGCGTTGGCTCGAGTTCGTCTATAAGTGTTGAAGACATAGGCGATACAATGCTACAAACAAGAATGTTAGTACAACAAAATAAAAAATTGATATTATTAGCAATTTATTTCATTATGATAGGACAAATGATGGTATTGCTTTTGATGTATTATAAGAGAGTATTTATGCTTGCATTTCTTATAACAATTTTCCCACTGGTTGCAATGACTTTTGCAATTGACAAGATGGGAGACAAAAAAGCACAGACATTTAGTATATGGTTTAAAGAGTTTGTCGTTAACGTTGTTGTACAGATATTCCATGCAGTTGTATATGTAATTGTTGTAAATACAGCAGTTAGATCGTATATAACAAGCCAAGGTAAGAACTGGCTATTTATGATAATATCAGTACTGTTCCTATTCAAAGGTGAAAAAGTATTGAGAAGCATATTCGGTGCAGAATCTAAGGCAAATACGCTTGGTGATTTGGCAGCAACGGCAGCAACATATACTGCAATGAAAGATATGTTTAAGGGTAGTGGTTCAAGTAGCCCTGCTACAGGACGCGATAAGGCAGATGCTAAAGTTATTGAAAATAATCAAAAGATGCGTTCAAACTTTGCAATCAATAAACCTGGTGGTTCTTCAACAGGTGGTTCATCTAGTGGAGGTGAAAATGCAGGAGGAACAAGCGGTGCAAGCGATTCAGCTCAAAGTGGTGGTGGCTCGCCTAGTGTAGATACAAGAACATTTGATGCTGGTGCTGCAATGGATAATGTTGCAGGAAAAGCAATGAAACATAGAGTGAAAAATGGTATTGCAAGTGGCCTTGTAAAGCGTGGCTTTAGTGCTTCAGGAAGAGTTTTAGGTGCTACATACGGACTTTCAAAAGGTAATGCAGATGGTAAAATGGCTTCAAATGTTGCATCAAGTTCACTTGCTGGTTCAAAAATTGCCAAAGGTGCTACTGCTCCGATTACAACTGCAATAAATAAAGCTGAAAGAGAAGTTCATGGTAGAGTTATTGCAAGCAGTATTATGAATGGAAGCAAAGATGAAGAATTAGGATTAAATGTTCCACCAGAAGCATTACTTCCGGCTGATGTAAATCCTGATGAAGTTGTTGGCCAAAACGGAGAAACAATGCAACAAATATACAGAGAAGCACTTGCAGAGATGGCTAAAGCAACAGCTAGAGGTGGAAAAGCAAAAGGTGAAATAGCATATTGGAATTATATGAGAAACAATATTAAGAAATAGTAAATAATTAAGTAAAGGAGTTGATGGTATGAAGAATATAAGAAAATGTTTAGCTGGTATATTGATAATTGTAATGGTATTTATGCCATCAGCTGTTTTTGCTGGAAGCACAACGGATGAAGCGAGAGTTCGAACATATAATTCATCGTTCTATGGCAAAGATAATCCGATGATTCTTACTTTTAAGGATGATAAATTTGAAATAGACTTTGGAGATAAAATTGAATTCCCATTCTATTTTAAATTTGTAGCAAGTGACTCTAACAAGTATGGTAAGTACATGATTTCTGTAAATGAAGATGAAAATATAGTAACATTTAAGAAAATTGCAACATCGAGTTCGTTATCATCTTTTAAAGTAACACCACACAAGAAAACAGAAGGATATAATTATATTCAACCAGGTGCAGTGTATAATGATGGATTTAAGAAAACAAGTTTTAAAACCCCATTGTATAAAATTGACTGTGAATTTAAATTTAAAGATAATCAATGTATCGAAACTGTATTAGGTAACTCTTCGCAAAGAAAATCAGATAGCAATAAATATTCAGCACATGAACGTGTTTATGTATTTTGTGCTACGGGGATACCTGAAAGTGAGTGTATCCAGTTTTCTAGTGGACAGCAAAATAATAAAGCTACAGTAGTTGTCAGAGAAAAATTTGGAAAATTTATTCAAAATGATAAGATTGTTAAATACATAGTTGATGGTTCAAAATCAATAAAAAATGTTATGTCACAAGCAAAAGAAACATATACATTTGGTAGTGAAAAAGCAAATATAGTATATGCTTTTTATGGCGTAACATCTGAAGTTTTAAATGATAATGAAACAAACTCTATAGAAGAAGTTATGTCAAAAATATTGATATCTTTAGGTAGTGTATTCAGAGGTGTTGTAACTGCAGTTGGTGGTAGTAACCTAACAATCGACGCATTAGTATTTAATCAATACGAAGATACAATTGTTGACTTCTGGGGTGGTGAAGGCACATATGTTGGAACTTTCACATCTGTAATTAACGGTTGGCATGATGCGTTCCAAAAATGGACGGCAGTAGTACTTGGTATATTGCTAGTTGCAGTTGGTATAAGAGTTTTACTACTTGCTGGTACACCTGGTCAAAAGAAAATTCAAGGCATAATCGTTGGTTGGATTATGGCAGTAGCATTGCTATACATTGGACCATACTTTATGAAATATGCAATAAGTATTAACGATGCTTTTGTAGATATATTAAGAAAACAAAGTAAATATTCTATATATTCAGTATATAATGCAGATTTCCTAAGTGATCTTAACTTGGCTACTAATATGCAATTAGGTGAAGATTCAGAAACTGTAAAACTAGAAGAAACTTTGATGAATTTATACAGCACGATTGAAGCTAATATTGAAGACAATGAAGCAAGAATGGCAGAATTAAGTGAAAAACTTAATAAAGCTGAATCTGGGCTAAGAGGTTGGCTTACAGGTGATGCTATGATTCAAGAAATCGGCGATGATAATTCTGTAAAAAGGGAAAGAACAGTAGCACAAGTAAAATCTTTAATTAGAAGCCGTGTAAGAGCTGGTGCAACTCCAGAAGAGATTGAGCAATACGTAAATAAAATAGCAGGTGGCGTTAGATGGACTGGTCTTTTCAATGGTAATTCAAATGATATTATAAATAATTTGATGGAATATGGAACGAGCTATGCTGAAATCAAGCAACTAGAAAAAGCCTTAAAAGCAACAGAAATTGCAATTTCTATTGCTGGTAGAGGTGTAGACCTTGAGTCAAACATAAAAGCTCGTGCAGGTGAAACATATAGACTTGTATATGTTGCTGTATGGTACATATTAATTTATCAATTGGTTGCCTTATTGTTCTTATATTACAAACGTTTAATAACTATTGGTGTGTTAATAATCATATATCCATTAGCAGTTATGATGTATGCTATTGAAAAAGTAATGGGTATAGAAAAATCACGAACGATGAAGACATGGTTAACTGAGTATATAGTAAACGTATTTGTACAATCTGTACACGCATTAGTATATATAATGCTTGTTGAAGCTGGATTAAGAATTTTTGAAGAAGATGAAGATAACTGGTTATTTTTCTTATTTGCAGTTATGGCAATCTTCCCAATGGAATCTGTTATAAAAGCAATTTTAGGATTAAAAGCAAGTTCTATATCTGATGCAGGTAAAGCTGTTACTCCAGATACATTACTAGCAGGTGCTATAGCTGCTAAATCCGCTCTTAATGTTGCAGGAAGTGCAAAAGCAACAGGTGAAAGATTTGATGCTAAGCAAAAAGCTATAGATGAAAAGAATGCTAAAAATGATAAAACTAAAGATATGGCAAGAAAAATGCACGATAGAGCTACAATGAAGACGCATGGAGATAAAGCAGAAGCACAAAAAATCGTGGCAGATAGAGATAAAAGAAGAGCAGAAGCTGATGCTAAAACAGCTAAGAAGAGAGAAATAGCTAAGAAGAATAGAGAAAAGAGAAAGAAAATTGCAATGGCAACTCAAGGTGTAAGAAACGCTGCTGCAGCAGTGAGTGCTATAACAACTGCAGGTGCTTTAGGGTTTGACGTTGAAGATTTTAATGTTGGCTTTGCAACTGCTGGATATATTTCAGGCAAGAACTTTGAAAAATCTAAGAAAAAAGATTCTAGCTCAAGCTCAAGTTCTAGTTCAAGCTCAAGTTCAAGTTCAAAGCAATCATCAAATTCTTCATCAAGATATGGTAACAGTGCTCCAAAAACTAATAGTAATGGAAGCAGTGGAAACTCAAATAGAGCTGCAGACCAAGCAAGAAAAGAAACAACACAAAATAATGATTCTTCAGGAAAACGTAATAGAGCTTCAAAGTCAAGAAAATCAAGGGAAGCTTCGCAAAATTATCAAAATAAATTTAGAGAACAACTTGCTAATAAAATGTACGCCGATGCAGACATAAGAAAGAGTTCGCCATCGTATTCAGTATCTGAAGATAATGATACTAGTGGCAATGATTTATAAAATGAAAGGAGGCAGGC
The DNA here is from genome assembly GCA_964400015.1 of uncultured Eubacteriales bacterium. Taxonomy (GTDB): domain Bacteria; phylum Bacillota; class Clostridia; order TANB77; family UBA1234; genus UBA1234. The sequence goes on along the minus strand of CAYNRR010000017.1, from coordinate 18,104 downwards.
GATATGAACAAATTATTACAAAAATTTATAATAATGCTAATGTTAATATGTACACTTGGAACAGCAATATTGCCTGCTAACCGAGTTTCATATGCAGCTGAGGTTAGTGAAAACGAAGACAAAGCGAACTTATTTGAAAAGGTTGTATCAATTTGTATAACCTATGTTACAGCTCAGTTATATGGAATTATAGGTATAGCAACAGGTGGAGCTGATGGAGGCGAACCTTTAACAATTGAATCGTTATTTTTTAATCATTACTCAAAAACAAGATTGACGATTTTTAAAGGGATGCCTGGTGGAGATAATGATTATTTAACAGAAGACTTTAAAAATACAATAAATACATTTTATAAATTCTTTACTAGTATTGCAGTAATTTTCTATATGATGATACTAGTTTATATTGGTATTAGAGTTTTACTAAATGCAGGTACTGATAAAAATGCTAAGTATAAAGAGTTTGTACTATACTGGGTAATAGGAATTGCGATATTATTCTTATTCCCATATGCAATGAAGTATACTATTGTAGTAAATGACGCTTTTGTAAAATTCATAGACACAAATAAGACTAATGTATTAAATTTCGGTGATAGTATAGAGCAAGTTGGTTTTACATCAGAAGAAGACACTGGACTTACAGATTTAAATAAAACACTAGAAACAATTCATACTAAATTTATGAATGGTACAGATTATATGTCTGTAATGTATCAAATGGCTCATACAAAAGGTTGGCTTTTATATGCGCTATGCTTTGTAATAATGGTTAAACAGCTATTAGGACTAATAATTGTTTATTTTAAACGTTTGCTAATGACAATATTCTTAATGGTTATTTTCCCATTAGTAACCGTTTCATATGCGATAGATAAATTAGGTGATGGAAAATCGCAAGCTTTTAACAATTGGTGTAAAGAGTTTATGCTAAATGTCTTTATGCAATCGTTCCATGCAATTGTTTATGTAATTGGTATGGCAATGATTATGCAGCTAGGTAGCATAGGAGATAACTGGTTAATATTCTTGATGTTAATTAGCTTTATTTCAAAAGGTGATGAGTTATTAAGAAATATATTCAACATGAAAGGCTCAGGTGCAAAAACAACAGATTCGGGAAGAAATGCTACAATGCAAATGGTTGCTACTGGCAAACTTATTTCTAAAGCTGGTGCAACTGTATCGAAAAAATTTGGTAAAGATAGTCATATTGGCCATGTTAGACAGGGTCTTGGAAATTTATCAAACCATGCAAAAGATTCAATTATTAGTAGTTTAGATGCAGCTAATGCAAGGGATGAACAAACAGCATTGCAAGGTGAAATGCAACACAATCTTGCAGATTTAAATGCTCCACAAACACTTATGGATAATGCTGCTATAGCATTAGATGAAAATTCAACAGAACTAGAAAGAAACCAAGCGTTAGACAACATACTTGCTACTATGAATATGCCTAATGGAGAAGAAAAAGAAAAGAAATTAAATGAATTGGCATCATATTTGAAAGATAATCCAGAAGCATTACAAGATTTAGAAAATATGCTTAAGGTTAGAGCAGCACAAAATAAGATAATGGTAGGTGGGCTAACACCTGTTGAATTAAACGAACAAATTGAAATTATTCTTAAACAAGTAAAATCTGGCGGAAGAGCCGGTAGAATGGCAAGTAGATTAGTTAGCGAAAATGATCTAGAAAAGATAAGACTTGCAAGTAAACTTAACTTTAGAAAACCAGAAGAAGAATATGATTTAAGTGGTATAAAAGGTGGAAGTCCTTCAAAGAAAAGTAATACTAAATCTGGTGGAACAAGAGTAAAAGGAGATAGATATTCAGGAAGATTTAGAACACCAGAATCTACATATAGAATGCAACAAGCTCGTTTAAAGAATGCAAGAGACAGAGCAATTGATGAAGTAACTGGAGAAATAAGAGATGCATTTTCTGTTTCCCAACTTATTGAAGATCATAGAAATGGTGGCATAAGAAATGCAACTTCAAGAAGATATAAAACAGTAAAACGTGGCATTAAGAAAGCAAATGGCCTTACAAAAGTAAGAGCTATGAAAGCTAGAATGAAACAACTAGAAAGTAAAGGCAAACAAGATAGTACTGAATACATTGAGTTAGAAACTCAAGTAAATAAGACAACAAGAAGTATGGCAAGAGCTACTGCACAAAAACAACGAGGTGGCAGAAGAACACAAACTTCAACAGGTGGTGGCTCTACTGCAGGTTCAACAGGAGGTTCAATGGGTGGAGGCTCAATGGGTGGCTCTTCAAGAAGAAGTTCTGCTAAGATTGAACAACCAGGAGCAGTATATAGTGACCAAACAGGAAAGATGCACCAAGCTACAGAACGTAAAAAGGCAAGTAAGAAATCAAAGAAAACAAGAGATGCAGTATATGATGCAGCTGGTGTAAGAGATCAATTCATCAAAAACAGAAAAGCTAATGAAAGAGCAACTCTTAAACCAAACATGGGTAGACCTGGTCAAAGTGCAGGCAAGTTTAGAGTACAAGGTCTAAAATATACAGGTATAAAGAGCAATAGAACATCTGCTAAAAACATATTAGAAGCAGGAAGAACGGGACTTGTAATAAAAGGACCAAAATCAGCTCAAGTTAATACACAAAGTACTGATACATCAAGACCAATTCGTGGTAATAATATACCAACGGGTGGAAACAGATCTTCAAAAGCTCAAAACAGACCAGAAATGAAAGATACATCAATTCATATTGTTCATCAAAAAACACCAAGAGAAATGTCAGAGGCAAAAGCTTTAAGAAAAGCTACAGAAATGAAGAAAGAGCAAACTGCAAGTGTATTTGCAGATAAATTTGGTGAAGCAATTAAGAGAAGTAATGGCGATACAGCAAGTAATAATTCTAAACCAAAGAAAGCAGTATTGTTAAGTCAAGAAGTAATAGATATGGCTAAGAAGAAAGAGGAGCAAAAGACTTCGATAAAAGGCAAACATTCATCAAGTGTAGAAAAACCTGCAGCTCCTGCATCTAAGTATTCAACTCATAGTAATGAGAAAGATACAGTAATTGTTGTAAGAGATGGTTCAGAAGGATTTACTGGTGCAACACTTGGAAAGAATGTTATCTCATTAAATTCAAAATCAGATTACGAAAAAGCTAAAAAACTTGTTGCTGATGTTGAAAATTCTAGAGTTAAAGCTACAACAATAACTACTGGTGAAAAACCAAAAGTAAGTGAAGAAAAGATACATGAAACAGCAATGAGACTTGCAGCGTCTATAACAGCTATAAATCAATCAGATAGTGGTAATTATACAGCTTCTGAAATTGTTGCACATATTGATAATATAAAATCAATAATGCAATCACATAAAAAAGGAACAGAAGAATATGACTTATGCTTAGAACTAATTAAGAAAATGCAATATGATTTAAATGACTTTGAATCAACAGTTAGAATCCAAATTTTAAATGATCCTACATCTATTGCAGCTTCTGATCCAAACAGAGAACGTATTATGGATGCTTCAATAAGACATGTACAAGGACTTGATAAAGACGAAATATTATTAACAATGTTAAAATATGACCAAGATGAATTAACTATTGGTCAAGAGCCTAGAAAAACAAAAGCATATCAAACTGCAAGTTCAATTGCAGCTAATGGTTTTGCAATTGGTGAAGATGCTAAAGTATTACAAACAGCAATGTCAAATTCACTAAGAGAAAGAGAATTGCAAGCAAGAATTAAAGAAAATGAAGCGATTAGAAAATCAAGTAATGCTGCAATAAAGAAAGATGTGAAGAATATTCTTGTAGAAGGTGCATATGCGGCAGTTGATATAAACCTAAATGTACCATTATCTGTGGGAGCTGGTTTGATGACTGCTGGTATGAATAATTCTGGTATGGATAAGTCTCTTAAAACAAGTTTAGCTATGTATAGTGTAGTAGATAGTGGTGTTGATGCAACTAGAAAAGTTGCTGAAACTGCAGTTAAAGCAGGTGTACATGCTACTAAAGATGCGATTGGGGTAGTAAAATCTGTTATGCCAAAAACATCAGAAAAACCAGAACAAAAGCCAACGCAAAATCCGGTAGTGGAAAAAGAAAGTCCAGTAGATTTGAAAAAAGCAGAGTTAAGAAATAAAACAACATTAGGAGATGGCGAATCACTTACACAGAGAGCCAAAAGATTATAAAAGGAGGTGGGTAATATGAGTAAAATATGCAAGAGAATAACTATTTTGATTATGATGACATTGATGTTAACAAATATAATATTACCTACCTATACTTATGCTGCAAATGATGAAAAAGTAGAGTTGTCTTCAGTAGAAAAAATGATTTCGAGTTTGCTTAACGGTGCAGCTAACGGTATAAATAAATTACTAGCCATTCCAATAGGTTACCAAATAACTATAGATGATGTTGTTTTTAATAACTATACACCAGTAAAAGTAGATTATTTTAAAGATATGAAAAACGGTGAAGTTTCAGAGATAATATGGGGCGAAGATGGTAGTGGTCAAGGAGGACTTTATTACACTATTAACGAATGTTATTCATTCTTTAATAAGATTGCAATTCTAGTATATATGGTTATGCTCGTATATATGGGACTTAGAATTATATTATCATCTACAGGTCAAAGTTTATCACATTATAAAACATTATTTTCGTATTGGGTTGTAGGTATAGCAATATTATTCTTATATCCATATGCGATGAAATATGTAATAAAATTAAATGATGCATTTGTTTCTGTTGTAGCAGCAAATAAAGGAAGTTATGATGATGCTATGCCTAAAAATGGTTTGCCAGCTACCACAGTAGATTCAATTTCCGAATTAGATTTTAGTGAAAATCCATTTAATGGTGCTGGAACAGACTATATGTCCCAAATTGCTAAAGATGCTAATGAGGGAAAAAGACTTGCAATGGCGTTAACGTATTTAATACTTACTTGGCAACTTATAACTTTGGTATTGCATTACTACAAACGATTATTTATGATTGGCTTTTTAATTGCAATATTCCCATTAGTAGCAATGTTTTACGCATTAGATAAAATTGGTGATGGTAAATCACAAGCATTCGACCATTGGAATAAAGAATTTATATTAAACGTATTTATTCAATCATTCCACGCAATTGTTTATGTATTTGTTTGTGGAAGTATTGGTGCTACCAAAGAAGCAACAGGATTTGACTATATAGTTGTAATAACAGGTGCAACATTCTTATTCACTGGTGAAGAAATTGTTAAGAAGATATTTACTCAAGATTCTGGAGTACAGAAAGGTGGAGCTGTTGGTTTAGGTGCTACTGCAGCTTGGAGTATGGCAAAAGTACAAGTGGCTACGGGTGCTGCTAAGAACGCAACGAATAAATTGGTTGGAGATCAAAGTGCAGTGAGAAAAATTATGGATTCTAGAACGGCCACTAAAGCTGCAGATGCTAAATTAGATGCTTTTGACACATTTGCTTCAGCAACTAGTGCTCCTAATGCAGGCTTGAACTTGGAAGGTATGAAAAATACATCAGCTAGTATTGATGCAAATAGTAGCTTGTCGGAAGAAGAAAAACGTCAGCAAAAAGCAGAAGCATTGAAACTTGCAAATGCGGTATCTGATTTAAACAATCCAAATTCAAGAAGTGTAGAAGAATTACAACAAGCATATGCTCTTGTTAGCCAAGCCATGGCGGATGACCCAGATAATGCAATATTAGGAGATTTAAATTTATCTGCGGCTCAATTAGGTGCTGTGGATGCTGTAGGAAAAGAAATTGCTAACATGGTATCTAATGGAATAACAGATCCTGTTGTAATTGAAAGCAAGGTAAAAGCTACATTGGCATACAGCTTAGAAGGCATGTCTGAAGAACAGCAAAGAAAGTATATGAATATGGCGTTGTATCAAGTTGCACAACATGGTGCATATAGATATCAAAATCCATTAGAGATTACAGAAGAAGAAGTTGAAAAAGGTGTAAGAGGTCTTAATCATGCATTTTCAACATTTAAGTATAGAACTAATGATGATTTAACTGATGAACAAGAAAATCTTAGAACTCAAGTTCATCAAGCTGCAATTGATTGGGCAAAAACTCTTCATGAAGATGGCAGTGAAGTATCAAAAGAGGAAGAAGAACTTGCAGAAGGTTTAATGATTATTGCCAACAGAAAGTCTGGAGCTTATACTGCAGAAGAATATATATCTGCTACTGAAATGATAAAGAAAAATCTTAACTATGATAGTTCTGCTGCAAAAGAAATGACAAAGAACTTGGATATAGATATAGATTTATTAAGGCATGGTGTTGCAAGTAAGGCAAAGGCTGAAGGTAATACTAGTGAAGAAATAGAAGAAGTAATTTTAGAGTATGAAGAAGACGTACGCGATGGTGTATTTGATGATGAAATTTCAGGTCACGAACTTATTGCTCTTATGTCTGAAACAGATCCTGTAGAACGCCAGAAAAAGAAAACAAAGATAATAAAAGAAGTTTCTGATGCAAGACAGGCAACTAACGATGCAGAGATAGAGTACACAAGAGATATTGCAGCTGATATATTAGCAATCGAAGGTGTTGATGTCACTGAAGGTGGCATTGATACTACAACGAGATTCTTAAATGGTCAAACTAGAGAAGATATCTTAAGAGAAAGAAGAGATGCAAAACTTAGTATGTTTTCAACACTTAAAGGTGCTAATAGCAGAGGCTCAATTTCGGAAAAATATGCACAAAATATGAGAAACTATAAGAGTCACTTTGAGGGAGACAAAAAATAAATAATACTAAATGAAAGATGGCATTGCCATCTTTTTATTTTTTGCATTTTGTGGTATAACTGTTTTAGAATATTTAAACAGGGGTGATTTTTTGGAAGAAAAAATAGCTTTTTTGTCGGGTAAATTAAATGGAACCAAAACTCTTGAATCTGAATTGGACGAAATTAAAAATCCAGATGAAATTGAGATGTTTTTAAGAGCATTTATTAAAACTAAATTTACGTTAAGTACGGATAATGAAATTATATATGTAAATGATGATGAAGATTTCAAATTAAGGATAGCAGACTTGGAAAAAAGTGAAGCTGTGAGTATATATGTAAATGAAACATTTACTAGATTGTATGTTACAAACGGAGAACAGGTAACATACGCAGTTAGAATAAATAAGGTTAGCACTGACCTAATTAACTCGTTTATTTCAAGAGAAAAACCTATTAAGTATGCCCTTAATTCCTTCTCATTTGTTAGATGGTGCAATTCAAAATCTATTGACTTGAGAAATGTATACGACATTCCGACATATATCAAATTACTTACAAATGATATAGAACCTTTTAAAACAGTTGAAGAGTATATTAAAGATTATTCGGACGAAGAATTATCTGAAGAAGATAATGAAAGAAACTGTGTATTGATTGGGAATTTTATATACAAATTTGGAACGTATTTAGCTGAATTTGTTGAAAAATTTAATTTGTCTAGTGTGAATAGGCTGATAAACGAAAACTCCTATTTTGAGGCTTCTACGTTTGAAGAAACAGGTCTTTGCAAAATTAGATTTTCGTACATGGATTTAACAAAACACATACAAGAAGCTATTGCAGATAAAATAAAAGCGAATGAAGAAAAAGCATATTTGATTTCACCACTTGGTAGAATTGCAATAAAATTTGGAAGAAAACCAGAAAATATAATGTTCGAGCTTTATTCAGATGATATACAACTTATGATTCTAAATGAGCTTTACAACAATAATATAAAGGTGACACTGCTTGAAGAAAATTTATATCAAGTGACATGTAAATACAAAAGTTTTTCAAGCGTAATCACAATTATTACAGCTATTTTAAACGATATATTTTATACAATGTTTCAAGATATGGTCGATATTAGATTAGACTGTATTGTGAAAGAATAAAAAGAAGGACTGCTAAAGTTTTAAGAATCTTTTAGCAGTCCATTATTATTAAGATAATATTTCTTGAACAATGTCGCGTGTTGAGTTTGGTCGAGAAATTTCTTTTTGCATAGCTTTCATATGCGAAAGTCTAATAGTATTATTTAAAAAATTCTCAAAGAATGGCGTGGCTTTTTCTGCATTATATAATCTTACAGCAGCACCATTATTTAAAAGAAATCTAGCGTTTTCTTCTTCTTGACCAGGAATAGGATTTATTATAATAAAAGGAACGTTACTAACTAAAATTTCTGTTGTAGTCAAACCACCAGGTTTAGAAATAACAACATCAGAAATATTCATAAGTTCAGGAATTTTATTCGTGTATCCTAAAATTAAAACTTTTTTATTACATTTATCTGCAATTTTTTTGAACATATTTTGAATTTTAATATTCTTACCAGCTATTGCAACAATTTGAATATTTTCTTTTATATTAACAAGCCCATTAAAAAAACTTTTTACGTTAGACAATCCATATTCTCCACCTCCAAACAATAAAATCGTTTGTAAGTTAGGGTCCAAATCAAACTCTTTATAAATTTTAAGCTTGTCATATTTCTTTAAAAAGGCAGGGGCAACGGGGATTCCGGTTACAAAAATTTTGTCTTTACAGATGCCGTTATAAATAAGACCAGCTTTCATTTCTTCATTAGCAACAAAGTATCTATCGACAAATTCAGGTTTTAACTCCCAAAATTTATGTGACGCATAGTCTGTAATAATAACATTAAGTTCAACATTAAATTTCTCACGTTTTTTCAAAGAAGCAACCATTTCAGTAATAAAAGGATGAGTAGAAATTATGCTATCTGGCTGTTCAGCTTTAAATAAAGCTAAAAGTTTGTTTGAAAGAAGCATCTGAACGGCATTACTAAAATTGGCGGCAGAATATTGTTTCTCGCTAAATTTGTAAATTTCGCCCCACATCTTAGGTGAATACTTTGCCATATTAACATATGACTTAATAATAATTTGATCTACAACTTTATTTGTATATTTCAATGCATCCACCATTTGAACATTGCAATCTGAATAATTTTCTAAAATAAAATTTTTAACACCTTCAGCAGCTTTAAAATGTCCACCACCAACAGAAGCGTATAAAACAATTATTTTTTTCTTTTTCATAAAATCTCCTTAAAAGAAAATATATAGTGACATAATTATAGCATAAAAACTTTACAATATGCAGTATATAAAAAACAAAAATGGCTAAAACTACTAAAAAGAACAATCAACGGAGGTTTAAACTGATGAACAAGACAATCGGTGAGAAAGGAAATATTATATCTGCAATTATTTTAATAGCCATACTTTTGATATTTAGTGCATATATGAAAATAGAAAATAATAAAGTGATAGAAACATTAGAATCGTCATATACAAGGTCATTTTATGATTTGATAGAATATATGGATAATGTCGAAACACTGCTTGCAAAAGTGCAGATATCTAATTCTTCTGAATATGCAGCTAAAACTTTAACAGACATATGGAGAAAAGCAGATCTTGCAGAAAATTCACTTGCACAAATTCCGATAACTCATATAGCATTAGAAAAAATAGTGCAATATTTAAATCAATTAAGCGACTATTCATATTCGTTATCTCAAAGTTTAATAGATAGAGAAACTCTGTCAGAGGAAGAATTAGAAAATTTACAAAATTATTATGAAAAATGTAAGACACTAAATCAGACATTAAATGAATTGGTAAATGATTTAGATTCAGGAAGCATTTCATGGAAAGAATTAACGAAAAAAGAAGAAACTAATTTTTTAGCACAAGAAGTATCGAATGTATCTCAAGATAGTTTTGGAGGAATAGAAGAAAGTATGCAAGACTACGAGGGGCTAATATATGATGGGCCTTTTTCAGATCATATGACAAGTATAACACCATTGGGACTAAAAGATGAAAAAGTTACATTAGAACAAGCAAAAGAAAAAATGTTTGAGTATGTCAATTCAAATAATATAAAAAATATTGAAGTCGAAGAAGTAAGCGAAGCGACAATACCGGTATATTCGTTTGATATTACGTTAAAAGATGATTCAAAAATGTATATTGATGTTTCAATACAAGGTGGAGAAGTGCTTTGGTGTATGAGTGACAAAAATGCTAGTGAAGAAAAAATAACAGTTGAGCAAGCCAAAGAATCTGCAAAGAAATTTTTAGATAGTCATGGTATTTTTAGTATGCAAGATACTTACTATATTTCAGAAAACGGCATGGCAACAATAAACTATGCGTATAAAGATGCAAATGATATTATATGCTATCCTGATTTAATAAAGGTAAAAGTTTCGCTTGCTGATGGTTCTATTATTGGTATGGAAGCTCAAAGTTATTATTCGGCACATACAAGTAGAAAATATCAGATACCCAAAATAAGTATGGAGGATGCGAAGAAAAAAATAAATTCTAATATAGAGATATATTACGAGGGAATGGCACTAATACCAACTGATTGGAGAACAGAAATTTTAACGTATGAATTTAAAGGAAGAGTCGATGAGAACGATTTCATTGTATATATAAATACAGAAACGGGAAAAGAACAAGAAATATTTATGATAATAGATACTCCGAATGGAATATTAACAGTATAAAAAGAGAACCGACAAAATTCGGTTCTCTTTAAAAATTTTTATTCTAAAATGTATGTAGCCATAATATCAGCCATATGAGTATAAACAGCTAAAGGATATTTTTCATAAGTTTTAGAAATGTAGTTATGATTTTCCTTTGGCTCAAATCCACCCATATGCCAGCGAATAGCATAAAGTTCTTCTTTAGATAATTTAATAAATTCTGATATTAACATTACAGACTTTTCACCATGACCAAGTGGCATCATATCGTCAATCATATAAAAAGGTTCTTTAACCCATGTGCCAGTTTCATCTTTTTTATTTCTGTATTCAACTTTATACATATTTATTTTGCAAATGTCGTGAAGCAAAGCAACAGTGATAATTGTATCTTCAGACCATTGATTGCCAACAAGTTGCTTTAATGCTTTATAAACATTTAGACTGTGTGATAATAATCCACCCTCAAAAGAATTATGAAATTTTGTGCTTGCAGGAGCAGTGTAAAAATCAGTTTTGTCTAAAAAAGAAATTAAATTTTCAATACCATCTCTATTAGTACTTCTTAATAATTCTATAAATTGTTCTTTCAAAATAACCTCCTAAAGTAATACTAAAAATTATTCTGCAATAATTTTGTACCAAAAATCAACATATCCATCAAAATCTTCTTTATGATGTCTTAAGCAAATAGACATTCTGCAAAATAATTCAACAATAAGCATAGCTTTTACTTTACCAAAATCTTCACCTGTTTTATCAACGATAAAATTAACCGATAATTGTCTGACAACATCGATGTTGCTTAAACAAGCGTAAATAAAATCATATAATGGATCTCCAACAGTTGGAATAGGATCGATAACTCCAACAAAAATTCCATTATCTTTTATAAAGTTATGTGTTCCAAAATCACCGTGTAACAATTTCTTTTTGAAATCATAATTTTCAAGTGTAGCAATAGATTCATAAACTTGAGGTAAGAAATCAAAAGAATCAGGAAGAGTTAAACTAGCTTCGTGTACACGAGTTTTTAAAAAATCTATCCATGAACTTGAAGGTTCATAGACATATCCAAATTCATTTCCTTCATAATCTACAAAAGAGTTTGTAATTTCTTTAATATTCGTAATCAAGTCATCAAAATTATCGACAACGTGCATAACATCGCCAGGAATAAATTCGTAAACAATATAGCTAAAATCGTCGGCTGCTAATAATACACGTTGAATTTTAGGGTTATCATGATATATTTTAGAAAATTCAAATTCACTTTTTAATAATGCAGGATTATTTTGTTTAACGATATATTTGTTATTCAATAATATAATTCTGCTATCTGTACCATCTCTAAAATATTTGAATTCGTTAACAGAAATATTTAATTTTTCTGAGATTTCGTTAATAAACATGATATCTTGAATCTCTTTAGTCTTAACAACTTTATCATCGTCATCATAAGTATATGCGATAGTTGCAATTATTGAAGATAAAGGAATTGCTTTAGATAAATATATAAAATCTCCTTCTTCTTTTAAAGAAACATCACCGATTAAGTCAGTATTTATACATAAAATAGTATGTTCAATAGTTGAAGGAAAAGAAAAGTTCTCAGCACTGATTTTGTTTGGATTTATACATTTGATTGAATTTTCAGATGCAATAGCAGTATTGCCAAATGAATCAGTTGAAGATTCTTTATTCCAAATAGTTTGTTGTGTGCAATGCAATATAATCATAAAATCAACCTCCACAATCATTATATAATAGTATTTCTAAAAATCAATTAAAAAATAGTGGCGAAAGAGTACAAAAATAACGCCAAAACTTACAAAATTTGTCAAAAACAAAAAATAATAGTAAAAAAATGTAATTATGTAAAACTATTGAAAAATAGCTGAATTTATGGTACAATATAGCTGTAAATAAATACCTTGTTATATGTTCGTCGATGGTGGAAGATGAGTGTATAACGGTTTTAATATATATGTCCTGCAGGTTGCAGTAATTCGTGAAGAGATTTTGAAAATCAAATTACGATAATTTAAGCGAAATAAATATTAAAGGCGTTAATAACAACTTTCTTCATCAAAGTGTGAAGACGAACCAAATTAAAATGAATTAAAGGAGAATTTTTTTTATGAAGACTTTGAAGTATATCCTGGTTGTTCTCTTGGTGTTGGCTATTGCTTTTGGCATTGGTCAGATTCGGCAGAATGGTTTCTCCAAAACCGTTCACAGCGTGACCGCATGGTTTAACGGCTTGACTTCTAAGGAAGCAAACGTTGACGATACCACTGAAGCTACTGAAGCAACAGTCCCTGAAACTGTTCCTGAAGAAACCCAACCCGAAGCAGAGTCTGAAGTGCCTGAGTTTTATGAGAATTCTGACAAGACTGTTAGCATGTGTGCTTATGAGTTCATGAAATGGGCTCAGAAGAATGAGATGTATGATGAAGAAGCCAACTGTGGCCCCATCAACGTTCCTCACGCTAACGAAGAAACCTTCTCCGTATGGTTTACCCCCGAGGATGCTCTGGGTCATAATCATACCGATGAAAAGGTTACCATGATGATCTCTCTTGGAAACATCAGCACTTTCTGTTGCAACAAAGAGAACGCTGACCATGATAACGGTCTGTGGAATTTGGGTTCCATGTTTGCTATCGGCTTTAAGAATACCAGAGTCGAAGTTTGTCAGAACTGCAAAGGTCTAGTAAACGGCGATATGGTTCTTGGCGAAGCTATGGAATTTGAATTTACTGAAGAAGAGTGGCAGGAGATTCAGAAGGTCGCTTGCTACTGGTGGGAAAAGGACGAAACCACTGGTGAGGATGTTAGAGTTTTCGGCATGAAGCAGTGCATCTGTGAAAAGCCCGTTACCGGTACTCCTAGCACCCCTACTACCAAGCCTGGTACTCCCAGCACTCCTACCAATCCCAGCAACCCTACTGAGCCTTCTCAGCCTGGCGACGACAAGGATCCCACCAATCCTACTGAGCCTAGCAACCCTGATCACAACCCCGATCCGGAACCCACTCAGCCTACCAATCCTGGTAAGCCTGATCATAACCCGGATCCCGTTCCCTCTGAACCGGACACTGCTCCCGACGAAAAGCCTGTTATTGACAATGGCGATCCCAGTGACGACAATCCTGCGATCGACAATGGTGAACCTGAAGAGCTCCCTGTTATTGATAACGGGGAGCCCCCTGTAAACAACGTTCCCGAAGAGCAGCCTTCCGTTAGCACTCCCGATCATAACCCTGACCCCGTTCCCCAGGATATTCCTGAAGAACAGCCCAGCGTGCAGGAGACCCCCGTTATTGATAACGGGGAGCCCCCTGTGTCTGACGAAGTAGTCCCTGTTATTGACAACGGCGAGCCCGAAGAGGAAAATGTTCCCGAAGAGCAGCCTGAGATCAGCGAACCTAGCGATACCTCTCACAATGAGGATCCCGTCCCTGTAGAGATTCCCGAAGCTCAGCCCGAAATTCAGGAAGAACCCGTTATTGATAACGGCGAACCCACTGTTTTCGAAGAGCCCACCACTCCTGTTATTGACAACGGCGAGCCTCCCATGTAATCTCTAAGAGCAAACAATTTGCAATTTTATTGCACAGTAAACTAACCCTAGCATAGATCGTTAACAATCTAAAAAACTAGCAAATTTTTCAGTACTGAAAATAACTGATTCAAGTTAAGCTGCAGATTAGCTTGAATCAGATCTCCTATAAATCAAACAAATATTGATACATTTTTTTGATTTTACTTTTTTATTATTGATATTTGTTTGATTGATTTCTTACTTCTCTTTCTTATCTGGTGTCCCGTAAGGGACACCAGATAAGGGGAGTTGTAAGAAAAGGGCCACACGGCCTTACCGTGTGGTTCTTCCGAAAGGAAATTGTAAACGAAGTTCACTTGTTCTTAGTGAACTTTTTTTTTGCGTTTTTTTATGATATAGTAGTTTAAGAAAAATGAAAGGGGACGTGAATAATGGAAATTAAAAAAGTTATTTATCCTAAAATGATTCCTGATAATGCTACAATTGGCGTTACAGCAATGTCAAGTGGTCTTAATGATGAAAGAGGTAATATAAAGTTAAAAAATGCAATAAATAATTTTAATAACAAAGGGTTTAAAATTGTTGAAACAGCGAATGTTAGAAAAGGTGCAAAGTTAGTTAGTGATTTTCCAAAGCAAAGAGCTGAAGAGTTTGTAGAACTTTGGAAAAATGAAGAAATACCGTATATTATTGTTGCGTGTGGGGGAGAGTTTTTAATGGAAACACTTCCATATTTACATCAACAAAAAGATGTTTTTTTGAATTCTTCGCCTAAATGGGTACAAGGCTTTTCGGATGTTAGTTTATTGAATTTTTATCTTACAACAAATTATAATTTTGCAACGATACATGCAAATTCATTTTCGAGTTATGCAATGATTCCTTGGGATGCTTCGCTTGAAACACCTATTGAATTTGTTAAAAGTAATTTTGAGCTAAAGCAAGAAAGTTTTAAGTTTTATGAAAAAGAGCGTGATAGAAGTGCCGGTGCTGAATGTAATCCTTACAATTTAACTCAAAAAGTTGAATACAAAAATCTTTATGAAAAAGAAAATGTGAAATTTTCTGGTAGACTTTTAGGTGGATGTATGGATGTTTTGCGTACTATTATTGGTACTCCGATGGATAACACTAAGAACTTTTGCCATGTTGCTGAAGAAGGTATAATGTGGTATCTTGAAAATTGTGAGATGCCAGTTACTGATTTTAAAAGAACATTATGGCAAATGAAAATGGCTGGTTGGTTTGAAAATGCAAATGGTTTTATAATTGGAAGAACTAATTTTAATCAACCTATTGAAGATTTTACTTATGAAGATGCATTACATGATGTTTTAGATGATTTAAATGTTCCAGTAATATATGATGTAGATTTTGGTCACGTGGCACCACAGTGGATGTTAGTAAATGGAGCTTTAGCAGAGTTTACGTATGATAAAGGAAAAGGATTTTTATTACAAAGTTTAAAATAAAGGGGGAACTTATGAAGAAAGTATTAGTGATAGCGTTGATAGTAGCAACGTGTTTGGTTTGCACAGGTTGTGAAAAAGATGTGGATACTCAAGAGGATAATTTTCAAGAATTGTTGCCTTTTGAAGATGAATTACATCTTTTTAATAATGCAGATTTGGAAAATGATTATGATTATATTGAGGGAGTTACTGAGCCTGTCAGAATTGAAGAAAATGAAGAAGAGCTTAGAGTTAATGTAAAAGGAAATATTACATCAATTTATAAATGTGATGGTGACCTTGTAACAGAGTGGTATGAAAAATATTATTTTGAAACTGAGGATATGGCTAATGAATTTGCTACATCACAAGAAAGTCAAGAAAATCTTACAGTTCAAGGGAATATCGTTCTTTTGAAATTAGATATTCCTCAAGGAACGGTTATGAAAAAATCTGATTTGATGAGAACATATTTAACTTTAAAGGAAGTGTATGAAAATGAGTGATAAATTAAAATGGAAACCAGGGACTATGCTTTATCCATTGCCAGCTGTAATGGTGAGTTGTGGCGACTATGAAAATGCTAATATAATAACTGTTGCTTGGACTGGAACCATATGCACAGATCCAGCAATGTTATATATATCTGTTAGACCTGAAAGATACTCGTATAATTTAATAAAAGAAAAAGGCGAATTTGTTGTTAATTTAACGACTAAAGATTTAGCGTATGCAACTGATTTTTCAGGTGTTAGAAGTGGTAGAGATATAAATAAATTTGAAACTTTAAAACTAACAAAAGAAAAAGCAAATGAGGTTTCATGTCCACTAATTAAAGAAAGCCCTGTGAATCTAGAATGCAAAGTCGTTGAAATAAAAGAACTTGGTTCACATCATATGATAATTGCGAAAGTATTATGTACAGATGTAGATTCAAAATATTTAGATGAAAAAGGTAAGTTTTGTTTAGAAGATTGCAATCTTATTTCATATTCACATGGGCAATACTATAATCTTGGAGAAAACCTTGGTAAATTTGGCTTTTCTGTTCAAAAAAATAAATAAAAATGTATGTTAAAAGCGATTTTTATAAGTGCATTTTTTACACAATTCTTCGACGGCTATTCTATTTTGAAAGCCGTCGATTATTTTGTGTGTTCGTGGTTTAGCTAAGATTTCTTCTAAAGATTCGGTAAATATATTTCCTAGTGCGATATCGCCATTATTATCTAGACAACATGGAACTACGGTACCATCAACAAGTATTGCTATTTGATCTTTTAATGCATGACAATAGCCGTTACTCATTACTTGCTTATCAAGTGTTGGCCATTCAAATTTTGTTGCTAATGACAAGAAAATGTTTGGTGCTAGTGTGTAATTTGGTTTTTTAGTAAAATCAATCGTTTCTAAAATATTAAATTCTTTTTTTATAAGTTCTAGTGCTTCATTGTTTTCTTCCATATTCCAAATTCTATAGTTTATAATACAATCAGATATTTTTTTCGTGGTATGAAGAATTTCTTCGTTATTAGTTGCATGAAAAGATATATTGATTTGTCTAAGATATTTGGTGATTTCTAAATGTTTATCTAAAAGTGTTGCATTTGTGGTTAGGTTTATTTTGAATCCGTTATCATAAGCCAGCTTTGCAAATTCGTCGAATTCGGGATGTAGTAGTGGCTCACCTTTTACATGTAGATAAATATACGAAGAATATGGTTTGATTTTTTCTAATATTTCCTTAAATTCTTCTTTTGTCATAAAACGATTTTCACGTTTATGTGGCATACAAAATTCGCAATTCAAATTGCAAACGTTTGTTATTTCTATATAAATTCTTTTAAATCTCATAATTACTCCTTGGTTGTTTAATAATCTGAAGATATGATAACACATTTTTTATAAGAATAGTATTATAAGTTTTACTTGCAATACTTTACATAAGCTGATACAATGTGCTAGAAATAATCTTTTATAGAAGAGATGTATTATCTCGTTTGGGTACGCCGTGGGACATTTTCAACGTGAGGGAGGACTTTTTATGAAAAACATTTTTGTGTATTTGAGGAAAGTTTGGAGAAACAAAGATAACGTGTATATCAAAGAGAATGAGTTGCTGAAAAATTCGTTTGTTTCGCTTTTTATCTGCATTGCATTTATCGCATTGCTGGTATTCCCGTTCGGACGGATTCTTCTTAAGTACTCAACGTACGTATTTCTTGTCATTTTGGCAATTATGGCTCTTGGCTCTTGCGTTAGCGACATTCGCTTTATTTGGCGTTCGTATAAATATGCTAAGAGATTGGAAAAGCTAGGTACCAGTGTCGAAGAACAAGAAATGGCTCGTAGAAAATTGTGTGATTTGGAAGGCGATGACGGATTAAATCCTTGAAACATCAAGTTTTTCTTGATGTAACTTTTGACCACTTGAAGGGAAATATATTACCTTTAAGTGGTCTTTTTGATGGTTTAACATAGATATGTCACAGTAAAAAAATAAAAAAAGGAAATAC
>CAYNRR010000016.1:0-32681 GCA_964400015.1 uncultured Eubacteriales bacterium | reverse complement strand
TTGGTGGGCAGGGGTGGATTCGAACCACCGTACTCAGTGAGAACAGATTTACAGTCTGCCGCCTTTAGCCACTCGGCCACCTACCCATGATATTAAGTTTAAGTTAGTGGTGGATCTTCAGGGACTCGAACCCCGGACCGACCGGTTATGAGCCGGTTGCTCTAACCAACTGAGCTAAAGATCCATCAGCTGACAAATGATAGTATAATAAATATTGTGTTTAATGTCAACAAAAAAATGAAATATTTTTTCTTTTTTTGTTTTATTTTTTGTTTACACGTTTATTCTTTTGGCAAATATAGTCTACAACAGCATTTGCTTTCTTCTCTCATTTTTTTACAAGGGCAAATTGTATCATCGTTTACTGTTATAACACATGGACAATGTCCATCTTTTTTCTCAATTCCTACCATTATTTTTTTTACATGTTCCTCATCTGGATTTAATTTCATAGCTGGATTTATTGCTAATCCTTTTTCAATAATTTCGTTCATTCTTTTCAGCTCCTTTTACACATTTTTAAATTATTCCTCTTAGTGTCGTTGGTATGTATTCATTACATTCTACTTGAATTTCTTTCATTTTTTCAGCCGAATATGGTATTACAGTTTTATTATGATCAAAATAATTTTGCAATACATATTTTTTTGAGCCTACCTCTTTTAAATATTTGGCTATATTTACTAAATTTTCTTTATCTATATATTTAGGATATACTGTCGTTCTAAATTCGTAATTTATCCCTTTTTTTAATATCAAATCTACTGATTTTTTTATCTTATCTACATCTACTTTTTTTTGAGTTATTTCATTATAATTTTGAAAATCATTTTTTATATCCATTCCAATATAATCTATTTTATCAATAATTTTTTCTAAAATTTCTGGTGTATATCCGTTTGTATGAATTCCTATTGTAAATCCGTTTTCATATAATATATTTACTATTTTTTCAAAGTCTGGATGTATTGTGCACTCTCCACCTGAAATTATAATATGATCAATAAATTCTTTTCTTTCTAATAATTTAGGTAGTATTTCTTTTTCAAAATCTAATTCTTTTTCTTTTAGTAGCCCTTTATTATAGCAAAATTCACAGTCAAAATTACAAACTCCTGTAAATAACGTTGTGCAAACGTTATCTGGATAGTCTATCATACTCGACCAAATTACAGACTTAACCATTTTGTTCCTCCCTAATAGTACTTTTCATTAGTGTGTGATGTAATTCGAGTTAATAGAGGGAAAAATAGCGAGCCATTAAAATAGCTCGCTATTGAACCAGCTCTTTAATTCCTATTACATTGATACTATATTTTTTAATTCTTCGATATCACCAGAATAAAATTTGCCATTTACTTCAACTGCTGGCATTTGATCTATGTCTAAAGAAGTTAATTTAGCATATGCTCTAAAATCTTCTTCCACATTTGTTTCTTCGTATGAAATGTGACTATTTTTCATATAATTCTTTAGTTCCTCACACATTGGACAATTTGGCATCGTATATGTTTTTATCATTTTATTTTCCCCCTAATTTATAACGGTTTTTTCAATTGTTTCTTCTTCAGCTTTAGCAACTTGCTCACGATCAATATTTTCTCTTAATCTATCTGCAAGTTCAGCTCTCTTACCACTATTAAATTTATCTATAAATACATAATAGCCTGTAATTCTTGTAACGCCTCTTATATTTATGCTACCACATTTTGGACATTGCTCTAATAAACCATTACTCTTTGTTCCACAATCATGACAAAGTGTATATTCTGGTGATAAAACCCATTGTACACATTTTGTTTTATACCATGTTGTTTCCAATAACTTATATATAGCCTTTGGACTTGGGACATTATTTCCTGACCAAATATGAATCATGCTTCCAGCTTCTACTAAAGTATGGAATTTTGATTGCTTTTGTAATCTTGTTACATAATCTACATCACTATCAGCTGCAAAGTGTACAGAGTTTGTATAGTATACACCGAATTGATTTTCTTTATGATACGCAGCATCTCCATATTTCTTAATATCTAATTTAGCAAATCTACCAGCTGTGCTTTCTGCTGGTGTTTCTTCTAATTTAAGATTTATACCATATTTTTTAGATAATACTTTAGTTTGTTGATACATGAAAGATACAATTTCTAATCCTAACATATATGCTTCATCTGATTCATGCAATTGTTGTCCTATTAAATTGTATACGCATTCATTTAATCCAACTATACCGATTAAGTACGAAATATTCTTTAATCTTATATATGCTTTTCCATCCATTCCTTTTGTATAGAAGCTTAATGGTGTATTCTCTAAACTTGCAAGTTTCCATACATAGTTTTGTCTTTGTAAATTAGCTCTAGCTGCCATTTCCATTCTTGTTCCAAGTTCTTTATAGAAAGCTTCCATATTTGTTCCAACTTTTAAAGGAATATTTGGCATATTTATTGAAACATTTTGTCCACCAACAAATCTTAATTCTTCTGGTGTGTCTATCAATTTTTTATCTTCTTCTGTGAAATCTATTTTCAATCTACAGCATTGTGAAACTGAAAATGCATTTCTATCAAATATAAAATATGGACATCCATTTTTACTTGATGCTTCACAAGCTACCATTAGCAATGCTTTTGTCTTTGGGTCTGTAAAGCATTCTTCGTTAATATGTAAATTTATTTTTGGGAATGCAAATGGCATACCATCAGCATCACCTTCGCCAACAACTTCTAAAATAGCTTTTGCAAATAATCTTGATTCTTTATCAAAATCTTTATATCTTAAAATTCTATAACCTGTTTCTTCAGCAAATTTTTTAGCTTCTTCTTGAGTATCAAAATATGTTATATCATTTAATTCATTTGTTACCATGTACTTACCTCTTGGTCCCATTGCAAAAACTTCTGCATAGTGATGAGGTATTGCAGCGTAAACATTAAAATCTGAGAATGCAACTTGTCCACCTCTTGCACCAGCAAGTTGTGATAAGTCAAATATCAATGTTTGTGCTAATTGTTTGATTTCTCTATATGGCATATTTACTAGTAGTGGTGCGAAGAAAACGTTAATTGCTTCCCAACCTATAGCACCAGCAAATTGTCCTTGTAAAAATTGTGTAAATGAGCAAATATGTCTTGCTAAAACAGCCGCACTGTTAGCAGGTTTTGAATTTGATGGTATTGTAGGAATATTTTTTATACCATTTTTCTTTACATACTCTGGTGAATGACCTGAACAATAAAATCTATCAATCATTCCTAAATCATGTATATGTAATTCACCTGATAAGTGAGCTGCTGAAATATCTGGATCAAATACATTCTTTAGTGCATATTCTTTTAAAATTCTTTCAGCAAGTGTTAAGTTGATTGATTCTGGATTATGCGCTGTATTACCATTTTCTTTGTTTGCATTCTCAATTATTTCTGTGATGTTATAAAATGGTATTGAGGCCTCTGAATTATTTTTTAATTCTTTGTTTAATCCTTTCTCTAAAAGTACATTATTAACCATAGATCTGATTAAAGATGTGCTAACTTCAGCTACTTGTGCATTTTTTAATCTTTCTGTAACTATTCCAGCTACTTCTTTTGCAAGTGCTCTGTCACATCCAGCTTCACGTACTAGGGCTTCTACGATAGTTGTTTCATCGTATTCTTGTCTTTCTGTTCTTGTAGCAGATTCAACCATTAGAGCTATATCTAATGCATTGTTCTCTCTTTTTAATTTTATTACGTTCACTTTATATAACCCCCTTCGTATTTTCTTAAAATGTTTATCTTTTGTTTGTAATGTCAATTTTTCATTTGTAAATCTTCACATAAAGTTACTAGTAATTTGTAATGTCACTTCACAAATTGCCTTATTACAAATTCCAATTCAATTATGTTTACTCAAGTTGTTTTCACTATAAATAGTTTAACACAGTAGATTTTTTTTACAATAAAAAAAGTTGAAAAAATTAGATAAATTTAATGTAATTTTTTATGTTTTCTTTCAGTATTTTCAAGCATTTGCACGTTTTATCCACTTATTATGTTTTTGCCGTTTACATATCGTTTTTTATGTTTGATTTTTATGGTGATTGATTATTGTAATCTTTCAATTTTACGCTTGAAAAATAAAAAAATCTTAGATGAATTATGTAACTTGCACACTTCATCTAAGATTTTATTTTTATTCTTCTAATAATCTTTCATCTATTTTCACAGTGTTTATTATTTTTTGAATATCTTTACTAAAATATTCTAACATTGCTTTTGTTCCTGTAAATACTATTGTTATTTCTCTGTCTTCTAACGGAATTAGATATGATACCATGCCTGGATATACGTTGTCAGTTTTACCTGTAACATATATTTCTGTTCTTCCAGCAGGATTTCCATCAACAGTTGTTTCTTCATAGTTTTGATATATTACATCTTCCGATTCATTAAATACTTGAAACATTACTATATAGTCTTTACAAATATCTTCGATTGTTTTAGTTGTTTTATCTTTCTTTATAGCTTCAACCATTATAGTCATACCTGTTAAATCACTTTTTGCTTTTATGACTTGCTCTACCATATCAACTGAAATTTTAGGATTATCTATGTCTTGATCTGTTAATATTGAAGCTACTTTGCCTGTTATTTTTTTTACTTCATCAGCATCTTCTTTTTCAATGTCTATGTATGAGTTAGGATATGAAATTGTAAAACCGTATTTCTCAATTTCAACATCTTTGAACCAACGTTTGTTCATTTCTTTATAATATATTATTCCCATACATATTGCAGTTGCTAAAACCATAAACCAAAATAAAAGTGCTATTTTCTTTTTACGCATAAATTCCAACTCCTTTTTAAACTGGGTTTATATGTACTACTACATCATAAACGTCTTTTAATTCCATAACTCTAGCTTTGAGTATTCCTGCTATTTCATGACTTTCATTTACCGTCATTTCTCCATCTACCGAAACTTTAATTATTATGACAAATGATTTTCCCACTGCCTTTGATGTTATTTTATCTATGTGATCAATTTCAGGAATTTCGTGAATTATCTGATCTATTTTTCTTAGTTCCATTTCACTAATTGATTTATCAATCAACACCGTATAACTTGTTATGAAGAATTTAATTGCTTCTATAAGTATTTTACACGCAATACTTATAGCAATCAAGCCATCTAAAAAATAAATATTATACTTAGAAGCTATTATTCCAATCAAAACAGATGTTGTAACTAAAACATCATTTTTATGATCTTGTGAACTTGCTAGTACAAGTATATTTTCAGTGTTTTTTCCTATCTTTTTCGTATAATTGTATAGAAGTAGTTTGGTGATTATTGTAATTAAACAAACTATTATTAGTGTATATGAAAAATCAAACTTTCCTTGTGTAACTAAGCTTTTCACTCCATTTATTGCAACTGTTATTGACAAATATCCCATTACTAAACTTATTAGAAGCGAAAATACATATTCAGCTTTTCCATAACCATAATTGTGATTTTCATCAGACTCATTTTGCGAAATTTTTCCACCGACAAAAGTCATTATCGACGAAAGAATATCGGTCGCACTGTTAATGCTATCTGCCATCATAGCTTGGCTTTTACTTATTACAGAAATAAAAATTTTTATTATGAATAAAAATAAATTTCCTGCAATACCAACTAATCCTACTTTTTCAGTTTCCTTACCTTTATCTAAAGTTTCACACGTCAAGTAAAATCTCTCCCTTTTTATTTATTTAAGGAATCCTTTTATAATCTCGGCTTCAGCTTCTTTTTCTGTTAACCCCAAAGTCATAAGTTTCACAAGTTGTTCTCCTGCTATTTTTCCAATTGCTGCTTCATGAATTAAATTCGCATCAATATTATTAGCTGTAACTTCTGGTGTTGCTTTTACACAGGCGTTATCTTTTATGATTGCATCACATTCTACATGTGCAAAACATTTGGCATCGCCTTGAACTTTTGAAACAAACTCTTGTCTTGAATTTTCTGTTGCTACCGAACGTGATGTTACATGAGTACTTGAATTTTCGCCTTTTAATACAACATCAAATAATGTTTTTGCAAATTGTTGACCATGAGTCATGATTTTTTCTGACACAACTAAATTAGTGTTAGCCTCTAAGACTGCTTTTGTAACTCTTTCTGTTGAGTCTACGCCTTTTATTTGAATCGAATCCATTTCTAATGAACTTCCGTCTTTTAAATAAACTTCTGTTACAGGATTTAATATTCTTTTTCCATCTCCGTCGCCTTCACCATAATGTTTTTCTACATACTTTACGTAAGCTCCCTCTTCTAAGAAAAATCTATGAATACCATTATGCTCTGAATCTGCATGGTGGTCATTATGAATGCCACAACCTGCAATTATATAAACTTTTGCATTTTTTCCTATATAAAAATCATTATAAACAAGATCTTTTAAACCACTTTTTGTTATTATGACTGGAATATGAACAAATTCATTTTTCGTATTTTCTTTTACTATTATATCTATTCCTGATTTATCTTGTTTAGTTACAATGTTAACGTTTTCTGTAATTTTTCTTTCAATTCCTTCACCATCTTTTCTGATGTTATAGGCACCCTCATAAGTATCTGAACCAGATACTTGCTTAAGCAATTCTCTATCTATATTATCCATTCTTTTTCCCCCTTGATAATTTACAACATTGTTTATCAACAGTAACTGTATTTATAGTATCTTTAGTGCCTATTTCTTGTACTTGTCCATTATTTAGAAGTACTATCATATCTGCGATATTTAAAATTCTTTCTTGATGTGAAATTATGATAGAGGAACTATTTTCATTTTTTTCTCTTAAGTTTTCAAATAAACTTATTAAGTTTGTAAAGCTCCATAAATCAATTCCTGCTTCTGGTTCATCGAAAATAATTAACTTATTTTTTCTAATCGCTACGGTTGCAATTTCTATTCTTTTTAATTCTCCACCAGAAAGTGAGCCATTAACTTCTCTATCTATATATTCTTTCGCACATAATCCAACAGCAGATAAAATATCACAAGCTTCTGCTCTAGTAACATCTTTTCCTGCAGAAAGTCTAATCAAATCATATACAGTAATACCTTTAAATTTAACCACTTGTTGAAATGCAAAGCCGATTCCTTTTCTTGCTCTTTCGTCAATAGTTAATTCTGTAATATCTTCGCCATCGAAAATGATTTGACCAGCATCTGGTTTTTCAATTCCCATAATAATTTTTGCAAGTGTTGATTTTCCTGATCCGTTTGGTCCCGTAATAACAACGAATTTATTGCTTGGAATTTCCAAACTTAAGTTATTTATTATATGTTTATTATCTCTTGTAAAATCTATATTTTTTAATTCTAACATATTTTTCCTCCATTTATTTGGTAAAATAAATCACCTCGTATTTTAGCATATTTTCTTGCTATAAACAAGATTATTGAGGTCAATACTATACATGAAAAAATCTCTTTAACTCTTCTTTTAAATCATTTCCACACAAACTAATCGCCATTATTAGCGTGATAAGACTTGTCACTGATGTAAAGCCTATTGGTAAAAGTTTATACTTGCTATTTAGTGCTATTATGATTATTAACACTGTATTTAATAAAAATGCCATTATTTGGTATATCGCATATTTAAAGAACTTTTTTCTTGTTATTATCATTAAGACTAACATTATAATATTTTCCGTACAGATTATTATTGGGAGTGCTAATGAAATCGACCAGCCTCTATACCCGATTATGAAATCTAGCAATATTACTGCCACCGATTCTATAAACGCTTGCAATAAAACGTGAGATGCTATGTTGACTGTTTTCTTTATCGAATACATTACTGTTATCCACGCATATACAACACCTAATATTACAATGAAAGACCACTTAAAATTTGGCGTAAATATCGCATTTACAAGCACGCTTATTACGCATATTACTTCTGATATTATTGTAAGAATATTTAAAACAATATCACTTGTTTTAATATTTATTATATTAGGATATAAACTCATAAACACCATTACCTTCCACTTCTATTTTTACATCTTTTTCTTTTAAAAATTTATAAAATCTTTTTTCAATATCGCAATCTGCTAAAAGTGAAGTAAATGAAAACACTAATTCGTCGTTATACGAAACTATTGAACATTTGGTATTACCTATATTATCTGGTGCAAATATGAATAAAAACTTCTCTACTTCTTCTTTATATTCATCTAAAACTTTTATATTCCCTATGTTTGATAACGTTGTAGTTATATTCTTTCTTGTGTGCATATATGTTATATATGTTATAACTTTTTTTATTGGCATCGGAACAATTCTTGTAAATATATTGCTACCAGTTTTCACTGTTGATGTCATCATGTTTTCTAATTTAGCATGTGTTAATCTCTTATTAAATTCCGAAAGTGTCATTCTTAGAAAATCTTTAAACTCATATTTTTTATTTTTTTCTAATTCTATTGTTATTGTTATAAACAAGAAAAAATTAAGTGCAGTTTGCGACTCATAATATTTTTTCATATCTACAGGAATATTTATTATTATTGGTTTATCTGCTTCATCTTTTTTATGTTTTTCTAAATATATTGAATACGCTAAAACAGCTGATAAATATTCTGTAAGTGTAGCGCCAGAAGCTTTTGCTAGTTCTTTTATATCTTTTAAATTTATATAAAAATGAAGTACTCCTCTTGCTCCAAACGGTAGTTTTTTTCCATGTATATTATACGCTTTTTGAAGTTTTGTATTTTGATTTTTATTTTTATCATAATTTTTCAAATAACTATCTTCCACATCATCAACAAATTCAGTTAATGTATTTCTTTTTTCATTTATTACA
Source organism: uncultured Eubacteriales bacterium (assembly GCA_964400015.1). Classification (GTDB taxonomy): domain Bacteria; phylum Bacillota; class Clostridia; order TANB77; family UBA1234; genus UBA1234. The sequence goes on along the minus strand of CAYNRR010000016.1, from coordinate 23,832 downwards.
TTTTTCTTTAAATCAATATATTCATAAACTATTTCTTTTAAAAACTTCATTGCAGTGTTAGCATCTGTTAAAGAGTGAAAAACTTCTAAGTTTATCTTTTTCTCATAATAACTAACTCTAAATGGATATCCTCTGCTTTTACGTTTTTCTATGTATTGACAAGGATATGTTTTTTCAACCTCAACTCTAGCTTTCTTTTGATTTTGTTCAAAGTAATACCAAAAGAAACCTCTTCTAAGCATTACTTTAAATGACGTATGTTTTTCCAATACTTGATTTAATGATTTTTCTAAAATTTCCGGTTCTATCTTTTCTTTTAACACAGCTGAAACGCGAAAAACCGAACTTAAATTTTTATTAGAAACGAAAGGAAATAGCTTAGCCGAAGCATCTAGCTTTCTCCATTTTATTTTTTTATCTTCCATAAGTTCCTCTATATTTTATTCATTAAAATTTTTTATTTCTTCTACTATTTTTTCATAGTCTTCTTTTGAATTTTCCAAATCTTCAAAGATCCAGTTATGAACTGCATTTTCTCGTTCGTAAAATTTAAATTTTTTATTTGGGATCTCTTCGATTTTTTCTTTAAACACATGTGCATCTGGATTTAAAATATCTGCCGTACCAGTAAATAATACTATGTTATTGATTTTATCCAAAGGACCATTTATGGGACTAAGTAAATAATTTTCCTGCGTTGTTTCTCCTGAATATTTTTCTGCTGCAAATTTTAAAACCTTTATGTTTAAAACTTTTTCATCTTTTTCTTTTTCAATAATCTTTTCATTTTTCAAAGTAATGTCTAACCAAGGAGAAATCAATATTACTTTTCTAGGTTCTTTTTTATTTTCTTCTCCTAATTTTTGTGCATATGCCAAAGCTATTGCTGCTCCTGCAGAATCTCCCATAAAAATTAGATTTTCTTCTTCCTTGTACTTTTCAAGAACTTTTTCAATAAAATCAAAAACGTCTATAAAAGTATGACGAGGTGCAAGTGGATAATCTGGTAAAATAATTTTCATTTCAGTATCACTCAAAATTTTATATATAAAATTTGCATGACGTCTTGTAATTCCTCCTATGTAGCCACCTCCGTGCAAATATATTATAATCGCATCTTTATTTACTTTATTCTTATTTTCTATTTCATATACTTTTCGTTCATTTATTGAATATTCTTTAATATTAGCTTTCTTTTTTATTTCATCCATAATGTTAATATTAGGCGAACCTTTTGGCTTTCTATAATAATATCTCCAAACAGCTATTATAAAAAAGATTGCTGAAACTAAAAAAAACGCAAATACCATATCTAAAATAAAGTCCATTTAATCGCTCCTTCTTATGCAATATTTTAACCATAAATTGCACTTTTTACAAGAGAGCTTCTATACTTATTTTCAAGTCATAAAATGGCTATATTTCTATTATTGTTTGAACTCTTTACTTAGTTTATTTATTGCTTTTGTTTCTATTCTTGATACATATGAACGAGATATACCTAATTCTTTTGCAATTTCATTTTGTGTTTTAACGTCTTTACCATTCAAACCAAACCTTAATTCTATAATCATTTTTTCTCTTTCTTGCAAAACTTCACCTATTTTTTGATAAAGTTTTTTTATCTTCATTTTCAAATCTATTTCGTCTTCAATACTTCTTTCATCGCTTTCAATTACATCTAAAAAAGTAATTTCATTTCCATCTTTATCTTGTCCGTAAGGCATCATTTAAAGAAATTTCTTGTGATATTTTTTTAGTGCTTCTAAAGTACATCAGTATTTCATTTTCTATACATTTTGCTGCATATGTTGCAAGTTTTACTCCTTTATCTCCTTTGTAACTATTTATTGCTTTTATTAAGCCTATCGTTCCTATGGATATTATATCATCTTGTTCTGAATACACTCCTACATATTTTTTGGCTATATGTGCTACAAGTCTTAAGTTTCTTTCTATCAAAATTTTCTTTGCAGCTTCATCGCCGTTTTTATATTTTTCTATGTATATACTTTCTTCTTCTTGAGTTAAAGGTTCTGGAAACAAATTATAGTTTGTTACGTATCCTACTAAGAAAAAGAAATCTTTTATTAGATTGAAAAACGGTAAAATTTCAAGCAATTTAAAAGCACCTCCATGTTATTAAATTTTCAAATATTTCTATTAGTTAATATATGAAAATACAACATGTCAGGTGCTTGACAATAAAAAATATGCAGACGCGAAATCTGCATATTTTAAAGCATTGGTACCACAATCATTACTCCTAGCATATATAAAATATAAAATACAGTAGTTAATAGTAAAGGCTTATGTTGAAATAATAATGTTACTGGATCTCCTTCATTACTCGTTTCCATAAATAGCATATATTGCATAAAAATAACAATTAAAATTGGAATTGAAAAATATAATAGTGTGCTTGTTTGCTCCATTGTCCAAAATGAATAGAAAACAATAACAAGTGTTAAAGATATATTCATAAAATTATCTATGAAACGTTTATTATAATATTTCAATACTGGTCTTACTTCGTCAGAGTTATTAAATTCTTTACGTCTTTTTCCTAGTCCTAGATATAATGCAGCTGTAAGTACAGTTAGGAATAACCAACTAGAAACTTGCACTTTTATAATTGATGCACCATAATAAATTCTTAAAATAAATCCAGCTGTTAATAGCAACACATCTATAATAGGAATGTTTTTCATTCCAAAGCTATAACATATGTTGTTTGCCAGATACATAAGTAAAACACCAAGTGGCACATTGAATAAACTTCCTGTAGCCAAGTAATTAAATGCTATGGATATTATAAGCATCAGCACTGATATTATCTGTGCTTTACGTATGCTAATTTCTCCACTAGCTATTGGTCTTTTCTTCTTTCTTGGATGATTTCTATCTTTTTCAATATCTCTAATGTCATTCATTATATATACAAATGATGCCATAAAAGAAAAAGATAAAAATGCTAGTAGTGTTGTCATAATATTTTGATTTGAAAGGCTATACGAACATACTAGTGGTAAAAAAATTAACCCATTTTTTATCCAATGCTTTAACCTTAAAAGCTTAATATACTTCTTCATTTTTTACACCTCCATTCAACCTTTCCTCCGAAAAATGTATTTATACCATTTTTGTCTTTTGGGTATGGGTTGATAAACGTTACCTTTTTATTTCCCACTTTGTCCAAAACGTTGAATTTAGCTCCGTTAAATGAATTAGCATATACAATCAATTCTGTTTCATCAGATATATTTAAAGACTCGTATTTTTGAAATTCCATATTGCATATTACGTTATTCTTATAAGAACTTTTTACTGCCGCTTGAAACGTTATGAAATTATTTAAAAGTAATACACAAATAAATATCCATTTAAATACTTTAATTTTGTTTGAGATAGATTTCTTATCCAATAAAATAATAGCTAAAAGTACAAATAAATATAACTGCGGAAAATATCTTGACCACCAAGCTTCATTAAATAAAAATGTCATGAGTATAGTTAAACTCAATGGTAATATAAATAAAATGCATTCTTCTTTGCTACAATTATACAAATCTTTAATCCAAAGTACAATAATTATTATGCTTATCAAGAAAATTCCACTAAAGAATATTCCGTTTCCTGACAATCTTAAATCTGGTAATCCAACATGATCTAATTCATCTTCATGTATTGTAAAAGGAATTTTTAATTTTATTTTTTCGTTAGAAGTTTCTATTATATCGTCTACTTCTGAGAATAAAGAAATCACAAACTTTTCTATTGAAGATTTTTCTTTAAATTCTTTTGGCTGATTTTGAGTAACTATTTCTATGCTACCTTCACCCATTATTGGATAAAAAGGATGGCCATGATCTAATAAGTTTTTCGGATAAACTGAAAGTCCTATTACAAAAACGCCTACTAGTACTGATACTATTGCTGTTATAGTAAAATCTTTAAAAAACTTTTTATCAATTTGATTTTTTATGAATCTATAAATGTACCAAATATAGTACAGTAAGCAATATATTCCTGCATACCCAAATAAAGAAAATTTAATGTTTATTGAAATTGATATAAGCATGAAAAATAAAAATAAATTATCCTTTTTGGAAAATATAAATTCTTTTTCTTCAAAAATAAAGAATGAATAAATTATCAAATATAAAAATGCATATACTAATAAATCAATATAATTAGTTAAAAATTGTGAACAAACAACTGGATAACTCACAACACATATTGAAAATGCAATTGAAAACAATAACGATTTTTCTTTATATAAAAGATATGAACATGTAAATAAAAACATCATCACTATGGTTATTGTATTTATTGCTTTTGCTGTTTCTATATTTCCTGTAAATTTGTAGATATTTGCTGCAAATATATTACTAGCTTTTGCATAATTATTTATATATACCGGACTTTCATCACCAATATTTATTTGTTCTACACTATTGTCATCAAAATCCTCTAGTTCTTCGTATAATGGATTCCATCCTATTGCAAGCATTCCTGTCGTTGCTTTTTGATAACTATTTCCATCCCATGTGTAATCATATATTTTTCCATTTATTAAAATTGAAAAGAAAATTATTATTATTGGAAGTATTATAGCTATTAAGATGTTTTTTATAGCACTACTTTTTTCATTCATTAAATGTTTCTTTTTTAATAAAAATAATGTAACGCAAATAGATACAATTAACGAAAACATTAAGTACCAACTTTGTATACTTACCTTAAAAATAAAAAGAGTAGTACTTATTAAAATATTAAAAAATATAAATGCAAGTAGAAAAAAACCTGCTAAAAACATTGGCTTATATGCTTGCTTTATACTTTGAATTATGTTTCTCATTTTTTCTCCTTCCTACGGTAAATTTGAAATTATTATATAATACATTTGCGTCAATAACAACATTTAAAACGTTTTGTAATTTTTTTACATTTTATTCAGTGAAAATATTGACTTTTTTATGTAAACGTGCTAGAATACAAATGGTTTATAAGTTTTAGGCTTTTGGAATGTATTTTTATTCCAAAATCATGTTTGCTTTTGGCAAGCATAAAAACTGTACAATTATTGAGAAAGAAGGAATTCATCATGAATGCTCAAACTAACGTCCAGAACAACAAGCCGCTCATCTCTGCAGCCCCCTTCACGCACGAAACTCGTGCTGAAGCTCTCAAGTACCTTGATGTACTTCGTGCATCTCATCCCATTGATTCTGAGCTCTATGCCGATTACAGCTATGTCGATGAGGTAGGCAACAAGAAATACCGTGCAATTCTCGTTTTCAAACCTGTTGTACAGGAAACCAAAAACAATTAAATAGCTTAAGATGCCATCCTTACGGGTGGCATCTTTATTTTTAGCAAAAACTATGCTATAATTCACATGTTTACGAAAGGATGTGAATTTATGGCTTTTGATGGTTTAACGACAAGACTAGTTGTAAGTGAATTATCTAATGTTATTACCAATAGTCGAGTTGAAAAAATATATGTTCCTAATAGAAATGAAATTTGGCTTCATCTACACACAATAAATAGAAAAAGTGTAAAACTTTTAATATCAATAGATGCAAACAACTGCCGACTTCATCTAAGTAATGAAAATAGAAATAATCCAGAAAAAGCACCTCAATTTTGTATGATACTTAGAAAGTATCTATCTGGTGCAAAATTACTAAATATATCTCAAATTGGTTTAGATAGAATTATTAAATTGACATTTGAAAATATTGATGATTTCGGAGATGTTGTTTCAAAAGATCTAATAGTTGAACTTATGGGCAAATATAGTAATGTAATATTGCTAGACAAAGATAAAATAATCGATTCTATACGTCATGTAGACATTACGATGAGTTCTGTTCGTGAAGTACTTCCATCACGAAAATATATTCTTCCCTCTTCTATGGGCAAACTAAACTTTGAAGAAATATCTTTTGAAACATTTGCAAATACACTATCAAATGAAATTGAAAAATCAGAATTTGAAAATATATGTTTATCAAACATTATTTGTAGTTTATTTATAGGCTTTAGTAAAAATTCAATTATAAACATTTGCAACAGTCTTGATATACCAAATGAATTACCTAAAAATAATATCTCTAATAATATATTTGAAAAGTTGTATACTAAAATTTCAGAATTACTAAACTTAGCTAGTTCTTACAATATTAGTCTTATTCTTAACGAAAATAGTAAAGATTATTCTTTAAATTCAGACAGTAAAGAGAAAAATGAATTTGCCAATGTTTCATACTTTTTAGACGAATTTTATTCTCAAAAAGAAAATGCTTCTTTACTTAAATCTGCGAAAACAAATTTGCAAAGAGATATAAATGCACAAATATCTAAAATTTCTAAGAAGTTGTCTTTGGTTTTAAAGAATCTTGATGAAGAACCTAACCTTGAAAAATATAAACAATATGGCGATTTAATTAGTTGTAATATTTATAAAATGAATATTGGTATGACAAAGCTTGAAGTCGAAAATTTCTATGATAACAATAAATTGATAGAAATCCCTCTTCAAATAAACCTTACACCTTCACGCAATGCGCAATTATACTTTAAAAAATATAATAAATTAAAAGGATCTATTTTGCACGCGAAAGAATATAAAAAGACTTATGAAGAAGAATTAAACTATTTGCAAAGTGTTTTATTTGAAATTGAAGAAGCTGAATCTATTTTTGAATTAGATGATATTCGTGATGAAGCAACTTCAACTGGATATCTAAAAAAGAGTTCAAAAAAAGGAAAGAAAAAAGATTTGCCTTCTACTCCACATGAATACGAATTTGAAGGAATAAAAATTTTAGCAGGTCGAAATAATATTCAAAATGATAGATTGACATTAAAGTTAGCAATGAAAAACTATATGTGGCTTCACACTAAGAACATTCATGGAAGTCATGTAATAATTGAGTCTGAAAATGTTTCAGATGAATTGCTTTACTACGCAGCAACTATCGCCAAGAAACACAGTAATGCCAAAGATTCTTCTAAAGTTGAAGTAGATTACACTTTAGTAAAATATGTTCATAAAGAAGCTGGTGCTAAACCAGGAATGGTCGTGTATACAGACTATAAAACAATCATAGTTTAAAAATTACAAGCAATAAAAAAACGGGACTTTTTAAAGTTCCGTTTTATATTTTTTTAATTCATCATACGCATATAAAAGTTCTTCGGCGATAATCTTATTGATTTGCTTGCCATCCTTTTTTACGACATTATTTACATACGATGTTAAACATCTAAAATCTACACTTTCTATGTGAAAATTGTATTCTTTTTCCAATGATGTATAATGTGTATTCTTTTTATTAGGCTTTTCGTCAGTTCTCACGACAAAATAAATTACATCTGAAATTATATTTTTACTAGTATTAAAATAATTTGGCATATATCTTTTTATCACGAAAAATTTTTCAATTTCATTTTTATCAATAGTAATTCCAACTTCTTCTCTTATTTCTCTAATCAATGCTTCTTCATGTGTTTCATTTTTTTCAACATGACCACCTGGAAGTTGACATCCACCGTTTGAACGAGCAATTAGCACCTTGTTATCTTTGTTTATTATAAAAGCCTTAACTCTAGTTATAACGCCATCCATCTCTTCATCTTTTAAATTGTCATCATTTATTACTAATTCTTTCATATCATCACCAACACATTTATCTTAATATATCAAGATAATATTAGTCAAGAAATGTTTATTAAACTACAAGTAATACTTTACTAGAAACAGTTTCAACATATGAAGTGTTATAGTATAAATTAGATTCACTTGCCTTTAATTCATTATTTTCGTCTATATAAAATCTTTTAATCTTTATTGCTTTTGATTTCTTCTTTGATGGAAGAACGAAAACTATTTCTGTCATATTATTTCTCACATCAACTTTTTTCTCGGTAACTGTATTTACATTATAATCTAATTTCAAATTTACTTTTTGAGCATACTCTAAAGATGCTTCTGGAAGTAAATCAGTTTTTTCTTCAGTTACAACAAAATACTTAGCTGCATATTCTAATTTTTTTCTATATTTTACTTCTGCTTCTGTTTCATAAGGTTTAGCATTTAATGCGTCCTTGTAATATGTCCAAAAATCAGCATCTTCATTATCAAGTGCCCATAATCCTGTACCTAAAATATCGTATTTGTTTACAATTTCAAGTTTAGCTTTAATACTATTTTCATTTTCATAATAAATATTATATACTCCTGGTTCTAACATTCTACCATTTATGTATGAACTTGTTCCTCCCTCATACACTTCTAATTGTACAAATGGAGTTTGCTCTATTTCGTTATATTTAGGAACTAATTTATGCTTTTTAATAAGTCTTGGCACATTGGCTATAACAATTGCCTCTCCACCTACATCTTTACCTTGTTGCCAAAATCTGCCGTACAAAGGAATACCCATAACAACTTTATCTCTAGAAACCTCTTCTAATACTGCCTGAATTGACTTTTCAACAAAGTTAATACCAGCAACAGGTCCCTCAGCACCACCATAACAATGTTCATCATAAGTCATTACTACCATGTAATCTACATACTCAGCTAATGCTTTATAATCATATGCAGCAATCCATGTTGTTGTAAGCTTTTCTGGATTAGCAGCAACAGCAATTGAAACTGTTTTATCTGCTGGCATTGCCTCTCTCATAAGTTTCATGAAATTTGTTAAAGCATCTTTATCTTTAGAATCCAAATTTTCAATGTCTACATTCACGCCATCAAGATTATATTCATACACAGCATTTACAACTTCTTGAATTATTGGATATGGATTTCTTAAAGCTGCTTGTGCACGTTTTTTACCCCAGTGATTACTTAAAAAAGGAGTAACCTTTATACCTTTTTCATGCATTTCATCAATAAATTCTCTATCTAATATTCCGTTAATTTCTAATCTACCGTTTTGAGTCATATCAAAACAAGTAGGTGAAACTACATTTACCGAATTATTTGTAAACTCAATGATTTCAGAATGAGATTTTGACGCACTATAAATATAACCCAAATTCAAACGTTCTCCAGCAAGAACTGTAGAACTGAATAACGTTATAACTATTGTTCCAGTAACTATAAATTTTCTCATGTGAAATCACCTCTTTTCCTTTGTTAATTTTTGTAAATATTTTTATAAGAACTATACATAAATTCTTATATTTTAAATTGTTACAATAATATTTTAACATTATTTCAAGAATGTTACAAGCAAAATGCTTTAAAATAGCCCTTTTGCAGTTCTTCCGTAGAAAAGAAAATTTTTTCAACTCGTTTTTTGCTTTCTTATATTATGTCAAATGATGTGATGACATAAATTGTTAACTTCCTTATTTCCGTAGGCTTTTCCACCATTTTTATCCAAAAAAGAGTGGCCTTAAGCCACTCCTCTTAATTTGTTATAAATTTTCTAAAGTTGTTTCAATACTTCTTCTTTTTTCACTCCCAATTGTTCAAGTTCCTTTAGCTCTTCTTTTATCTGGTTTATAATTTCTTTAACCTTTCTTTTTGAAACTCCCTCAATATCTTTTGAAACAAATGTACCTTTAGTAGAAATAACAGTTATTGAGCCACGTCTTTCAAGCTCTTCATAAGCTTTTTTTACCGTATTAGGATTTATACCAAGTGTTGTTGCAAAATCTCTAATCGATGGTAATTGCTCTTCAGCTTTTAATATTCCAAGTGAAATATAACGTTCTATCTCATTAACAATTTGTTCATAAATGGGAGTTCTACTTTGATAATCTAACGTTACCATTAAAATCCCCCCTAATCTATAATCGTAACTGTCTCCTCTGTGCTAATTATGCTATCATAAGCATCTTCATAATAGATTTTATCATAATCAATTTCGTAATCATTTTCATTGTCTTTTTTTACTATCTTTGACATGCTTTCACAATCATTACTTAATATACTTAATGAATTATAGCCTTTGAAATTTATATCTAAAATAAACATAGCTTTCGTATAATCTATTTTTTCATTACTATCAGCAAATTTCTCTAGATATGTTTTCAACTCTTCTAATGTGCTATTTGGTGCATGATACGAATTATAGTATGAACTATATTTGTTTTCCGATGGTTTATAATCTACACTTATCCATTCTACCTTACTATTTTCTAGGCGATATTTTAATTCTTTTAGTTTAAGTGAATTTACTAAGTCACTTAATTCTGCATTTTCTTTCAATGAATACAAAATTGTTTCAACTTTATGATTTCTATATTGAATTACAGTAATGTACTCATTTTGAGCCGAATAATAAGTTCTATTTGTTCTTATCTCTGAAGGTTCCATTGTCTTTACTATATCTAATATTTGCTTTCTTTCAGCTTGTGTTATAGAGTCATAATCATGCATACATACTGCATTTGAAACCAATTCAAATTCTTCTTTTTCAGTTTCAGAAAGTAATTTGTCTATATCTGATTTCAAAAGTGTTGTATTAACTTCAAAATATTCATAATCGTGTATATATCCTCTTAATTCATATACAACTTTAATTTGATCAGTATCGTTATTATCGTTATTTTCATCATATGATATTTTTTTATCTGGATCATTTGCTAAATCGTTTGCTAAATCAAATATTTGCTTGATCATTTTTTTATCTGTTACTTTATAACTTGATTTTTCATAGCTATCATAAATTCTTCCATAACTATAGTAATTATAGTAATATCTGCTTTCTGTTATTGTTAAATAATCGACATCTTTTATTCCAAAATTGCTCTTAACTTTTTCATTAACTGCAATCATAATTATAACTGCACCTAAAACTATTGAAAATGAAATAACCAAACTAATTAAATTTTTAATAATCTTAATCTTTTTTGATGTAACTAAGTCATATAAAAACCAGTATACTAATATAATAGCCAAAAGCAATAATGTTTCTGACAAATTAGAATACTCAAAAATTTCATTTGTAAATATTGCAAATGGTATAAGTGTTAAACCTTTAACTATTAAATGTGCTTTTTCAGTCATAAAAGACTCTCCTGCTTTTTCCATTTTTCTGTTTTTAAATATAAGTAATCCAAATAAACTATAAATTATAGAAAGAATAATTGTTTTTACAATTGAACTTGTATATGGCACTCCATTTTTAATAATCAATGAAAGTGGTAATGTAAAATTATACATATTGTTATAATCTAAATATAAGTTTTTATATTCTACATTTATGCATGATACTTCGTTAATGTAGAAAGATAACACTGGATATGCAGCAAATAACAAAAGTGTAACAGCTACTTGTGTCATTATATTACCAGAAACACTCATTGCTAAATTTGATATTGAAAATACAAATAAATATGATAATGTCTGATAAATAAAAATATGAAATGCAAGTTTAGTAAATATTATAGGCTTTATAAATTGTGCCATTATTACCGTAAATATAAACGTAATAAACTGAAGTAGTAATATCAAAAATGCTCCACCAATTGTGTTAGTAGTAAAAACAGTTTTTCTGCTAATAGGCATTGAACCCATAAAATCTACACTTGTCTTTTTATAAACATATCCAAATAGTGATAGTGACAATAAAAATGGAAATACAAATGATAGGACTGTATTTATAGCACTTAATAATTCAAAATCATATACCTGAGCTGAATAGTTCATAAGTTGTAACACCGTAAACATCGGTAAAATTATCAACATTAAAAGTATTATAGATTTTGACTTTTTTACGTTTTCTTTAAAATACTTAAAATTAAATAATTTGGTTAAACTCATATCCTAACACCTCCATCTGATATATAAATATTTCTTCTAATGTAAGTGGCAAAAAGTCTAAAATAATTGGATTCATTGCCATTATTTGCTCTTCACATTTTTCTCTTTCACCCTCAATTATTACAGTTGCAACGCTACCGTTCTTTTTAAAGCTTAAAACTTTAAAATCTTTGAAGTTTTCTTTTGTAAAGTCTTTACCAAGTGATATTTGAATTTTAAACATATTTGTCTTTAAAGTATCTACATCACTTTCAAATAAAATTCCACCTTTATATAGAAGACCTAAATTATCACATATATCTTCTAATTCTCTTAGATTGTGGCTTGATATTATTATAGTAGAACCCTTATCTTCCATTTTTTCTGCAATTATCTTTTTTAGAAGATTTCTAACAACAGGATCTACTCCATCAAAAGTTTCATCAAAAAACATGTACTCTGCATTCGTAGACAACGCCAAAATCAACGCTGTTTGTCTTTTCATACCTTTTGAAAATGTTTCTATCTTCTTTTTCTTATCTAATTTTAAGATATCAAATAGTTTGTTTGCATACGTTTCATCAAACTTAGAATACATATTTTTATAAAAAGTAATCATATCTTTAATTGTATAATGCTTAAAGAAAAATAAGTCGTCTGGAACATAAACAATTTTTTCTTTCATAGAAGCATCATCTGTTAACTCTTTTCCATCTACAGCAATAATGCCTGCATCCTTTTTATAAATTCCTGTAATAATTCTCATTAGAGTAGATTTACCTGCTCCATTTGCACCTATAAGGCCATATATACAACCCGTTTTAATTGTGCAATTAAGATTTTCTAAAACTTTGGTATTTCCAAATGATTTAGTAAGATCTACTATTTGAATCATATTCTTCCCTCCTTTTAATTTTACACCTATTCTTTTTGCATTTGTACTATCTGTACTAGTACAACTATACAACGATATTTATATGATGTCAAGTATTTTCTATACCACTCTTTTCCATTGACTTTTAGGCATTTCCGTGTAATAATATACGCGTCACTAAATTTTAAAATTAACATAAGGAGGTATTCCATTATGAAATTTATGAAGCAACCTGAAAAAACCGGTCGGTTAGCAAGCCTTTCTTCTTCGGCAAAAAACGTAAAGATTTCTTCTACCGTTTCCAAACTCAAGAAGTATTTTGTCACCGTTGTCTATCCCGATGAACTCACTTCTACTTTTGATGACCTTATCGGCATGGAAAACGAAAAGGAAATTCTTCAAGATGCACTGAACTTCTTGAAAAATATCGAATTTTATCAGCAAAATCCTGTTTTGATTCCTCATACCAGATATCTGCTTGGAGGCGAACCTGGTTCTGGCAAGACAATTTTGATAAACGCTCTTGCCAAAACGGCACAAGTTCCTATCATCACAATGAGTATGTCCTCTTTTGTGGCATTTTCCAAAGATGTCAAACACATTTTGAACCTGATTTTCGATCTGGCTGCTTCTATGCAGAATGGCTGTGTTTTGTTGTTCAACGACTTCGCAGCTGTACAAGGACTTTCGGCTGAACTTTTAATGTTCTTCCACAATCAGTTTATTTCTAGAGTTTGTTCTACTCCTAACAACATTATTCTCCTTTCTTCTTCTACTGGTGCTTTTGAGCTTCCTGCATTTTATTTTGAGAATAATGCTTTTAGTCAGAATAAGACAATCATGATGCAGCCGCCTACGTTGCAGACTCGTCAGAAGCTTATTGAAGCTTATTTCAAAAAGTTTGAACTTCCTCTTGCCGATGATGTTTCTGCCGAGCAACTCGCAAGGAACACTTTGGGCATGTATCCTAAGGATCTTGAATATATCATTCGTGAAACTGCTCTTCATGCTTCTCGAAAAGGCGAACTGCTTGTGACTGCAAAAGATTTCAACGATGTTATGCTTACTATGGAAGCTGGACAGATGTACAACAAACTTTCTGAAAAAGAACGGATTTCCACTGCATATCACGAAGCTGGACATGTTATTGCAGCTTACTATTCTAATCCCAATTATGTGTTGGGTCGAGTAGAAATCACGCCTCGTGCAGCATCTCTTGGTCTTACACAAGAAGATGCAGGTGAAGAGAAGCATTGCTTGTTCAAGCATGACTTCGAGTACAATATCATTTACAGTCTTGGTGGTATGGCTGCCGAGAAACTCATTTATGGCGAAACATCTTCTGGAGTTCATAGTGATTTACGCAGTGCCAATATGTCTGCTATCATTATGTATCAAAACCTTGGTATGTCCGAAGAACTTGGTCCTGTCATTTATGACGATGACGAAGGTCTTACCTCTGATCGCCTTTGGCATGAATCCGAAGTCTTTATTCAGAAAGAAATCAAGCGACTCTATGACGTAACTTTCAAAATCGTTTCTTCTCATAAAGCTCAGCTCGAAGCTCTTACTCAGGCTTTGCTTAAACGCGAAGTCCTCATGGGCCCCGAAATCAAAGCTGTTCTTGATAAGGCAGATTTGGCTGAAGGCATTGTCCCCAGAGACTACGTAAGAAAATAATACTTTAATAAAAATCTCCAGTTCTTTTGAACTGGAGATTTTATTTCTAATCCCTTATTGAAAGTGATTCTTCAATCACTTCCCATATTACATCTTTATTAAATTTTGTTTCTGAAGAAAAAGCGAATATTAAATCACTCTCAACATCTAAAATTTCAGCTATATTGTCCACATATGATTGTACTTTTGTTTTAGCAATCTTATCTGCTTTAGATGTAATTACAATATATCTATGACCTGTACTTTTTATATAGTCCATCATCATTCTATCATTTTCTGTTGGATTGTGTCTTATATCAACTAATAAAATAACTAAATTTATATTCTTTGAATTTCTTAAATATGTTTCAATTGAATCTCCAACTTTTTTCTGCTCAGCCTTTGACATTTGAGAGTAACCATATCCAGGCAAATCTACAAAATAAAATTTTTCATCCATATTATAAAAATTTATTTGTCTAGTCTTACCAGGGGCACTACTTGTACGCGCCAAAGCTTTTCTATTTACTAATGTATTAACAAATGAAGATTTACCAACATTAGATTTACCTGCAAGTACAATTTGTGGCAATTTATTTTTTGGATATTGAGCTTTATTCATAACAGAAATTTCAAATTTTGGTTCTTTTATTACCATCTTATTCAATCCTTTCTTAAACTTTCATTATACATTTTTCATTGATAATGAAACTTTTTTCTTTTCCAAGTCAATTTTTATAACTCTAACTTTTACAATATCTCCTACTGAAACTACATCCATAGGATTTTTTACATATTTTTCACTAAGTTCTGAAATATGAACTAGTCCATCATTTTTCACACCAATATCTACAAACGCACCAAAATCAATTACATTACGAACCGTTCCTGTCAATATCATTCCTTCTGTTAAATCTTCAAGTTTTAGCACATCACTACGAAGTACAGGCTTTGGCATATCTTCTCTAGGATCTCTTCCTGGTTTTTGAAGTTCTTTTATAATATCTTTCACTGTTGGAACGCCAATTTCAAGCTCACCTGCTATTTTTTCTGGTACAATTGTAGAAAGCTTTGCCTTTACCTCACCTAGTTTTTCTTTTAAATCACTTGATTTATATCCAATACTTTGAAGAATTTTTTCAGCAGCTTCGTAACTTTCAGGGTGTACAGACGTATTATCTAATGGATTTTTGCCATCTGTAATTCTTAAGAAACCTGCACATTGAGTAAATGCTGCTGGTCCTAATTTTGAAACTTTTAAAAGTTCTTTTCTATTTTCTAACTTTCCGTGTTCATCTCTATATTTTACAATATTACTTGCTACTGTTTTGCTAATTCCAGATACGTATTTTAAAAGAGATGGTGTAGCTGTATTCAAGTCAACTCCGACACTATTAACTGCATCTTCAACTACTCCTGTCAAACTTTCTTCTAGTCTTTTTTGATTTACGTCATGTTGGTATTGTCCAACACCTATGCTTTTTGGATCAATCTTAACTAATTCAGCAAGTGGATCTTGAAGTCTTCTTGCAATAGAAATAGCTCCACGCAAAGAAACATTTATATCAGGATATTCCTCTGTTGCAAGTTTTGATGCCGAATAAACCGAAGCACCTGCTTCACTAACTATTGCATAATAAATATCATGTTTTACTTCTTTTATCATTTCTGCCACAAACATTTCAGACTCTCTCGATGCCGTTCCATTGCCTATTGCAATCATATTTATATGATATGTGTTTATAAGTTCTAATAATTTTTTCTTTGCACCATCCACATCGTTTTGTGGTTCTGTAGGATATACAGTAGTTGTTGCTAAAAGTTTTCCTGTTTCATCTATTACTGCTATCTTACAACCTGTTCTATATGCTGGGTCAAATCCCATAACTGTTAATCCTTTTAATGGTGCTTGTAATAAAAGTTTTTTAGCATTTTGTCCAAACACTTTTATAGCTTGTTCTTCTGCAACTTCTGTTAGTTCTCCTCTGACTTCATTTTCAACAGAAGGCTTTATAAGACGTTTGTAAGCATCTTCTACGACTTCTTTTAATACTTCATCGTATGGACTATTTTCAACAACAACTTGTTTATTTAAATAATTTATAATTTCTTCGTCAGTTTCTTCAATTTTTACTTTTAAAAATTCTTCCTTTTCGCCTCTGTTCATAGCTAATATTCTATGACTTGGGATTTTATTTACTGGTTCCGAATAATCATAATACATTTCATAAACTGATTTTTCTTCCTTTGACGCTTTTGAAGCAATTAGCCCTTTGGCATAAATTATTTTTCTAATTTCTTTTCTGTACTCTGCAACATCTGAAATCATTTCTGCAATAATATCTTTTGCACCTTGAATCGCTTCTTCTGCAGAAGTAACACCTTTTTCTTCATCAATAAATTCACTGGCTTTAGTAATTAAATCAAAAACTTCTGTTTGTTCCATAATAATTAAAGCAAGAGGCTCAAGCCCTTTTTCTTTAGCAATTGTAGCCCTTGTTCTCTTTTTTTGTTTATATGGTCTATATAAATCTTCAACTTCAGTCATAGTCTCACTTTTTAAGATTTTGTTTTGTAGTTCTTCGTCTAATTTTCCTTGTTCATCAATTAAACGAATAACTTCTTCTTTTCTCTTTTCAAGATTTCTTAAATATGTAAGTCTGTCGAACATATCACGAAGTTGTTCATCACTCATTTCACCTGTTGCTTCTTTTCTGTATCTTGCTATAAAAGGAATTGTATTTCCTTCATCAATAAGTTTTATTGCATTTTCTACTTGAAATGGTTTTAGATTAAATTCTTTAACCAGTTTTTCATTTATTAAATTCATCTTTTTCTCCTTTTCATTCGATTACTATAAAATCTTGCCATTAACACATTCTAAAATGATTGTAACAGGTCCACAATTTGTAAAAGAAACTTGCATTGATGCACCAAAAGAACCTGTTGCCACATTTATCCCAATGTTTTCTCTGCAATATTTAACAAAATATTCATATAGTTCATTAGCCCTTGTAGGTTCTGCAGCATTTATAAAACTTGGTCTATTTCCATGATGTGAATCAGCATATAACGTAAACTGCGAAACAATATGAAGCGATCCTTTAATGTCTTGTACCGACAAATTCATCTTTTCGTTTTCATCTTCAAAAATTCTAAGCTTTGAAATTTTTTCTGCCAATACTTTTGCATCATTTTCAGTATCGCCATGTGTAACACCTAGTAAAACAAGTAATCCATTATCTATGCTTGAAAATAATTCATTATCAATAACTAATCTTGAATCTTTAACTCTTTGTACAACAGCTTTCATTTTCAATCTTCCTCTCAAGGTTTAAAGTACATTTTTCATTTCAACTATACTTTCTAATTTAAATGTTTTTGGTAACGCTTCACTTATAGCTTCATCTTCTAGCGACCATGTTTGGTCATTAGGAATAAATATAGTATTTAATCCAGCAAGTTTAGCCTCGTTTATATCACCTTTAGGACTATTTCCTATCATAAAACATTTGTCTGCTTCTAGTTTACACGATTTTAATATTTCTTCATAGTCACTTTTCAATTTATGTTTTACAATATAATGATTTTTAAAATAACTACGTATTGGAAGTCGCTCTAATCTATCAGTTTGAACTTTTACAGAGCCTTTAGTTATTATGTGCATATCATATCCTTTGTCATGTAAATACTTTATTGTTTCTTCAACACCATCTATTAGTTCAATTGGAGAATCATATAATACTTGTGCTGTCTCAGAAATAAATTCAGCTAGGCCATCTTTAAAAAAGTTATACCCTATAACTTCGCTTCCAACTTGCATTAGCGAATATTTGAAATTATCTGGGCCATAGCCATGCTCTTCTATATTCGATATTTGTTTTTCATTAAACATAGATTTTATTTCTTCAAAAGTGTATTGATTTGTATATTCTAATATTTTATTTGCGACAATGTCTTCAACATCATAAAAATATCCTGAACACTTTATTAGTGTATCATCCATATCAAAAAATAAATGCTTATCTGCCATAAGATAACCTCCTTTATGTGACTTCAAAAAAAGTTAACAAAAAGCTGCCAATAGTTAAATGGCAGCTCTTGTTACTATTTTTTATATTTGTTTTCAAAAACATTTTTAATTAGTGCGCGACGGGTTTCAATTTCGTCTACAACTAAAAGTAACGGTACATTTACTGCAAGAGCAATAAAATCAATTCTTGCATTAAACATTAAAGCCTCTTTACCTAATGCCTCATCTAGTAGTACATGGAGTATAAACATAGTAATATTTATTAGTACCGATGTCATTATATACCATGCTTTTTTCTTTACAAAACCAATTATATTCATTGTTACAAAAAAGATAACTACAATTACTAAAACAATTGTATTTGTATAGTCTACTATTAACATTCTGTTCTCCTATTCTTCATCCCAATTATGCCATATTTCTTGCACGTCGTCTAATTCTTCTAGTTTTTCTATAATTAGTCCCATCTTCTTTTTACCATCTTCATCATCTATTGCCATATAATTTTGTGGAACCATTTTTACTTCTGCTTCAAGATATGTAATACCTTTTCCTTCCAAATATTCTCTTACAGTTGAAAAATCATCTGGAGCAGTTGTAATTTCGTAAAACTCTTCATCTGCTTCAAAGTTTTCAGCTCCTGCTTCAATAACTTCTAACATAAGTTCATCTTCAGACATTTTAGTTGATGATTTTTCTATTATAATTACACCCTTTTTATCAAACATCCAACTAACGCTTCCGTTAGTACCAAGGTTTCCACCAAACTTGTCTAGAATATGTCTTACATCTCCAGCTGTTCTGTTTCTGTTATCTGTCATTGCTTCTATCATTACAGCAACACCATTTGGGCCATAGCCTTCATAAGTTATATCTTCATAATTAGCTGAATTTCCATCTCCAGCTGCTTTTTTTATACTTCTTTCTATATTATCATTTGGCATGTTATTTGCTTTACATTTAGCTATAACATCACGAAGTTTTGAGTTTCCGGCAGGATCAGGACCACCTTCTTTTACTGCAACTAAGATTTCTCTACCTAATTTTGTAAAAATCTTTCCTCTTTGTGCATCTGATTTTTCTTTTTTATTTTTGATATTGTTCCATTTTGAATGTCCTGACATCAAAATTCCTCCTTTAATTATTTTCTTTGACGATTTTATCATAAAAATTCAATTTTGGGTAGTCCTATTATGAAACTTATTGGCATTTTAGCGACTCTAGTGTGCTTCATACCAAGTTTTTCCAACATTTGCATCTGCTCTTAACTCTACAGATAATTTTATTACATTTTGCATATTTCTAACTAATATCTCTTTTACTTCTTCTAATTCTTCAATTTTCGTTTCAATTACAAGTTCGTCATGTACTTGTAAAATCAATTTTGATTCATATTTTTTTTCACGAAGTTCTTTTTCTATATTTACCATTGCAACTTTTATAATATCAGCTGCAGTGCCCTGGATTGGTGCGTTCATTGCTACACGTTCACCAAACTGTCTAACATTATAATTGTTTGAATTTATTTCTGGAACATAACGTCTTCTTCCCCATAAAGTTTCAACGTAACCTTTTTCTTTACAATTAGCAACCGAATTATCCATATATTCTTTAATTTTTGGATATGTTTCAAAATACTTTTCTATATACATTTTTGCTTTTTTTCTAGAAGTATGAATATTAGTTGCAAGTCCGAAATCACTTATTCCATAAACTATTCCAAAATTAACTGCTTTTGCTTCACTTCTCATTTGTTTAGTAACTTCATCTATTGGGACGTTGAAAACTTGCGATGCAGTGATTGCATGAATGTCATCTCCATCGTTAAAAGCATTTATCATTGTTTCATCGCCGGACATATGAGCAAGTACTCTAAGTTCAACTTGCGAATAATCGGCATCAAGGAGTATAAAGCCATCTTTAGCCACAAATATTTTTCTTAACTCACGTCCTAATTCTGTCCTTATTGGAATATTTTGCAAATTTGGCTCTGTACAACTTATTCTGCCTGTAGATGCAACAGTCTGATTAAATTTAGCATGAATTCTTTTAGTCGTTGGATTTATTAAAGATATCATACCATCTACATATGTTGCTTTTAATTTACTTAAAGTTCTATATTCTAATATTTTTTCAACAATAGGATGTTCATCAAATAATTTTTCTAGCACGTCACTATCTGTTGAATAGCCACTTTTTGTTTTTTTAACAACTGGAAGATTTAGTTTTTCAAATAAAACTTCTCCTAATTGCTTTGGAGAATTTATATTAAATTCCATATCTGCGATTTTATATATTTCATTAGTTAGGGTACTAACTTTTTGGCTTAATGATACAGAATATTCATCAAGCATATTTTTATCTACCAAAACACCTTCATATTCCATCTCTGCAAGTACTCTCATAAGTGGCATTTCAACATCTACAAACAAGTCATATTCATTATTATCTTTAAGTTCTTTTTCATATTTTTCTTTGCATAAGAAAATATATTTTGCATACTTTTTATCTTCTTCAGCATTAGATTTTTGTGGCATAAAAGCATCAAAAGTTAATTGAACATTTCCAGTATTTTCATTTGAATCATTTAAAATTCCAAGTGTTTCAAATATCAAATCATCTAGTTTATATGTTGATTTTGATGGATTCAAAAGATATGCAGCAACCATCAAATCAAACATCATATTCTTTACATCTATGCTTTTAGCTTTAAGTTTTAAATAATCCACTTTTTCGTTGTATCCAATTTTCAAAACATCACTTTCAAAAATCTTTTTCAATTCTAAATCTGATGGTGCTTCCTTTTGATATACATATTTTCCATCATATATTGTAAGTACATTATTTTCAAAATAATATGAAATTTCTTTTATATTTTCTAATTCAAGCTCCTCAAAAGATTTTTCCAAAATTTCTTCATTTTCTATATTTGATGTTTTTCCCTCTTCTACATTTCCTGCTGTAAGATTTAATTTTTCAATAAATGATTTTAATTGTAGCTTAACAAACAGATTGTATAGCTCATCATTATTGAATTCTTTTCTTGAAATATCTATTTCATTAAAATCTATAGGTACCTCTCTATAAATAGTACCTAACTCTCGTGATAAATATGCTAAATCTTTGTTAGCAACTAACTTTTCTTTTAGTTTTCCTTTAACACCTTCAACTTCATTACCCAAATCCAATTCGCCATATATTTTATCTATATTATGATATTTTGTAATAAGTGAAAATGCTGTTTTTTCACCAACACCTGGAACACCTGGAATATTATCCGATGTATCACCCATCAATCCTTTTATTTGTATAAATTCAATTGGTTCTATTCCAAATTTTTCTTTGATAACTTCTGGAGTATAATCTGTACTTTCTGTTTTTCTCATTCTTGTTGTTGGAATTCTAACAGTTACTTTATCTGATGAAAGTTGAAGTGCATCTCTATCTCCTGTTAAAAGTAATACATTTATATCGTTGTCCTCACCATATTTAGCAACTGTTCCCAAGATATCATCAGCCTCATAACCTTCAAGTTCAAGTACAGTTATGTTCATTGCTCTTAATATTTCTTTTATAATAGGCATTTGTACACGAAGTTCGTCTGGCATTCCTTTTCGAGTAGCTTTATAGCCATCATATCTTTTATGTCTAAATGTAGGAGCTTTTAAATCGAATGCAACACATATATAATCTGGATTTTCTTCATTTAATAATTTTAATAATATTGATAAAAATCCAAATATTGCATTTGTAAAAGTTCCATCTGCAGCCATAAGCATCTTTGAATTCATTATTCCATAGAATGCTCTGTTCATTATACTATTGCCGTCAATAGCAACTATCTTTTTCATATTGCACCATCCTCATATTTCTATTTAATCATTTATCAAAAGTGCACTAATTACAGTGTTTTTAAAGCCATTGTAAATTTCTTCAACCGTAACATTTCTATTTTTCTTTAAACGATAAATTAGACTAGAACATGTTGTTCCAAAAACTCCAGAAGCGATTGCTTCAACATCTCCTGGATAAATTTCACCATTTTCTATTCCTTCTTTAACTACATCCTCAATAATTTTTATATAATCAAACACTGCTTTTTTACACTTTTTATTTTTTTCTTCTTCGCCCCATATTTGAGAAAATACAACATTTAAAAATTCTTCATATTTCACTGTTACTTTTATTTGAATTAAAAGTATAGCCTCTATTTTTTCGATAGCATTTTTACAATTCTTTGTTTTTAATTCTATATTATTTCTTAAAAGTTTAAATCCCTCTTCTAAAAGTAGATCAAATATATCTTCTTTCTTGGAAAAATGATAATACAACGAACCTTTTGCTACACCAGCAACTGCCGTTATTTCCTCTATACTTGAATTGTCATAACCTTTATCCGAAAATATTTTTATTGCTGTATTAAAAATTCTTCTTTTAGTACTGTTCATCTAATTCCTTTCCATTCATCAAAGAAAACCTCTGTAAATTCTTTCATAAAATCAATTCTTTTTTTCGCCATTTCTTTAGCTGTTTGTGTATTCATGTAATCTCCAAGTTTAAACAATTTGTGATAAAAATGATGAATTGTACTTTCGTTATCTCCTAAAGCTTCGATAAAATCTTCTTTTTCATTTAACGGTATCGCTTCATCATACATTTCAATTTTATGAGCACCTCCATATACAAACGCACGTGCAACACCTATTGCACCAATGGCTTCAAGATTGTCTGCATCTTGAAGTATCCATGTATTTAAATCAGTTACATTATTTTTGTTCCAATTATATTCCTCGTGAAATTCTATGCAATAACATATTTTATCAATTTGTTCTTGAGTCAAATCAACATTCTTCAAAATCTTTCTTACTGTTTTTAAAGAATCTTTTGGTGAAACAAACATACCTGTTTCATTTTGCATTATTCTATGTATATCATGAAGAAAAGCTGCAATACCTACTACAACTCTATCGCCACCTTCTTTTTCTTGTATATATAGTGCATTTCTTACCGTTCTTTCTAGATGTCCCATATCATGTCCACTTGAATCTTTTTCAAATAATTCAAGTACATAAGGACGAAGCTGTTCTATATAATCTTCTACCATATTTACTCCTTTTTACATCTCTTTCTTTATTTGTTTAATATACCTATCTTCTTCTGGGTTCTTCCTATTTAACTGCTGAAAGTTATGTACCCTGACATTACTCCTTAAAGTTCTTGATATAACTACATTTGGAGTCTGTTTTTATTTGCAAAAGCTGAGATTTTAGCACTTTTCAAAAGTCTATGTTTTCCTTTATATTTAAAGGTTTATCCGTTTTTGTGGTCATAATATATAAAATTTCCTATTATTTTATTTCTCTTCTATTCTTTTTGTATTTAAAAGTAGTTCATCAAAATCTGATACATAAATTTGATCTTGTACAATTCTATACTTTTCAAACTCTGTTTCTGCATGTATTTTTGCCATTTCCGCTGATATTTTTCCGT
>CAYNRR010000015.1:0-33184 GCA_964400015.1 uncultured Eubacteriales bacterium | reverse complement strand
CGTCTCCGTTATAGTTTATTGCTTGTTGACCCCATGATAGTTTTACGGGTTCGACATAAAAGGTTATTATTGCGGCAGTTGCATTATTATTATAATCACCATTTAAAGTAACTGTAGCCAAAGATTCTTTATAAGTCGTTGGATTTGAACCTACTTTAATGTTATTCAGCGAACCTACACTCTTAGAATACCCTACATATCTATATCCTGTTTTGTCTATTAAATTCATGTCTGCATTTACTGTAACTTGTTGTGTCTTAAAGCCTGAACTATATATAACTACAGAAGAATGTTTCACAAGCCCAGTAGGGTAACCATTTTTAGGTATTTCTACCCATTTGCCATTTTTGTCTTTAGTTCTGTAACAGTAATATACATTCGCTCTTATTTCAATTGGTCCTTCTTTTGATACTGAACCATTTCTGTATAAATCATCGTTAGGGAAAAATGGACTTCCTTTAAATCCCCATCCACCATTTCCTAAAGAGGAATAATCTACTTTAAATGTTTTACCATCAAACTCATAGGTCGGCATAAATTCTCCCATTCCGAGCTCGTGCAACATTCAGAGCACCGTTATAGTCTGCCTGATCCCAATATCCAGCCGGTCCTGTTTGCATAAGCCTTACATAAGAAGAATTAAGAACAGAACTAGTTGCTTCTGCACGAGATATAGTATAATCACCATTTTCGTCTTGGGCATTTTCATATATACGGTTTATATTAGGCATAGCGTGAGTGTATACACTTTTTTGTCCCCAACCAAGTAACTTAAACCATGAATCTGGTGCTTTTAAATTTGTATATGGACCTCCTGTAGGCGAATCATATAAAGTTCCACTATAATTAAATGTATGTACTCCCTTTGGAAACGCCGGCACGGGTTTCATTTTTTCGATAGCATCAGAAGCACAGTACCACATAGCTGACAAACCAGCTGAAATAGAAGTTCCATCTATACTTATTGTATATGAGCAAGGATTTCCTTTCTCATTATACTTACAAGTATACAATTCCTTTGCATCACCTGCTACATCATAATAATGATGTATTCCTGATAGTACATAGCCACAATTAGAACAAGTGTGATCGCCTTCTGCATGAGCCCA
This sequence comes from uncultured Eubacteriales bacterium, assembly GCA_964400015.1. Classification (GTDB taxonomy): domain Bacteria; phylum Bacillota; class Clostridia; order TANB77; family UBA1234; genus UBA1234. The sequence goes on along the minus strand of CAYNRR010000015.1, from coordinate 32,075 downwards.
ATTATGCTTTTCGTCATGAGATGACGGCCATACATATGTACAATCAGAACATTTCATATGGTGCTTATCGTCGTTTTCATATTTCTTTGTACTTCCCTTATTATGATTAGCTGATGTGTATTTTGATTTACCACATGTTGAACAATTCTTATAATGTTTTCCATCACCGCCATCATACCAAGTTCCACTATGCCCTCCAAAATTCAATTGTGCACCACATGTAGTACACGAGTTCCAGTGGCTAGTAGAATTTTGGTGCCACTTGCCATCACTAACATGAGCTTTTTTAGGTATTGTTTCTGTTGTAGTCGCACCACACGAACACGTTCCTACTCTTTTTCCTTCTGTTGTACACGTGGCTGACGTCGTCTTATAACTATATGAATGTTTATGCGTTGTGCTACTTCCTCCACCACCAACTGTTGTTCCCGCTTCTTGTCTCGCATACACAACTCCTGTCATTCCGCATCAATGTTACAACCATCAATACTAATGCTATAAATTTGTTTTTCATAACAATCCTCCTATGTTATTTTTATACACGCATATTTTACCATACTTGTTTGATGTTTTTTTAGCAATGGCAAAATGTAATATATTTGTAACATTAGTGTAATGTATCGAAACGCATGAAAAAACCTAGCAAAATCTTTTATAATTTTACTAGGCTTTTATTTCTTTTTTATCCAATTTATACTATAGACCTATCAAACTTAGGTCTAATAATACACTATTTATTAGACATTTGGCTTTCTGCTTGGCGAATCATTTTCTTAACCATGTTTCCACCGATTGTTCCAGCTTGTTTTGAAGTTAAGTCTCCATTATAACCTTGTTTTAAGTTAATACCAACTTCACTAGCAACTTCTTGCTTAAATTTGTTCATTGCTTCTTTTGCACCTGGAACTTCATAACCTGTTGATTTTGCCATTTTATTTCACCTCCGAGAGTTAAAACACTATTTAAAAAGATGTTTAAATCTTTTCAATAATATATTGTGCATAAAACGGCTTTTTAATCATGGTATTTTTTAGAAAATTTTTATTCTGGTACAACTATTCCTAATGAGCCATCATCTCTTTTATAAATAACGTTTACTTGATTTGTTTCAACGTTTACAAATGGTAAGAATAGTGTGTCTCTTTCGTCTTCTAATTTTAATTTTGCATCTTCTACTGTTAATGGCTTAATATCAAAAGTTTTTGTTTTTGTTATTTTACCTTTGTTTTCGTCGTCTGCTCCACCATTTTTGAAAAGTCCTAAAACTTTTTCTTTTAGTGATGCTTCTCTATTTTTTTCAACTCTTTTTTCTTTTTCTTTTCTTAATTGTCTTTCTGCTTTATCAATTGCTAAGTCAACTGATGCATACAAGTCATTGTTTCTTTCTTCAATTCTTATGAAATCGCCATTTTGATTGATTTGAATTTCAACGATTTGTTCTTCTCTTTCAACACTACATACTACTGTAATTTCAGTATTAGCGCCTTCAAATTTTTCAAGTCTTTCAACTCTTTTTTCAATATATTCTTTTATTGCTGCTGTAATCTCAATATTTTTTCCTACTACTTTAATATTCATACTAATTCCTCCTTCATCGTAATAAGTTACGCAAATAGTACAAGTGATACTGAATACGTTATCATTGCCGTATTAAGCATTATTGCAATTGGTACTCCATATAAAAATTTGTTATGCAACGTTTTGTGCTTGTACTTGTACATCGCGTAGTATTCTCCTAATCCTCCACCTACTAATGCAACTATAAGTAATGTGCTTTCGCGAACTCTTTTTGCACCAGTTTGAGCATACTCCTTATCTTTTTTCATCAATATAATAGCTATGGCGTTTATAAACACAAAAAATAAAAGCACTGTTATTATATGATTAGAAAAAATTATTTTTACTACGTTTTCAAGCAATGATGAAAACAATTTTGCTATAAAAGCAAATACATTATCGACAAAAATTGAAAACGAACTATTTCCTATCACGATATCACCTCCGTAACTCACTTACATATTTATTATAACATAACCTTAGATATTTCCAAGCTTTTTTTCTTTTAGCTTAATATGTAAATAAACTCATTTGATTACTTTCTGTCATTCCTTTTAGACAGTTAGCGTTTTTTAGTAATTCTATTACTGATTTGCCAACTCCTGATCTTAATTTTAATTCTTCGATAGACATAAATTGTCCTCCTGTGTTTCTAGCTTGTTGTATATTTTCTGCTGCAACCGTTCCAAGTCCGGCAATACTATTTAGTGGTGGACGAATTTTTCCATCTTCTATTAAGAATTTTTTTGCATCGGATTTATATAAATCTATTGGTAAAAATTCGATTCCTCTTTCATACATTTCTAACACTATTTCCAATACTGAGTACATATTTTTGTCTTTAGGAGAAGCGTTGTTTCCTTGCAAATCTATTTCTCTCATCTTGTTTATTACTTTTTCTTTTCCATAAATCATTGAATCGCTTTCAAATTCATCTGCTCTTATTGAGAAAAAGGCTGCATAATATGCTATAGGTATATGAACTTTAAACCACGCAATTCTAAATGCCATGGTTACATATGCTGCAGCATGCGCTTTTGGGAACATATATTTTATTTTTTTACATGAAGATATATACCATTCTGGAACATTGTTTTCACGCATCAACGCTTCTTGTTCTTCTGATAATCCTCTTCCTTTACGAACACTCTCCATTATTTTAAATGAAGGTTTTGGTGGCAATCCTTGCTTTATCAAATATATCATTATGTCATCTCTGGTACATATTGCGTCTTCCAGTGTAATTGTGCCTTCTTGAATAAGCGTTTGCGCGTTGTTTAGCCAAACGTCTGTACCATGTGATAATCCTGAAATTCTTAGCAACTCTTCAAATTTTGTTGGCTTTGTGTCTACTAACATTCCACGAACAAACTTTGTTCCAAACTCTGGGACACCAAATGTACCAACTTCTGAATGGATCTGATCTGGTGTAACACCTAATGCCTTTGTTGATGAAAAGATTGACATAGTTTCTTTATCATCTAGTGGAATTTTTTGTGGATCCACGTCAGTTAAATCTTGTAACATTCTTATCATTGTCGGATCATCATGCCCTAATATATCTAGTTTTAAAAGGTTTTGATCTATTGAGTGATAATCAAAATGTGTTGTGATAATATTTGATTCTGCATCATCTGCTGGATGTTGTACTGGACAGAATTCATATATTTCATTACCTGTTGGCACTACTATAATTCCACCTGGATGTTGCCCACTTGTTCTTTTTACTCCTGTACATCCTATCGCAATTCTTGAAATTTCTGCATTGTTTATCGGTATATGTCTTTCTTCGTAATATTTTTTTACATATCCAAATGCTGTTTTATCGGCAATTGTACCAATTGTTCCAGCTTTGAAAGTTGTGCCTTTACCGAATATTACTTCTGTGTATTTATGTGCTTTGGCTTGATATTCACCAGAAAAGTTTAAGTCTATGTCGGGTTCTTTATCCCCATCGAAACCTAAGAATGTTTCAAATGGAATATCCATACCATCTTTTTCTAGCATAGTTCCACATTTAGGACATTCTTTGTCTGGAAGGTCAAACCCATTTTTTATATTATAATCTGTAAAATCCGAATATTTGCAGTTTGGACATCTGTAATGTGGTTGAAGTGAATTAACTTCTGTAATACCCGTCATGTTAGCAACAAATGATGAACCAACAGATCCTCTCGAACCAACCAAATAACCATCTTCATTTGATTTATTAACTAGTTTTTGTGCGATAATGTACATAACAGAGAATCCATTTTTTATAATTGATTCAAGTTCCTTATCTATACGAGCTTGAACAATTTCAGGCAACGGATCACCATATAATTCGATAGCACGTTTCATCGTTATATTTCTAATTGTTTCTTCACAACCATCAATGTGTGGCGTTGCTTTATAATCTGCAATTGGATTTATTTTTTCGCACATATCTGCTATTTTGTTTGTATTTGTTACAACAACTTCATACGCTTTTTCTTCGCCCAAATACGTAAACTCTTTAAGCATTTCTTCAGTTGTTCTAAAATATAATGGTGCTTGTTCATCAGCATCATCATAACCTTGACCAGCTTGCAAAATTCTTCTATAAATTTCATCTTCTGGATTTAAGAAATGAACATCGCAAGTTGCAACAACAGGTTTATTTAATTTTTCACCAAGTTCAACAATTTTTTTATTAAAGTCTTCCAATGTTTTTACATCTGGAACTGTTCCATTGCGAACCATAAACATATTATTGCCAATAGGTTGAATTTCTAAATAATCATAAAAATCTGCAATAGATTCTAGATCTTCTTCTGATTTACCATCAACTATAGCTCTAAAAAGTTCTCCTTGCTCACAAGCACTTCCTAAAATCAAACCTTCAGAATGTTTCATTAGCAAACTTTTTAAAATTCTTGGCTTTTTATAAAAATAATCAACATGAGAATACGAAATTAGTTTATATAAATTTTTTAGTCCCACCTTGTTAGATGCAAGTATTACTGCATGATATGTTGGCAATGTTTTAAAATTAACATCTTGAGCTAGCTTTACATCAATGTCATTCAAAGTAGTAATTTCTTTTTCACGAATATGATCAAGCATAACTTTAAATACAGCAACTAAAGTTTCAACATCTGCTAATGCTCTGTGTGCGACATCAACCTTTATATTTAAATGCTCAGCGATGTATCCAAGCTTGTATTTTTTCATATCAGGGAAAAGTTCCTTTGCCAGTGCAACTGTATCTATGAAAGAATTATCAAATTTTAAACCAAGCAATTCAGCATTATATCTTATAAATCCAACATCAAAGTTTGCATTGTGTGCAACAACTATACTATCCCCAACAAATTCAATTACTTTTGGCATAACCTTGTCTATCGTTTCGGCATCTTTAACCATATCGTCTGTAATATGAGTAACTTCGACAACCTTTTGTGGTATTGGTTTTTCTGGATTTACAAAACATTCAAATGTATCTATAATTTCACCATTTTTCATTTTCATAATTCCAAATTCCGTGATTTTTTCTGTTTGCCTTGAAAGACCTGTTGTTTCAATATCCAAAATGCAATATGTTAAATCGTCCAAAGGCTCCGTGCTTTTCGCGTCATAAACCGAAGTAACATTATCTGGACACAAATAAGCTTCTACACCGTAAATAACTTTTATATCAGAATCTTTCGCAGCTTTCTTCGCTTCAGGATAACTTTGAGCGACACCATGATCTGTTATTGCAACAGCTTTATGTCCCCATTTTATAGCCGTTTTTATCAAATCAGTAGCAGATGAAATTGCATCCATTTGGCTCATTTGAGTATGCAGATGAAGTTCAACACGTTTTTCTTCTGAATTATCCATTCTTTTCTTTTCTTCATATTCACTTTCCTCTATGATACTCGCAATTACTCCAAACTCCTTTGAAAATGCATTATATTCATATGTACCCACAATTCTTGCTGCTGCAAGCCCTTTCATCTTTGGATGTACTTCACCATACTCATTTGCTTTCAAAAATGACTTTATATTTATAGAACTAGTACCATCATACATATCAAAAGATATTAGAAAGCCACCATTCTTTGTTTCTCTACTATCATAATTACTAATTTTACCGTTTAAAATAATTTCATTTTGTTCTGGCGAAAGATTTGCAATCTTTGTTTCTCTCGGATTTGAAGGAACTTTCCATCCTTTAAAAAGAAGTTTTTCAGGATCTTTAACAAATTGCATACCTCTTTTGCTATTTCCTTTAAAAGTATCTTTTGGAGCATTTGCAGTATCGGCTTGATTAGTTGAATTAGTTCCACCTTGAGATGTAGCATAATCAAGCGAGCTCATCGGAACATTTGATGACTGTGCACTTGAATTTCCTTGCACCGTTTTTGCTGATTGATAATTTGTACCTTGTAATTGATTAGACGTTGATGAATGAGACACTTTTTTAGGTGCTTCTTTGGCTCTTTCTGCAAGTTCTTGTTTATTCTTTTCCATTAAATTTCTAATAATTTCTTGTTCCTTACTTAAAGAATCTTCAACAATTTCTTGCTCTTTAAAAGAAACGTTTACAATTCTTCCAAAAGAATTTTTAATATATTCTTCAATTAACTTATTAGAATTTCGTTGTTCAAGCATAAATTTGCTTTTAGACTTCAAATTAACACAAACATTATCTCCTTGAACATCTATATTACTACCGGCAAGAGCTGCCTTAATTGAAACATATTTTTTTGCAAAAAAATCGACAACCTCTTCCCAATTTATTTCGTTATTATTCACAATATTACCCCCAAAATAAATTCATCTATAATAGAATACCATATTGAATCGAAATGGTAAAATATAAAATAAATTATTTTTACTTGACTTTTTATGTAAACTGTGATAATATAATTTTATACTCTAACTTGAAGTATAGATTGTTACCAGTAACGATGTGGGAGGCCGCACGGATACTGAGGTGATAAGCGCTATGCTCTGAGGAGAAGATTCCGTTGAGGATGCGACTTTAGTGCTTGGTGTGTATGGAGAGTTGTTAGGAGTATGAAATTTAATGTGGAAGGAGCAAGTTAATGTACTGCTCGAAAAACTAGGGAGCGCGTGCAACTGATAATCTGTTGTATGCGTTTTCTTTTTGTGAAAAAATAAATTCAAAATTTAAAACGACTGCTTTAGATTTGCACATTTATCTAGTATTTAATGCAAAAAATAAGGCTATATAGTATTTAAACTATAAAGCCTTATTGTAAAAATATCCATATTTTAGCAAAAATGAGACATTTAACGGACGTCCCTGCGTAAGAAGGCGTCGATGAAGTCGTTTAGTTCGCCGTTCATTACAGCTTCTACGTTTCCTGTTTCATGATTTGTGCGATGATCTTTTACTAGTGTGTATGGGCAAAATACATATGAACGTATTTGACTTCCCCATGCGATTTCTCTTTGTACTCCTTTTAAGTCTTCTATTTTTTCTTTGTTCTCGAGTTCTTTTAATTCCATTAACTTTGAGATTAACATTTTCATTGCTTTTTCTCTATTTTGAATTTGTGAACGCTGTGTTTGACAAGATACTATTATGTTTGTTGGGATGTGTGTTATTCTGATTGCCGATTCTGTTTTGTTTACATGTTGTCCTCCTGCACCACTTGAACGATATGTATCTACTTTTAAATCTTCTGGATTTATTTGAATATCTAAATCATCTGATACTTCTGGAATTACTTCGACTGATGCAAATGATGTATGTCTTCTTCCAGCAGAATCGAACGGAGAAATTCTAACTAGTCTATGTACTCCACTTTCGCCTTTTAAATAACCGTATGCATTATCTCCTATAATACTAAATGTAACGCTTTTTATTCCTGCAACATCTCCATCTAAGTAATCTAATTCTTCCAATTTATAACCATTTTTATCTGCCCACATTGAATACATTCTATATAACATTTCAGCCCAATCTTGTGATTCAGTTCCTCCTGCTCCTGGATGAATTGTAATAATTGCATTGCTTGCATCGTGTTTGCCCGAAAGCAAATTTGAAATTTCTAATTTTTCTAATTGCTTTTCTATTTGCTTAACTGATGATTTCACTTCTTGAATCATAGATTCTTCCTTTTCTTCAAGACTAAGTTCAATTATTCCTTTTGTGTCATTTATTAAATTATTTAAAGAAATAAAACCTGCGATTTTATCTTTCAATGTTTTTATTTTTTGTAAAACTTTTGTAGAATTTTCGCTATCATTCCAAAATTCTGTTTCTTGCGTTTGTGTTTCTAAATCTTTTAATGCTTGTTCCTTTGATTTTATGTCAAAGAGATTCACTCAATTCTTTTAATTTGTTTTCAAATATTTTTATTTGTTGAAGTAATTCTTCAAGTTCAAACATTTTATCACTCACTTTCATTTTTATAATACCTTTTATATTATATAAAAATATTGTCTAACTAGCTCTTTTATTTTTATTTCTATTTGCATAATTATATATTTTTGCATCGTTTTGGTCAACCATACAAAAACATTTTAGAAATGACAGCAGTATATGAAATACATTTTTTCCCATTTGTATTGATTATATGCATAGTAAGTGTTATAATTTACATAAGTAAACTGAACTAAGAGGTGGTATTTATGAAGAAAAAGAACGTTATTATAGCAATAATAATTATTGTATTAGCACTTTTAGTTATTGGATATTTTGTACTAACACACTTTATGTCTAATTATATGTTTGACGAAGATGGGCTTCATTTTCAAACTAAAAAAGATTCTTTAATCGAATTGCGTACGATCATGGATACCAGTGGTCAAACAGAAGAAGAGAAAAATGAATTTGTAAATACTTGTTTAGAACAAGGTCAAATAACTCAAGAAGAAGCAGATTTTCTTCTTGGTGTTACTGATGAGATTTGATAAATTGTTATTGATATAATTTAATAGGAAAAAGGCTAGTATAGAATGTTATACTAGCCTTTAATGTTTTCTATTGTTTGCACTTCAATAAAAGAGCTATGTTATCATAGCTCTTTTATCATACTGGTTATTTGGCAGGTGTGCCAAATCCTGCATCTCTTTTGACCACTAGGGTGTGTGGATGGCACTATTGTCCACTTCAAATAACCTACTCATAGTGTATTTTTATTATACATCTTTTATTCACTTTTGTCTAGTTTCTAGTCTTCCAAATTATATTTCCTCTATTTTTTATAGTTTGATTCCATGTTCTTTTATTCAATTTCATCAATGTAATAATCGAATTTTTATTATGTGTTTTATCTTTTCCTAATGCCAATTTTACAACAACTCTGCCATTTTTACCAATATCACTAATTTCTTTTAAGTATATCATAGTATCTTCGTTTCTATTATCTTCAACTATGTAATCTGGTTCTTCAATTATACTTTTTATATATGGCTTTAATTGTTTATACTCTTCTTCGTGAAACAAAAGAATGTGTTTGTATAATCTTTCGTCTGTTAAAATCACTTCTTCTGTTATTAACTTACTCTCATATATGCCTAACTTCTTTCTATCTAAATTTGTTATATATTGCAATTTACTACCTTCTTTTGATTAAACTTTTTAAGTATAAAAAACATTTGCAGAACTTTTGTTCTTATTATAAGTATATACGGACTATATGTCAATATCAGAATTCCAATTATTTATCTCTGGTGTCTGTATTAACTCTCACAAAAATATATGATAACAAATCATTAGTCTATTATTCTCATGTATCATATAATTGATTGAATATTTTACTTGCATCATTAAGTTTCTCTGCATAGCTCTAAATCTTCTTTACCACCAGTACAACTGTTGGTTTCTTCTCAATACAAAAAGGCTAGTATAGAATGTTATACTAGCCTTTAATATTATATATTATTCATCTTTTCCACAGCACTTTTTATACTTCTTTCCACTTCCGGCATGGGCATGGATCATTTCTACCAACTTTTTCTTTGCTTGAATTTACTTTTGGTTTTGCTTTTTCTGATGCTGCATTTGCTGCCGCATTCATGTTTGTTATCATTTTTTTGATAACGTTAACTCTCTCCATGTTCTCGTTTCTTTTTTGTATGTGCATTATTGATCTTACTACTGTTTCTGCTATTCCTGCAGTCATTTCATTAAATACATCATAACTTTCCATTCTAAATTCAACTACTGGATCTTTTTGTGCATAACCTCTTAGTCTAACCCCTTCTTTTAATTGATCCATTGCATCTAGGTGATCTATCCATTTTGTGTCTACTGTTCTTAAAATTATGATTCTTTCTATTTCTCTAAGTTGAGCTTCACCAATTTCTTTTTCTTTTGCTTCGTATATTTCGATTGCTTTATTAGTTAAGTCTTCAACTATTGCCTCTGGTGTTTTTGATGAATCTAATGTATATTCTATTCCTAATAGATTTCTTACGTACATTAAGAATTCTTCTTCATTTTCAGTTGTTACATCTATTCCAAAATATGAGTCTACAGCACTTTGAATTGTTTGGCTTATCATTTTCATAATATCCGATTTCATGTTTTTGCCATCTAGTACTTTTCTTCTGTCTGTGTATATAATCTTTCTTTGGTCGTTCATAATATCATCGTACTGTAATGTGTTCTTTCTTGCACTATAGTGAATTGATTCTACATTCTTTTGTGCTGTTTCTATTGTACTTGTTAACATTCCCATTTCAAGTGGCATGTCTTCATCCATTTTTATTGCGTTAGCAACCATTTGAATTCGGTCACCACCAAATAGTTTCATTAACTTGTCTTCTAGCGAAATATAAAATCTTGATTCACCTACGTCACCTTGACGTCCACTACGTCCACGAAGCTGGTTATCTATTCTTCTAGATTCATGACGTTCTGTACCAATGATTTTTAATCCACCGGCTTCAATAACTTTCTTTCTATCCTCTTGAACTTTTTGGTCTAGTTTGTCATATATTTCTTTGTATTCTTTTCTTATTTCTAGTATTTCTGGCACTTCTGTATCATTTAAGCTAACTGCTTCTAATATAGCATCTTCTGGATAGCCACGTTTCTTTAATTCGTGTTTTGCTAATGCTTCTGTGTTACCACCAAGCATTATGTCTGTACCTCTACCTGCCATGTTTGTTGCAATTGTAACAGCTCCAAATTTACCTGCTTGTGCTACAATTTCAGCTTCTTTTTCATGATATTTTGCATTCAATACTTCATGCTTAATACCTTCACGCTTTAATAAATCGCTAAGGTATTCTGATTTTTCAACTGTTGTTGTACCAACTAATACAGGTTGTCCTTTTTGATTGCTTTCTTTGATATCTTCTATAACATGTCTTAATTTCGCTCTTTCTGTTTTGTATACAACATCGTTATGATCTTTTCTAATCATTGGCTTATTAGTAGGTATCTCTACAACATCTAATGCGTATATTTCTCTAAATTCTGTTTCTTCTGTTAATGCTGTACCAGTCATACCAGATAATTTATTATATAATCTGAAATAGTTTTGGAATGTTATTGTAGCAAGTGTTTTATTTTCGTTTTCTATTTTTACATTTTCTTTTGCTTCAATAGCTTGGTGTAGTCCATCACTATATCTTCTACCATACATGATTCTTCCTGTATGTTCGTCTACTATTAGTACTTCGCCATCTTTTACGATATAGTCAACGTCTCTCTTCATGATGCCATTAGCATCAAGTGCTTTTGTTATATGATGTAAAAGAGTCGTATTCTCTATATCAGATAAATTTTCAACACCAAAATGTTTTTCAGCTTTTGATGTACCTGTTGAAGTTAAAGTAGTTCTACGTGCTTTTAAGTCTACGATTGCGTCGTATTCTTTATCTTCTTCAGATTCTTCTTGCTTAGTATCATCTTTAGTGATTACTTTAAATTTTAGCTTTTTAACAAATGCATCTGCTGTTTTATATAAGTCATTGGCTTTATCTGATGGTCCAGAAATAATAAGTGGTGTACGTGCTTCATCGATTAGGATACTATCTATTTCATCGACAATCGCATAATTCAATTCTCTTTGAACCATGTTTTCTTTATATATAGCCATATTATCTCTTAAGTAGTCAAATCCATATTCATTATTTGTTCCATAAGTAATATCAGCAGCATATGCAGCTTTTCTTTCTCTTGGTTCTAATCCATTTATTATTATACCTACAGATAGTCCTAAGAAATTATACAATTTACCCATTTCTTCACCTTGCGATTTAGCAAGATAGTCATTTACCGTAACTAGGTGAGCACCTTTTCCTTCTAGTGCATTTAAATATAAGGCGATTGAAGCTGTTAATGTTTTTCCTTCACCTGTTTTCATTTCTGAAATTCTGCCTTGATGTAATATTATTGCACCCATAAGCTGAACATCAAATGGTCTCTTTCCATATACTCTTTTTGAAGCTTCACGAACAGTTGCGTATGCCTCTACTAATATATCATTTAATGTTTCGCCCTCTTGTAATCTTTTCTTAAATTCATCTGTTTTTGCACGTAGTTCTTTATCTGATAAAGCTTCCATTGTTGGCTCTAGTGCATTGATTTCATCAACGTAATGCTTTATTTTTTTGATTTCCCTTTCACTGTATGAAGGAAATAATTTTTTTAAAAATCCCATTTATATTTCTTCCTTTCGTAACTAAAATTAGAGCATAGAAATTCCCACGAAGTTACTTCATGTTCACTTCAATGTAGAGACTTCTATGCTCTAACTTTTATTATTTTGCGATAACAATCTTATCTTCTGCAATTTCTATTGCTGCAGTTGTAACATCAGATTCCATTTTAGCATTTGTTAGTTTAGGACTACCTTCTGCTATTTGTCTAGCTCTTTTAGCTGTACCTATTACTAATGAATATTTTCCATTTCCTTTTGCTAATAATTCACTAAATGATGGTTTAATTATCATGGATTTTACCTCCCTATAAAAATATATTAGTTCTTAATTTTCGTCTTCTGCATCTTCCTCTAATCTTCCTGCAACTGTTTCTGGTTGCACTGAAGATAAAATAACATGTTCACTATCCATTATTATAACAGCTCTTGTTTTTCTGCCGTATGTAGCATCAACAAGTTTGCCATTATCTCTAGCATCTTGTATTATTCTTTTTATTGGTGCTGACTCTGGGCTAACAGCCGCAATCATTCGAGTACTAGAAATAATATTACCAAAACCAATATTTATAAATTTCATATAATCCTCTCCATAAATCAATAATAAATTTTATAGATATTATATCTTAATTATCAATTTATTTCTATCATCTTTTTATTCAATATTTTGAATTTGTTCTCTGATGTTTTCTATTTCATTTTTCATTTCAATAACATATTTCGTTATACCTATAGAATTAGCTTTTGAACCAATGGTGTTAGTTTCTCTATTCATTTCTTGAATTAAGAAATCTATCTTTTTGCCAACTGGACCTTCTGCATTAAGCATTTCTTTAAAACTTTCAATGTGACTTTTTAATCTTGTAATTTCTTCACAAATACTTGATTTATCAGCAAATAATACAACTTCTATTCCAAGTCTGCTTTCATCTACTATATCATTTGCATCTAATTCTGAAATTCTATTTTTCAATTTAGTTTTATATTCTTCTAACAATTTTTTAGAAGCTTCTTCGACAACTGGAATACTTTGAGATATTGTATTTAATCTATTGGTGATATCATTTGCTAAACGCTCACCTTCAGAAATTCTAGCTTCATTTATATTATTTAATGCTATATCTAATGCATTTTTTAATTCGTTCCAATACAAGTCATCTAAATTTTCGTTTTCAACCATAAATAAATCTGGCATTTTTGAAAGTGATGTTGTGGTAAAATCGTCTTTTATATCATATTCTTCAGCAACTTTTCTAAGTTCACGTATATACATACCAGCAAGACAGGTATCAATTTTTATATCTCTACCTTTTTCGCTCATATTTCTTAATGATATATATACATCGATTTTACCTCTATTTAAAGAACTTGATATATATTTCCTGATGCTATCTTCTAAGAAGTTTAGATATCTTGGCATTTTAACCGTAATATCATTATATCTATGATTAACTGCTTTTATTTCTACCGTGTATTCTCTACCGTCATTTATATATTTTCCCTGACCATATCCGGTCATACTTTTAATCATTATTTTCTCCTTTTTTCTTTCTTATTTGAAGTTATTGGGTTAAAAAATCTATATGCTGTTTTTGCCATATAATAAATTCCAGACGCTACAGCTAAGAATATTAAAGCTGTCTTTGAAGTCATTATAAGCATTAAGAAAGATACTATCATTATTTCTAGACCGTGCATCCATACTTGTTTATCTTTTTTCTTAATAGAAATAATATATGTGATCAATGTAATGAAAGAACCAACAAAGAATAAAGGTTTTGTAATATTGTATACTGCATATGTTAATATCAAAGCAAGTATTGATTCAATTATAGCCATACATACAATATTAGATTTTTTACCTTTAGAAAGTAATTTCATGGCTTTACCTAAATAATATATACCAAATGCTAATGGAAAAATCACATTTAATTTATTGAACGGACTTGGTAAACTAACATATGTTCCTGGAATTATTGTGGCTGTAATTGCAAGTGTTAAAAGTTCTGCACCATATGTAGCTGCTGTTCCATTTTCTTTTTTGTAAGCAATTATAAGTATTGCTATTGCAATAGCAAGCATTATACCAGAAAGTATGTATACTATATTAGTAACCGAAGTTATACTAAAATGATATACTGTAAATGCGTAATCTGCTAATCCATAAAATGCTTCTACTAAAAGTGCCATTAAAAAAGCACCACATAATCCGTCAATCAATTTTGTTCTTTCTCTGTAATTCATATAAATCCTTACCCTTCCTTGCATAAAACATTACTAATTAAAGTTCATATTCATAAAGTAACATTGCCAAAGTAGCCAATCCAGCCGTTTCTGTACGAAGTATTCTTTTGCCTAATGAAACTTTTTTGGTATTTGCACATCTTTCAAGAGTTTCAATATCTTTATCTGAAAATCCACCTTCTGGGCCAATAACTACTGCTATGCTTTCAACTTTATTTATTTCGTTTTTTAATATATTCTTTAGAGTACTATCTTTTTCGCACTCAAAAGGCACTATAACTATATCATATTTCGAAAGTTTTTCAATAATTTTTTCCAAATTCATGACATTTTCAACTGTGGGTATTATCTGCCTTCCAGATTGCTTAGCAGCCTCTAAGGCTATTTTATTCCAACGTTCTAATTTCTTGCGTTCGTTGCCATTTTCTATTTTTACGACAACCCTGTCTGTTACAACAGGAATAACACTTGAAACACCAAGTTCTGTAGCCTTTTGAACAATCAAGTCCATTTTGTCAGATTTTGGAAGGCCTTGGAATAAATCTATTTTTACAGGTAATTCTGTATTTTTATCTAGTTTTTCAATAATTTCTAACAAAATTTCATTAGGCAAAAATTCACTAATTTTGGCAAAATATCTTTCACCATACTCATCACACGCTTCTAAATTATCATTTATTTTATATCTTAGAACATTTTTTATATGATTTACATCATCACCAATCACACGTATTTCATTTCCATTTATTTGAGTTTTTTTTATATAAAATGTTGAAATTTTTCTCACCTCTTACTTTATTTTAGAAAAATTTTCTTCTCCTACCTGTTTCAAAACTTTCGCCACTCGCCTCTGCAAATTGTTTTAAAATTTCCCTTTGAGTATTATTTAACTTTTTAGGAACATCTACTATTACAGTAAAGTATAAATCTCCATATCCTTTTCCGTTAACATTTTTTATTCCTTTACCTTTTAACGTAAAGATAGAACCTGTTTGTGTTCCTTCTGCTAAATCGTATTTTTCAGGCTCTGTTAATGTTGGAACGTCAATTATCGCTCCTAAAGCTGCTTGTGCAAATGAAATATGCACGTTACCAAAAATGCTATCTCCTTTTCTTTCAAAGATAGGATGCTTTTTAACAGAAACAGTTATATACAAATTACCAGAAGTTCCACCTCTTAGACCTGGTTCTCCTTCACCACTAAGTGAAATTATTTGTCCATTATCAATTCCTGCAGGGATCGATACTTTTATTTTTCTTTGTTTTCTGATTGTGCCTCTTCCTTTACAATCACTACATGGTTCAGAAACAATTTCACCTGTGCCTCCACAATGATCACAAGTTCTTATTCTTTGCATAAACATTGAGCCTTCTCTAATTTGACCCGAACCACCACATACTTTACAAGTTTCTTTTGAAGTACCTGGTTTGCAACCACTACCTTTACAAGTAGTACATTGTTCATCTCTATTTATTGTAACTTCTTTTATAGTTCCAAAAGCTGCTTCTTCAAATGTAATCTCTACTCTTGCTTTTATATCTCTTCCTTTTACTGGACCATTTTTATTAGTTCTTCTTGAACTTCCACCAAAAAAAGCTGAAAAGATATCGTTTAAGTCTATATCACCCTCGAATCCATTACCATATGCAGAATGAAATCCGTTGAATCCACTAAATCCACTAAAGTCACTGCTATAGCCATTTGCACCGGCATTATGGCCAAATGTATCATAGTTACGTCTTTTAGTTTGATCAGATAATACTTCATACGCTTCATTTACTTCTTTAAATTTTCTTTCTGCTTCTTCTTTGTTATCAGGATTAGCATCTGGATGATATTTCTTTGCAAGTTTTCTAAAAGCTTTTTTTATTTCATCATCTGATGCTGACTTCTCAACACCAAGGACTTCATAATAATCGCGTTTTGTTTCAGCCATTTTATTTTCTCCTTTATACATGTCTAGGGGCGCTATGGCGAACTTTATAATTCATCACAGCGTCCCCTTTATTTTAGATTTATAATTATTCTTCTACTTTGTAATCAGCATCATGAACTGTTCCTTGTTTTGGTTCATCAGCATTTTCAGCGTTACCATTTGCATTTGCAGCTGCTGCAGCTCCTTGATATAATTTTTCAGAAATTTTATAAAATTCTTCTTTTAATTTTTCTGATGAATTTTTAATTTCTTCAATATCTGTTCCTTCTAATGCTTTCTTAACGTTTGCAAGTTCTGTTTCAATTTTTGCTTTTTCTTCATCACTAATTTTTCCATCTAAATCTTTTAGAGTTTTTTCAGTATTATACACTAATGAATCAGCATTGTTTCTAACTTCTATAGCTTCTTTATTTTTCTTGTCTTCTTCAGCATGTGCTTCAGCTTCTTTAACAGCTTGTTCAATTTCTGTTTCTGTTAAGTTTGTGCTTGCTGTAATAACAATTTTTTGTTCGCTTCCTGTTCCTAAATCTTTTGCTGATACGTGTACGATACCGTTCGCATCTATATCAAATGTAACTTCGATTTGTGGAACTCCTCTTGGTGCTGGAGCAATTCCCGCAAGTTGGAATCTTCCTAATGTTTTGTTGTATGCAGCCATTTCTCTTTCACCTTGTAGAACATGAACTTCTACACTTGTTTGTCCATCTGCTGCTGTTGAGAAGATTTGTGATTTCTTTGTTGGAATTGTTGTGTTTCTTTCTATCAACTTTGTGAATACTCCACCAAATGTTTCTATACCTAATGATAATGGTGTTACGTCTAAAAGCACTAAGTCTTTTACGTCTCCTGATAATACACCACCTTGAATTGCAGCACCTAAAGCTACACATTCATCTGGGTTAATTCCCTTATGAGGTTCTTTACCTGTAACTCTCTTAACTGTTTCTTGTACTAGAGGTACTCTTGAAGAACCACCAACTAATAAGATTTTATCAATCTTGTCTGCTGTTAATTTTGCATCATTTAAAGCTTGATTCATTGGAGCAATTGTTGAATCTACTAGATCTTTTATCAATTCTTCAAATTTTGCTTTAGTTAATGTAATGTTCATATGTTTTGGTCCTGTTGAATCAGCTGTAATATATGGTAAATTGATATCTGTTTGGCTAACACTTGATAATTCTATTTTAGCTTTTTCAGCAGCTTCCTTTAATCTTTGCATTGCTGAGTTATCTTTTGATAAATCAACTCCTTGATCTTTCTTAAATTCTTCTACTAAATATTTTATTATTCTTTCATCAAAGTCATCACCACCAAGTCTGTTGTTACCACTTGTAGCAAGTACTTCAAATACGCCATCGCCCATTTCTAGAATTGATACGTCGAATGTACCACCACCTAAATCATATACCATGATTTTTTGGTCTTCGCCTTTTTCTAGTCCGTATGCTAATGCAGCTGCTGTTGGCTCGTTTATAATTCTTAATACTTCAAGACCAGCAATTCTACCAGCATCTTTTGTAGCTTGTCTTTGAGAATCGCTAAAATATGCAGGAACTGTTATAACTGCTTGATTAACTTTTTGTCCTAAATAATTTTCTGCGTCTGCTTTTAATTTTTGTAAAATCATTGCTGAAATTTTTTGTGGTGTATAAGATGCTTCATCTATTTTTACTTTTCTATCTGTACCCATATCTCTCTTTATTGAAGATATTGTTTTATCAAAGTTTGTAACTGCTTGTCTTTTTGCAACTTGTCCTACAAGTCTTTCTCCGTTTTTTGTAAATGCAACAACAGATGGAGTTGTTCTATTTCCTTCTGCGTTAGGAATTACAACTGGTTCTCCTCCTTCCATAACTGCTACACATGAATTTGTTGTACCTAAGTCAATACCTATAATTTTTGCCATTTTATTTTCCTTCCTTTCTTTGCTTAGTCCTCTTTCTAAGCTTATAAAATCTAGTTTAATCTATATATTTTTATTAGTTTGCGACTTTAACCATTGCATGTCTTAACACTCTATCGCCCATTTTGTAACCACTTCTTAGTTCTTCGATTACTTCTTGTTCGCCATACTCTTTATCTTCAACATGCATTACTGCATCATGCAAATCTGGATTAAATTCTTCTTTTAAAGTTGCTATTTTTTCAACATTTAATCCTGTAAACAAATCAGCCATTTGTTTGTATATCAATTCAACGCCTTCTTTAAGTTTTTCATCTGTTGATTCTGCTAACGTTGCTTTTTCTAAGTTGTCTAATACGGAAATGAATTTTGTAATTACATCCCCTACTGCCAAATTATAAATTTTTTCTTTTTCCTTTGACACTCTTTTTTTGTAATTATCAAATTCTGCAGCTGTTCTTTGCAAATGATCATAATACTTTTCGTTTTCAGCTTTTAGTTTTTCAAGTTCTTCTTGTAGACTTGCAACTGAAACTTCTTGAACCTCCTCATTTTGCACTTCATTGTTTTGTTCCGTCTTGTTCGTCATCAAAATTTCCTCCTTGTTTCATTTTCTCTTGTAATACATCGCCTACATATTTAATTACAGGAATAACTTTCTTGTAATCCATTCTTTTTGGTCCAATTAACCCAATTGTACCAAGCTCTTTGTCATTTATCTTTTGTTTATATGTAATAATTGTAAAATCTTTTAAATCTTCAAATGCATTTTCCTGACCTATATAAACATTTATATTTCCGTCATAACCATTTTTAACAATTTCTTTTAACGCATCCTGAGTTTCTATAATATTTAAAAAATTTTTCAATGTATTTTCTTGTTTCATTTCGGGCAAGCTTAATAAGTTTTTAGCACCTTCCATATGAAATTCTACATCTTTGTCTATCAATAAATTATTTAGTTCATTAACTAATGGAATAACATTCGTGCTAATATTATATAGTTCGTTTTCAACGTATGCATTTATATTTTGATATATTTGCTCGAAATTCATTCCTTTTAGACTATGATTTAAATAAGTATTGAAAATCTCAATGTTTTCTTCTGGAAGCATACCATCATATTTGATAATACTTTCTTTTATGACACCATTATCTGCTAAAATAACTATCATCAATCTATCATGCCCAAGTTTTACAAGTTTAATTTCTTCTACTTTACAATTTGTCATTTGCGGACCAATTGCTATAGAAGCGTAGTTTGTAAGTTTTGCTAAAATATTAGATGCATCTTTTATTAAAGTTTCTAATTTTATTACATCTTCTTTTAAGATTTCATCTATCACTTTCTTTTCTTGAGCCGACAAGTTTTTTTCTTGCATTATCGAATCGATATAAAACCTGTATCCTTGACTTGAAGGTATTCTACCTGCTGATATGTGTGGTTGTTCCAAGTAACCAAGCTCTTCCAAGCTTGCCATCTCATTTCTGATGGTTGCAGAACTAAAACCTAAGTTGTAATCGTTTGCAATCTTGCTTGAACCAACCGGTTCTGCAGTGGCGTTATATTCTTCGATAACAGCTTCTAAAATACGCTTTTTGCGATCATCTAAAAGCATTTTATCACCTTCCCCCATATTTAGCACTTAAAATTTCGGAGTGCTAAAAACTATAATAAAAATATCACTACGTTTAGCACTTGTCAATACCGATTGCTAAAATATTGTGTGAAAATTTTATGAACAATTTCGTAAACCTTTATTGACATAATTTGCTATATAATGTTATAATCTAAACGTGACAAATACTTTTTGTAACAATGAAAGGTAGGTTTTTTTCTATGAGCAACATCAGCTACAAGTTCGTCAACGGTGAAAACAACACGAAATCTGAGGAACAGCTTGTGCAACTGTGCTTAGATGAGCTCCAAGAAGTCGGATTTTCTTTTCCTCGCAATCTGAGACCCGGTGAACGCCAGGTTCTTCTGAAAAACGACAATGTAAAAATTTCGATTTTGTGCCACGAAAGTGACACCTACCGGTTCTTCTACCGTTCTTTCTGTGCTGGCAGCGGAACCACATTTAATTCGGCCTTGTTTAAGGTTGAAAGATACTAATTAAAATAAAAAACGAGCTTTTCCCTCAAAAGGAATTGCTCGTTTTTTAATCTTCATAATCTATATAAAAATATAAATCTGTATCAGAGTTTAAAAAGCTAGTTATTTTTTCTTTGCATCTTGTATCAAAATCTGACATTCTAACAGTTCTACCGTTTTTTAGTCTTATTAGTGGATCAATATATTTTAATTCCATAATCAGTTTGTTACATGTCTTATCTTCAAGTTTGTTAAATTGCATATATACTTTATTTAACAAAGGTAGGTATTTCCATCTATCACTTATTCTTTTATCGCTACAGCTTAGCCCTATTTCCATTATTGTACGATCACTATACGTGTATAAATCTTTTCTTGAGATAACTTCTCTTCTAACCATTGCAGCAATTGTATCTGAAACAAATTTCATAGTTGCTTTTGCTTCATACGAACGATACATACTTCCACATTCTAAAGCCATTATACAGAATTCTTTTGCTATTTCCGGAGTGTTAAAACAAAATTCTGGCATACTTTCCTCGTTAGGTACAACTAGTATGTCTTTATATATTTCTTCTATTTTTTCTATATCACACATTTCATTTAAATACATTGTGTGTAAGAAATATTCTAACTTAGTGGCACTTAAGCATGGCGTAAAATTATATCCAAGAGGATATTTAGTATAGTCACACATTTCGTCTATAGACAATTCATTTTTTGTGATATAATCAAACAATTTGTCCGAACCGACTATCGCATCATACACTGTAAGTTTTACTTCTTTAGGATTAAAATTTTTTTCTTCAATTATGTAAGTACTATTGAAAAAAGCTGGCGTTGCAATATCGTGCAACAGTGCTGCCATTATTTGATTATTATTTGTTACAAAATTATTAAGTATAAGCGCTACACCTAACGAATGATCCAAAATTGAATATTTGTAATTAAACATATTGAATGCACTCATATTAACACCCGAATTTTGATCTACTCCACTTAATCGTTGGATTTCAGGTATCTCTAACAAATTTGCAATAAAATCTGGAATCATTTTATTATCATTATATATTCTGTGTAATTCCTTGATTTTTTCATCTCTATTTAGCAAATAATTCAATTTTTTCACCTCCTTATGTGGCCTTCATGCTCAACAGAGTATAGCATAAAAACTTGCTTAATTCAAGCAAGTTCTATGCGTTTTTACAATGTATCTGTTAACCATTTTTCATAAGCTTCGATTATCTTTTGATTTACTTCTTCCGGTGTTAAGTTTGTTGTATCTAATACAAAATCATAATTTGACATATCTTCTTTATGTACGCCATACAAATTAAAATAACGCTCATTTTCAAGTGTGAAACGTTTTATCATGTCTTGTTTTTGTTCTTCAACTGTTGAAAAGTTCTCTGTTTTTTTTCTGTTTGGATCACCAAAAGCTCTTCTAGCAGCTTCATCTGTGTCTACTCTTAAATATATTTTGAACGAATCTGGAACTGCATACCATCCAAGCCTTGCATCTATAATCAAATTTTCACGTTCGGCTGCATATTCTCTTGCACTTTGTTCTATTTGTTGGTCTATTTCCGGATGATCTTTTACATAAACATTAAATTCTGTAACACTCATTCCTTTTTCAGCAGCTAGTTTTCTAAAATATTCTCCATTTCTATAAATTTCATATTTTAAAGTTTCTTGCATAAGCTTTGTAACTGTTGTTTTTCCACTACTTAAATCTCCAGCAATACTAATGATTTTTCTCTTCTTCATATTTATTTTCCTTTCATTCGCTTTTCTATATAATATCAATCTTTTTTATTATAAACAAGAGATACAATAAATAAAGCGTGAATTATAACAATCCACGCTTTATTTTAGTTTTTAAATATTATTCTTCTAGAATTATCCAGCCTGTCGCTCTTTCTTGTGCATTAGTACTGCATACTCTATCGCCTAACTGAGCTAATGGAGAAACCATTCCATTAGTATCATAGGCACCACCAACAAAGGAAAAAACTTTTTCTTCTTCAGCATTTTCGACGATTTTGTATGTGTTTGCAAAATCATAAAAACCACATACCGGGAACATACCAGTTTCTCCAATTGCAATTTCTAAGCCTTGTACACCAAAATACATTCCTAATTCTTCGGAATTATCACAAACCTGATACCATGCTTTTTCAAGCTCAACACCAGAAGCAACAAGTTCTTTTAGCAAAACCCCCAAGAACGAAATGTACTCTGCTTTAGTTCCTAAACGGCTTTTTCTTTCTGGCCAAAATTTATCAGCAACATCTTTCCACCATTCAAAGTTTTTACCTACAGCAGGTTTTTTTCCAAATTCATAGCGAATTCCATCGCCGTATGCATCGAATGACGGATCTACTATCGGTTTCCAGAAGTCTTTGTAGCCTGCAAGAATACCTTGCATTATTGCAATTTTCAGGTTAGCTTGCTTTTCTGTTCGTGGGACATACTGTAAGAATTCGTCTGTAACAGCAAGTTCAGATGCCTTCACTAAAACGAAAATATTGTCACGCTCCATCCGAATTCTTTCAAGAGTGCGAATCGCTGTATTGATTTCATCATTTTCAAACTTTTCATACAAGTTTGCCCATGTGATTTTGCTATTCTTAATATCCATATCATTTTCCTCCTTAAAATTTTTCAGGAGAGCATTATGTAAATTCATCTCTCGGAACGTATTTTACATTACTTTCTCGAACATTTCAAGTGTTTTTACTTTTTTATGTTAATTAGAGCAAAAAAATACAGAAGTTTTGCTTTTACACAAAACCCCTGCATTAAATGTTTAATTTATCCTCTTACTACAACGTACATTATGTAGGTTGCATATATTGTTAATAGTAAAATTCCTTCTTGCTTTGTTAATTCATGCTCTTTTGATGTAAGTGAGTGTAATAAAAGCATTAGCATTACCATAAAGAATACAAATGCATCTATTACTAAACTATCCATTTGTAAAGCAATTGGATTTATTACTGCTGTTGTTCCTAAAATGAACAATATGTTGAACATATTACTGCCAATCAAATTTCCTATCGCTATATCATGCTTACCCTTTTTTACAGCTGAGATTGATGTGAACACTTCTGGAAGTGAAGTTCCCACTGCTATAACTAGTATCGAAATAAATGTTTCCGAAAGTCCTAAAATTACAGCTATTTTTTCTACCGAATTAACTGTCAGCTTTGCACCTACAAATACACAAACTAGACCTACTATTAAAAGTAAAATATTTTTTGTTAAAGCATCAATATCTTTAAGTTTCAATTTAATTTCATTATCTTTTTCTTTTCTTGAATGCCATTCATCCATGTAACCATACAAATTATAGTACATAAACATTACAAATAATATCAGTAATATTATTCCTTCTGATCTGCTAATTACGTTTACATCTGCATTGCCGAATATTTTATCTGCCATAACTAAAAATAGTACCATCGCTGTTGCCACAGACATGAACATATCTTTTCTAACAGTATCTTTTTTGAATTTTACAGGTTTTACTAAAGAAATGGTTGCTAATATCACACAAATATTAAACAAGTTTGTACCGTATTATATTTCCGAAGTGCTATTTCTGTGCTATCTCCTTGCGCACTAGTTATACCTATTATAAATTCTGGCAAACTTGTTCCTAAAGCAACGATAGTCATTCCAAGTAAAATTTCACTTATTTTAAGTACTTTACCTATTGCAGAGCCAGAGTCAACAAACAAATCTGAACCCTTTATCAATAATGTAACGCCTATTACAAGCAATATCAATTCTAAAACTAAACCAGACATTATTGCCTCCTTTTTCTTTTGTATTTATTTTTCTACATTATTATAACGTTTGAATTTATTTTTAACAATACTCTTTGCTTTTATTTCAAAAATGTAATATTTCTTTTATTAAAGCATCTTTTCTAGTTCTTGAATTTCATCTCTAAGTTTTGCTGCTTCTTCAAATTCCATTTTAGAAGCGTGTTTAAGCATCTTTGTTGTTAAGTCATCAATTATATCTTTTATAGTTTTTCCATCTTTAATTTCATACTTAACTTTAGTTTCCTCAACGTGTGTCGCTTTTATATCTTCATGAATTGTTTTCTTAATAGTTTGAGGTACAATATTATGTTCTTTATTATACTGCATCTGAATTTTTCTTCTTCTATTTGTTTCTGTTATTGCTTTATCCATTGAATCTGTCAACTCATCTGCATACATTATAACTCTTCCATTAACATTTCTTGCGGCACGTCCTATTGTTTGTATTAGTGAACGTTCACTACGCAAAAATCCTTCTTTGTCTGCATCTAATATTGCTACTAAAGAAACTTCTGGCAAGTCTAACCCTTCACGAAGTAAGTTGATTCCAACTAGCACATCGTGTTTGCCCTCACGAAGTTCTTTTAATATTTTCATTCTTTCTAAAGTGTCTATATCCGAGTGCATATAAGTTACTTTTATATTTAAATTTTTTAAATATGCTGTTAAATCTTCTGCCATTTTTTTAGTTAGGGTCGTAACTAATACTCTTTCACCTTTCGATGTAACTTCGTTTATCTGTTCAATTAAGTCGTCTACTTGATGTTCAACTGGTTTTACTTCAATTTTCGGATCTAACAAACCTGTTGGACGTATTATTTGTTCAACGACATTTGTTTTAGCATGGTCTTTTTCATAATCTGCTGGAGTCGCACTTACAAAAACAACTTGATTTACGCGTTCTTCCCATTCCTCAAATTTTAAAGGTCTATTGTCAAATGCTGATGGAAGTCTGAATCCATAGTCAACTAATGTTTCTTTTCTTGCTCTATCACCATTATACATTGCTCTAACTTGAGGAATTGTTGCATGCGATTCGTCTATCAACAATAAGTAATCTTTATCGAAATAATCCATCAATGTATACGGAGCACTTCCAGGAGCTCTTCCACTTATATGTCTTGAATAATTTTCTATTCCTTGACAAAAACCAGTTTCGAGCATCATCTCAATATCAAAATTTGTTCTTTGCTCTATTCTTTGTGCTTCAACTAATTTATCTTGTTCTTTAAATTCCTTTATGCGTTCTTGCAATTCTTGTTCAATAGTAACTACAGCCCTCTTCATTTTTTCTTTTGAAGTAGCATAATGTGAATTTGGAAATATCAATACATGATCACGCGTTGCTATTTTATGTCCTGTTAATGGATGAATTTCAGATATCTTATCTATTTCATCACCAAAGAATTCTATTCTGATAGCTTTTTCATTTTCATTTGATGGATATACTTCAACAGTATCTCCACGTACTCTGAATTTTCCACGTTTAAAATCAATTTCATTTCTGTCATATTGTCGTTCTATTAGTTCTCTTAAAAGAGTATCTCTTTCTAGTGACATACCTGGTCTTAATGATAAAGTAAGTTCACTATAGTCTTCTGGATCTCCCAATCCATATATACAAGATACACTTGCTACAATAATTACATCTTTTCTTTCAAAAAGTGCTGCAGTAGCTGAGTGACGTAATTTATCTATTTCTTCATTTACAGCAGAATCTTTTTCAATGTACGTGTCCGTTTGTGGCATATATGCTTCTGGCTGATAGTAATCATAATAAGATACAAAATACTCTACTGCATTTTCTGGGAAGAACTCCTTGAACTCCGAATATAATTGTCCAGCAAGTGTTTTATTATGTGCCAAAATAAGCGTTGGCTTTTGTACTTTTTGAATTATATTTGCCATTGTAAAAGTTTTACCAGAGCCTGTAACGCCTAGCAAAGTCTGATACTTTTTTCCTTCTTCTATTCCTTTTACTAAATAATCTATAGCCTGTGGCTGATCGCCCGTTGGCTCAAATTTTGAATGTAATTTAAACATTTTTCACTTCCTAACCTATTTACTATTTCATATATATACTCGTAAATATCTATTATTTCAATATATGATGTAATATATAATTCATCTATTTAAAATGCCACCTATTTCTAGGTAGCATCTTCTAAATATTTCAATTTATTTTATTTCATATATTTTTCGCAGTAACGCATTAAGATTGTTGCAACTTGTGCTCTTGTTGCATTTCCTTTTGGTTCTAAGTTTCCGTTACCCATTCCACTTATTAAGCCATCGCCGCAAGCATATTGCATTGCTGTAAATGCATATTCTGCTAAATCTTGAATGTCGTTATAGCTTAAAATGTTTGTATCTTCTCCAACTGATGTATCGTATTTTTTATACATCGAATAGCGATACATAATTGTTGCTAATTGTTCTCTTGTTATTTCTTGATTTGGTCCGAATTTGCATTCGCCTAAACCTAATACAATGCTGTTTTTCTCTGCCCAAGCTATTGCTTTTGCGTAGTATGCATCGCTTGAAACATCTGTGAATGAACATTCTTCAACTGCTGGCTCGCCCTCTAATCTATAAAGAATTGTTACTATCATTCCTCTTGTAGTTGTTGCATTTGGGCTAAACTCGTCGTTCCCAGTTCCGTTCATTAAACCTTTTTTAGCAACGTATTCAACTGCTTCAAAATACCAAGCATCTTTCTTAACATCTTTAAATGTTTCTTTAACTTCTAGAGTTGTTGGTTTTTCTTCTATTTCTGCTTTTTTAGCTTTTACTTCTAAAGTATGTTTAGCTTTTACGTTTTCAAATGTGTATTTGCTAACTGCTCCAACACTCTTTCCATCAACTAAAACATCTTCGATTTCATATCCTTCTTTTGCTTTTATGCTAAATGTTTTGTCACTGCCTTTTTCGACTTTAACAGTTCCGTTTGGTGTTATTTCTGCGTTTTCATTTTCTTTTGCTGTTATTGCATAAGTTGTAGTAGAAGAGCCTCCACCAGTTGTTTTCTTTGTAATTTTTAATGTTTCAACTTTGGATGTATCTTTTAAGTTTTTATCTCTAGTAACACTTACTCTAATCAAGTATGTTCCAGCTTCTGTTGGCAATGTTTCTGTGTATTCTGTATCTTCTACCGTACTTAGCTTATATTCTATTTTAACTGTTCCATCTGTAACAGCAGGTGTAACCGTATATGTTGGCGCTACAACGTTGCCAACTTTTTGAGATAAGTTGCTAATTTCAATTGTAGGAGTTGTTTCTTCAACATAAAGTGTTAATAGTAAATAATCAGCTGTTGTGTTAGACCATTCATAATGGTTTTTATCTTTTAATGCGATATGGTAATTAAATGTACCAGCCCTTTTTAGTATTGGAGCTACCTCTCCACCTAGCCAAGTTGTTGAGGTTAAATACATTAAATCAAAGTCAAAACTTTTAGGGAATTCTATTGGCATATCTTCACCAGTATATTTATATGTTGTTTTTTCAAATGTAACTGAAAGTTTTATTTTTGCGATTTTAAATGTAAACGTTGCTGCGCCTACATAAGTCGCATTATCATCTGGAACTTTATATATAACAGTATATGTTCCTACCTCTGTTGGGGCAGTTGTACTAGTATATTCTGTTCCATCTATTCCTTTATAACTTACTTCAAGTGTACTTGTATCTACTTTATTATCTGTTACTATTATTGTTCCTTGTGGTGTTTTAGCAGTTCCATCATAAGTAAGTTCTTGATTATTTTCAATTCCACTTATTGTTACAGTTTGTTTTTCAACAACATGAACAATAAAATCTTTTGTCGTTTCATTATATTCAGGAGTTTCATCTCCACCTGCATTAAACGAAGTGGCTCTTACAGTCATTATAACATCTCCAGCAAAAGAACCTGCTAAAAAGCCACCGATAGTTTCACTATTATACTCTCCGGCTGTTCCAGATTTTTTTTCAAATGAAACCATACCTTTAGCACCAGTTAACGCTTGTTTTAGTTCTGAAGTTAATAACTTAGCATTAGTTATTATATATTGGTCTGCTATTTCTAAAGGTTGATCAATTGCAGTAACTTTTAAAGTACCGTTATTATGTGTTCCAAATGTATAGTTAGAAGTAATATCTTCACTACCTCTCATAACTTTTACACTCTCAACTTTATTTTCACTTTGACCAGCATAAGTTTGAGAACCTGTTATAGTTACATCCAGTGTATCGCCAGGAAGTAATACTTCATCATTAGAAGTATATGTATTTTTTGTTAAAGCGCTACCTGTGTATGGTTTAGTATCAGAATCTGCTGTTACAATTATTGGTGTTGTAATAGGATTGATTTTAACTGTTCCTCCTGTAATCGTTTTAGACTTGTAGCAATCTGTTACATCATTGCCATCGCTATCTTTTATAATAAAACTATCGACTGCATTATTTGTTTCGACATTATCTTTTACATCAGTTACAAAACCACGTATTACTGCTGTTACAATGTCTCCAGTAGATAATACTCCACCAGTTGCTTCTACTCCATCATATTTTACAGTATAACCAGAATCACTATGGCTATTTCCATCATAAGTCCATTCATTACTATTCGCAATGATTTGAATTGGCTTAGCATTTTTTTCAATTGTAAAATCAGATTCCACAGATTTTTCTTCTAAATTTGAATCTGTAATTGTTAATCTTATTGTATATTCACCAGCTAATTTAGGTTTAACATTGCTCCAAGAATTAACACCTTTTTTAGAATATTCTATTGTATATTTATCTGAAGTTACAAAATCTAATCCAGATTTAGTATATCCAGGTACATCTATGTCTCCATAAGTCCAACCTGATTGACTTACACTTATTTCTCCTAAAGGTTTTCTTTCTACTTTTAAAGTAACTGTTGATGTGTATGTTTTATCATTTTCATCAGTTACTGTAATTGTTCCAGTATATGTACCTGTATTAAGTCCAGTTCTAGCTCTAATTGTATAAGATGCACTATCAGCAGCACCTGTTGCTAGTGTAGGTGTTGCTGACACAGTAACAACCTCAAATTTTTTATCGTCGCTTACAGCTACACTTTTAACTTTTAAATCATTAGCACTTATGTTTTTGATTTCTATGCCTTTTGGTGTTGCTGTTTCGTAACCATAAGTTTCACGTAAAGTTACATCAGATACATCAAAACCTTCTTTTTTTATTATTTCAATAGAAGTATAACCATCTACCACTTCATTTAGTGAGTCTGTTGCTGCATTTATATTAGTTGTGCCTATAAGCGTAAAGGCAACAAATGTAAATAAAATTGTTACGAAAATGTTTGTTTTTCTTTTTAACAAAATTCTCACTCTCCTTTTATAATTTGCTATGTTAAAATTTTTGACATAGCATTTTATGAAATAAGTTTTATCGAATCATGCGCAAAAATAAGGCTACTGCTAATTAAAACCTCTACACAAATTTCAAAACTTATGCTTTTCAAACATAAAATTTCCCTTTATAAAATACTCACATATTTCGATAAACACTTTTTCAGAAAAATTATATCATACTCATATTTTAGAAGTAAATATTCAAATACTAAATATCTCTTTATCATAGAATTTTACATTTTATTTTTCTGTTACTTTTAAGCTATATTCAAAAAGCCCCTCGACGAGGGGCTTTTTTCTTTGTTTATTTTCGTATCAAAGTCGTTTTTTCTCTCACATATTCAACTATTATATTTACTATTTTATCATTGCCTATAGAACAGTCTAGGCATATATCATAATTTTCTTTGTCTCCCCATTTTTTATTTGCTATTACTTCATAGTACGCAGCTCTTGATTTGTCTGATTTTAGAATATGTTTTTGTGCTTCTGTATAAGTATCCTTATACATTTCTTTTACTTTATTTGTTCTATATTCCATTGGTGCATACAAAAATATTTTTATCAAATTAGGATTATTTTTTAATATATAATCTGCACTTCTGCCTACTATTACACAATTTTCTTTTGTAGCTATCATTCGTATAGCTTCGGCTTGTTTTAATATAGCATTCTTTTCGGCATCAAGCGATAAATAAAAATTATAAAGTTCATCATCTGTATATTGGTTTTCAATTAGAGAATTTTGAATTGAGAATTTTTTTATTTCTTCTTTATCATAGAATTTTATGTTTAATTTTTCAGCTACTTTTCTTGCAATTTCTTTTCCGCCAGTTCCGTGTTCCCTTGAAATTGATATGATCAACTTTGCTTCTTCAGATTTTTCACTATTTTCATCAGATATAACAGCTATTTTTTCTTTATATGCACTTTTCAAAATAAATATAGAAATTATCGCCGTTAAAATTTCTACTATTGGGAAAGTCCACCAAACTGTATATGTTACGTTATCTGTTAATGTGAATAAATATGCTATAGGAAATACAAACACAACTAATCTTAGCAATGATATTACTAAAGGTTTTATCGCATAACTTAATGATTGTAATACACCTTGAACTGCAATAGAAAATCCCATAAATACATAACCAATACTAGCTATTCTTAATGACATTGTACAAACATTTATTATTTCTTTTGTTGTTCCACCAGTTAATGCAAACAGACTTGATAATGGTCTTGCGAAGACTTCAAAAATCACGGTTAAAATAAATGTAACAATAATCGTGTCTATCGTGCCGTATTTAATACAATCGTTTATTCTTTTTTTGTCTTTCATTCCATAATTAAATGACAATATTGATATTATAGTATTTGATAACCCAAATGCAGAGAATAACGCTA
Source organism: uncultured Eubacteriales bacterium (assembly GCA_964400015.1). Lineage (GTDB taxonomy): Bacteria > Bacillota > Clostridia > TANB77 > UBA1234 > UBA1234. Next base: position 1,126 of record CAYNRR010000015.1, on the reverse strand, counting down.
TTTGCTGAATTTTATAGTAGATTCCAAATGAGCCAACAAGTATTGTTGTATCAGCTTTAGCTTTTCCAAGTATAGCATTCATTCCCGCCATCATAACAGAAAGTAATGCTTGCATAATTGCGGCAGAAATACCTATTTTATAAATTCCTTTTATTATTTCAAAATCTGGCTTTATATATTTTAAATTTCCTTCAATTTCTTTATTTTTAGTGTAATGAAAAAACATCGCTACAAATAAAGAAATGAATTGTCCTATAACAGTTGCCCAAGCTGCACCTGCAACACCCATACCTAAAGGAAAAATAAATATGTAGTCTAAAATTATGTTTGCAACTGCACCTGATATTTGAGAAATGGTTGATAGCATAGTTTTTCCTGTCGCTTGCAAGAATCTTTCATATACAGTATAACCTATAGAACCTAATGATAAACAACAACAAATTTGCAAATAAACTTTTCCCATTGATATTACTTCTTCATCGCCATTTGCAAAAAGTGAGATAAACCACTTAGAACCGAATGTACCAAACAATAAAAATACTAAAAATATGCATAGACTTAAAAATATTCCATTACCTGCAACTTTGTTCACTTTTTCTTTATCTTTTTCACCTAAGCTCTTTGAAAGTAGAGCATTTATTCCAATTCCTGTTCCAACACCTATCGCTATAATTAAAATTTGAATTGGAAAAGCAATTGTTAAAGCTTGATTTGCGATTGCACCTTTTTCTCCCATATTGGTTACAAAAACGCTATCTACGACATTATACAACGCTTGTAATACCATTGAAATAATCATAGGCAAGCCCATTTTCCAAAAAAGTTTTTTCATCGGCACCTCTGCCATTTTGTTTTTTTGTTCTTTTTCCATTTTATACACTCCTTTTAAATTTTGAGCAAAAAAATAACGTAAGCCCATTTCTGGACTTACGCTTTCGCTACTCGACTCTTGCATTTTAGCATAAATTTATTTTTGTGTCATGCATTTTTAAGAAAAAAATTTTTTCGTTTATTTTTTAGCAAGTTTTTCCTAGTATTTCTAGTATAAAATATTTCATATTTTTCAGATAATGTAGGTTTGTCAAACATATGTCACACTCACTTAGATACGCCTGCATTTGAAATA
>CAYNRR010000014.1:0-33610 GCA_964400015.1 uncultured Eubacteriales bacterium | reverse complement strand
TATTTCAAATGCAAGCGTATCTAAGTGAGTGTGACATATGTTTGACAAACCTACACTTTTTTTATGTAAAATGCGAACCAACTATTGAAAAAAATGTAAAAAAGGTATAAAATAACATAGCGATTCAAATTTTGTTAGACTTTTAATATTTTTTTATTAAAGAGGTGATTTTAAGCAGGCGCATCCCAGGGAATTTCGAGAAAAGAGGAAAGCTGAATTTTTTTAGCAAAGGGAGGAAAACGATATGTTAACAAATGAAGTTCGTGATTTGGTAGAACGGTTTGAGAAAAACGCAGATGAAATTACGAGTTTGCACAGACTTATCGTTGCACTTGAAAAAAAGTATTGCAACTTTTGGAACGAAGTTTGGAAAGAATGTGAGGAAGGACAGCATGACACTCAAATCATTGAAAAAGAAAAAGCTGAGTATAACAAGCTTTGTCATCAAAAAAGCAACGGCGAACTGACCAATTCTGCCGATGTTTTGAGATACTCTCAGCTAAGACAAAAGTATGAAAGTGGAAAGTACGAAGGAGGAAGAAGTTATCATTGCTCCTTCTGTGGTAAGAAGTTACGTCAAGGACATTCTTTTTGGGAAGATTCTTTCCCTCAGAAGATATATATGACCGAGTCTTTGAAACGTTGGCTTCTAATCAAGCCTCACGAATGGCCCGAAGAAAAACGAGAATTGCTTGCCAAAATTCAAAGAGGAATTTGCGAGTACATTGTTTTCGCAGAGCCAATGCAGGAATGCATGAGAGAACTTTCTGATGAGCAGATTGCTTACAGAGCTCAGATAGACGAAATCGTACGACTGTGCGATGAAGCCTTGAATAGGTTAAAATCAAAATGAAATATATTTGATACCTTGGAATAAAAAAGAAGAAGTGCTTTGTTTTAAAGCATTTCTTCTTTTTTTTTACGTATATTTCACAAAGACAAAATTTTTAATAAAATATTGATATCGAAGAAATAATAGTATAGAATTACTTTTGTAGAAATTATTTAAGGAGGAATAATTATGTCAATAAAAGTTGGTATTAACGGTTTTGGCAGAATTGGTAGTTTAGCTTTTTCTGCATCATTCGATAAGGAGGGCATTGAAGTTGTTGCAATAAATGATCCATTTATTACAGCAGACTACATGGTATATATGATAAAACATGACACTGTTCATGGAAGCTTCAAAGGTGAAGTTTATGAAGATAACGGTGACATTGTTATAAATGGTAGAAGAGTAAAAGTTTATAATGAAAAAGAACCATCAATGGTTCCTTGGGGAGCAAATGAAGTTGAATATGTACTTGAATGTTCAGGTGTATTTACAACAGTTGAAACTGCAAGCGAACACTTAAAAGGAGGAGCAAAAAAAGTTGTTATTAGTGCTCCATCAAAAGATGCTCCTATGTTTGTAATGGGTGTAAATAATACAGCGTATACAAGCGATATGAACGTTGTTTCAAATGCTTCATGTACAACAAACTGTTTAGCACCTCTTGCTAAAGTTATTCATGATAAATTTGGAATTAAAGATGGTCTTATGACTACAGTTCACTCAACAACTGCTACACAAAAAACAGTTGATGGTGCATCTAAAAAAGATTGGAGAGGTGGAAGAGCAGCTTCTGCTAATATAATTCCTTCATCAACAGGTGCAGCTAAAGCAGTTGGAAAAGTTATTCCTGAATTAAATGGTAAGTTAACAGGTATGTCATTTAGAGTTCCAACAGTTGATGTTTCTGTTGTTGATTTAACAGTTAATCTAGAAAGACCAGCATCATATGAAGAAATATGTGCAGCTGTTAAAGAAGCTTCTGAAGGCGAATTAAAAGGAATTTTAGGTTATACAGATGAGCTTTTAGTTTCATCAGATTTTATTCATGATCCAAGAACATCTATATTTGATGAAAAAGCAGGTATAGCTTTAACAGATACTTTTGTAAAATTAGTTGCTTGGTATGATAACGAATGGGGTTATTCAAACAAATTATTGGATTTAGCTGTTTATATGAGTACAGTTGACCATCAATAATTAAACAAATATTAAAAGAAAGAGGGGTCGGCGAACAAGCCCTATAATATGATTATAGGCGATATTTGCCGACTCTTTGTTGATATTAAATTGATAGAGAGGATGTTTTACAATGTTGAGTAAAAAAACTATTGAAGATGTTGAAGTTAGTGGAAAAAAAGTTTTAGTTAGATGCGATTTCAACGTTCCACTAGATGTTGAAGACAAAACTAAAATAACAGATGATAGAAGAATAACAGAAGCACTTCCAACAATTAAATATTTAATGGAACATGGTGCAAAAGTTATTTTGTGTTCACATATAGGAAAAACAAAGCATAAGCAAACACTTGCACCAGTTGCAAAAAGACTTTCTGAATTGCTAGGAAGAGAAATTCCTTTTGCAAAGGATGTAATTGGAGAAGATGCACAAGCTAAAGTAGATGCATTACAAGATGGAGATGTTATGCTTCTTGAAAATGTTCGTTTGCACGAAGAAGAAGAAGCAAATGATCCTGAATTTGCAAGAAAGTTAGCATCATTTGCCGAACTATATGTAAATGATGCCTTTGGAACAGCACATAGAGCTCACGCTTCTACTGCAGGAGTAGCAGATTATTTACCAGCTGTTTGTGGATATTTAATTCAAAAAGAAATTGGAATCATGGGTGCAGCACTAAGTGAACCAAAAAGACCTTTCCTTGCAATACTAGGTGGCTCAAAAGTTTCTACTAAAATTGGTGTAATTGAAAATTTATTAGATAAAGTAGACGGACTTATGATTGGTGGAGGTATGACATACACATTTGCTAAAGCTCAAGGAGGAGAAATTGGCAATTCAATTTGTGAATTAGATAAGTTAGATTTAGCAAAAGAAATATTAGCAAAAGCAGCTGAAAAAGGTGTAAAACTTTATTTCCCAATTGATACAGTTTGTGCAACAGAGCCAAGTGAAAATGCTGAAACAACAGTATGTGCATCAAACAATATTCCTGAAGGTTTACAAGGTTTAGATATAGGACCTGATTCTATCAAGATGTTTGTAGATGCTATAAAAGAATATAAAACAATTATTTGGAATGGACCTGTTGGTTTCTTTGAAATTGATAAATTTGCAAAAGGAACAAATGCAATTGCAAATGCACTTGCTGAAAATGAAGAAGCAGTAACAATAATTGGTGGTGGAGATAGTGCAGCAGCAGTTGAAAAAGCTGGATTATCAGAAAAGATGACTCATGTTTCTACAGGTGGTGGAGCATCTTTAGAATTTATCGAAGGAAAAACTTTACCAGGTATTGCATGTTTATTAGATAAATAGTTTTTAATGAATGTGGAAAGAGGCGATAATATGAGAAAAAAGATTCTAGCAGGTAACTGGAAAATGAATAAATCACCTAAAGATGTTAAGGAATTTATGCAAACATTTCCGGCACTTGTAAAAGATACTGAAAATGAAGTGGTTCTTTGCGTACCTTATATAGATTTAGGCATTGCGATTGAACTTACTAAAAATACTAATATAAAAATAGGAGCACAAAATGCTCACTATGAGGAGAAAGGTGCATATACAGGAGAAATTTCAGTTCCTATGCTAAAAGAATTAGGTATAGAGTATGTAATAATTGGTCATTCTGAAAGAAGACAATATTATAATGAAACTGATGGAAGTGTTAACAGAAAATTAAAAGCTGTTCTTGCAAGTGATTTAAAACCTATTCTTTGTGTGGGAGAAACTTTGGAACAAAGAGAAGAAGGTATCACAAAAGAATTTGTTACAACACAAGTAAAACTTGCATTAGATGGTTTATCTATTGATGATGTTAGAAAAGTAGTAATTGCGTATGAACCAATTTGGGCAATTGGTACAGGAAAAACAGCATCAAAGGAAGATGCAAATGAAGTTTGCTCATGGATAAGAGAAGAAGTCAGAGAACTATATGGTGATGTAGCAAATGAAATTATTATTCAATATGGTGGAAGTGTAAAATCATCAAATGCAAAAGAACTATTTGGAATGTCTGACATTGATGGTGGACTTGTAGGTGGAGCTAGCTTAGATCCAGAAGAGTTTGCAAAAATAGTAAATTATGATAAATAACACAAGTCATGTATAGAGAAATAAAAAGGAGAATAAAAAATGGATAAAAAATTAGTTATGTTAGCTATATTAGATGGTTGGGGAATTAACGAGAGAGAAGATGGCAACGCTGTTAAACTTGCTAAAACTCCTAATTTGGATTCTATAATGAAACAAAATCCTAATACAGTAATACATACAAGTGGATTGAATGTAGGACTTCCAGATGGACAAATGGGAACTTCAGAAGTTGGTCATATGAATATAGGAGCAGGTAGAATCGTATATCAAGATCTTGCTAAAATAACAAAATCAATTCAAGATGGAGATTTCTTTGAAAATGCTGCTTTCATGAAAGCAATTGAAAATTGTAAAAAAAATAATAGTGCAATGCACTTGATGGGATTAACATCAGATGGTGGAGTGCACACTCATATAAATCATTTGTATGCTTTATTAGAACTATGCAAGAAAAATGATTTACATGATGTATATGTACATTGCTTTACAGATGGTAGAGACACTCCTCCAACATCTGGCGAAGGATTTATTCAAGAAATAGAAGACAAAATAAAAGAAATAGGAGTTGGAAAAATAGCATCTATAAGTGGAAGATATTATGCGATGGATAGAGATACTAACTGGGATAGAGTTAAACTTGCATATGATGCTTTAACAAAAGGTGAAGGATTTACAGCCAAAACATCAATCGATGCAATAGAAAATTCATATCAAACAGAACAATTTGATGAGTTTATAAAACCAACTGTTATTGTTGAAAATGACAAACCAATTGCACTAATAAAAGATAACGATTCAGTAATATTTTTCAACTTTAGAAGAGATAGAGCAAGAGAAATCACAAGAGCATTTGTAGATGATAACTTTACTGGCTTTGAAAGAGAAAAATTAAATCTTACTTACGTTTGTATGACAGATTATGACGATACAATTCCAAACGTAGAAATTGCATATAAAACAGCAGCTATCGAAAATACATTTGGAGAATATATTAGTAATCTTGGATACAAACAACTTAGAATTGCTGAAACAGAAAAATATGCACATGTAACATTTTTCTTTAACGGAGGCAATGAAGTAAAATACGAAAATGAAGATAGAATTTTAGTTGCATCACCAAAAGTTGCAACATATGATTTGAAACCAGAAATGAGTGCGTACGAAGTTACAGATAAATTAGTTGATGTAATTAGAAAATCTATGTACGATGTAATTATATTAAACTTTGCAAACTGCGACATGGTTGGACATACAGGATATTTAGATGCTGCAATAAAAGCTGTTGAAACAGTTGATGAATGTATAGGAAGAGTTGTAGAAGAAGTTAAACGTGTAAACGGAACAATTTTAATTACAGCCGATCACGGTAATGCAGAACAAATGATAGATTATGAAACAGGCGATCCACATACAGCACATACAACAAATATGGTACCACTTGTAGCTGTAGGTCTAGATGAAGGAACAACATTAAAAGAAGGACGACTTGCAGACATAGCTCCAACAATGTTAGAAATTATGGGAGTAGAACAACCAATCGAAATGACAGGCGAAAGCTTATTAAGTAAATAATAAATAGAAAAGATAAAAAGATTAAGAAATAATATTTCTTAATCTTTTTTAAATTTACTGTTAAATATTTGAAATATATTTAAGAAATAGTATAATTATATATTGGGAAAGAAAGAGGTGTATTTTTATGTTTGATGCTGTGAAAGAAACTGAAAATATAGTAGACTTCATAAAAGAATATTATAAAAAATATAATTTAGGAGGAGCTGTATTAGGAATAAGTGGAGGCAAAGATTCAGCTATCGTTGCAGGACTTTTGACAAAAGCTCTTGGCTCAGAAAATGTTTTAGGCCTAACACTTCCTTGTCATTCGACAAACGAAGATAAAACAGATGCAGAATTAGTAGCAAAACATTTTGGATTCAAATTAGTAAACATAGATTTAACTAATGTATTTGATACATTCAAAAACGAAATTGCAAAGATACCAAGTATATCTTTAATTGGTGAAGAAGATAAACTAATTACAGAAGAACAATTAAAAAATAGTGATATAAATTTGAAACCAAAGCTTAGAATGGCAAGTTGCTACTATATGGCAGCATTGATGAGTGCACTAACAGGCAAAACATATTTAGTAGCAGGAACATCAAATAAATCAGAACTATACGTTGGATACTTTACCAAAGGTGGAGATTCAGTATGCGACATAGCAGTAATAGCTGACTTCACAGTAAGCGAAGTAATAAAAATAGGAGAAGTCATAGGAGTACCATCAAAAGTATTATACAAAATTCCAAGTGATGGTTTATCAAACCAAACAGACGAAGACAAACTAGGAGTAAAATATTCAGAAATAGAAGAATATATAAAAAATGGTGAAATGAATAACACCAAACTATCAGCAGAAGTAAAAAACAAAATAAATAAACTACACGAATCATGTAGACATAAATTTGACACACCAGGGACGTCCGTTAAATGTCGCAAAAATGCAAATATTTGGTAAAAAAGAAACATTTAACGGACGTCCCCGGTGTCGCGGGGGAGGAAAATGGAATAATGAAATTAGGTGTATACGTTGGAAGTTTTAATCCTGTGCATAAAGGACATGAGTTTGTAGCTAATTATGTGATTGAAAATAATTATGTTGATAAGGTTGTGATGATACCTACAACGAATTATTGGGATAAAACAGATTTATTGGATTTAGAGTATAGATTAAGTATGTTGAAGTTTTGTGAGAACGAAAATATATTAGTTTCTAGTGAGTATAGTTCTTATGAACTTACAAATGAAATTTTAACTGCTTTGGATAAGAGATTAGATGATGTGGAATTGTATTTAATAATTGGGGCAGATAATTTATTGAAATTTGACTTGTGGGAGAACATAGATATTATATTTAAATATAAAGTTTTGGTATTAGGTCGAGATGGAATTGACATGGAAAATGAAATAAACAAGTTTACTGCAGAACAAAGAAAACAATTTGTATTAGCTAAAGATTTTCCACCAGTTAATATATCTTCTACAAAAGTAAGAGAAAAATTATTAGATGCTAATTATACAGAGTTGAAGAATGATTTGAATGAAAAAGTTTTAAAATATATAATGGATAATAATTTGTATAAAGAAGGATGATGCGTTTGGATATGCTTAGAAATTTTGAAATATTTGCTTTATTATTTTTTGTTTATTCTTTTTTGGGTTGGGTAATGGAAGTTGTAAGAATACTTACAGCTGATAAAAAACTTGTAAACAGAGGAGTGCTAGTTGGGCCGTATTGCCCAATATATGGTTGTGGCGTATTAACGATAACTATTTTATTAAATAAATATCAAGATGATATTATTGCAACATTTGTATTTGCAGTTTTAATTTGTGGAATACTTGAATATTTTACGAGCTATTTTTTAGAAAAAATTTTTAAAGCACGTTGGTGGGATTACACTGACAGAAAAATGAATATAAATGGTAGAGTATGTTTAGAAAATTTAGTGGCATTTGGAGTACTAGGTTGCTATATAATTTATATATCTAATCCTATACTAGTTGGATTGCTGGAAAAAATGAGCACTACAGTTATGACAATAATTACTTTTTCTTTGATTGCTATTTTCGTTCTTGACATGATAACTTCATTCACGATTATAACTAACTTGAAAGCAATAAATAAAGATTATCTATGCGATAACACAGAAGAAATTTCAAAGAGAGTTAGAAAGATTTTGAAAAGGAAGTTATTGTTACATATTAGATTACTAAAAGCTTATCCAAAACTAAAAGATGTTCTTGCATTTGAGGAAAAATCTGAAAAATTAAGAGAAAGAATTTCTCAGTATAAAGAAAATCATAAAAAGAAAATAGAATCATATAAAATAAAATATGGTCAAAATTTTGCAATAGATAAAAAAAGAAAAGAGGGGAAGTTAATTGCCAAATTGGAAAACACATTTAGAAATAAGTAACAGAATAAATGAAGTATATGGTTTTAAAGGAATAGATCTTAAAAGATTACTATTAGCAAGTGTTTTACCAGATATAAATAATTCACATATCGTTAAGGAAATTTCTAAAAAAATAAATCACGAAGTTACGCATTGTTATGAAGAAAATGTTCCTTCGTATTTAGTTTTTTATAAAAAATATAAAAAAGAAATTGAAAATAAAAATCCGATATTTGTAGGATATGTTACACATTTGTATACGGACTATACATGGAATAATAATTTTTATACAAATGTTAGTAAAAGAAAATATCCAGATGATGACAAAGTTGCGTTAAGAATAATGAAGCAAAGTGATTTTAGAATATTTAATAATAAATTTGAAGAAAGAAGTATTGGCAATTTAAGTGATGAAGAATTAGATATATTAGAAAATGATTGCAAAAATATTTCTGAAGTTAGCATTACGAAAGATGATATTATTAAAGTAATGGATTTTTTAAACGGAAATCATTTTTATGATGCTAAGTTGCAGTTTTATACGCTAGAAGAACTTGAAGAGCTTTTGCAAGATACCGTAAAAAAACTTACAACCAAATGAAAAAATACAAAAAAATACGTGAATACTTTGTGAATTTGTTGTATCTTGCTGCCTAAAGCATTAAAATAGGCAATAGATTTTAGGAGGTTAATATGAGTGCAGATTCAGTTGAAAAAGAAAATTTAATAGAAAAGAAAAGAAAAATTGACAAAATCAAAAAGAAAAAAGGAAGAAAGAAATTTCTAATAATAGTCTTGATACTAGTGGTAATCTTTATTATAAGTGGCAAGGATGGAAAGAGTCCTGTAAATGCTAAGTTTGATTACGAAAAAGTTGCGGCTGATATAGGCAACATTGATGTTGTTGTAGAAGGAAAAGGTACAATAGAAGAAAATAGTATCTATAATATTTATCCAACAGTAAACGGAGAAATTATAGAAGATCACGTAGAGGTTGGGCAAGTTGTAAAAAAAGATGACTTATTATATGTTATTGATTCTGATGACTTAGCAGCATCATTATCAACAGCTAAATTAAGTGTTGAGCAAGCTAATATAAATTATAATAACATTAAAAAACAAATTTCAGATTTAACAATAGTTGCAAATGACAGTGGTCATGTTAGCGATTTAACACTTACTAAAGGTGCTTATGTTACAACTGCAATGCAAGTATGTAATTTGGTTGAGAAAAATCAATATGAAGTAGTATTACAATTTATGAGTTCTGGTGCTACTCAAATTCGTATCGGAGATAAAGCAACATTAACATATATTTCATATATGACAACTGTTGATGGAACTGTTACAAATGTTAGTGATAGAACTTTCCTACGTGAAGATGGTTCACAAGTTGCAGAAGTTACTGTTAGAGTTGAAACAACAGGATACGGACTAAACAATGCACAAGTTAAAGGTACTGTTTACACAAGTGCAGGTACATCGATTGCAAGTGCGAATACAGCATATGTTACAGGTGTAACTAATAATATGGTAAAGGCAAAGAGTACAGGAACTGTAAAAGATGTATATGTAAAAAATGGTGACTATGTAGAAAAAGGAACTGTAATTGCTTTACTTGAAAATACTGATTTAGAAACATCTTTAAGTAATGCAAGCATATCTTTAAAAAGTGCTCAAAATGCATTAGCAAATGTTGAAAAACAATTAGAAAATTATTATATTACATCACCAATTTCAGGAACAGTTGCTTATAAAAATAACAAATTAGGTGATATTATTTCAAATTTTCAAAGCACAACTTCTAATACAATGGTTACAATTGTAGATAGTTCTTTGAAGAAATTTGAAATGCAAGTAGATGAATTAGACATCGCCAAAGTAAAAGTTGGTCAAGACGTTTTAATAACAATCGATGCTTTAGACGGAAAAGAATTTGAAGGAAAAGTGTCAAACATAAATACAATAGGAAAATCTTCAGCTGGTATAACTTCATATACAGTATATGTTGAACTTGAAAATATTCCTGAAATATATGCTGGAATGAATGTTGATGCTGATATACAAATATCATCAGTTGAAAATGTTATAAGAATTCCTCTTTCAGCAGTTAGAAAGGGTAATGTAGTTTATAAAAAAGCTAACACTGATACATATCAAGACGCAGATTCATCAGTACCAGTAGGATACCAAAAAGTAAATGTAGAAATTGGTGAAAATAACAGTGACTACATCGAAGTTATAAGTGGAATAGAAGAAGGAGATATCGTATTAGTAGATAAATTAACACAATCAGGAATATTAGATTTTAGCCATATGGCATCTCAAATGTAAAGGAGAAATAAATGATAGATTTAAAAAATGTATATAAAATATATGAAACAGGAGACGTAGAAGTTCACGCGTTAGACGGAATAAGCTTACATATAGATAAAGGCGAATTCGTATCAATAGTTGGTCAATCAGGTAGTGGAAAATCAACTTGTATGAATATAATAGGTTGTTTAGATGTTCCAACATCAGGAGAATACATACTAGACGGTATTGATGTTAGTACAATGGATGATGACGAATTATCATATATTAGAAATACAGAATTGGGATTTATATTCCAACAATATAATTTAATACAAAAACTTTCGATACTAAATAATGTTGAATTACCACTAATTTATAAAAGATATTCTAAAGAAGAAAGAAAAAGAATAGCATTAGAAGCGTTAGAAAAAGTTGGACTAAAAGGAATGGAAAATAGATTCCCACAACAATTATCAGGTGGTCAACAACAAAGAGTTTCTATTGCGAGAGCTTTAGCTGGAAACCCATCTGTTATATTAGCAGACGAACCGACTGGAGCTTTGGATAGTAGAACGGGTATAGAAGTATTAGCACTTATAAAGAAATTGCATGAAGAGGGAAATACAATAATTTTAGTAACGCATGATAATCAAATTGCAGAACAAGCAAAAAGAGTAGTAAGAATTCAAGATGGAAAAATTATAGAAGATAGACCAGGTAGGGGGCAATAAGATGGATATAGGACAGTCTTTTATACTTGCAGTAAAAAGCCTTATGGCAAGTAAAATGAGAGCTCTGTTAACAATGCTTGGTATGATAATTGGTGTTTCGGCAGTAATTTTAATATCAGGTATGGGAGAAGGACTAACATCACATGTTAAAGATACATTCACTAGTTTAGGTTCTAATATAATTACGGTAATGGCAATGTATCAAACAGATACTAAATACGTAGACTTAGATAAACTTGAAAAATTTGTTTCGGAAACAGAAGGAATAAAATATTATGCACCATATATTCAATCAACAGCTACTGTAAAATTTAATTCTGAAGATATTTCAACAAGTGTATATGGAACAAATGAAGATTACACTAGCATAAGAGATAGAGGAATTGCAAGTGGAAGAAGTATACAATATTTAGATGTAAAAAGAAATCAGAAAGTTTGCGTTATTGGTTCACACGTTGTAGAAGAATTATTTGGAACTGAAGAAAGTAACGATGACTTAATAGGAAAACAAGTTAAAATAAACGGAAACAGTTTTAAGATTGTTGGAATACTAGAAGAAAAAGCATCAGGAATTGCAGGTGGCGATGATGATGTAGTACTTATTCCATATACGGTAGCTCAAAATATTTTTAATACACAATATATAAATATGTTTTATTTTACATATGAAAACGATGAAGATTCAGATGCTGTTATGGATAAAATAGATAGATACTTTTTTAACATTTATGATGATACTGATTATTATTTCATAATGGATGCACAAAGCATGATGGAAAAAATGTATGATATGTTAGATACAATAACATCTGTATTAGTTGCAATTGCAGGTATATCATTACTTGTAGGTGGCGTTGGAATTATGAACATAATGTTAGTTTCAGTAACAGAAAGAACAAAAGAAATTGGTATAAGAAAAGCAATAGGTGCTAATAAATTTGATGTATTAAGTCAATTTGTAATAGAGGCAATAACAACAAGTGTAATAGGTGGAACAATAGGAATAATATTAGGTATTCTATTTACAAAACTAGCATCTACAATTTTAGTAGTAGAAGGTAAAGTAACAATTGAAGCTGTTACTGTTGCTGTAGGAATTTCATCACTTATAGGAATAGTATTTGGATACTTGCCAGCCAAAAAAGCTGCAGATATGCATCCGATAGATGCACTTAGATATGAATAAAATAAAAAGCCAATGGGAGAACCCCATTGGCTTTTTTGTTAATCTGCACCGTTAATACGGTTGTATTCGTATACGCATTTGAGTTCGTACCGGTTATTTTCAACGTAATCGAGAATTCGCCGACAATCGTTGTGAGAAATTTCACTGGGGATGGATTCGAAAGAGCAGGAGTCAAGCCAAACCTGTGCAATCCGGCTGCGACCGTTTGTTACGTGGCAATGGGCTTTTTCTTTGTTGCAATCAGCTTTAGAAACATCGATTTCCAGATAATACTTCGTACCGTACACTGCAATAGAAATGCGTTCAGGACTAGCCATAGAATAATCCTCCTTAAAAATTTTGTAACAAAGATATTCTAGCACGCGACTCTTATTATGTCAATTATAAAAACTTATTTTTATTATGCAATTTTTATAGCAATAAATCATAAAAAACATACCAAAAAATGGCGTAACTAAAAGTGATTTTATAGTTGCTAATTATATTATTTTGTGTTACCTTAATATTGTAAGTTAATTTCTTGTCATGAAACTTTTTAAAGTTCGGCACAAGAGAAAAATATAATAATATTGAAAGGATGATTTTATGAACAAGAAAGTATTAGGAGGAGTTATAGGAGCGATAGTTGTAGTGCTTATAGTTGTAGGTGCTATTTTTATGTTTAAATCAGACGACAATCAAGATGACCAAAAAGTAAATAACAATACTGATTTAGCAATAAAAATTGAAAATGTAGATGATCTTCAAAAATTAGTTAATGAAGTACATGAAAATTCAGCAACAGAATTACCATCATTAGACACAATGGAAATTGAATTAGAAGATGAATATCAATTTTCTAGATTTACAGGATTACAATCAAATGAAAACGTAGAAGCAGTTGTTGTAGCAATGCCATTGATAAATGCACAAGCATATGAAGCTGCTGCTATCAAATTAAAAGACGGTGCAGATGTAGAAAAATTAAAACAAGAAATTTTAGATAATATCAATATGGATATGTGGGTTTGTGTATCAGCTGAAAAACTATATGTTACAAACTATGGCAACGTTATATTCTTAGTAATGGGACAAGAATCAGAATGGTATGATTCAGTATTTAATTCTTTCAAAGCATATGTTGGAGAAGAAAACATGGGAAAAACTTTAGAGAAAGTACAAGACTTTGAAGATTTTGAACTTCCACCAGAAATATTATTAGATCCAGCTGTTGATGGAATATATGATGAAGGATTGGTAGAACCAGATATGGATGAGCAAGTACCTGTAGAAGATATGGGTGCAGTAGTAGTAGAATAAAACATAGCAAAATAAAAGCTTCCTCTAAACGGGAAGCTTTATTATTAGTTAGGAGGGAAAAACGTGCTATTCACAAGTATTAGTTTTTTATATTATTTTTTGCCAATAGTACTATTTTTATATTTTGTTTTACCTAAAAAAGCAAGAAATGTAGTCCTTTTTGCAGCATCGCTTTTCTTTTATTTCTATGGAGAACCTACGTACATCTTGTTGATGCTGGCAGAAATTTTAATTGCATATATTGGAGCAATTTTAATAGATAAATTTAAAAGCAAAACGCTTTTTATAATAACGGTTTCAATTCATATATTGTTATTAGGAATTTTTAAATATTCAGACTTTGTAATATCAAATGTTAATGGCATATTAAACACAAATATGGCACTGTTGGAACTAGCTCTTCCGATTGGAATATCATTTTACACATTCCAAATTCTTAGCTATGTAATAGACGTGTATAATGGAAAAGTTAAAGTACAAAAAAGTTTTCTAAAACTTGCTACATATGTAATGCTATTTCCACAACTTATTGCAGGTCCCATTGTTAGGTACGAAACTATTGAAGAAGAACTAGACAATAGAAAGTCTACTGTAGATGGCGTAGCAAATGGTATTAGAAGATTTATAATAGGTCTTTCTAAAAAAATTCTTATAGCTAATATATTAGGAGAACTTTGTAGTACATTCGCAAAAACAACTGAAAAAAGTATTTTGTTTTATTGGATGTTTGCGATAGGTTATATGTTACAAATATACTTTGATTTCTCTGCGTATTCAGATATGGCAATAGGTATGGGCAAAATATTTGGATTTAATTTCTTAGAAAATTTTGACTATCCATACATTTCAAAAAGCATAACAGAATTTTGGAGAAGATGGCATATATCGCTTAGTTCGTGGTTTAGAGATTACGTATATATTCCACTTGGAGGAAACAGAAAAGGAAAAGCAAAGCAAATTAGAAACATATTTGTTGTATGGTTACTTACAGGAATATGGCATGGAGCAAGTTGGAACTTTATAGTATGGGGCCTAATGTTTGGCGTTTTACTAATAGTAGAAAAATTCTTCTTATCAAAATATCTTGAAAAAATGCCAAACATTATAAAAAGAATTTACGTGTTATTTACTGTTATGATAAGTTTTGTAATATTTAATGCAAACTCAATGGGAGAAGCGTGGAATAATATAGTAGGTTTATTCGGAGCAAACGGTGAAAGATTTTCAAATGCATACACTTTATATTGCTTAAAAAATTATTTAGTAACAATAATAATAGCAATAATTGGTGCCACACCACTAGTGAAAAATGTAGTTCTTAAACTAAAAGAAAATAACGTGATAGCAAAAATTATAAATGTTTTAGAGCCAATATGTATGATTGCATTATTGTTTGTAACAACAGCTTATCTAGTAGATAATTCATACAATCCATTTTTATACTTTAGATTTTAGGAGGTGTGAGAAATGAAAGAAAATACTAAAAATATTATTGTAATAATACTTTTTGCATTGTCTATCGGGGGAATGCTAATTGTTAATGTATTTAAAGAAGATACATTGATATCAGTTTCTGAAAGAAGAAAGCTAGAACAATTTCCTGAATTCTCACTTTCTAAATTATTAGATGGAACTTTCTTTAATAAATTTGATAAATATGTTACAGACCAATTTGTAGAAAGGGAAACTTTTAGAAAAGCTAAAGTTTTAGCAGAAAAAGATATATTTAAAAAACTTGACTATAATAATATTTATGAAAAAGACGGACTTTTAATTGAACAACTATACCCAATAAATGAAAAGTCAATTACAAATTTATTAGGAAAAATAAATTCAATAAAAGATACATATATTACGGAAAACAACAACGTTTATTTCACGATAGTACCAGATAAAAACTACTTTGTCAGTGGTGAAAACTTAAGAATAGATTATGACCAAATGGTAAACTTAATGAAAGATGGTTTAAGCTATGCGAAATATATCGATATCTTCGATGAATTAGAATTATCTGATTATTACATTACAGATTCTCACTGGCGACAAGAAAAAATAGTAGATGTGGCAAAGAAAATTTTAAATGAAGTTGGTATAACTTCAAAAGCCGAATATGAAGAAAAAGAAATTGTAGAGTTTAAAGGTGTATATGCTGGTCAATATCCAATATCAAATGCAAGTGATAAAATCACAATTTTAACAAACGAAATGCTTGATAATTGTACAGTATATAATTACGAAACAAACAAAGAAACAAAAATATATGATATGGAAAAGACGACGGCATATGATAAATACGATATATATTTATCAGGAGCAACATCTCTTTTGAAAATAGAAAATCCTAATAGTCAAACCGATAAAGAACTTATAATATTCAGAGATTCATATGGAAGCAGTTTAACGCCACTATTAGTTGAAGGATATAAAACAATCACTGTTGTAGACACAAGATATATATCACCTAAAATACTTAATAACTATATAGAATTTACTAATCAAGATATAATATTTGAATATAGTACAACATTGATAAATGACAGCATAACAATAAAATAATAGCTAAACACTTAATTATATTTAGTATTGCTAGATATGATTAGGTGTTTTTTTATTTTATATTTTTCAAAAGGTATTGACGGTTGAATATATGTTCAACTATAATATAAGTATAATTGAGCGATTATTCAATTGTGACTGTCAGAAAAGGAGGGATTATATGTCTAGAAATGAATTTGTTTGTGATTGCAGTGTGATACATCAAGACGTTGTAAATAAAACAATCAAAAACATGCTAGAAGAAGATACATTCAATAAATTAGCAGAATTTTTTAAAATTCTTGGTGATACAACTAGAGTAAAAATCCTATTTGCGTTAGATCAAAATGAAATGTGTGTATGCGATATTGCAAATGTATTAGGAATGACTAAATCTTCAATTTCACATCAATTAGGAACCTTACGAAGAAGTGGAATTGTAAAATGCAGAAAAGTAGGGAAAGAAGTTTTTTATATGCTTGATGATGAGCATGTAAAAGAAGTCTTTGAAATAGGTGTAGAGCATATAGAACACAAAAAATAAAGTCAAAAGAAAAAATTAAAAGGAGGTCATTTATATGAAAATGAAATTTAAAGTATTAGGATTAGATTGTGCAAACTGTGCAGCAAAATTAGAAACAGAAATTCAAAAAGTAGAAGGAGTAAATAATGCTAGCATAAGCTTTATGGCACAAAGAATGGAAATAGAATGCGAAGAAGCACAAAAAACAGAAATTATAGATAAGGTAAAAGAAATTATAAAAGAAGAAGAACCAGATGTAACTATAGAAGAAATATAGGAGGTTCTTATGAAGAATAAAAAAATTAAAATTATAATTGCTTCTATATTATTTATAATTGCTCTAATTATAGATTTTGATAATAGCTGGATAAATACTATAATGTTTATTGGGGCATATATATTGGTTGGAGTCGATATATTAAAAAAAGCTTTAAGAAACATTAAAAGAGGAAAAGTTTTTGATGAAAACTTTTTAATGTCAATAGCTACAATAGGAGCATTTTTTGTGGGAGAAATACCTGAGGCTGTTGCTGTTATGTTATTTTATCAGATCGGAGAATTGTTCCAAAGCTATGCAGTAGATAAGTCACGAAAGTCTATTGCAAGTTTAATGGATATAAGACCTGATTATGCGAATTTAGAAAAAGATGAAAAAATAGAAAAGGTAGATCCTGATGAAGTAAAGATAGGAGATATCATTATAGTGAAGCCGGGCGAAAAAGTTCCACTTGACGGTATCGTTGTAGAAGGTAATTCTACATTAGATACAAAAGCTTTAACTGGCGAATCATTGCCACGTAAGATAGAAGAAGGTAAAGATGTGTTGAGTGGTTGTATAAATTTAAGTGGTGTTATAAGAATAAAAATAACAAAAGAATACGGCGAATCAACAGTAAGTAAAATATTAGATTTAGTGGAAAATGCAAGTAGCAAAAAATCTAAGTCAGAAAATTTTATTACGAAGTTTGCAAAATATTATACACCAATAGTTGTTATTTTAGCTGCAATGATTGCTGTAATTCCAACACTTTTAATTAAAGAAGCAACGTTTTCCGAATGGCTATATAGAGCATTATCTTTTCTTGTAGTGTCATGTCCTTGTGCTTTAGTAATTTCAATACCTTTAAGCTTTTTTGGAGGGATAGGTGGTGCTTCTAAAATAGGTGTTTTAATAAAAGGAAGCAATTATTTAGAAGCGTTATCAAATGCAGAAATTGTTGTATTCGATAAAACAGGAACATTAACAGAAGGTGTATTTGAAGTTCAAAAAGTCTGTGCAACCGAAATGACAAAAGAAGAATTATTAGAAATCACGGCGTATAGTGAAAATTATTCGAATCATCCTATTGCTTTATCAGTAAAACAGGCATATAACCAAAAAATTGATGAAAGCAAAATTATAAAGACGGAAGAATTATCTGGACGTGGCATTTCTGCTAACGTTGAAGGAAAATCAGTACTTGTTGGAAATGAAAAATTGATGAATGAAAACAATATTGTCTTTGAAAGATGTGAAGAAATAGGGACGGTTTTATACGTTGCAGTTGAAAATAAATTTGCTGGATACATTGTAATTTCAGATAAGATAAAAGATGATGCACTAAAAACAATTGAAGGGCTAAAGAAAAACAATGTAAAGAAAACCGTAATGCTTACAGGTGACAGAAAAAACGTTGCAGAAGCAGTTGCTAAAAAATTGGGTATTGATGAAGTTCATGCTGAACTGTTGCCTGCTAATAAAGTAGAAAAGGTAGAAGAACTATTGAAATTAAAAACAGAAAAAGGAAAGCTATTATTTGTAGGAGATGGAATAAATGATGCACCTGTTTTAGCATTAGCAGATATAGGTGTTGCAATGGGTGCGTTAGGCTCAGATGCAGCAATTGAGGCAGCAGACGTAGTTCTTATGACTGATGAACCATCAAAAATTATAAAAGCAATAAAACTTGCTAAAAAGAATATGAAAATAGTAAAAGAAAATATAATATTTGCAATACTAGTAAAAGTTGCAGTACTTATATTAACAGCAATAGGCCTTTCAACCATGTGGGAAGCAGTATTTGCAGATGTGGGAGTATCGATAATTGCGATTATAAACGCATTAAGAATGCTAAAAGTATAATAAAAACACAAAGAGAGCTTATGTGGCTCTCTTTTATAATGCGTAAAAATTGCTAAAATAGGGAATTTGTTCACAAAAAAATCATAAAATGAATTGCGATTCATTATTGACATAAAAGCTTGAAGGGTGTAATATACATAATAATGAATTAGTATTCATTATTGAAAGAGGTGTAGAAATGCAAAGATTGAAAGATGATATAAAACAAAAGATAATTGAAGTTGGCAAAATGAAGTTCAAAAAAGATGGCTATGAAAGCACTTCAATGAAAGATATTGCGGCAGATGTTGGAATAAGCACAGGAAACATTTACAGATATTTTCTTACAAAGAAACATTTATTAAACGAGATATTGAAAGAGGTTGAAGATGAAATTGAGATTTTCTTTAATAAGGTTCCGTCGAATTATGAAGATATTAAAATGCATGAAATTTTCCATATGCTGGTCGAGACGACTGTTGAGATGGCAGAAAAGAATGGGGAAGCATTAAAAATAATGTTTAAATGTGAAAACGAAAATTTATTTATTGACTTCAAAGACAAAATCTTGCAAATGTTTGTAGATAAAATAATAGAAATAGTAGAAAGTATAAAAACTGGTCACATAGACACAACTATATGCGAGGCAGTAGCACGTTCACAATTTGAAGGCTTTATATTTATTGTTAAATCTAATATTGATAATCCTAAACTTCTAAAGAAAAATTTAATTATATATGAAAAACTAATGATAGAAAATCTAGGAGAAAGAGTTTTGGAAGTGATTAAAAAGTGATAGAAAAATTAGCAAATTTTATTGTTGAAAATAGAAATAAAATTGGTGTGATTTTTGTCATCGCAACAATAATAAGCATTTTACTTATACCTTTTGTAAAAATAAATTATGACTTGTCAGAATACGTGCCTGATACAGAAAGAGCAAAACGTGGGCTAAACATTGTCGAAGAAGAATTTGGAATGCAAAGTTTTGCTCGAGTAATGGTTAATGACGTCACATTGGTGCAAGCTAAAGAATACAAAGAAAAGATTGAAGAAATAGATGGTGTCGACATGGTTATATGGCTTGATGACAGTGTTGACATTTATAGACCAATAGAATTTATTTCAGAAGACGTACTTGCAGATTATTACAAAGATGGAAGTGCTTTATTTGAAATAATGTTTGAAGAAGATGAATATTCATCAAAAACAAATCAAGCAATTGAAGAAATAAAAAAAGTAATCCCAGAAGATAGTAATATGATTGGTTCAGCTGTGGATACGAAATCGGCACAAGATACTGTACAAACAGAAGTAAGTAAAGTCATGATAATTTTAATACCGGTTGTAATAATAATACTAGTTTTAACTACTGATTCATATGTATCACCACTAATTTTTATGGCAGTAATTGGAGTTTCGATATTTCTTAACATGGGAACTAACGTATTATTAAAACACGTTTCGTTTTTAACATATAGCATTGTTGCAGCTCTACAATTGGCAGTTTCCATGGACTACTCAGTATTTTTGTTACATGAATTTGAATCAGAAGACAAAAGCGATTTAAAAGAAGCAATGGTTAGGACACTTATTAAATCTTGTACGTCAATATTATCTAGTGCAACAACAACTGTTGCAGGTTTCTTAGCACTAGTATTTATGGGCTTTACAATAGGAAAAGATATGGGATTAGTGTTTGCAAAAGGAATTGTATTTAGTTTGTTATCAGTTATATTTTTTATGCCATGTTTGATAATTAACTTTTATCCTTATATAGAAAAAACACGTCATAAATCATTTATGCCAGATTTTAGAAAGTTTTCAAGATTTATGTCGAAGATGTCATATCTTTTAATCGCAATTGTAATTATTATAGCAGTGCCATCATATGTGGCACAAAAACAAAATGTATTTTTGTATGGCTCATCATCATTTGGTGGCGGTGAAGGTACAAAAGTACATGAAGATGAAAAAGTAATTGTCGAAAAATTTGGAAGAAGTAATCCTATGATTATACTAGTTCCGACAGGAGATTACATTTCAGAAAAATCACTAGTGTCAGAAATTGAAGAAATGGAAGTGGTAAGAAAAGTTCAATCACTTGCAAACTTGGTAGACGAAGGAACTCCTGACAGTTTTATACCAATCGATAATTATCAAAAATTTAGAACAGAAAACTATTCAAGAATTCTAATATATTTACGAACATCATCAGAAAGCGACCTAGCTTTTGAAAGTGTAGAAAAAATAGAACAAACAGTTCAAAAATATTATGGAGATTCATATGAAATTACAGGCGTTATACCTGTGACGATGAACATAAAAGAAGTCGTAAATAAAGATTACAGCATAGTAAATATGCTATCAATTTTGATGGTAATGATAATTCTTTTATTTACATTTAAATCATTTGCATTGCCTATTTTGTTGATACTTGTAATCGAATGTGGAATATTTATAAACATGGCGATTCCATACTATTCTGGAAAATCGATGATGTTCTTAGGATATTTAATAGTAAGTTC
The DNA here is from genome assembly GCA_964400015.1 of uncultured Eubacteriales bacterium. Classification (GTDB taxonomy): domain Bacteria; phylum Bacillota; class Clostridia; order TANB77; family UBA1234; genus UBA1234. The sequence continues at coordinate 12,338 of CAYNRR010000014.1, read as the reverse complement.
AATACAATTAGGTGCAACTATAGACTATGCAATACTATTTACTAATAATTATTTGACATACAGAAAAACAAACGATAAAAAAGTAGCTTCACAGATGGCAGTAGATAAAAGCTTACCATCAATCTTAACATCTGGTGGAATACTAGTATGTGCAGCATATCTTATAAAATGGTGTTCGACAATAACAGCCGTTTCAGAAATTGGACATTTAATAGGACGTGGTGCTTTGTTAAGTATGTTTTTAGTGGTATTCTTCTTACCACATATACTAGTTACTTTTGATAAATTTATTGAAATAACAAATTTTGAAAATATAAAAGCAAGAAAAAATAAAAGAAAGGAAGTAAAGTAATATGAAAAGGTTTATTGCGTGTTTACTTGCTATTGTAATTTTGTGTAGTAGTTTTTGCTACGCAATGCCTTTACTAAAGAAAAAAGAAACAGTATATGTCAATCTTGAAAACTATGGTAACGTAAGTGAAATAAACATATATAATCAATGCACAACTAATGGAGCGAATGAAATAATAGATTACACTGAATATAGCGAGCTAACTAATCTTACCAACAGAACAAAAGTTTTAAATCAAAGTGGCGAATTTATATGGGATGTAAGTGGCGAAAAACAATTTTCGTATACAGGAAAAATTTTAGAAGAATATTACGATAAATTACCATGGTCGTTTAACGTTTCATACAAATTAAATGGAGTGGAAGTAAGCCCAGAAGAACTTTTAGGAGCAAGTGGACTTGTTGAAATAAATGTAGAGGTAAATTCAAATAGTGAAGCCAATCCATATTATAGAAACAATTACATATTAGAAGTAACAGCTAGTTACGATATGACAGACTATTTAAGTGTTGAATCAGATGAAGCGATGATAACAGACACTGGAAATACAAAAACTTTAATGTTTATCGTTTTACCGGGTCAATCTACAAGTTTTAACATTAAATTGGGTAGCAATGATTTTTCGATGGATGGAATAACAATGGCTGCAGTTCCAATTACAGGAGATATTCTAGAAGAAATCTCAACTTTAGTTGATGAAAAAAATGATATTAAAGATTCGTTAGATTCAATAAATATAAGTACGGATATAGTATTGAATGCATTAAACGGAATGAATATAGGTCTAGAAGGAATGTCAAATGGAGTATTAGAAATAAAGCAAGGAACTCAAGAATTACATGGTATATCAGATTTAAGAGATGAAGATGTTGCAAAATTAAAATCAATTTTAGAAGAACTATTGCCAATTACACAAAATGTCCAAAAAGATCTAGAAAATTTAGAAAAGAATTATGAAATATTTATTGAAATGTATGAAAATCTAGATTCAGAAGTAAAGAATTTGCAAAGTAATGTAGCAGAACTAAATGAAAGTTTTGATGACATAGTATCAATGAGCAAAAACTTACCAAATGATGTAAAAGATATAAAAGAGTTAATAGACAGTATAGCCAAATTAACAGGCGATTTAAGTTCCCTTTTAAATAGTTTGGATGACGAAAATACATCAAATGCAGTAAAGAAAAATTTAGAAAGTCTAGGTGAAGAAGCTGAAAATTTAGTCGACATTGCACAAGAAACAGAAGATGTAGAAACAGCAATGCAACTTGTTTCTTCAGCAAAATCAATCGCAGCAACCACCAAAAATATTCAAACAATATTTGAACAAATATCTTTATCAGAAATAAAAGGTAAAACAGCACTAGCAAAAGATTTAACAAAACTAAAAGAAAACTTGTATGATGTAGACGATATATTAGATAAAGACGATGCAAAGAAAATTAGAGACTTTATTAGTGATTTAAAAGACACAACTGATACATTGGAAAAAATGCTTACAATTTTAAGCGAATATAATGATAAAACACTTGAAAACAAAGAAGACGTCACGGCACTAATAAATAATATGCAACAATTAGTTAACGAATTATCAGAAATGAATACATTAAGTATTAGCATGATAAACACTATACAAACAATGCTACAAATATTAAGTAGCAGTATATATCAAGGAACAGATACAACATTAGATGCGATAAATTCACTTAGTAAGCAAATGTTAGTTATGACTTCACAAACAAGTCAGTTTAAAAATTCAAAGGATGAAATAAAAAATATCGTGGAAAACAAATGGGATAAGGTTGAAGATGAAACAACATTATTTAACGTAGATAAAGACGCTAAACCAATTTCATTCGGAAACGAAAAAAATGAAAATATAGACAGTGTTCAATTTATATTCAAAACACCAGACATAAAAAAATTAAGAGAAGCTGAAAAAGATTTAGAGGCAGAAACAGAAAAACTTACATTCTGGGATAGAGTTATCTTGGTGCTAAAGAAACTATTTAGCTGGTTAAAAAAATAAAAAAAGGAGGATAAAAAAATGGATGTAACAGATTATTTTAAAAAATATTTGAAGAGGGATGCGTGCGAATCAATACTATCAGCAGTAGTATTTCTAATTATCGGAATTTTAATTGCATCAAATCCACAAGGAATAGTGTTAACATTTTCGTACATAATAGGAGGAATTTTTACGATAATAGGTTTAGCAAAAATAATAAGTTACTTCGTAATGAAAGGGAATGAAGACCTATTTAATTATGATTTAGTTTTTGGAATTATAGCAATGGTAAGTGGAATAATTTTTATTACACAATCATCTTTAATAAGCACTCTTTTTAGAGTAATGATAGCAATTTGGCTAATGTATAGTGCTTTAATTAGGGGAACAACGGCTATGAAATTAAAGAAATTTGAAATAAATACATGGTGGTTTGCTCTAATAAGTGCAATTTTAATGGGCATTGTAGGGTTTTATATAATGTCATCACCAGGCATATTAGTAGCATCATTAGGAATATTTATGATATGCTATGCAGTCGTAGATTTGATAAATGGAATTATATTTATAATTGATGTGAATAAATTTTAAAAAATAGGTGCGAAGTACTGCTAATTGTAGAAATTGCTAGTTGACATAAAAAGAAACAAGTGATATTATTTTAACGTGTACAAAAATTTGAAAAAAGTTCTCTTTTATTGAGAACGGCGCGAAGAAAGGAGTACTCGTATGCAAAAAGGAGTAGTTTATGGTGATGATTTTGAGCTTGCTGAAATTATGGCCAGCTACAAGGACGTTTTTGATTTTTTACCTCTTTTGCACTTTTGGGAGAGCGTTGATTCTAAAGTTGAGGTAACCTCGCTTTCAAAGAACATTGACATAACCAAAGTGAAAGCGGCTAATATCACTGAGCTAGCAAAACATTTCGAGGTAGCAGCTGCAATCGGAAGTACGTCAAAAGTATTTAAAAATGTAAAGAAAGGTTTCATTAAATATGAAAGTGATTTTTACAATGAGCCTAAAAAAATTGCAAAAATCAAGTTCACAGAAGACTCTAAGCCGATAAATATCCGACATTTTGTTTGCAAAGTAGTTAGAAGATTGAGATCGTTTGGATATTGTGTTGCAATACGTACAAATATTACGTATTTGAAAGACATGGTCCAAACGATGAAACAGGACAAAGAACCGGATATATTGATTGACTTTTGTCAAAAAGCTTCAAATGCAGTTAAGTATTACATTGATGAAAATAATTTAGATGTTGCAGTTCACTCTTTGAGTGAAAGACTACTTGTTTATCTGAGAATAGCTGTTTCTAAAAGCGAATGGGTCAAGAGAGATTGCGACGCATTCAGATATCAAGGTGACTACGGCAATATTCATTTGTTTGTATATGATAAAAAAACATATATGTTCAGAACATGTAATAGAAGCACGAGCCAAGTTCGGGGGAGTTTTATAAAGATTTGGCAGGAATATTTAGCTAATAATAACGAGAGTATAGCTAAATATGAATACTCTGATTTGTATGCATTTTCGGAAGCACGTTATTATGAACGGATAAAAGCAAAAGAATTTGAAACATTATTTAGATTGCCTTATTTAAGGATAGAAAACATCAATGATGTAATTCTTTCTTATCTTGGGGCAAGAAAGTGTAATCTAGCATGTGAATATTGTTTCTCGGATCATAAAACTCAAGAAGCACCTCCGCTTTCAAACAACCAAGTAATAAAAATCGCTAATTATGTGGTCGGAGGGAATAGAGATGTAAATCTCCACTTCGACAACTACATCGGTGGAGAGCCATGTTTGGAATTTGACGATGTAAAGAATATGTATTATACATTATTTCAATATCATAAAACATATGGTATCACAGCATCTTTCGGTTTTTTAACAAATGGTACGGAGTTAACTAACGAACAGCTTGAATGGCTTCGCGAGAATGTTCCTTATGTTGGTTTTAGTTTAGATGGTGATAAAACTACCAATGATGCTATTCGTCACAATCATGCAGGAAAAGGTTCTTATGAAAGTGTCATAAATGCAATTAAAAAAATGCAAGAAATGAAATGGCCGATTGATATCGGTGTTTCGTGTGTTTTAACAGCTAACAATCTAAATATTAAAGATATTTTTCTGCATTTTGTTGACGACCTTGGAATAAAAAATATAGTAATCAAGCCTGTGAGAGCACCTGAAACGTCTAAATATGCATTGACTATGAAAAACATTTTGGAGGTAAGAGCTGGATACAGAGATTTGTTCGACTTTGTATATGAAAAAGGTAAAGAAGGCGATCTCTCCTATCTAAAAGCAATGCTTATGCCACTAGATTATGCAGGACGTTTCTTCATTCGCACATACTTGGAAGACAGAATAGTTGTAAAAAGATGTGGCTCTGGAGAACATATCTTTAGTGTTGGCAATAACGCATCCATATATGCGTGTGACTCTTTCAATGGCACTTCAAAAGGATTTTTGGCAGATACTACAAATGGAACTGTAAGCACTGATTATAAGGTGCCATTTGTAACGCAAGAACATTTCGGCTGTGAGACTTGTTGGGCAAGATATCTATGTGGTGGCGTTTGTCAGTATGTACAATACATAAACGACTACAAGCGAAATTCCGTAACGGCATTTGAATGCGAACTGGCGAAATTCTTAATCGAAGAAGCAATACGTTTTTGGACGAAAGCAAGAGAAGAATACTCTAAAGAAGCGCTGGAAGAAATTGAAAAGCATATTAAAACTATTGGTTTTTCTCGTTATAAAGAACGTGATAGTTTTTATTATGCTCCGTGTTAATTTAATATGAAAATAGTGCCAGTAAGTTTCGACTTACTGGCACTATTTTTATATTTTTCTTATAATTGTATGTTGACATACTATTTGTTTGATAGTACAATAGGAATGTACGCGAGTACTAGTGTTAAAGTAAGTATTTTAAATGTATGAGAATTAGGGGGATACATGAAAAATAGTGAGATATTATTTAGAATAAAAAAGTTGCATCATGCAATAGAAAATGATTTTTTGCATAGCTATCCATCTAGAGAAAGGATTGTAAGTCCTACACAAATAAGAATAATTGAATACATGATTAAAAATAATAAGAAGGCAATTTTTCAGAAAGATTTAGAAAAAGCATTAGGTGTAAAAAAGGCTACTATATCAGATGTTTTACGTACAATGGAAAAATATGAACTTTTAGAAAAAGTACCATCAAATTTTGATAGCAGAAGAAATGAAATTATATTAAAAAAGAAAGCTATCGAGATTTCAAATAACGCAAAAAAGGAAATACTATGTGTAGAAAAAAAACTTGGGAAAAATATATCAAAAGAAGAAATAAAAATATTTAATGAAATATTAGATCGCATGATTGAAAATTTTAATTCATAAAAGGAGACGTGAAAAATGTTTAAGTTATTAAAAAAACTTGGAAAAAAAGAAATAATATATATCATGTTTTGTGTTGTATTTATTGTTTGTCAGGTTGGATTAGAACTAAAAATACCAGACTATATGACTAACATAACCAAACTTATACAATCTGCAACGCCACAAATACCAGAAATATTAACACAAGGTATGTATATGCTTATATGTGCAGCAGGCACTTTAATATTTGCTGTAATCGTTGGCTATTTATCAGCATATGTTGCCACTTCATTTTCAAAGAAAATAAGAAATGATTTATTCTGCAAAGTAGAAAACTTTAGTATGGAAGAAATGAACAAGTTTTCTATAAGTAGCTTAATCACAAGAACAACTAATGATGTATCACAACTAGAAATGATGCTTTCTATGGGAATGGCACTACTTATAAAAGCTCCAATAACAGCTGTATGGGCAATTATGAAAATATTAAATCAAAACTTAACATGGAGTGCAATTACAGGTGGATGTGTAATAGTTCTGGTACTAACTGTTACAATACTATTAAAATTGATATATCCAAATTTCAAAAAAGTTCAAATTGTATTAGATGAAATAAACAACGTAACACGTGAAAACTTAAAAGGTTTAAGAGTAGTTAGAGCATTCAATGCAGAAAAATATCAAGTTAATAAATTTGAAAACAAAAACAAAGAACTTACATGGTTACAAACATTTAATCAAAGAACCATGTCAATATTACAACCAATGATGTATTTAATAATGAATGGAATAGTACTTATCATATATATTACAGGTGCATACTTTATAGAAGAAGCTAACATGATGGATAAAATTTCAATATTTAGTAACATGATAGTATTTTCATCATACTCAATGCAAGTTATAACATCATTCTTAATGCTATCGATGATATTTATGATGTATCCAAGAGTTCAAGTATCTTCAAAGAGAATAACTGAAGTTTTAGACTCTGAAAACTCAATAAAAGATGGAAAATTAGAAGAAGATGCTGATACACAAGGAACATTAGTGTTTGAAAATGTTTCATTTAAATATCCAGATGGCAAAGACTACGCGTTAAAAAATATATCATTCACTGCAAATCAAGGAGAAACAGTAGCTATAATTGGTTCAACAGGTTCAGGCAAAACAACGCTCATAAACTTAATACCAAGATTTTATGATGCTACTGAAGGAAAAATATTAGTAGACGGAATCGATATAAAAGAATACAAACAAGAAAAACTACTTAACAAGATTGGATACGTTCCACAAAAAGCAGTAATGTTTAGTGGAAGTGTAATAGAAAATATAGACTACGGAGAAAACGGAAAAGAAAAAACACCAGAGCAATTGAAAAAAGCAATAGAGATAGCACAAGCAAAAGACTTTGTAGAAAAAATGGACAAAGGATATGACTCGAATATTTCGCAAGACGGAACAAACCTTAGTGGTGGCCAAAAGCAAAGACTAGCCATAGCTCGTGCAGTTGCAAGAAATCCAGAAATATGTATATTTGACGACAGCTTTTCAGCATTAGACTACAAAACAGATGCAAAATTAAGAAAAGCATTAAAAGAATATAACAAAGAAACAACTTCAATAATAGTTGCACAAAGAATAGGAACAGTAATGCATGCTGATAAAATTTTAGTATTAGATGAAGGAAAATGCGTAGGCATAGGAACTCATAAAGAACTAATGGAAAGTTGCAAAGTATATCAAGAAATTGCATATTCGCAATTAAGTAAGGAGGAGTTGGAAAATGTCTGATTCAGAAAAACACGTTCAAAGAAATGTTGGACCACAGAGAGTTCAAGAAAAAGCCAAGGACTTCAAAAAGTCAATAATAAAACTTTTAACATATAAAAAAGAAATAAATAAATATTATATTTTAGCAATAATATTTTCAGTAATAAGTTCAGTATGCTCAATAATAGGACCAAATCAATTATCAAAACTAACAGATACGATAATATCAGGCATACAAACAGGAATAGCATTTGATGTAATAAAAAACATAGGAATTTTCCTAGGAACAGTATATATACTAAGTGCTATATTTAGTTTCTTAAACAGTTGGTTAATGGCAACATCGGCCAACAGACTAGCAAAAGATTTAAGAACAAAAATATCAAACAAAATAAACAAACTGCCATTAAAGTTTTTTGATAGTAGTTCATATGGAGATATATTATCAAGAGTCACAAATGACATTGACACAATAGGAATTTCAATAAGCCAAAACTTAGGCTCGTTCGTATCGGCAATATTCCTTTTAATATCGTCAGTAGTAATGATGTTTTATACAAACTGGCAATTAGCACTAACAGCCATATTAACAACAATGATAGGATTCTCTTTAATGGGAGTTATCATGAAAAAATCGCAAAAATACTTCAATGAAAGACAAATCAAAATAGGAAACATCAATGGTCATATAGAAGAAATGTATTCAAACTTCAACGTAGTAAGAGCATATAATGGCAAAACAAAATCAATAAAAGAATTCAAAAGACTAAACGAAGAACTATTTGAAAGCAGTAGAAAAAGTCAATTCTTATCAGGACTTATGCAACCAATAATGGGCTTTGTAGGAAACCTTAGCTACGTAGCAGTCTGCATAATGGGAGCAATTCTTGTAACAAAAGAAGTAATAACATTTGGTGTAATAGTAGCATTTATAATATACGTAAAGTTATTCACATCACCACTTCAACAAATAGCACAAGGATTAACAAACTTACAATCAGCAGCTGCGGCAGCAGAAAGAGTATTTGAGCTTTTAGAAGAAAAAGAAATGGAAGACGAAACACACAAAGCACAAGCATTAGACAAAACAAAAGTAGTAGGAAACATAAAATTTGAAAACGTAAAATTCGGATACAGCCCAGAAAAAACAGTAATAAAAGACTTCTCGTGTGACGTAAAAGCCGGACAAAAAATAGCGATAGTAGGACCAACAGGAGCAGGCAAAACAACATTAGTAAATCTACTAATGAGATTTTACGAAATAAATTCAGGAAAAATAACAATAGACGGAATGGACATTTCAAAACTATCACGTGAACAAGTACACAGTCTATTCGTAATGGTACTTCAAGACACATGGCTATTTAACGGAACAATCAGAGACAACATCAAATACAACAACGAAAACGTTACAGATGAAGAAATATTACAAGCCTGCAAAGAAGTAGGACTAGAACAATTCATAAAAAACTTGCCAAACGGCCTAGACACAGTCTTAGCAGACACGGACAGCATCTCAGCAGGACAAAAGCAGCTACTAACAATAGCAAGAGGAATGATAGTCAAAGCCCCATTCTTAATACTAGACGAAGCAACATCAAACGTAGACACAAGAACAGAAGAACTAGTACAAATAGCAATGGACAAGCTAACAGAAGGAAGAACATCATTCATCATAGCCCATCGACTATCAACAATCAAAAACGCCGACCTAATCCTAGTAATGAACGATGGAAACATAATAGAACAAGGCAACCACGAAGAACTAATCAAGCAAAACGGTTTCTACGCAAGCTTATACAACTCACAATTCACATTGACGTAAAGTAAAAAGAAAAAACAAACTAGTCATAGTTATGCTCAAATTGAGACATAGCTATGACTAGTTTTTGTAATAATGATAATAGTTAGCGATGAATGATTCAAGAATAATTCAATAAGAAACATACCGATCATTTTTTTATCCATAAATACATGCCTGTTATTTTGTCGGGTTTATATTTAAAACCAACCCTTTCATAAAACGGCTCTTTACCAGCTGTAGGAGTAAGTTCTATTTGCATTTTTTCACCATCGGATACATTACTTTCAATTAAACTTTTTAATTCAGATATGATTTTAAATCCGACACCATTTCCTTGAAATTTAGGTTTCACACAAATATCAGTTAAAACACAAACAATGCTACCATCACCAATAACTCTGCCAATTCCAGCAAGTTCATCATCAACAGTTGCCTTAACCATATACATTGTATTTTGCAGAGCTTTTTCAACTTGTTGCTTAGGATAAGTATTCCAACCAACAGATTCAACCATTTCCAAGAACTCATCTACCGTAATAACATAATCTAACTTAATATCCATACACAACCTCCTAAAATTTTTATAAGCGTTAGCAAAACATTTATTGGCAAATGAAAGCAAACACTATAACCAATAATTTATATAAATTATACAACTATATGGCAAAATTAGAAATGATAAAATTAGTCTGTAAATCCTTTTACGTAGCAGTGTTGTTGACATAAAAATACAACAAGAATATAATGGAGAAAGAAAATGGGAAGATGTAATTTTATTTATACTATTTTATCTTACAGGTGAATTAAAACTTTTTTTGACTTATAGTCCTTTGAACGATATACTTGTGCTATGGTAAACGATGAAATAAAAGCATAATTCTTGAAAATGGGTACATAAAAAATAGACTTTTATAGCTCTTGTTAAAAACGATAAAAATGATAAATGTGATAATATCAAAAATTACGAAATAAGACAGATCACTAAAATTTTATACGATGAGGTGAATTGATTTTGAATAAGTTAGGAAAACTAGAAAAGGTTAATTTAAGAGATATATGGCCAAACGAAGAATATGATTTTTCAGTATGGCTAAGTAAAGAAGAAAATTTAAAAGAGTTAGGCAATACAATTGGTATTGATATTGTATTAGAAGAAAGAGAATCTGCAGTTGGAAAATATAGTGTAGATATTTATGGAAAAGAAGAAGGCACAGATAGAAAAATAGTTATAGAAAATCAATTAGAAGATTCTAATCATGACCATTTAGGAAAAATAATTACATATGCTTCTGGAAAGGATGCCAAAACTGTTATATGGATTGTAAAAAGAGCCAGAGATGAGCATAGACAAGCTATCGAATGGTTAAATGCACATACTGATGAAGAAGTTGGGTTCTTCTTACTTGAAATCGAATTATGGAAAATTGGAGATTCGGTGCCAGCCCCTAAATTTAATGTGGTATCTAAACCAAATGATTGGGGAAAAACACAAAAAGTGAGTAATAATTTAGGAAAGGTACCAAAACTTCAAGGAGAGTTTTGGCAATCTTTTGCAGAGTACGGTGCAAGTGATGAAAAATATTCTAAAGAATTTAATAAAAGAAAAGCATTGCCACAACATTGGTATGATTTACCTATGGGAAGTTCAGAGTATCATATTTCATTAACATGTGCTACACAAAGAAATGAAATAGGAATAGAAGTATATATTGATAATAATAAAGATATATATGATTTGTTTTTTAAAAACAAAGATGTTATTGAAGAAAGAACAGATTTAAAATATAAGTGGCAACGATTAGATAATAAAAAAGCTTCAAGAATAAAATCAATAAAGAAATGTAATATAGAAAATTAGGAAGAATGGGAAGATGCATTTAAATGGTTTTGTGAGAACGCAATAATAATAAAAAAAGAATTTAATAAGATTTATAATAAATAAAAGGAAAAATGATGAAAGAAAAAATTGAAAATTTAATAATAACAAAAGAAGATGCGATACATAAAATTTTTTTGCAAGCTTGTTGATGAATAAAGTAGAACAAGCATTAAACCATAAGTGAAAGAGTAAAGTGTTGTATCTGGTATTAATGCTTTTGATAAATTTTCTCAAGAAGCATTTAATTTTATTAAAATTTTTAAATTTTTTCAAAAATTCATTGATTTAAAAGTATTTCAATAATATTTTATGGGGTACTATTCAGACTATACCACAAAATTTATCCCAGTTAACTGCAAAATGTTAACTGGGATTTTTGTGAAAATAATATCCTGGCTGTGCAGGTAGTGAAGAAGTCTTTAGCTATATAGCCCCAAAATTCTCTCCATGTTACAGTATCGCTACGATTCGACATGTAAAGATAAAAAAGGAAGCATGAAGGGAGTTTTAAGATATGAATAGTATATTTAGTAAGAAAATAAGAACTGAAGACGCTAATGATAATAGGTCAAGTTTAGCAGATACAAAATGGAATTGTAAATATCATATAGTGTTTTCGCAAAAGTATAGGAAAAAATTTTTTATGGGCTAAAAAAGTAGAAGTTTATGGTAGAATGCATTTATAAGAAAATAGGAGCAAAGTTATGAAAGCTTTAGATAATAGAATTAAAAAATTAGGAAATGATTTAAAAAATGAAATAAAAAATGGAGATAATTGCTATATTGCATCAGCGGTATTTTCGATGTATGGATTTAATGAATTAAAAAAAGAACTTAAAAACATAAAAAAATTAGAATTTATATTCACTAATCCAACTTTCATTAAGGAAAAAAAGAATGCTAAAACAGAGAAAATTTTTGAATTAGATAATTTTAGAAGAGAAAAAATCATTGGCGGTTCAGAATTTGAAATAAAATTAAAGAATAAATTAAATGGAAAAGCAGTTGCGAAAGAATGTGCAGAATGGATAAAAAATAAAGCAAAATTTAAAAGTAATGTTAATAATAAATATATTCAAAAATTTATGAATATAAACGATAAAATTACTTATCTTAATGTAGATGAATT
>CAYNRR010000013.1:0-37272 GCA_964400015.1 uncultured Eubacteriales bacterium | reverse complement strand
AAAAGGCCTTATAGGCCGATATGAAAATCCCCCAGTTATACTGGGGGATAATTATTTAATTTTTTATTAACGTCTTCTCGTACAAGTGTATAAATTACGGATGCTATCGGAACTGCAATTAACATACCTAATATTCCTAATAGACTTCCACCAATACTAACGGCAGCAAGTACCCAAATCCCAGGCAAACCAATTGCATCTCCAACAACTTTAGGATAAATAAAGTTACCTTCAATTTGTTGTAAAATTAACACTAAAATAATAAATGGAATAACTTTAAAAGGTTCAACAGCTAAAATTAAAAGTGCACCTACAAATATTCCTAAAAAAGCTCCAATTACAGGAACTAATGCTGTAACTCCTATAAATACTCCAACTGTGATTGCATAAGGAATTTTAAGCACAAGCATTCCAATGATACAAAGTATTCCTAATATAGTTGCTTCAAAGCACTGAACAGATATAAAAGTTGAAAAAGTTTTTTTAGAAATTTTTAAAATTTTTATAATACGTTGATACCATTTTGAGTTCAAATATGCTTTAAATAATTTGTCAAATTGCGTAGCTAATTTTTCTTTACTCATTAAAATATAAGCTGCAAAGATGATAGAGATGACTAAAGTAGTTACAAAATTTATAGCATACCCAACTAACGAAATTGACGAGTTAAGTACATTCGATACAAATTTTAGAACTTCTTCTTCAAAACTTATTTCATTTTCTTGTAACTTTGAAAAAATATCTTGAATTAAAGACCCCATCTCAGAATTGTTCTCTATAAATATTTCGGCTTTTTGAGCGAGATATGGAATTTTTTCAATTAGTAATTTGACTACGTTTATTAACTCTGGAACAATCAATTTAATTACAGCAAGTAATATTGCGATAATGAAAATAATAGAGAAAATCATCGCAAAAAATCTTGCTAACTTTTTATTTGGTTGAGTGGAGTCTTTATTTTTTTTACTTCTTTTTGGTTTCAACATCTTTTTTTCAATTGATGCCATAGGAATGTTTATAATAAACGCTAAACAACCACCAATAATAAAAGGTAGCAAAATATCAAAAACTTTCTTAAATATGTTTAATACAATTAAAAAATTATTGCTAATCCAAAATAAAAATATTGCGAAAAATATAATCTTAAAGATATATTTTAAATTCATATCGTTTTTCTCCATACACTTTCCTTTCTGATATTATAAGTAATATCCAGATAAAATTTTTATATTCATTATAATATTAAATTATTATAAATACAAATAAGATGTATACTTGCATGATTTTTCTAATAATGCTAAAATTAGTATAGTATAAAATATACAAAAGAAATTATAGGAGGTTGTTTAAAATGGCAAACAGATTTATTTTAAATGAAACATCATATTTTGGTAGAGGAGCTAGAGAAGTTCTTAGCACAGAAATAAAGAATAGAGGATTTAACAAAATTTTAGTAGTAACTGATAAAACATTATTAGATTGTGGTGTTACAACTAGAGTAACATCAGAGCTTGATAATGCTGGAATTGCATATGAAGTTTTTTCTGAATTAAAACCAAATCCAACAGTTAAAAATGTTCAAGACGGTGTTGAAGCTTGTAAAAATGCAGGTGCTGATGCTATTGTTGCAGTAGGTGGAGGTTCTGCAATGGATACAGCTAAAGGTATTTCAATAATAATGAAAAACCCAGAACATGCAGATGTAGTATCTTTAAATGGACCAGTTAATACAAAAAATCCTGGTCTTCCAATAATTGCACTTCCAACAACAGCAGGTACAGCAGCAGAAGTTACAATAAACTATGTAATAACTGATGAAACTAGAGATGTAAAAATGGTTTGTATAGATCCACATGACATCCCAGTTCTTGCAATTGTTGATACAGAACTAATGGAATCTATGCCAAAATCAATTGCTGCATCAACAGGTTTAGATGCTTTAACACATGCTATTGAAGGATACATCACAAAAGGTGCGAACTTAATGTCAGATATGTTCCATATGAAAGCAATTCAATTGATATTTGAAAATCTTCCAGCAGCTGTTAATGAAAAAAATCCAGAAGCAGTTGAAAAGATGGGATATGCTCAATATATCGCTGGAATGGGATTCTCAAACGTTGGACTAGGAATAGTTCACTCTTTAGCACATCAATTAGGTGCTGTATATGACACACCACATGGTATAGCAAATGCTATATTACTTCCATATGTAATGGAATTTAACGGTGAAGTTTGTTATGAAAGATTTAGAGAAATCTTATTAGGATTAGGAATTACAGAAGCTAAAGATATGAATAAAGAAGAACTTATTGCAAGAATGGTTTCTGAAATCAGAGAACTTTCAGCAAAAGTTGGTGTAACACAAACAGTTAGTGAAGTTGGTGGAAGAGAAGAAGATTTAGATATGCTTGCACAAAAAGCATTTGAAGATCCTTGCTATCCAGGAAACCCAAGAACAGCAAGTGTTGAAGAATTAAAAGCTTTATATAAAGCAGCTATGTAATGGTAAATTAAATATAAAATACAAAAAAACTATCCCTCGACAAAAGTCGAGGGATAATTTTTGTTAGTCCGCATCAATTGGAGTAACATTGGATACCCACTCCCAAAAAATATCTTCTTGAAAAATTTTGGGAGCATTAGAATGTCCAAGCTTTGAAACCATTGCGTAGACATTGTTGGTAGTTTCTTCGACGTAGTACGATTCTTTGCCGTATTCTGCATCGGAGATGTCTACTTCTCTGAATAGTACAGCATAGTCAGATCTTTTTGAAACCCAACCTTCTGTGCCAAACATTACGAAGCAGTTCGGAATCAATGACAAATCTTCCGATTCACCAGGCTTTACCCCAGAGATAAAAACATAACCATCGATATCCGTATTACCTGCTGCTGCGATTTTGTATGCTGCGAGGCAACCGTGAGAATGACCGGCCAAAATGATTTTTGAATCAGGACAACTCTCGGCAATTGCGTGGATAACTTCACAAAGCTGATCGGATCTGTTTCTAAAGTCACCGTCACCGTGCCCTTGGAAACAAATGATTACACAATCATCTGGAAGTGGAAGATCATCTTCTCTTGCATACTTTAATGGATGATCAGCGTACGAAAGAAAATCTAACGACTCTTTGGTATAGCCATTATGTCCATCACCATGAAGATAGATGATGATGGTGGTAGGTGTGACAAGATCATCTTCTGCGTAAATCATGGTATGACACCACGGATTTCCGTCAAAAGGTACATCTGTCAGGGCGGAAGCTGTTAATGGAGTAACTGTGGAAATGAGCAGTACAGCCATCAACAAACAAGTCAAACACCGTTTACTTGGTTTCATAAAAATGAAAACCCCCTTTCAAAATTATGGTGTTAACATAATTGTAACACGTTTTTGCAAGTATTTAAAGCCTAAAAACAAAAAAATCCCCCTCGTTTGGCTAAACGAGGGGATTTAAGTTAATCGTTAGGAATATTACATAACCATTGCCAGAAAATATCTTCTAGCATCAACTTTGGAGCATCGGGATGTTCAGCACTATCTACATAATATACATTATTCGTTGATTCATCCCAAAGCATATTTTTCTTAGCAAATCTTTCTTCAGTTATATCAAAAGGGAATAGATTTGCAAAATAATGCCGACGGTATACGTTATCACTTGTGCCGTATGCTACAAAGGCATTTTCGATAGCTTGTAGTTGCTCGGCTTCTTCAGGTTTTTTTGTTGATATAAAGAAATATCCATCAACTTCAGAATTTCCTTTATTAGCAACGAAATACGTGGTCATTCCACCTCTTGAATGTCCACCAAGAACAATTTTGGCATCCGGATAAGTTTCTGCCCAATAATGAATAAATTCATATAATTTATCATATTTCTTCAGAAATTCACCATCGTAATGTGTTTGAGGACAAACAATTAAAACGTCATCAGGAAGAGGTAAAAGATCTTTCTTTGCATATTTGTAAGGGTGATCAGCCTCTGCAAGAATTTCAAGGTCACTCACGGATTCGGAGCCACTGTTACAATCCCCATGTAAATAAATAATGACTGTGTTAGGAACTACATCGGTAGAATCTTCACCATAAATCTTGACGTAATTCCAGGGAGAATCTTTAACGCATTCGGTTGAGATTGCTTGAGCTGGCAATGCAAGATACGTTAGAACTAAAAGCGAAAACAGAAGACAAGGTATATACCGTTTGAATAAAGTTTTCATAAACATGAAACCTCCTTTATATAATTATGCTCGATTGACATAATTGTAACATATATTATAAATAAAGAAAAGATAAATTTTAAAAAGCATGCATACTAATTCTAGTACGCATGCTTTCTATCTCATTCAGTAGAGATATTAGTTACCCATTCCCAAAAGAAATCTTGTGTGAAAATGAGTGGTGAATTGTTGTGGTTCCAGGGTCCACGAATATAGGCGTTGTTGGTATCCGTTTCCCAATAAGTGATTTCCTTTGCAAAACTAACATCTGTAATGTCGGCATCTTGAAAAAGTATAGAGTAGTTATAGCGTTTGGAAAGCCAAGGCTCATCGGCGAAAACCACCAAGCAATTTCGTAGAGTGGAAATTGCATCTGATTCTCCAGGACGAACTCCCGAAATGAATACATAGCCATCAATGTGCTTGTTTAAGCTGGCAGCAATTTTATAAGTTGCTAGACAGCCGTGAGATGCGCCAGAAAGGATAATTTTTGCGTCAGGATAAATTTTGTCGATTTCTTCAATGAATTCTTCTAGATGTTCTTGTTCCATACGAAATTGACCGTTGTAATGCGCTTCTGGACAGATAAAAAGAGCATCATCTGGCAGAATAAGTGTATCATCTCTAGCGTATTTCAAAGGATGCTCATGATATGCCATGTTTTCCAATGATTCCAAACTGTATCCAGTCAAATTATCCCCGTGAAGATAAATTATGATTAGATTCGGTTCGATCAAAGTTTCTTCGGGACAAATCCAGAGCTGATTCCAGTACTCGCCTTCAACCGGTAGTTCAAAAAAAGCATATGCTTTTGAAACTAAGAGCGAAGGAAGAAGTAGAATGGAAACGATTAGTAGCAAACACCGTTTAAATTCGAGTTTCATAAACATGAAATCCCCCTTTCAAAATTCTAGTGTTTACATAATTTTACCACTAAATGCAAAAGAATTAAAGTAAAAAAGAAAAAATTATAAATTACATCGAACTTTTGTTCACTGTTTTATTGACATGAACAAACATTTGTGGTAGTCTTCTTTTAGAGTATACAAGAGGTTTAGGAGGATTTGAATGAAAAATACACAGGCTACAGATAAGCAACAAAAAGTACTTGACTATGTAAGAGAGCAAATAAAAAAAGATGGATATGCTCCATCAGTTAGAGAAATTTGTAAAGCACTAGATTTAAAATCAACATCTACTGTGCATGGCTATTTATCTCGATTAGAGAAAAAAGGATTGATTCAAAAGGCAGCTTTAAAACCTAGAACTCTTAGAATTGTTGGAGAAGATGTTGAACCAGAAGAAGATAAAGGATTTTATACAACTAAAGAGATGGTAGATGTTCCTATCGTAGGTAGAGTTACAGCAGGAATGCCAATTTTAGCTGTTGAAAATATAGAAGATAGTTTTCCATTACCAATAGATTTTGTTGGAAATTCAGAATCTTTCATGTTAAAAGTTAGAGGAGATAGTATGATTGATGCTGGTATTCTAGATGGAGATTTGGTTCTTGTAAAAAAACAAAATACTGCTGAGAATGGAGACATAGTGGTAGCACTTATTGAAGATGAGGCGACAGTTAAAAAGTTCTATAAAGAAAAAGGATTTATAAGACTTCAGCCACAAAATCAATTTATGCAACCTATATTAGTGCCAACTTGTACAATACTTGGAAAAGTGGCTGGAGTTTTTAGAAAATTATAATAGAACGAAAAATGAAATAAGAAGATAGAATAAGAAAATAAAATAAAAGAAAGGTCCTACAGAGTTTTAAGATTCTGTAGGACTTTTTGCTATCAATTTTCTGTTGGGATATTACTTGCCAAACTGTAGTTGCTATATTGAGGATCATCAGTTACTTCCTTTATGATTGTTAAAAACTCAGGAAGAACAAAATCAGAAGATTCAGAGGTTAATTCAATTTCGAGAATTGCAGTATCTTTCCAAAATGGATAAAAGTCAAGCTCATAATAAAGATTTTTGTAAATAAAACAAAAACGTGTTTTTTGAATTTGACGTTTATCACAATCGGATTGAAACAAAAAATCAAAATATTCTTTCTCAGAAATTTTTCTTTCGGTTTCAATTCTAATACCAGGACTAACAATTTTCTTTTCAGTATAAAAGAAAGTATAGTCACCGGGTAAACCACGCATTCTGATTCTTCTTTCAACTCCAGAAGAGTCTTCACACAGATAAGTTTGAACGATTTGTGCCATAGAAAACGATGTGAACTTCCTAAGAAGTTTAAGACTAGGTTTTTCAATAAGAAACTTCTTTTCAATTTCGAGTGGAGCAGGTTTACCAATTACAGCACAAATTTCAGACATTACACGAGTGATTTTTTCTGAAAAATTGGTAGAGTTATCAACAATACGTAAATGTGGGTGACCGGTCCAAACATTTTTCAAAGCTCTATCGGTAATAATAGCACTTTCAACGTCTTCGTATCTTGCAACGTTACTTTTCATGTTAGCAAGATATATTTCTTCAGCACCATCAGCAGCCGTAATCATATGAATAACTGCATCATATCGATTCATAAGAACATTAAGAGTTACATTATTACGTTCAAAAATTTTAGCGACATCATCGACATCAGTATATGCAAGGCCATCAATAAGTCCTCGATCGTAGAGAATGACAACATTTTTTTCACGGCATTTTCTTGCAGCTTCATTATAAATTTCTTCTTTGTAAAATTGCGTACGAAAAAGCATGTCTTGAAAATCGATATTTTTGTATTCCCATAATTTTATTCCACCACTGTACATTTCAGAAAAAGTTTCTGGCACAACAAAAACTTTGTATCCAAGAGCAGAAAGCTCGGATTCGATTCGTGCGAAAGCAGTCGTCTTTCCAGCACAAGGGCCGCCAGTAATTACAATCCGATGAATCTTTTTCATCATGCGTTCCTCCTTAAATAAAATATACATTCTTTCCAAGGTAAGTATATCAATTGCCCAAAAATAAGTAAATAAGAATAAAAAAATAAAATTGCAATAAAATAAAAATGAGGTGAATTACTATGAAAAAAAGAAATCATTTTTTCAGAACCAAAGGAAAAGGGATAATTGAAGATGCCACAGAATACGGAGAATTTATTGCAACATTTGATGCCTGGATGACTCCAGAAGAACAAAAAAGAAGAGCCGAGCATTTAGCAAAATTGAAAAAGAAAAGAAAATGCGATTGACAAATTCAATCGCATAAAAACTTATTGACAATCACAATAATCCTGCTTAATCTCACAATCTACAAAAAGATTATCAACACTTGTAGTAGCATTAAAAGTAACAGGAATTTCAATTTTCATTTTTTGAACAATTGTGAACTTACAACATCCATCATTAACATCATTGCAACAAGAACCAGGATTCTTCAAAGAAATAATAGGATTTCCACAACACTCAGTTTGAATAGTTCCAATATTAACAGACGGAGTCGTAGTTACAGGTAAACATATTGTTAAAAACTTCTCAATAATAGAACTGCAATTATCATTTTCAAACATAAACGTCCTCCTTAAATTGAATTAACATATAGGCACATTCTAATACATAATATGCAGAACAATAAAAAATGATAACTAAAACATCGGGGACGTCCGTCAAATGTTTCTTTTTTGCTAAAAAATGTAAGTTTTGGAACATTTGACGGACGTCCCCAGTGTGTTGTAAAATCAATTTGAAAGGAAAAAGTTATGAAAATATTATTGACGACGTTAAATACAAAGTATGTTCATACAAATATTGCTCTTAAATATTTATATGAAACTGTGAAAATGAAAGATGTTACACTTAAAGAATTTACAATAAACGAACCTATAGGAAAAGTGTTGCGAGAAATTATAAGAGAAAATGCAGATATTATAGCTTTTAGTGTATATTTATGGAATGTTGAAGAAGTGTTAAAACTTTCTGAAAATATAAAGAAAATAAATAAAAATGTAAAAATAATTTTAGGAGGTCCTGAGGTTACATATCAAAGTGAAAAAATTCTTAAGGAGAATCTAGCTGTTGATTATGTACTGATAGGTGAGGGAGAAGAAGAATTCCCTAAATTGATAGAGTATATAGAAAAAGTAGGTAGTACGGATTTTTTAGAAATATCCGAACATGTATCGTATAGAACTCCGACTGAAATTAAAATAGGTAAAATGGCAATAGTAAATGATACTAATAAAATTCCAAGGATCGCTAATGCTATTGTTCAAAATTATGATGGCAGGATTGTATATATAGAAACTGTTAGAGGATGTCCATATAATTGTAGTTATTGCTTATCTTCTACAATAAAAGGTATTCGCCAGTTTGAAATGGAAAGAGTGAAAAAAGAACTTCTTATTTTAATAAATGCAAAAGTGAAACTTGTAAAATTTGTTGATAGAACTTTTAACTACGATAAAAAGCGAGCAATGGAAATATGGAAGTTTATAATTGAAAATAACATATCTACGGAATTTCATTTTGAAATATCGGCACATTTGATAGATGATGAAATGCTAGAATTTTTATCAACAGTACCCAAAAATACATTTAGACTAGAAATAGGCGTGCAATCAACTAATCCAGATACAATAAAAGCAATCAATCGTAATACGAATTTTGAAATAATAAAAAAAGTTACCAAACAAATAATGCAATTCCAAAATATTACCACACACTTAGATTTAATTGCAGGTTTGCCTTACGAAAATTATGAAAGATTTAAAGAATCATTCAATGATGTATACAATTTAAGACCAACAGAACTCCAATTAGGATTTTTAAAATTATTAAGTGGATGTCAAATTACGAAAGAGAAAGAACTGTATCAATATGAATACACAAGCTATTCACCATATGAAATATTATCCAATCAGTTTATAACATTTGAAGAAATAGCAAAATTAAAAAATGTTGAAGAAATGGTAGATGTTTATTATAACTCCATGAGATATAAAGAATCATTGAAATATGTAGAAGAAAAGTTTGCTACACCATATGAAATGTACTATGAATTATCAAAATATGCTGAAGAAAATGGGTATTTTGAACGAAAAATAAGTGCAGAAGAATGGTTTGATGTTTTAATAAAATTTTATATGCAAAGAGAATATGAAGATTATCTTGAATTCCGTGAAAAACTTCGTCAAGATCATTTTAATAATTTTGGAAACAAAAGAAGAAGAGGTATGAAATTATTTGAGTGACACACTAGGGACGTCCGTTAAATGTTTCAAAAATGACAGTTATTGTCAAAAAATGAACATTTAACGGACGTCCCCGGTGTGTCAAATTTTTCTTGACAATAATTTTTTTAGTGGTAGAATGTTTTTGAAAGTCAAAGAAAGTCAAAGTTAAAAGAGGTGATGAAGTGAGATTGTCTGAAGTTATTGAAGCGTATATTAAGGAATTACTTGGTGATAGCGAGGAGTTTGTCGAGTTTGGAAGAAATGAACTTGCAGAGTATTTTAATTGTGTTCCGTCGCAAATAAATTATGTTATTAGCACAAGGTTCAGCCCGGAAAGAGGATATTATGTTGAAAGTAGAAGAGGTGGTGGTGGTAATATTAAAATTAAAAGAGTAGATATTACCAAAAACCACTACATTATGCATTTAATAAATTCTATTGAAAATGGTTTATCACAACAAGAAGCGGGAATAATTATAAATAATATGCTTGATTATAACATTATTGACGAACAAACTGCTAAGCTTATGAAGGTTGCAACAAATGATAAAGTATTAGGCTTGAAGAAAGAGTTTAGAGATGAAGTAAGAACAAGAATTTTAAAAAATATGTTATTAAATTTAATATAAATAAATGGGAGGGATTTATATGAAATGTCAAAATTGTGGTGCTAATGAGGCTACCATAAAATATATGCAAGTTATAAATGGTGAGAAAGATGAAATGTATCTTTGTGATAAATGTGCCAAAGATATGAAGATTGATATGAATTTTGATATGCATTTTGGATTGGATAATGTCTTTGCTTCTTTGTTCGGTGCCGAACCTTTGGTTAAACCGATTGAGTTGTCTGATGAATTAAAATGTGATTCTTGTGGCATGAGATATGAAGATTTTGCTAAGACTGGAATGACAGGCTGTCCAAACTGTTATAAAGTTTTTAATAGAAGATTGGATAATGTTATTAAAAGATTACACGGAAGCAATAGACATGTTGAGGCTTCTCATGAAGTTACTCCTAAATTAGCACGAAGAAAGAGTAGTAATGCTAAAGAAAAGATAGAAGAATTAAAAGCTGAAATTGAAAATTGCATAAAGAAAGAAGATTATGAACAAGCTGCAATTTTAAGGGATAAGATAAAATCGCTTGAGAAAAACTTAGATGAAATGGAAAGAGGTGAGTAAGATGAGTTGGTATTTTGAAAATGGTCCAGAGTCTGATGTTGTAGTAAGTACAAGAATAAGATTTGCAAGAAATATAAATGGGTATAAGTATACATCTACTGCGAGCGATGATGAGTTGAAAAATATATTGAAAATTTTTAAAGATGGTAATATCGTTCCTGGATTGAATTATATAGATTTAAAAGATTTGGATGAACTTATGAGAATGAGTCTTGTTGAAAAACATATAATTAGTAAAGATCTTCTAAAGCAAAAATATTCAGCTGTTTTGTTGAACAGAGATGAAGATATTTGTGTGATGCTGAATGAAGAAGATCATATAAGAATTCAAGCTATTAAGCCAGGTCTTGATTTGGAAGGTGCTTTGTCTGAGGCTGAAAAAGTAGATTATGTAATAGATGAAAAAATTGATTATGCTTATAATGATTTGTATGGACATTTAACAACTTGTCCAACGAACTTAGGCACAGGCTTAAGAGCTTCTGTAATGTTACATTTACCAGCCTTAAGAATAACACGTCAGATTGGTAATGTTATCGATGTCGTAAATAAAGTAAATATAAATGTAAGAGGCGTTTATGGCGAAGGTACTGAAGCGACAGGTGATTTATTTCAAGTTTCAAATAAGGTTAGTTTAGGATTAACAAATTTGGAAATAATCAATAATGTAAAAAGTGTTGTAAATAAACTTATCGAACAAGAGAGAAATGCACGTGAATTTTTAAAGGCTAAAGGAATTGAATTTGAAGACAGGATTTGCAGAGATTTTGGTGTTTTATCTTGTGCAAAAAAACTTACTTATGAAGAAGCTGAGAAGCTTATATCAATGGTTAGACTTGGAGTGTCAATGAAATTTATTACAGACATAGATGAACGTAAAGTTAATGAAATACATGTGATATCTAAACCAGCTACACTTCAAAAATGTATAAAAGAACCAACACAAGGAAAAAATTTAGATATTAAAAGGGCAGAGCTAATTCAAAAAATAATAAAAAAATAAAAGTTTATTGCAATAAAAAGAAAGGAGTATCTTATGATTTATAAGTTTACAAATCGTGCTGAAAAGGCAATAGGAATGGCACAAGAATGTGCAGCAGAATTTGGACATAATTATGTTGGAACAGAACATTTGCTTTGTGGACTTGTTCGTGAAGGTACAGGTCTTGCATATAAAGTTCTTGAAGAACAAAATGTCACAGAAGAAAGAATTGAGGAGTTAATAGATGAACTTATTGGAAGAGATGAGCCGTTACAGACACTTCCAAATGGCTTTACACCAAGAACTAAGAGAGTTTTTGAAATTAGTTTTATGGAAGCCAAAAGGATGAATAATAATTATATTGGAACGGAACATCTGCTTTTGGGAATTTTAAAAGAAGGAGATAGCGTTGCCTCTCGAATAATAATGGAGTTGGGTGTAGATATACAAAAATTATTTGCTAATCTGATAAAAATGTTAACAGACGAAAAAACAGGTAATACGGTTTCTAATAGAAAATCTCCTAGTGCTCAAACACCTACGTTAAATCAATTTGGAAAAGATTTGACTTTTGAAGCAAGTGAAGGCAAGTTAGATCCGATAATAGGAAGGTCAGAAGAAATTGAGAGAATTATTCAAATTTTAAGTAGAAGAACTAAAAATAATCCTTGCCTAATAGGTGAACCAGGAGTGGGTAAAACAGCTGTTGTAGAGGGATTAGCCGAAAAAGTTATACTAGGTGAAGTACCTGAAAATTTAAAAAATAAAAGAGTAGTTACTTTAGATATTTCGTCGATTGTGGCTGGTGCAAAATATAGAGGCGACTTTGAGGAAAGATTAAAAAAATGTCTTCAAGAAATAAAAAAAGCTGGAAACGTAATATTATTTATTGATGAAATTCATACAATAGTTGGAGCAGGTGCGGCAGAAGGTGCGATAGATGCAGCAAATATACTAAAACCACTACTTGCAAGAGCAGAAATACAAGTAATTGGTGCGACAACACTAAATGAATATAGAAAATATATTGAGAAAGATGCTGCACTTGAAAGAAGATTTCAGCCTGTATTAGTAGGTGAGCCAACAGAAGAAGAAGCTATACAAATTTTGACTGGAATAAGAGATAAATATGAAGCACATCATAAAGTCGAAATTACAGATGGAGCAATAAAGGCAGCAGTTGAATTATCGTCAAGATACGTAAATGATAGATATTTACCAGATAAAGCTATAGATTTAATGGATGAAGCTGCATCAAGAGTAAAACTAAATTCATTGACTGCACCGAAAGAAGTAAAGAAAATTGAAGAAAAAATAAATGAAATTATTAAAGAAAAAGAAGATTCTATAAACACTCAGAATTTTGAAAAGGCTGCAAAATTGAGGGATAAAGAACAAAAGGAAAGAGAAAAGCTAGAAAAAGTGAAACTTCAATGGCAACAACAAAATCAGATTAACGCTGCAACTGTTACAGAAAACGAAATAGCAGAAGTAATCTCAAAATGGACTAATATACCAGTAAACAAGTTAACAGAAGCTGAAACAGCAAAATTGAGAAAATTAGAAGAAGAACTTCATAAAAGAGTAATTGGTCAAGATGCTGCGATAACAGCAGTTAGTAAAGCAGTAAGGAGAGGAAGAGTTGGACTAAAGGATCCGAAAAGACCTATCGGTTCTTTCATTTTCTTGGGTCCGACAGGCGTTGGTAAAACAGAAACATGCAAGGCGTTGGCAGAATGCTTGTTTGGCGATGAAAACTCTATGATAAGAGTTGATATGTCTGAATATATGGAGAAACATACAGTTGCAAAGCTAATTGGCTCACCTCCAGGATATGTTGGTTATGAAGAAGGAGGTCAATTAACAGAAAAAGTTAGAAGAAAACCATATGCAGTGATTTTATTTGACGAAATAGAAAAAGCACATCCAGATGTCTTTAATATTCTTCTTCAAATCCTTGAAGATGGTCGACTTACAGACTCTCAAGGACGTGTAGTTGATTTCAAAAATACAGTAATAATAATGACATCAAATGTTGGAGCAAGAAATATTACTGAGCAAAAAACAATTGGATTTAATAATGTAGAAAATAAAGAAAAAAATTATGAACAAATAAAAGGCGATGTAATGTCCGAGCTAAAAAAAGCATTTAGACCGGAGTTCTTAAACAGAATAGATGAGATAATTGTCTTTAAACCACTTGATGAAATGGAAATTCAAAAGATTGTAGAAATAATGATAAAAAATTCGACGTCAAGATTAAAAGAAAGAAATATTACTATTGAAGTTACAGAAGATATGAAAAAACATATTGCTAAGAAAGGCTTTGATCCAGCTTATGGTGCAAGACCATTAAGAAGAGCGATACAATCACTAATAGAAGACACATTAGCAGAAGAAATTTTAGATGGTAAAGTAAAAAATGGAGATGAAGTGATTATAAACTTTGAAAATGAAAAAGTAGTAGTGACAACTAAATGATTTTTTGAAATATGATAAAACGAAAAATAAATCCCATAAATTTAATAAAGCCAATTGATAAAATTAGCAAAAATCAATAAAAATATTAAAAAAGTGCTTTCTAGATGAGAAGCACTTTTTTATTGCTATTGTAATATGTGTATTAGGACTCAGCTTCATATTGAGGCAGAGTAGGTTGGACGAAATCCTTTGATGGAGTTACGCAAATTGCGAATGCTTGTGCACCAGTTTCACAATCGCATCTTAAGAAACACGCACCTGGCGATGGAAGAGTTCCCTCAAGATTACACTTACATGCAGGACAAACAAATTTGTAGCTTACTGTACCAGGTTCGTCAATCTCAATTCGTAAAGGTTTTTCTATTGCGAGATAAGTTGCACTGGCATTACTCCGATTTTGAAATGCACAATAAATGCCTGCAAACCCATTTGCCGCAGTTACTGTACACGTTGCACGCTCTGGATTAGCTTGGGCACATCCACAAAATATAATAGTGATTAAGATACATACGAGAAAAATTGAAATATACCGTTTCATAAAAGAACCTCCTAACCAAAAGTTGTTAAAAAAAATAAACAGCGGGAATAAAAAAGTATTCGCAGGTCAATAATACCATACTTATATAGGTTAGTAAAGAATATCAAATGAACCAAGTAATAAAATAGAAATCTATTTGTAACATAAATGTAATTGAAAAAACAATCTGATAGTATTAAACTAAAATAGTACAAAGGATAAAAGGAGGTGTTTTCATGTTTTCGCCATATAATAATGAAAATTTAATAAAAGAAAATGCGACAAAAATAGCTGACAATGAGCTATATTCTTTTGGCGACTCTGAAAATAAGGCTTCGTATAATCCGATAAAAAGTAAAAAAGAAAGTATTGGTTTTGCCAATCTAGCAAGCATTTCAAATACAGATGAAATGTTTTCTTTAAGAGGAAGTACAGTTGATAACGTAATGAATAATTACTATAAATCACCAGAATTTAAGGGTGTTAGTTTGTATAAGCCACTATGTGCTAACAATGATAATAATTTAGAAAAAAAAGTATACAATTATTCATTTACATCAGCAACGGCAGTTAGAGGAATGGCATTTTCAAAATTGGGTAGTGGAAATCTTAATAACCCATTGGCCAAACCATACAATATTGTGGATAACAGTTACGAATTCAATCACACAATGATAAATAGTGATTTTACAGATATAATAAATGAAACACAAAATGAAAAAAGATCTTTTGCACCAAAAGATCCAACAAAAGTAGAAATAATGCCGATAGCATCAAATACATTTGATATGCAAGATATACTTTTAGAAACAGATTCATCTAGAATAATAACATTCAAAACAGAAAAAAAGAGTCTTGCACTAGAAAAAGTAACTCCGATGAGTAACTTTTGGGCAAAGCAAAGAAATATAATCGAAAGCTTAAAAAATATGCTTGTAGTGAAAAAGCAGAAAGTAAAGTAGTACACACTAGGGACGTCCGTTAAATGTTTCAAAATTGACAATTATTGTCAAAAAATGAACATTTAACGGACGTCCCTTGTGTTTCGGAATTTTGTGCTTGACAAATGTTTGAAAAGGTTGTAAACTATTTTCGGTTTACAGGAGGTAGCATATGGATAAAAACATTAAAGTTAGTATGTTGCTAGAAATGTATGGCAAATTACTTACGGATAAGCAGGTTGATGTCATTGATTTGTACTATAATCAAAATTTATCTTTGAGTGAAATTGCTGAAGAACTTAATATAACTCGTCAAGGTGTCAGAAAAAGTTTAATGGACGGTGAAAAGAAGTTAATTGACATTGAAGATAAACTTGGTTTTATGGCTCAAAAACAAAGACGAGAAAAAGTCATAAATGATATTTTTGATAAAACCAATGATAAAGTTTTAAGAAAAAAATTACTAAATTTATTATAAAGGGGTTCGTATAATGGCTTTTGAAAGTTTAAGTGAAAAACTTCAAGGTGTTATAAATAAACTTAAAGGTAAGACTAGAGTAACTGAAGAAGATGTTAAAGAAATTGCAAGGGAAGTTAAACTTGCGTTATTAGAAGCTGATGTAAATTATAAGATTGTTAAAGATTTTACATCAAAAATTAGTGAGAAAGCATTAGGTCAAGATGTACTTAAGAGTTTGACACCAGGACAACAAGTGGTAAAAATAGTTCATGAAGAATTGGTTGAATTACTTGGTACAGAAGATGTTGGAATAAATATGTCACCTAATCCACCAACTATAATAATGATGGCTGGTTTACAGGGTTCAGGTAAAACGACTATGTCTGCAAAACTTGCGAATATGCTTAGAAAAAAAGGCAAAAAGCCTTTGATGGTAGCATGTGATGTTTATAGACCAGCTGCTATTGATCAACTTGAGGTGTTAGGAAAGCAATTAAACATTCCGGTTTTTTCTGACAAATCTTCAAAAGATGTAGTTGATATTGCTAATAGAGCATTAAGAGAGGCTAATGCTAAGCTTAATGATGTTGTTATTGTAGATACAGCAGGTAGATTGCATGTTGACGAAGAGTTAATGAATGAATTGAAACAATTAAAAGATTCAATTAAACCACATGAAATATTGCTAGTGGTTGATTCGATGACTGGTCAAGATGCTGTAAATGTAGCACAAAGTTTTAATGAACAATTAGGGATAGATGGTGTGGCAATTACAAAACTTGATGGTGATACTCGTGGTGGTGCTGCACTTTCTGTAAGAGCAATTACAGGTAAGCCAATTAAGTTTTCTGGTACTGGTGAAAAATTAAATGATATAGAAGTTTTCCATCCGGATAGAATGGCTAAAAGAATTCTTGGTATGGGCGATGTTCTTTCTCTTATTGAAAAAGCAGAAGAAGCTTTCGACGAAGAACAAGCTATTAAATTAGAAAAGAAGCTTAGAAAACAAGAGTTTACACTTCAAGATTATTTAGATCAATTAAGACAAATTAAAAAGTTAGGTTCAATTAAGTCGATTTTAGGAATGATTGGAATTGATCAAAAAGCAATTGAAGAAGCTAAGGTTGATGAAAAACAATTTTCTAGAATTGAAGCAATTATTTTATCTATGACAAAAGAAGAAAGAGAAGATGTTGATATTTTAAATGGTAAGAGAAGAAGAAGAATTGCTGATGGTGCTGGAACTACTGTTCAAGAAGTTAATAAGTTTATAAAACAATATACAGATACAAGAATGCTTATGAGAAGCTTGATGAATAACAAAAGTCCAATGAATAAAATGATGAAAAACATTATGAAAGAAGCAGAAAGCTTGGAAATGGACAAAATGTCAGAAGCTGAAATGCAAGATATGTTGAAAAACACAAAAAGCTTAGAAGATTTAGAAAAGTACACTAAGAAATTTCAAAAATAAGCTAAACTTCTAGATTACAATAAATCTGTTTTTAATATTTAATATAACGTTACAATTGAAGGAGGTGAAATCATGGTAAAAATCAGACTAAGAAGAGATGGTGCTAAAAAAGCTCCTTACTATAAAGTAGTTGTTGCTGACTCAAGATTCCCAAGAGATGGTAGATTTATCGAAGAAATCGGTGTTTACGATCCTATGAGAGACCCAGCTACAATCAAAATCGATGTAGAAAAATATAAAACTTGGGTAAAAAACGGAGCACAACCAACAGATAGAGTTAAAAAACTATTTGAAAAAGTTTCTAACTAATTTAATATCTGATTATATGGAGGTATGAACATGAAAGAAATGTTAGAAATGCTTGTAAAAAGTTTAGTTGATAATGTTGACAATGTTGATATAACAGAAAAAGAAAATGGTGATGATGTAACTCTTGAAATTAGAGTAGACTCATCTGACATGGGCAAAATAATTGGTAAGCAAGGTAGAATTGCTAAGGCTCTTAGAGTTCTTATGAAGGCTTATGCAACAAAAGAAGGTAAAAAAGTTAATGTTGAAATTTTAGACTAATAATCGGAGGAGTTTAAATGGTAGATTTTTTTGAGATTGGTCATATCTCGAATACGCATGGCTTGAAAGGTGAAATGAAAGTAAGGCCATTTACATCGAATAAAAAAGATTATGAAAAATTGAAAAATATACTCGTTGATTTTAATGGCGAGCTAAAAGAATATACTATTGAATCTGTAAGATATCAGCAAGACATTGTACTTTTAAAACTTAAAGGAATTGAAAGTATAGAGGATGCTGAAAGACTAAAAGGTAGATACATAAAGATACCTAGAGAACTTGCAAAGGAAACTGCTGAAGATGAATTTTTCATTGCAGATTTAATAGGTTGTGAAGTATATCAAGACGAATTATTAGGAGTAGTTGATGATGTGTTTACAGCTGGTGCAAGTGATGTCTATGTTATAAAAAGAAAAGGAAAGAAAGATTTACTTCTTCCTGCATTAGCTTCTGTTATAAAAAAAGTTGATGTTGCAAACAAACGTATTGATGTAGAAATTCCTAGGGGGTTAGAGAGCGATGAGGTTTGATGTTTTGACGTTGTTCCCAGAAATGTTTGATGCTGTAAAAAGTAGCATAATAGGGAGAGCTATGAACAATAACTTGATTGAACTAAATCTAATAAATTTCAGAGAATTTTCTACAGATAAACAAAAGCATGTAGATGACTGTCCATATGGTGGTGGCGCAGGTATGGTTATAAAACCAGAACCTATATACAAAGCTTATGAATCTATAACTAATGATTTAGATTATAAGCCTAAAGTTATATATATGTCGCCTCAAGGAAAGGTACTTAATCAACAACTTGCAAGACAACTTGCAAAAGAAGAACATTTGATAATACTTTGTGGTCATTATGAAGGTATTGACCAGAGAGTTTTAGATGAGATTGTTGATGAAGAAATTTCGATTGGAGATTATGTACTAACAGGTGGAGAGCTTCCAGCGATGGTGCTTATTGATTCTGTTAGTAGAAATATTGATGGTGTAATAAAGGCTGAATCTGTTGAAGATGAATCTTTTAGTGAAGGGTATTTAGAATATCCACAATATACAAGACCAGAAATATTTATGGGCAGAAAAGTTCCTGATGTATTGTTGTCAGGACATCATGCAAACATTGAAAAATGGAGACGCGAACAATCGATTGAAATTACGAAACGCAAGCGTCCTGATTTGATTAAAAAAATAGAAGAAAGGAGTTAAACAAATGGACAAAATTAAAGCTATAGAAAACGAACAACTTAGAGATAATAAACTTGTATTAAATATTGGCGATACAGTTAGAGTACACGTTAAGATTAAAGAAGGAAACAAAGAAAGAATTCAAGTATTTGAGGGAACAATTATCAAAAAACAACGTGGCGGCGCTAATGAAACTTTTACAGTTAGAAGAGTAGCTTACGGTACAGGTGTTGAAAGAACATTCTTAGTAAACTCTCCAAAGGTTGAAAAAGTTGAAGTCGTTAGATCTGGTAAAGTTAGAAGAGCTAAACTTTATTATTTAAGAGATAGAGTTGGTAAAGCTACTAAAGTTAAAGAAAAAATTACTTCTAACGAAAAAAATGCTGACTAATCAATGAAAAAATAATCTAAAAAAGACTGCAAATTAAACTTGCAGTCTTTTTTGTATTGTAAAATTCATCTATTTTACTCTTAATATATATTTTATTTCAGATTCGTATTTGGTTTCTGATGTTGTAACACCTGGTACAGCAATGCTTGCGTTTGAACCACAGTTATAAACTTTTATAGTATAACTACCATTTGAATTTTGGGTATATGATGACAAAAATTCAACATGACCTTTAGTTACTAATATGTCTCCTGCTTTTGCATTAGATAGTGAACTAACTGTTGTCAAGTAATTGTTACCACTATTTGCACCTATAGAAGCAAAAGTTGCACTATTTCTTTGATAACTAAAGTAATTAGCCATAGCTGTTAAATTGTTAGCGTTTGCATATTCATATAAAGCCCAAGTCACGAAAGAACTACAGTCTACATATCTTTTAGAATCATATGTTTTACTTTGATCAGCCGGAATACTTCTTACACCGTCAGCTAAGCTATAATAAAAATTATTATTAGAATAATATGATTTACAATTTTTAATTATTGTAAGCAAATTTTTAGAATTTCTTGTGAAAGTTGGTAAAGTGTTTGAAGTGCTATTTGAACTTGAAACGGCAGATTTCGATAAATATTTGGATGATATATATCCTAGAACATTATTATATTTTACGTATGCCCAGCCATCATTTCTAATTTGATAAACATATACTTTTGAATTTTTAGTTAATACTTTTTTTGAAGAATAATTAGTTCCAGGACCAGATCTGAAATTTACAGAAGTAGTAGTATACATGATATTATCAGTAGTAGAAGTGTTAGAATAATTTACTGATTTTTTTAATGCATTTCTGGTAAGCACACCAACGATTCCATCAGTAGTTAAGTTATTATACTTTTGAAAATGTATTACAGCATTTTTTGTGATATTACCAAAAACACCGTCCACTGTAATAGTGTAGCCGTTTTCTTTTAATAAATCTTGAACCCATCTTACATTATCGCCTCTTGAACCTACTTTTACTAAAGTACTTGGTTCGGCGTATGTACTCACATAGCTTGCTTCCACAGTGGAGTTAAATCCAAAAGCAAAAAATATGGTAAATAGAAGAACAATATAATTTTTTATACTTTTCAATAAGTTCCACCTCCTGTTTAAGTGTTCTATAATTATTATAAAATGGATCGAGAAAGTAGGTAACCCTCAAATGTTGGTAAAAATGCTTTAAAATGGCTAAATACGAACAACATTACTAGATTTTTAATGCTTTTATTGATATAATAGGTCCTGGATATTTCTTAGAAATTCAGATGAAAGGATGGAATAAAATGAAAAAAATACTTTTTGCTACAGGCAATCCAACAAAGTCAAAAAGATTTTCTAAAGGATTGGCACAATATGAAATTGAGGTACTATCACTAAAAGATTTGAATTTAGAATTAGATGTTGAAGAAAACGGGAAAAATGCTATAGAAAATGCTTTAATAAAGGCAAGAGCTTGTTTTGAAAAATCTAAAATGCCAAGCATGGGAATGGACGATACATTATATTTGGAAAATGTACCAGAAGATAAGCAACCAGGTTTATTTGTTAGAAGAGTTAATGGAAAAACATTGAATGATGAAGAAATGATAAGTCATTATATGAATTTGGTAAAGCAATATGGTAAAGATGGAAAATTAAATTGTAAATGGATTTATGGACTAGCTGTAATAGACGAAAATGGTAATGAAAGTACATATACATGGTGCAAAGATGATTTTTATATGGTAGATGTGCCTTCTGAAAAAATAAATCCAGGATATCCTTTAAATTCTATATCTAAGTATAAAAATATAAATAAATATTTTACTGAAATTACAGATGAAGACAAAGAAAAAATAAAATTTAATGAAGACCACGTGGTTGAATTTATCAAAAATCATTTTTAAAAACAAAGAATATTAAGATAAGTGAAAAATTGCTATGAAAGAGGGATAAAGATGGAACAACTAATTGACTTACATATTCATACCAATATGTCTGATGGAGCATATTCACCAAAAGAAATAATAGATATGGCTGTGAAAAACAATGTAAAAACATTAGCGATTACAGACCATGATACAATAGACGCATACACAGAAGAATTATTGACATATGCAAAACAAAACGATATAACGCTTATTCCAGGTGTTGAAATATCTACAAAAATCAATAAATGTGGTATTCATGTGTTAGGTTATAATATTTCAATAAATGATGAAATTTTTAAAAATAAATTAAATGAATTAAGAAATAGCAGACATATTTACTTATCTAAAGTATCAAACGAATTAGAAAAATTAGGGTATATTGTGAATTTCAATGAATTAGATAAAATTGAATCAGTAACTAAATCACACATATCTCAAGACATTATTACTAATGTTTCAAACCATTCATTACTAAAAAAAGAATTTGGACATATACCTAATAAAGGTGAATTTATAGAAACAATTATGAATGAAGGATGTCCTGCGTACGTGAAAAAAGAAACAATTACTCCAGCCGAAGCAGCAGAATTGATTAGAAATGCTGGTGGCAAAGCAGTACTTGCACATCCAGTTGCGTATAAATATGAAGACGGATTAAATAAAGATGATATTTTGCAAATAGTAAATGATATGAAAGCTGATGCAGTAGAGGCTAATTATATATACGTTGATAAAAACAATAGAAAAATAAATGAATGTTGTGAATGGAATAAGTTTTGTAAAGGTAACAATTTGATTTCTACAATTGGTTCTGATTTTCATGATACGGATAATATAAGACCAGTTATAGGACTAGTAGGCGAGGATATTGAATTATCAAATGAATATATGAAAAAAATTATTGATTTATTATTAGAAGAAACAAATAAATAGTAATTTGAAAGTGAGATGATATTATGAGTTTTGAAAAAATATTATATACAATAGGTGTAGTATTTTTTACAACATTTATATTAAGTGCATTTTTTATTTTAACTAATACATTAAATATGTGGTTAGTTGGAATTGTTTCGTTAATATTGTCTATAATTTGCTTTATAATATTAAAAAATATGAAAAAGAAATCTAAATAATAAATTACAATTTATGCGAGGAAGGTGACGAATAATGGATATGTACAAAAAAAGAGAAATGAGAAAAAATAAAAAGATGGATGAAAATGCAGAAAGTTTACCATCGACAAGTATTAACTGGTATCCTGGACATATGGCTAAAGCCAGACGCGAAATAGGAGAAGCAGTAAAAAAAGTTGATGTAGTAATAGAATTAGTGGACGCAAGAATTCCACTTGCTAGCAGAAATCCAATATTAAATGAAATCATAGCAGACAAGCCAAGAATTATTGTTTTGAACAAAGCAGATTTGGCAGATAAAACTGAAAATCAAAGATGGGTAAATTACTTTAAAACTCAAAATCAAGTTGCCATAGATACAAACTCTAATCAAGGATTAGGTATGAAAAAAGTTGTGGATGCAGCTTATGAACTTATGAAAGAAAAAATCGAAAGAAGAGAAAAACAAGGTATGACAGGAGCTTCTATAAAAGCAATGATTGTAGGTATACCTAATGTTGGAAAATCGACTTTCATAAATAAAATAGCAGGA
Source organism: uncultured Eubacteriales bacterium (assembly GCA_964400015.1). GTDB lineage: Bacteria > Bacillota > Clostridia > TANB77 > UBA1234 > UBA1234. The sequence goes on along the minus strand of CAYNRR010000013.1, from coordinate 14,063 downwards.
AAGTCTTCAGCCGAAACAGGGAATAAGCCGGGTGTTACAAAGAAAAATCAATGGGTAAGATTAAATGAAAAAATTCAATTACTAGATACTCCTGGTGTACTTTGGCCAAAATTTGATGATGAAATAACTGCAAGACACTTAGCATACATAGGAACTATAAAAGATACAATTATAGATATAGAAGAGCTTTCATTACACTTAGTTGAAGAGCTTCTTGTCAATAACAAAGAGAGATTATTTGAAAGATATAAAATATCAGATGATTTTGAATATGAAATGCCATTAGACGTTTTAGAGGAAATCGGTAGAAAAAGAGGATGCTTGGTAAGAGGTGGAGAAATTGATTATACTAAAGTTGCCAATATCTTAATTGACGAATTTAGAACTGGCAAAATAGGTAATATTTCACTAGAAATAGCACCAAATCTTCAAAAATAGAAAGAGGGAAAGTTAGAAATGAAAAAAGAAGAAGCAATACAATATTCACCATTAGTTTGGGCTTATATGGGCGATGCTGTTTATGAGATGTACGTAAGAGAATATGTTATAAGTAAAGGATTGTGTAATAATGGATTGCTTCATAAAAAGGCAATAAAATTCGTGAGTGCTAAAGCACAATGTACAATATTGAAGGAACTTGAAGCATTTTTGACAGAAGAAGAAATAGACATTGCACGTCGAGGTAGAAATGCCAATCCACATTCTACAGCTAAAAATGCAGATATAATTGAATATAAATATGCAACAGGGTTTGAAGCTTTAATTGGTTTCCTACATTTATCCGAACAAAATGCAAGACTAGAGGAAATATTGAAAAAATGTGTTGAAATAGTTGAAAAATTATGTTAACGATGATAAAATACTATTGGCGAGACCCATTATATTTTTAGGAGGATTTTTAAATGGAAACCTTTGAAACGAAGTTGACGGAAACCCTACGGGAAATGGGCTATGAATACAACGAGTATGATTTCCCCAGAGAAGACGAAGATCTGCACAAGCAGATTGCCAAGCAACGCAAGAAATTAACCTCAGAGCAACGCGAGGAAGCAGTACGCATATGTGAGGCGTTCTTTGATAACACGAGAACTCTTGACATTTCCGATGCTGTAGCACCTGTAATCAAGGTAAAAAACATTATTGCAGTTCCCCATATGGCAACCAAGAAAATGGCATATGTGATGTTTAACGCTGAAACTATGATTGCCAAGCGGTTTGATGAAATGGGGATCGGCGGCGAGTTTAATGTTAACGTCGAGTACGTGGGAACCTATAACGGAGGAAAGCGTGTACCCGCTGACTTCAATGAAAAGAAGGCACTTGACTATTGTCGAGTCGTGATTGAGTTTGAACTTTACTAAAAAAGTTCCTAAAACACTTGATTTCCGTAAGGAAAGATGGTAAAATGCTTATAGCATAATAAATAATAACAGAAAGAGTGAGGCAAGCCTCACTCTTTCGTTATGTTAAGGTGTTGAAGGAGGTACAGCTTATGACTAAACAAGAAAAAGAACTAGAGAAGATAATAGAACCAGTTGTAACAGAATTAGGCTATGAGCTATACGATGTAGAGTATTTGAAAGAAGGCCAAGATTGGTACTTAAGACTTTATATTGATAAACAAAGTGGAATTGACCTTGATGATTGTGAAAAAGTTAGCGATGCTGTTGGTGAAGAGTTAGATCGTGTTGATCCAATAGAGGTGGCTTATCTTTTAGAGGTGTCATCATGTGGACTAGAAAGACGTTTGAGAGAAAAGAAGCATTATGAGGCTGCAAAAAATAAAAACGTGGAGATAAAATTATATAAAGCAATAAATAAAAATAAGGTGTTTGTAGGAATACTAAAAGAAGTTACAGATACTGAAATTATAATTTGTACAGAAGAAGGAACAAACGAAAGTATAAGTTTTGATAATATATCAAACGCGAAAATATTATATAATTGGGAGGAATCGGAAAATGAATAAAGAATTTTTTGAAGCATTAGAGGAGTTAAGTATTGAAAAAGGAATAAGTAAAGCATATCTATTGGATGCTATAGAATCAGCGTTACTTACAGCATATAAGAAAAACTTTAATTCACAAGAAAATGTAAAAATAGTAATTGATGAAGAAAAGGCTTCAATAAAAGTATATTCATTAAAAGAAGTTGTTGAAGAAGTTTTTGATCCTGCAATAGAAATTTGCATAGAAAACGTAAAAGGCAGAAAAAAACCTAACTTGGGAGATATCGTAGAAGTTGAAATTACTCCAAAAGATTTTGGAAGAATTTCAGCACAAACAGCTAAACAAGTTATTGTTCAAAAAATTAGAGAAGCTGAAAGAGAAATTGTTTTTTCTGAATATGCAGATAGACAAGGAGAAATCGTTAGTGGTTTAATTCAAAGAGTTGAAAAAAATATAATGATTGTAGATTTAGGACGAATTGAAGGTATCATGACTACTAATGAGCAAATAGCCGGAGAAGAATATCAAGTAAATGATAAAATAAAAGCATATGTTTTAGAAATTCAAAAGAACGCTAAAGGTATTCCTCAAATGTTAATATCAAGAACGCATCCTGGATTCGTAAGAAGATTATTTGAACTTGAAATTCCAGAAATTTATGAAGGTCTTATCGAAATCAAAAATATCGTTAGAGAAGCCGGTTCAAGAACAAAAATAGCAGTCTATTCTAAAGATATGAACATTGATCCTGTTGGTTCATGTGTTGGCCCAAGAGGTATCAGAATACAAAATATATTAAACGAATTAAGAGATGAAAAAATTGATGTAGTTGAATGGAGCGAAGATCCTGTTCAATTTATAGCATCAGCATTAAGTCCTGCAACAGTTCTTGCAGTAGATGTTAACGAAGCAGAAATGACATCAAAAGTTGTTGTTCCAGATAGTCAATTGTCACTTGCAATTGGTAAAGATGGTCAAAATGCAAGATTATCTGCAAAACTTACAGGATGGAAAATTGATATAAAGAGTGAAAGTCAAATTAAAGAGGAAATGAATATTCAATAATTTTTAGAGGTGAGTTATGAAAAAGATACCACTAAGACGTTGCCTTGGATGCTATGAGTCGAAGCCAAAATCTGAATTATGCAGAATTGTCAAAAAAACAGATGGTGAAATATGTATAGATAAAACAGGCAAGATAAATGGTCGAGGCGCATATATTTGTTATAGCAAAGAGTGCTTAGAGAAAGCTATAAAAACAAAAAGAATAGACAAAGAATTTGAAACGCATATATCTGATGAGATTTATTCAAAATTAAGAGAAGAAATAAATGAATAAAAGTTAGACTATGAATCTTAGTGATTAAGATAATTAACTTGGTAGAAGAATTGAAAGGGGCTAATAATTAGATGGGGAAAATGAAAGTACATGAATTAGCGAAAGAGCTTAATATGACAAGCAAAGAGCTAGTCGAAAAGTTGATTGAGTTGAAATATGATGTAAAAAGTCATTTGTCAATTCTTGAAGACAGCGATGTTGAAAAGATAAGAAAACAATTTAAAAATGTATCAAAGAAAGTGGAAGTAGCTCCGAAAGAAGATAAAACTGCTGCCAAAAAAGAAAAGAAACCAATTGCACCAGTTATTATAAGAAGGGAAGTTACTAGAATCGAAACGGTTGAAGAACCAAAAAAGACAGATATTCGTAGAGAACCAAGAAACGATTTAGGAGTTGTTCAAAGAAGAACAGACACATCAATGAATATAAAATATAGAACTCCACCAAGAAAAATAGCAACAATAACTCCACAAAATGAAGCAACTAAAGAAGAAGTAAAAAAAGTAGAAGAGCCAAAAATTTCAGAAGTTAAGAAAGTAGTTGAGCAAGAAGAAAATATGAAAAAGGTTGAAAAAGAAGTTAAAACAAAAGTTGTTTCAAAACCTGAAGTTAATAATGAAAAAAATGAGAATGTGAAAGCAACAAATCCTGTTGCAGAAGAAAGAAAAGCTGTTACAGAAAAAGTGGTTACAAATACTTCAAACGACAATAATCAAAGAAGATTCGATAATAAAAATCAAAATAGAGAAGGTAATCGCGACAACAGAGATAATAGAGAAAACAGATATCAAAACAGAGATGGCAACCGTGATAACAGAGATAATAGGTACCAAAACAGAGAAGGCAATCGCGACAACAGAGATAATAGATATCAAAACAGAGACGGCAATCGTGAAAATAAATTCCAAAATAAAGATGGCAATCGTGATAACAGAGATAATAGATATCAAAACAGAGATGGTAATCGTGATAATAAGTTCCAAAAATTTAATAAACAACCACAAACAAGAGAAAGCAAGGTTGAAAAAGATATTAAAGGAATTCTTGCAAACGATACCGCTTCAAAAGAACCTGTTAAAGAAATAGTTAGAACAATTTATAAAGATAAAGAAAAAGATAATAGAAAATTTGAAGAATCTACAAAGAAGACAAAAGGTAAGGGTAGAAACGAAAACAGAGGAGAAGAAATTAGCTATAGCAAGTTAAAAGATATTCAGTCAGAAAGCAACTTCTCAAATATGTTTGAAGATACAGAAAGCAAAATGTTTGATTACTATGATATGTCTAAGAGAAGAGGCAATAGAAAAGCAAAGAAGAAACCAACAGAAAGTAAAGAACATATCGATCAAAAAATATTTGAACTTACTGACATTGAGATTCCAGAAACAATAACAGTTAAAGACTTAGCAGAAAAATTGAAAAAACAAGCCAGTGAAGTTATTAAAAAGTTAATGGGATTTGGTTTCCTTGCAACACTAAATCAAGAATTAGACTATGATACAGCATATTTAGTTGCATCAGAATTTGGAGTAACAGCTCATAAAAAAGAAATTGTTTCAGACGAGGACATTTTATTTGATGATACAGACGATGCAGAAGAAGACTTAGTACCACGTCCTCCAATAGTTGTAGTTATGGGACACGTTGACCATGGTAAAACATCACTTCTTGATGCTATTAGAGCAACAAACGTAAGTGAAAGAGAAGCTGGTGGTATTACACAACACATTGGTGCTTATAAAGTAGAAATAGATGGTAGAGAAATAACATTCATTGATACACCTGGACACGAAGCGTTTACAGCTATGCGTGCAAGAGGTGCACAAGTTACAGACGTTGCAATCATAGTAGTTGCAGCAGATGATGGTATAATGCCACAAACAGTTGAAGCAATAAATCACGCAAAAGCTGCAGGAGTTTCAATAATCGTTGCAATCAATAAGATAGATAGAGAAGGCGCAAATATAGATAGAGTAAAACAAGAAATTATGGAATATGGATTAGTACCAGAAGAATGGGGTGGCGATGTAATTTGCGTACCTATATCTGCTAAATTCAACAAAAATATTGATGCGTTACTAGAAATGGTTTTATTAGTTGCAGACATGAAAGAATTAAAATCAAATCCAAATAAACAATCAAAAGGTACAGTAATAGAGGCAAGACTTGATAAAAACACAGGTATCACTGCATCATTATTAGTACAAAGGGGAACACTAAATATTGGAGACACAATAGTTGTTGGTAGTGTAATTGGAAAAATTAGAGGTATGACAAATGACAAAGGTCAAAAAGTAAAAGCAGCAGGTCCATCAACACCAGTTGAAGTAATAGGATTGCCAGAAGTTCCAGAGGCAGGTGAAACATTTTACGAAGTAGAAAATGAAAAAGTAGCAAAGCATTTAATTGAAAAGAGAAAACGTAAACAAAGAGAAGACATGATTAGAAGAAATTCACCAGTAACATTAGATAATTTGTTTAGTCAAATAGAAGATGGAAAATTAAAAGACTTAAATGTAATTATCAAAGCAGACTTACAAGGTTCAGTGCAAGCACTTAAAGGTTCTCTAGAAAAAATCAAAAATGAAGAAGCAAGAGTTAGAATTATTCACAGCAATGTTGGTGGAATAACAGAATCAGATGTTACACTAGCAAAGGTTACAAACTCAATTATAATAGGCTTTAATGTTAGAGCAGAAGCAAACGCTAAGAGCATAGCTGAAAAAGAAGGCGTTGATATAAAATTATATTCAGTTATTTATAATGCGATCGACGATATAACAGCAGCACTAAAAGGAATGCTTCAACCAAAATATAAAGAAGTAATTCAAGGAACAGCAGAAATCAGACAAACATTCAAAATAACAGGTGCTGGAATGATAGCAGGATGCTATGTATTAGATGGTAAAATTGTTAGAAATTCTGGACTTCGTGTAATTAGAGATAATGTAGTTATCCATACAGGAAAGCTTGCATCATTAAAGAGAATGAAAGACGATGCAAAAGAAGTTGCAGAAGGATATGAATGTGGTGTTCAAATTGAAAATTATGAGGACATTAAAGTGGGCGACAAACTAGAATCATACATTATGGAAGAAATTAAACAATAAAATTGATTTTAAACTTTAAAGGTAGAATCAATAATATGTTTTAAGGAGTGAACAAAATGGAAAGAACAGAAAGAATTGAAGAAGAAGTCAAAAAGATAGCAGGTAACATTATAGACAGAGAATTAAAAGATCCAAGACTTACAGGAATAATCAGCGTAACAAAGGTATACGTTTCTAGAGACTTAAAATATTGTAAAATATATGTAAGTATGTTAGGAACAAAAGACGAGAAAGAAGCCATGGATGCGCTAAAATCATCAGCTGGATATATAAGAAGAGAAATTGGTAATGGCATAAGAATGCATTCGACACCAGAAGTAAAATTTGAATTTGATGATTCAATGGCTTATGGTGAAAAAATACAAAATATAATAAATACATTAGATATAAAACCATTAGAAGATGAGGATTCAGAAGAAGATAGCGAATTATAAAAAGGAGTTTTGAGTATATGTCAGTTTTAGATAGCATAAGAGAAATGATACAAAAAGCAAAAAAAATATTGATAATAACACATGAAAATCCAGACGGAGATGCTGTAGGAAGTTCTCTTGGATTTATGCACGGGTTAAAAAAACTAGAAAAAGAAGTCGATGTATATTTACCAGTAGTAAATAAGATGTATAACTTTTTACCAGGATTTGAGCTTATAAAAAACGAGCTTCCAGAAGATGAAGAATATGACTTGTGTGTTGCACTAGACAGCAGTGATTTAGAACGTTTAGGCGAGGGTAGAAAATGGTTTGAAAAAATATCAAACACAATAGTAATAGATCATCACATAACAAACCAAAATTTTGGTGATGCAAACTACGTAAACGCAGTTGCATCATCAACTTGCCAAAATATAATAGTTGTGTTAGCCTCAATGGAAGTAGCAATAAACAAAGAAATGGCAAAATGTATGTACACAGGAATGCTTACAGATACAGGAGGATTTAGACACAACATACAGCCAGAAACATTTGAATTTGCAAGCATGCTTGTAGAAGCAGGCGTTAATGTTGCAGAAATATATAGAAATGTATTCGATTTAACAACAGAAGCAAGAACTAGACTATTAGGAAGAGCAATATCACGACTAGAAATATTAGAAGAGGGACGCGTTGCATTCCTATATGTAACAGAAGCAGACTGGAATGAATTCGGCAACCAAGACGGCGATCACGAGAACATAGTAAACTATGGACGTAACATAGAAGGTGTAGAAGTATCAATTATGCTACGCGAAAAAGACGGAAACTTCAAAGTAAGTTTACGCTCAAACGAATACATAGATGTGTCAATAATAGCATCAAAATATGCTGGAGGAGGACATTTAAGAGCAGCAGGATTCTCAGTACCAGGTCCAATAGAAACAGCAAAAGAAACAGTACTTGCAGAAATAAGAAAGCAGCTAAAATAAAAAGCTGCTTTTTTTATCGACACACGAGGGACGTCCGTTAAATGTTCCAAAATTTCCAATATAAGTCAAAAAATGAACATTTAACGGACGTCCCTCGCGAACCGGGAAAGGAGAATTTTTTTATGCAAAGTGGGGTTTTGATTATAGATAAACCTGAGGGGATAACTTCGCATGATGTTGTGTCAAGGGTGAGAAAAGTTTTACGTACTAAGAAGGTTGGTCATACTGGAACTTTGGATCCTCTTGCAACTGGAGTATTAGTGGTGTGCGTTGAGAAAGCTACCAAGCTTGTTCAATATTTAACATGTGAAAATAAAACATATGAAGTAAAAATGAAGCTTGGCGTGAAAACTGATACGGGAGATATTACGGGTAATGTTATTGAAAATGATGAAAATGTTTTTGAAATATTAGATAAATTATCTTTGAATGAAATAGAAAAAGTGTTGCAAGGTTTTATTGGACCTCAGAAGCAAGTTCCACCAATGTATTCAGCTATAAAGGTGAATGGCAAAAAGCTTTATGAGTATGCACGAGAAGGTATTGAAATAGAACGTGAGGAACGCGATATTGAAATTTATAAAATAGAAAATATACATCTTGAAAATGATATTTTGGAATATACAGTATCATGTTCAAAAGGTACATATGTTAGAAGTCTATGTGAAGATATTGCTTACAAATTAGGAACTTGTGGTACTATGACAGCACTAAGGAGAACTGTGACTGGTGAGTTTGATATAGATAGTGCGATTTCTATAGATGAAATATCAGATGATAAAATAATATCAATGGAAAAACTTTTCGACAAGAAAATTGATGTTTCAAATAATATGAAAAAACTTATAAATGGCGAAGAAATCAAAGTAAACTTAGAAGATGGATTATACAATTTATATTCTACACAATACGTTGGAATTGGAAAAGTAAAGGAGAAAAAACTAAAGAGAGAAATAATTTTGTAGAAAAAGCTCAATCAAAAAATTTGCACCTAAAAAGCAAGTATGACAAAATATAAATGAAAATTAAAAGTACTAAAAATTTTTCTTAAGGAGTGAACTTATGGTACAAAAAAATGAAGAGTTTGAAGTTGAAATTTTAGATATGGGATTTGAGGGCGAAGGCATTGCTAAAATTGACGGCTATACTGTTTTTATAAAAGGAGCCCTAAAAGGCGAAAAAGTAAAAATAAAAATTTTGAAAGCTAACAAAGATTACGGTTTCGCTAAACTTTTGGAGGTATTAACTCCGAGTGAAAATAGAGAAATACCTATGTGTAAAGTCTTTTCAAAATGTGGTGGTTGTAATTTACAACATATGGATTATAAATCACAATTGCAATTAAAAACAGATTTAGTAAAAAATACATTAAAAAAATCGTTAGGGTACGAACCATCAATTGAACCGATGATAGGAATGTTTATCCCATACGGATATAGAAATAAAGTGCAATATCCGGTTTCAAATGGAAAGATTGGTTTTTATGCAGGCCGTACACATTCGCTTATTGAAAACGAAAAATGCTATATTCAAAATGAATATATAGATGAGTTAGCGAAAAATGTATTTGAATTAACACAAAAATATGGCGTTTCAACGTATGACGAAAAAAATGGAAAAGGAATACTTAGACATATTGTTGCTCGAATTGGTATAAATACAGAAGAAGTAATGCTAGTTTTGGTAACTAATAGAGAAAAACTTCCAAATGCAGAAAATATTGTAAATGAGTTAAAAGCTAAGTATCCTCAATTAAAATCTATAATACAGAATATTAACACAGAGAAAGGGAATGTAATTTTAGGTCAAAAATGTAAAACTTTATATGGACAAGATTACATAGAAGATGAATTAGAAGGATATAGATTTAAAATAGCACCTTTATCTTTTTATCAAGTAAACCCTCAACAAACTGCAGTATTATATACTGTAGCGAAAGAATTTGCTGAATTAACTGGTAAAGAAAATGTGTTTGATTTGTATTGTGGAATAGGCACTATATCAATATTTGTAGCAGATAAAGCTAAAAATGTTTTTGGTGTTGAAATAGTCCCACAAGCAATTGAAAACGCAAAGGCAAATGCAAAGCTTAACAAGATAGAAAATGCAGAATTTATTTGTGGAAGTGCAGAAGAAGTAATACCTCAAAAGTATAAAGAAGGAAAAACAGCAGATGTGGTATTCCTAGATCCACCTAGAAAAGGCTGCGATGTAAAACTTTTAGAAACTTTAAAAGAAATGCAAGCTGAGAAAATTGTATATATAAGTTGCAATCCTGCGACTTTGGCAAGAGACTTGAAGTATTTACTGGATAGTGGCTATGAATTGAAAAAAGTTCAGCCGGTTGATATGTTTCCTCAGACGTGCCATGTGGAGACGGTAGTGTTGCTAGAAAAAATATAAACCTTGAAATACTTGATATGAGTGTGTTTGGTAAATTTGCTCGATTTGATAAAAAAGATGAAAATTCTTTAAAAAAGACGGTCTTTGATGAAATTAGAGTAAAAGTATCAGTAGACCTCGCATGAGTTACAAGGTTAGAAAAGCGTTTAGCTTAAAGAATTAAACTACAAGCAAAAGAACATCAATATTGGTGTTCTTTTTTCGTTATTTGAATAAATGTTGAGAGGAGAAATAGTAATGAAGCTTAATAGGTATGGTATTCAAATAAAGCAATGGCTTAAAATTGAATATACGATAAGATATCAAGAATTAGTTTTAATGTATTGCAAGATTCCTATTCGTATACACGAAGTAGAGATTTTTGTGGGAAATTTTCCATCCCCTTTTTGAAAAAATAGTGCCTACTCAATTTGAGCAGTGAGGAAAATTACTAATAAAGATGAAATGTTTTCTGTAGTATGATATATTTGTAATAGTTGATATAAAAGGGAGTGTTGGCTATGAGTAAATATTGTATGATAGAAACAGCTTTTGATAATAAGGAAGAGCTAGAGCAAGTAATAGAAGAGTTGTTAAATAATAAGTTGGTGCTATATTTGAATTGGAAAGTTGTAACGATGAATATTTAAAATGGATAGATGAGGAAACGAAATAGTATCAATAATTCGAAAAAAGGAGGGGTAGTAATGTAATTCCTAACGTTGATTTATATATATAAATGCATGTAAAAATTGAAGCAAATAATCAATTAGAAAAAAACGAAATAAATAGTTCTTTTGTGAGTTGCGACACATGTTGAAATTTGTGTGCTTCTAACCTTGAAAAATCAATAGTTGGAAACTGTACTAATAATAAAAGAACAAATAAAGGTGGTAATAGTAGTTATGAAAATAAGTGAATTAAATGCTGAATATGATAAATTGCAATTACAGTATGGTGCAAGGGAATTAACTTCTATATATAATGGAGGTTGTACAGACAACCCAGATATTTGTTTTGTTTTTATGAATCCAACAGGAAAAAATATTGCATCAGATCCAAATTGGAAAGGTAGAAGGTCTCCTTGGATTGGAACTAAAAATATATGGAAATTGTTTTATAGAATAGGATTACTTGATGAAAAAATATATAATGATATTATGACCAAAAAGCCACAAGAATGGAACGAAGAATTTGCAGATATAGTATATAATGATGTGGAAAAACACAAATATTTTATTACTAATCTTGGAAAATGTACTCAGCTAGATGCTAGAGTGTTGCCAAATTCAGTTTATAGTCAGTATCTCGATCTATTATGCAAAGAAATAGAAATAATTAGTCCAAAAGCAATTATAACATTTGGAAATCAGGTGAGTTCTATTATATTAGATAGGAATATATCAGTATCACAATGTAGAAAACAAAATTTTTCAAAGAATATAGCTGGTAAAAATTATAAAGTATATCCAGTTTATTATCCTATCGGAAATGGAATGATGAATATAGACAAAGCAATAGAAGATTTAGACTACATTATAAGAACAAATTTGAAAATTCAAAAAGATATGGATGGTTTTGAGAATAACTGAAATAAAAAAAGTATGCTAAAATGTCACTATCGAGTTATATAATATTAAGTAATGATGAATAAGGGGGAAAAATAATATGAATAATGAAATTATTTTTGTAACGCATAACGAGGGTAAAATAAAATCAGCAGAAAAATATTTTAAGAATTTAAAGTTTTCGACATATAATTATGAATTGGATGAACCAAGAAGTGATGATATTCAAGAAATTGCTAAAGCAAAAGTTATGCAAGCCTATAAAATGGTAAATAAACCATGTGTTGCGCTAGATACAGATTTTAGAATAGAAGAATTAAATGGATTCCCAAGGGCATTTGTAAATTTTTCACTTGACACCATTGGGATAGATGGAATTTTAAAATTGATGGAAAATAAAGATAATAGAGCTTGTGCGTTTAATGAGTGCTTGGCTTATCATGACGGAAATGAAATACATTATTTTTATGGAAAACATCCGGGAAATTTATCATATAAAATACAAGGGTTAAATAGAAAAGAAAAATGGTCTGATTTATGGTATATTTTTAAGCCAAAAGGATTTGAAAAAACTTTAGCTGAAATGAGTGAAGAGGAACGAGAAAACAGAAGAAAAGTAGATGGCTCATATTCTGCATTGGAAAAGTTTGCCGAATGGTTTGAAAAAAACAACTAATGGTAAAAACAGAAGAAAAATTGATAAAACTAAAAGAGGCACATTTTAAAAGGATAGAATTATTAGATGCTATATTAGTGGTTAGCGTAAATAATATCGATTTTTATTATAATCAGATTTGGAGGGAGAAAAAATGAAAAAACCAATTATAGGAATAATAGGAAAAGTTCAGCCTCAATATGGCGAAGATATTTGGCATAGAATTGATGAGGTTGATGAAATAAGATATTTAATTGTAAAGAATGGTGGCATAGCGATAACGTTATTGCCAACTGAACCAACTTTGAAATTTAATGAAAACGATATTAAAGACAATACAATTTTGAGTGATGAAGAAATAAATGAATTATATAGGCAAATAGATTTATGTGATGGTTTTATCTTACAAGGTGGACTATATAGTTCAAATTATGAAATTGAAATGGCGAAAAGAATTATAGAATTGGACAAGCCACTTATAGGAATATGCGCAGGATTCAATAATATCTTAAGAGCAGTAGGAACAGATGTAATTGAAGATAAAACAAAAAGTCATGATATATATGATAAAAACTATCGACATGAAGTAACAGTAATTAAGGGAACTAAATTATATGATTTATTGAATAAAGATAAATATAGTGTAAATAGTATTCATAGCATGATAGCACCCAAAGAAAATGTTGAAAACTATGCAAAAATATCATCTGCTTCTTATGATGGACTAGTAGAAAGTTTTGAATTGAACGATAAGAAATTTGTAATAGGCATAAAATGGCATCCGGAGTTAATGCTGGAAGATGAGTTCACTGAAAAATTATTTAAAGAATTTATTGAAAAGTGTTGAGATGATTCTAAAAAATTTTAAAATAACATGAGAAGGAGTGAATTTATGGAAGATACAAAATTAACAATACAACCGGAAGAGTCATATAAAATAATTAGAAATAGTCTACTAACTGCACAATCAAAAGTATATACAGTAGTAAATTCAGCAATGGTACAAGCGTATTGGGAAATAGGACAAGAAATACATAAGGCATGTGGCAAAAATGATAGAGCAGAATACGGTAAGAAATTATTAGAATACTTGTCAGAACAATTAACTAATGAATTTGGAAAAGGTTTTACAATTGCAAACTTGAAAAATATGCGACAGTTTTATCGTACTTTTCCAATTCGCCAGACACTGTCTAGCGAATTGAGTTGGTCACATTATAATTTATTAATGAGAATTGAAGATGAAAAATCTAGACAATTTTATGCTGACGAATGTGTGAAATCTAATTGGAGTGTAAGACAATTAAAAAGACAAATCGACACATTTTATTATGAAAGATTACTAGCAAGTCAAGATAAAGATAGTGTTGCAAATGAAATTGGTTTGCCTGAAAGAATAGAGCCTAAAAATATAGTAAGAGATCCATATGTTTTAGAATTTTTAGGATTAGAAGGAAAAACGAGCTTTTATGAAAAAGACTTGGAACAAGCAATAATAGACCATTTGCAAAAATTCTTATTGGAGTTAGGGAGAGGTTTTTCTTTTGTCGCAAGACAACAAAAAATAACTTTTGATGGAAGACATTTCTTTATAGATTTGGTATTTTACAATTATATTTTAAAATGTTTTGTGATTATAGATTTGAAATTGGGAG
>CAYNRR010000012.1:0-38012 GCA_964400015.1 uncultured Eubacteriales bacterium | reverse complement strand
TAACACAGGCAACTGGAACACAGGCGACATGAACACAGGCGACAGGAACACAGGCAACAGGAACACAGGCGACTATAACACAGGCAACAGGAACACAGGCAACAGGAACACAGGCTACTATAACACAGGCAACTGGAACACAGGCGACATGAACACAGGCGACAGGAACACAGGCGACTGGAACACAGGCGACATGAACACAGGCGACTATAACACAGGCGACTGGAACAAGACAAATAGAAGTGCAGGCGTCTTTTGCAATGAAGAACCTAGAATGCTAATGTTCAACAAGCCGACGGATATGTCGTTTAAAGAATGGAGAGACACAGAAGCGTATGATATTTTGGCAAGAAGGGAGAAAAGTGAGTGGATTGATTTTGAATATATGACAGATAAAGAAAAAGAAAAATATCCGAGTGCAGAATGTTGCGGTGGATATTTGAAAGAGTTTGAATATTCAAAATCAAGTAAAGAATGGTGGAAACAACTGACAGACGAAGAAAAATTGACATTGTTTCAATTACCTAATTTTGATTTAGAAGTTTTTAACGATATTATGGCTTTAAATATAACAGTGGAGGAGTATGAGAGATTGAGAGGTGATTTAAGTGGGAGATAGTATTGAAGAAAAATACACAAAATATTTATACGGTGAAACTGACATTTTAGAATTAACAATAGAAGAAGCGATATTTATATTTGAAATATGTGAAGAAGTACCTTATGTGGATGAATTATTACAGAAAGCAGGCAAAGTGATTTTATCAGATTACAAAAAAATATTGAAAGAAAATGAAGAGTTAAAAGAATATAAACGAATAAGTGAATCAACAAAAATAAGTTGTTGCACAGCATACATTGCTAAACAAAAAATAAAAGACAAAATAGAAGAATATTTAAAATATGATAAAGAACATAACACTTATACCAAAGACGGCAGAAAGGTTTTTACAATGGAGTATTTCAAGGCGAAAGCTTTACAAGAATTGCTGGAGGAAGAATAAATGTTAAAGTTGAAAAATGATATAGATTTTAAAGAACTTAAAAAAATGGGTTTTAAAGAAGTGCAGCAAAACAAAAGAAGTAATTATATTTATATGCCCGATGCGTATAATAATTACGGCAATTCAATACGAGTAAACAATGATACTAATTTATATAATTTAAATTATTACCAGGGTGAAGATAGAATGATTATATTTAGATTTAACGAACAAGCAACTGAAGAATTTAACGAGACAATGGATAAGCTATACGACTTAATACAAGCAGATATGATAGATAGTAAAAGAGGAGTGAATAAATAAATGAAAGTTAAAGAATTGATAAAACAATTACAAAAATATGATTCAGAGCAAGAAGTTATAATAAGATTTGCTTTAGATAACGAAGATGAAATAGGTTACGTATTAAAACCATTTCACACAGATTTATATTGTAAAGATGAATGTGCAATATATGCGGAATATACAGCAACAAAAGAAGAGTGCGAATTTGTCGGACAAGTTGATTTGGAAGAAGCATATCAAAAAATGAGGGGTGAACCAATATGACAAATAGAGAATGGTTATTAGAACAAATACAAAACGCAAGTGATGAACTATTAGTAAACGTTAATACACGGGAGTATAATATCAAAATTTGTGCAAGGATATTGTGATGACAAAGAACGTTGCAGACAGGGGTGTGCGAATGGAAGTTGCGACGATTGTAGATTAGAATGGCTTAAACAAGAACACAAAGAACAAATAAAATTATCAGAATCAGAAAGAATTATACTTGAGAATATAGATGAAAGATATAAATGGATAGCGAGAGATGGGGATGGAAGTTTATATGTTTTTGGAAGCTGTCCACACCGAGAGGAAAATGGTTGGTGGTCGGATCGTGAAGCCGAAGCTGGTTGCACAGGTTTAGGAGTGAAATCGTTTCAATTCGTGAAATGGGAAGATAAAAAACCATACAATATAGCAGAATTGCTAGAAAAATAATTATATTTACGAAAGAAGGCGTTGAAAGTGAAAATCGACAAGAAAGTATATGGTTACATAGAGTTTGAATTGAAACATTATAACGATAACGCAAAAAAAATAGAAGAAATAAGAGCAAATATAATAGAAACAAGTCCAGAACCAGCAGATGGTCAACCAAAAGGTCAAGGTGGCACTAGCAAGCCTACAGAAAGAAAAGGTATAAAATTAGTATCTAGTACATCATTATTAAAGATGGAAAGTACAAACGATGCTATTAAAAAAGTATATAAACAATTAGACAAAAATTATAAAGACTTTTTTGATTGGAACTATATAAAACAAGTTGGAATAGTTAAAACATGTCAAAAAGTAAATATATCAGAAGCAACATTTTATAGGTGGAGAGATAAAATTGTATATGCTGTAGGTGAAGAAATGGGAATAATTTAAAATATGAGAAAAAGATGAGAGTTTTTGGGGGATAAAAAGTGTTATTATGATATTGTGATAATAAAATGTACTGATACATAGCAATGATTCACCCCACTTGGAGATTAGCCTCACACAATGGCTAGTCTCTTCTTGTATGGGAATAATTATTATATAAAAAATACTAAAGCAGAGCAATCCATACGTATTGTAGCTCCCAAAATATTGAATGTAAATTTAAATGAAAAAGATAATTGATTTATTATGCTAATAATTGTATTTAAAATTGATTTCAGTATTACCTTCACTCCTTTTAAATTAAATTTGAATTGCTCGCTCAGGTTCCCCTGCTTTAATATTTTTACAATTTGATTATATTGTAACTAATAAATAAAATCAATAATAGGAAGTACTGATTTATGAATTTGAAAAATATGGGGACATATAATGAAAAAAAGATAGATGCTTTATACAAATTAGCTAAATAAAGCTTTCACATAAACAGTTTTTATATATTTTTAGAAAGTTAGTAATTAAGTTTACTAACTCTTTTTATATGTCTTAAAAGGGCTGATATACAAATGAGTAAATATAACTTTGAGTATTGTATGAAACATGATTGTAATTCATGTAAAAGAAAGGGATTTTGTAATGACTTTAAAAAGGAGAATAGACATCTTAAGAAAAAGAGGAAAAGGAATAAAAATCACGAAGATGTATTACTTAAAAATAGATAGCAAATATGAAAGGTTGATGAAAGAATGGGGGGAAAATTAAATGATTTAGATAAAAAGAAAATAATAGAGTCTTATGTGGAATGCCAAAATTATAGCGAGGTGGCGAGAAAGTTTAAGGTCAGTGCAACAACAGTTAAAAGTATTGTAGATGGCGATACAAAGACTTTAAAAAACTTAGAGCAAAAAAAAGAAGAAAATACAAAGAATGTACTAAATGAAATGTCAAAACGTAGCCAAAAGAAAATTCAAATTCTTGATAAATTGTTAAACAGCATAGAGAAAAAAGCAACGCAAATTGATAAGAATACAAACATTAAGGACCTTGCAACTGCCTATGGAATTTTAATAGACAAAGATTTAAAAATAGCAGAAGCTCAAGCAAACGAGGGCGAAAAAATAGAAGGCAAAGTGTTAATACCTGCAGAACATATTGCAATGCCATTTTTAGAACTTAATAGAGAACTTGATGGTACTAAGACTTTAGAAATTATGCTACCAGGTGGAAGAGGAAGTACAAAGTCTTCGTATTGGAGTGAAAAAGTAATAGAACTTATGCAAAATAATCCTAATTGGTGTGCTATTGTATTAAGACGAGTTGCTAATACACTTAATCAGTCTGTAAAGCCACAGATAGAGTGGGGAATAGATCAATTGTCAAAATGTTATCCAAAATTACAATCAGATTGGCATATTCCCAAATCAGATTATGATATTACAAGAAAATCTACAGGGCAAAAAATATATCTTCGTGGAGCTGACGACCCAGGCAAAATCAAGTCAATTAAACCTCCACCAGGGAAATATATAGCTTTAATAATTTATGAGGAATTTGACCAATTTAAAGGTATGGAAGACATCAGAAAAATAAATCAGTCTGTTAAACGTGGTGGAGAAGTATTTATTGAATTTGATGTTTTTAATACACCAAGGCCAAAACGACATTTTGCTAATCAAGAGTTGTTAGTAAAGAAGCCTGATAGAATTGTAGTTAAATCTGATTACACTCAAGTTCCAGCTAAATGGCTTGGACAAAAGTTTATAGATGATGCAGAATTTTTAAAAGAAAATAATCCAGCCGCATTTGAACATGAATATTTAGGAATTGCTACAGGAGATGGTGGAAGTGTATTTGAAAATCTTGAAATAAGAGAAATAACAGATGAAGAAATAAAATCGTTTGATAGGATATACAATGGTGTTGACTGGGGGTGGTATCCCGACCCTTGGGCATTTAATAGAATGCATTTGGATATAGCTAGAAGAACATTATATATTTTTGATGAAGACGAGCAAAACAAAAAAAGCAATAGAGAAACAGCAGATATTCTAATAAATAATCACGGTATTACTTCTGCAGATTTAATTACTTGTGATAGTGCAGAAAAGAAGTCAACAGCAGATTATAGGTCTTTTGGGTTATTTGCAAGAGATGCCGAAAAAGGACCAGACAGTGTTAAGTATGGAATGAAATGGTTAGCAGGATTATTCAAAATAGTTATAGACCCTGTTAGGTGTCCAAAAACCGCAAAAGAATTTAACGATTATGAATTTGAAAAAGATAAAGACGGTAACTATATATCAGCTTATCCAGATAAAGACAATCATCATATAGATGCCGTACGCTATCGGACTTGAATGTATATGGAAAAAACGTGGACAGTAATATTGACAAAATTATAATTTATTGACACACATAAGATATGCCACAGAAAGTGTTTGGAAGATAAGGGGGCAATAATAGATGTTTAATAGATTTATAGATTACGTGAAAGGAGTATTAAAAAGAATGTTTGATACAACAAATATAGCTAAAAAAGCTTTTAATTTAGATTCGCTTATGTCAGAAAATATGTCAAAAGCTATAGTATTGTGGAAAGATATATACGAGGGACATGCACCTTGGATAAGTGAATATGTAGAAGCAAGTGAAACTTCTGCACAAGTTGCTAATGAGTTTGCAAGATTAACGACGTTAGAAATGGAAACGGAAATAACAGGAAGTAAAAGAGCAGAGTATTTGAATAAAGTTTATAAAAAGTTTTTAAACAATTTAGATGAAAAACTTGAAATAGGAAATGCTTTAGGTGGTGTGTATTTTAAACCGTATGTAAATGGAAAACAAATACACATAAACGCAATAGTTCAAGGTGATTTTATTCCAATTGCTTTCGACGGTGATGGTAATTTAACTTCTGTTGTTTTTATAGATACTTTTACGCAAGAAAAATATATTTATTCAAGGCTTGAGTGGCAAAGAATAGAAAACGAAAGTTTAATTATAGTTAATAAAGCGTTTAAATCAGAAGACAAGAACACATTAGGCAATGAGATAAGTTTAGCTGAAGTAGATAAATGGGCAAATATAGAAGAAATTACAATTATAGAAAATATGACGAAAATATTTGGTGGTTTTTATAAAGTACCAAAAGCAAATCATATTGATAGAAAAAGCCCCTTGGGAGTATCTGTTTATTCAAGAGCATTAAAGGAGCTAGAAAAACTAGATAAACAAAAGAGTAGACTTGATTGGGAATATGAGAGTGGAGAAAGAAAAACGTATGTAGATACATTAGCTTTAAATGAAACTAAAATTGAAAACGGAAAGACAATAAATAAAAAAGCTAATATAAATAAACGACTTTTTAAATCGCTTAATGTAAACAAGGAAGATTTCTTTGAAGACTATTCACCAGAGATAAGAGACGAAGCATATCTAAGAGGATTAGATAAATATAAAAAAGAAGTTGAATTTGCTTGTGACTTAGCATACGGAACTATATCGGATCCACAATCAATTGAAAAAACAGCTACAGAAATAAATAGTAGCAAGCAAAAAAGCTATGCAGTTGTAACAAAAATGCAGAGAAATACAGAAAAGGCATTGAATGATTTAATCGAGTCAATGGATATACTTTGCACATTATATAAATTAGCACCAGCAGGCGATTATGATGTGTCATACAAATGGGACGACTCGCTAGTAGTTGATGCAGAAACAGAAAGACAGCAAGACATAAGAGATATAAATTTAGGAATACAAACAAGAGCAGAATATAGAGCTAAATGGTATGGCGAAACGTTGGAGGAAGCCTCAAAAAATTTGCCTCAAGAAGCAGATGTAATAGGTGGGTGATATGATTGTTTACACCACAACAACTAGAAAAGATACCAATAGAGTTAGAAAAGATATTTAATAAGTTAGAACAAGATATCATGCTTGATATAATAAGAAGAATAGCGACAAACGGTGAAATTACAAGAACAGCTGATTATCAGTTGAATAGGCTTTATCAATTAGGAGTATCTAAAAAAGTAATAAAAAAGTACATACAAGAAGCTTTAGAGTTATCCAAAAAAGAGATAAATTCTATATATAGAAATGCAATAAAATCTGGTTATACTGAAGATGAAATGCTTTATAAAGCAGTGGGAAAGTCGTTTATTGAGTTTGAAGATAATGATGAATTGCAACAACTAATTCGAACAGTAAAAGAGCAAACCAATAATGATTTATATAACATTACTCAAAGTACAGGTTTTATGACAAAAGAGGGATTTAAGCCTGTAGCAAAATATTATCAAGATACATTAGACAAATCAGTTATGAGCATTTTAAATGGTTCGTTTGATTACAATACAGTCATAAGAAATACAGTGCAAGAAATGACCAAGAGTGGACTTAGAACAATTGATTATAAGAGTGGTCGAAGTTACAGAATAGACACAGCAGTCAGAACAGCACTTATGACAGGAGTAAATCAAGTAACAAGTAAAATATCAGATGAAAATGGAAAAAAGCTTGAAACTAATTATTTTGAAGTATCTGCACACGGAACTGCAAGACCATCACATCAAAAGTGGCAAGGCAAAGTATATACTCGTGAAGAGTTAGAAAATATATGTGGTTTAGGAGAAGTTGATGGACTATGTGGAGCAAATTGTCGCCACCATTACTTTCCTTTTATACCTGGTATTTCTGTAAGAAACTATACAGATGAGCAATTAGAAGAATGGGCTAAAAGAGAAAATACTCCAAGAAAATATGGAGATAAAGAATATACTTTGTATGAAGCTTCACAAGAGCAACGAAAACTAGAAAGACTTATGCGAAAGCAAAGACAAGATATAAAACTATTGAAAGAAGGTAATGCAAATGAAGAGGACATCATAACAGCACAAGCAAGATATAGAATAACATCAGATGAGTATGTTAAGTTTAGTAAAGCTATGGGGTTACCTGAACAAAGAGCGAGGGTTTATCAAGATGGATTAACAGGTAATTATGCTGGTGGGGAAGAAGTACAAATTAAAGCAAATGAGTTGAAAAATGAAAGTAATAGGAATATAATTAGTAAAAAAATCGAAAAAGAGGAAAACGATGTGCATTATATTGGAAAAATAGATAAAAACAAGTTTAGCTTAATTAGTAAGGACATAACTACAGATGAGGTAATATTAACTGATAAGCAAGTGGAACATATAAAAGAAAGACATCCCAATGATTATGAACGTTACTTTAAGTATTTTAAAAAAATTATAGAAAATCCAGATTACATTATTAAAGATAAAAAACCCAATACAGGCTTTTTATTAAAAGAATTTACTGAAGATGATAAGAGATTTCAATTAATACTAAGATTGCACACTAGTAAAGATGAAAAAGAATATAAAAATTCCATAATAACTTTTTTAAAAGTGAGTGAGAAAAAGTATAATCAATATTTGCGTAACAAAGAAATTGTTTGGAAAAAAGTAGACAAGAACGAATAAAAATGGTATAATTAGAGTACAATATAGAAGATATTTGAGGTGGTAAAATTCGTGGCAACCACACGCCGTTGGTAATGACAGGGGTAACCCGAGAGATGCAGGAGAATGCCACGCCTGCCAAATATCTACTTTGAGAGTCGTAGAGATACGGCTCTTTTGCTTTGAAAAGGTTAATTCAATAATTTATAGACATCCAAATTGGATGTCTATTTTTTATACAAAATTGGTCAACCAGTAGACCTAATAATGGCTGGATACTGGGTCATGGCAACGACCTAAAAAGCCTAGGTATTGAAAGGAGAAAATATGAAAACAGAAGATTTAAAAGCACAAGGATTAACAGATGAGCAAGTAAACTATGTTATGTCTGAGTATGGTAAAGATATGACGGCATCAAAAACAAGAATAGCTAGCTTGGAAGATGAGTTGAAAGTTCAAAAAGGTGTTCTTGAAGAAAAGAACACGAAAATTAAAGAACTTGAAGGTGTAGACATTGAAGCATTAAAGAAAGCTGAGTATGAAAAAGGAAAAGCTGAAGGTAGTGCTGAAATAGAAAAGTTCAAGTTCGATACTGCTCTTGACGGAGCATTAAAAAATGCAAAGGTAAGAGATAGTAAAACTATATCAGGATTACTTGATATGGAAAAAATTAAGCTTGAAAATGAAAAAATCGTGGGACTTGATGAGCAGATTAACAGCTTAAAAGAAACACACGATTATTTATTTGAGAGCGATAAAAAAGCACCAGTATTTTCTAGTCAAACAAAAGGCTTTAATTCTGGTTCATCAGAAGAAGAAGGCTTGAGTGAAATGAAGAGAATAATGGGCATCAAAGAAGATAAAAAATAAGGAGGAAAATTAAATGAATAGTATTGAATTATTTAAAAAACATGCACCTGAATTATTAGATGAGGTGTACAAACAAGAATCAACAACAGCTGATTTTGATATTGATGGAGCATTAGTAAAAGCAGGGGCAAATGCAAATGAAATTATAGTTCCTAAACTAGATATGGACGGTTTGGCAGACTATGACAGAAATAGTGGATATATAGATGGCGATGTCAACTTAACAAACGAAACTGTTAAGTTCAACTATGAGAGAGGCAGAAGATTAAAAACTGATGCAATCGATAATGAAGAAACTGGTGGAGCTATAATGTCAAATTTATCAAGTTCATTCTTGAAAACTAAAGTTATACCAGAAGTTGATGCAGTAAGATATGCTGAATATGCTTCAGTAGACGGTATTGCAGTTAAAGAAGAGACACTTGAAACTGGCGAGGCAGTTTACAAAGCTGTTGCAGCAGCTTGGGATAAAATGACTGATGATGAAGTACCAGAAAGTGATAGACATTTAAGAATTACTTCAACTTTACTTGGCTTAATAAGAGATATGGACACATATAAGTCAAAAGAATTACTTTCAAAATTTGCATCTATAAAAGTTGTTCCACAAAATAGATTTTATACTGCAATTGACTTACAAAGCGGTAAAGATTCAGATGGAGAAAGAAAAGGTGGGTATAAAAAAGCTACCGGTGCTAAAGACATCAACTTTATGATTATTCACAAAGAAGCATTGCTTCAATACACAAAGCATAACAAAATGAAGGTGTTTACACCAGACCAAGACCAAGATGGAGATAACTATAAATGGTTATATAGATTATATTGTCTTAATGATGTTTATGAGAACAAAGTAGCAGGTATTGCATGTTCTCATAAAGCTTAGAGGGAGGTTTTTAATATGTCTAGAAGAGTTGGAATGGGTGCTAATAAAGCACAAAATGAAAAGAAGAAAATAGAAAATGAAAATAAAGCCTTAACTGAAAAAGTTGAGGCTTTAACAAAAGAAGTTGAAACTTTGAATGCAGAAAAAGAAAAAGCATTAAAAGAAGTTGAAACTTTGAAAAAGAAAATTAAAGAGTAAAGGAGTTTTCGGGTATGGAACCTTTTGTTAGTTATACTTATTATAAAAGTGAGTATTCGGGTAATATGCCCGAAACAGAATTTAAAAAGTTTGCACTTATAGCTACTCAAAAAATTAAGTTACACACATTTGGAAGAATAAAAGAAAATAGCATACCAGAAGAAGTTAAATATTGTACTTGTGTGCTTGCAGATAAACTTTTGAGTTTGGCTAAAAGTGAGGGAAAAACTTCTGAAAGCGTAGGAAGTTGGAGTGTGCAATATTCTGATTCAAAAGAGAATAGCGAAATGATTGCTCAAACTATCAAAGAATTTTTAAGTGAAACATATACAACTGATGGCACTCCTGTACTTTATAGGGGGTGCTAGTTATGTTTCGAGATATAATTACACTTTATCATTTTACTAACGCGGGATACGTTAGAACAGTTATAAAAAATGTTTTTTGGGATGAAGTTGGAATCGGGAACGTTTTAAAAAGTGGATTGACAAATGCTGATTCGATAAGAATTATAATTCCTACTCAAAATGATATTGAAATATGTGCAGGTAAGGATTTAATCGTCAAAGAAGAATGTGAATTTGTTGGCGTGAACAATGTAAAACGTACACTGTGTGAGGAATACAATGCCTATACTGTTTCTAAAATAGACAAAAAGCTTCATGGTAGTTTATCTAATATCGAGATTTCTTGTAAGTAGGTGAAAACTATGAAAATGGAGATAAGACAGCCGCAAGGTCAAATTATTATTGGTAAGAATGGAAGAGCTAAGTTAACTTGGAATCCAGGTCTTCAACAAAAATGGCAAACTAAGATTGATAATGCGCAAAAGTTTGTTGATAGTGAGTGTATTAGAAGAATGTCACCCTATACACCTTTTTTGACTGGTATGTTAGAAAAGAGTGCGACTTTAGGTACCAGGATAGGAGAAGGCAAAATCCATCAAATTGCTCCATATGCTAAATATCTGTATTACGGAAAACTTATGGTATCAAGCAAAACTGGTAGTGCATGGAGTAAAGGTGAAAAGAAAGTGCTTACAGATAAAAATCTAAAGTATACTAAAGCAATGCATCCAATGGCTGGCCCATTTTGGTTTGAAAGAATGAAAGCAGATCATTTAAAATCAATATTAAAAGGTGCACAAAAGTATGCAGAAAGAGGTTAATTATGAACGTTATAGAAGAAGTAAAAGAGATATTGAAAAAATATCCTAAAATAAATGAATTTGTTAATGATATTCATATAGATTTTACAGATTCTGAAGCTAAGTCTTATGGACTTTCTAGTACGGGTGATTCTTTAATTAGTGAAGACATATTGGGAAATCAAAAAAGAAAACACAATTTTGTATTATATGCTAGAGCAGAAGCTTATGAAGATTTTGATAGACTTCAAAATAGTAATTTTTTGTTAGAATTGAATTATTGGTTAGAAAAACAAAAAAATATTGAAATAGAAAATGGAAAAATAATTTCATTATCAAGTAAAAATGGAATGTTATATCAAATTCCTGATGATGACTTGAATAATGGAGTTTTATATCAGCTGCAGATTTATGCAGAGTATACAAGGGAGGTATAGTAATGGAAAGAAAATGGTTAGCACATTTTATTGATGCGAATTTTGGAGTTTCTGAAGAGACAAATTATCGTTTAGGGAAAGATATAGAAGAATATAATATTGAACTGAACGGGGAGATTGAAGAAAAACAAAATATATTAGGTGAAAATTCAGTAACTCACAAAGGATATAAACCGACAGCTTCAGTAGATACATTTTATGCTAAAAATGGAGATAAATTGTCAGACAAACTTATGGAAATTGTAAATGATAGATTAAAAGGTGATGATGTAAGAACTACGGTGGTTGATGTAATAATGGATGATGAAGGAAGTGTAATCTCAGCATACAGAGAAGATGTTGTAATAAACATTAAATCAATTGGTGGAAGTACAGAGGTTAATATACCTTTTGATATACATTATGCGGGAAATAGAGTAAAAGGCTCATTTGATATGAGTGCAAAAAAATTTACGGAAGAGTAAAATTTATGGAGGGTATTGATGAATATTTTATCTTTTGATAATGGTTTTAAAGAATTAGTAATTAACGGGGACAAGACGAAAGTTATAAAATTTAACCCTTGCGATTATGAACTTATAAAAAGAGCAGAGGGGCTTTATGAGCGACTTGATAAAGCATTTAAAGAAATAGAAAATAAAGATGCTGATATACTTGATAAAATTTCTGAAAAAGATGCTGTTGTAAGAAGAGAAATAGATTTCTTATTAAATTCAGATGTTTCTAACATTGTTTTTGGAAAAACTAATTGTTTATCAATTTCAAACGGAAAATATATTTTTGAAAACTTTTTGACTGCTCTTATGAAATATATTGAGGAAAGTATAAAGGAAGAAGAACAAAAAAGTAATGATATAGTAAAAAAATATGTTGAACAGGTGAAAAAATGATAGGTAGATTACCGAAAACTCTGACAATAAACGGGGAAGAAAAACTAATTAGAGCTGATATGAATACAGCTTTTTTAATTTTTGATGCTATAAATAATGATGAACTAAATGAAGTTGGCAAAGTAAAAGTTATGCTAGAATGTTTGTATATAGATGAAATAGATTATTGCAATCTTGAATCTCTAAACGAAGCTATTAAGCAAGCAATATGGTTTTTAAATGGTGGAAAAGAATATGGTAGTTCGTCAAAAAAAGTAATTGATTGGTGCCAAGATGAACAAATGATTTTTTCTGCTGTAAATAAAGTCGCAGGTACAGAAGTAAGAAATAAAGAAGATTTGCATTGGTGGACTTTTTTGGGATATTTTTCAGAAATAGGCGAAGGTCTTTTTTCAACTGTTATAAATATCAGAAATAAAAAAAATAAAGGCCAAAAGCTAGAAAGATACGAACAAGAATTTTATAATAGTAACAAACAATTGATTGATTTAAAACGAAAATATACTATTGATGAACAAAATATTATTGATAAATTAAAAAATATCTGCGAATAACGACATATTCCGACAAAATTCGACAAAGTCTTTGTGATAAAATTCTTTTATATAAATATGAAAGGGATGGAGTTATGGGAGTATATGGGTCACCAGATTTAATAAATAATAGTTCTAATCAACCAAAAGCATATTGTAGATTTTGTGGTCGAGTGTTATATGCAAACGCAAAGAAATGTCCGGATTGCAAAAAGAATCAAGATAAAAGTAGATGGTATTTGTGGGTAACTATATTTATTTTACTTTTATCTAGTTGCTCAGTAAATTCTAATACAAATTATATGGATAATTCTAATTCGCTATTCATCAATTCGTCAATATCAGAATCTGAATTTAAAGAAAAGTGTAAAACATATTCGTATGAAGAGTTAGCTCGTAATCCTCAAAATTATGTCGGAGAAAATGTGAAATTAAGAGGTAAAGTAATTCAAATACAAGAATATGATAAATTTGTTGAAATGAGGGTGAATATAACTGAAGGAAAGTATGATTATTCAGATACTATTTATTGCTTATATAAATATAAAGAGAATGAGTCTAGAATATTAGAAGGCGATATTATAACTTTATATGGAATTTGTAATGGCACTAAGACTTATACTACTGTGTTAGGAAATTCACTGACAATTCCATTAGTGAAAATTGAATTTATAGAAATGAATAATTAAGAATTAATAATTTAGGTACACATAAATCATTGAATTTATTTGATGATTTATGTGTATTTTTATGCGAAAGGTGGGTGATAATGTGGCAGATGGGTCTTTGATATTTGAAACTAAAATAGACTCAAAAAACTTAAATAAAGAAATAGCTAATTTAGAAAATAAAGCTAGTAAATTGACTGAAAAGATGGGAGAATTAGCTAATAAAAAATTGCCAACGGAAGAATTTATAGAAATTCAAAAACAAATTGATGAAGCTAGTAAAAAGCTTAATAAACTTACAGATAAATCCTTAAAGTTAGATAATCTTGATGTAAAAAAACAAAGCAAAACATGGAAATCTTTACAGTATGATATAACTGCTACAAAACGCATATTGGATGAAGCGAATGAAGAAATGAAAGAATTGAAAGCTTCAGGAAAAGATTCTACCCTTGGAAAAAATACAGAAGAATATAAGAGTTTACAAAAAGAATTAGAAGGCACAAGAGATAGAATTGTTGATTTGAAACAAGTATCAGATCAAGCAGAAGAAAGCTATCAAAACATGGGGAAAGAGCAGAAAAAAAGTATTTCAAATATAGAAAAATCATTAAAAAAGATTTCTAAAAGAATGTCTTCGATTTTATTATATAAAACTGTTAATTTAGTAATTAACTCTTTGAAAATAGGAATACAAGATTTAGCAAAATATTCAGATAAATTAAATAGCAGTATGTCTAATGTTCAAAGTTCTTTTTTACAAAGCCGAAATGCAATTTCTACAGCATTTATGCCTGCTTTAATCGCTTTAGAACCTACAATTGTAAAAATAGCTAATGTTTTTTCGAACTTTGCAACTAATTTAGCGATGTATACTACAGCATTGCTTACTAATAATAAAACATATGTGAGAGCTAAAAAAGTAACGTCAGATTATGCAAAAAGTTTACAAGAAGTTAATAATGCTCAAAAATTATTATTCGCAAGTTTTGATGAAATAGAGACACTTAACAAAAATAGTAGTTATTCTGGAATATCTTATCAAGATATGTTTGAAGATGTGGAAATTCCACAAAACGTATTGGATAATGCAGAAAAGTTAAAGAAAACATGGGAAGAAATAAGACCTTATATAATTGCAGCTGGTGCTGCTTTAGGAACTATTTTAGTTAGCAAAGAAATTGAAAAAGTAAGTGATTGGATAAAAAAACTCGTTGGTGTAACAAATGGCACAGACGAATTAACTGTTTCGATGCTTAATAAAAATAAAACTTTGGGTGAACAAACCGAAAAAACAGTTAAGGAAGGCGTTGCGCTAAAAAGTTTGATACCTGCTTTGGCTTTGGCAGGAGCAGGAGTGTGGGCTCTTTCGAAAGCTATGAAAAATTATACAGCAACAGATTTTGAAGTACCAGCAATAGAGCCAATTTATTCCTACGGTAGCGCTGTTGAAGATATGCAAGAAAATGTAAACGAAGGCTTGAGTTCTAGTAAGGAGAGTATAACAACGTTTTCTAATGATAGTGAAGAAATTTTTAATAAATTATATGACTATTTAAGAGAAAATTCTAAAATTTTCTCGGGGGATTTAAAGGAAAACTTTACAACACTTTTTTTGGCAACATCTTTACTTACGAGCTTGTGGGCAGTTAATATAGCAAATTCAGCTTACGAAGCATTTAAAAATATGTTGGAAAATTCTAAAGATGGATTAAAAACGGTAAATGAAAATGTTAATAGCTTTATAGAAGCAACAAGTGAAGGCTTTGTAAGATGGGGGACTAATTTGGTAGAAAATGCAGGCAAAACAATGTCTGCATGGCATGAAAATTTTATATCAGCATTAGCCTCTGCATGGGAATCTTTTGTGAATTTTATGGCTGGAATTGGTGAAAAGATTTCTAATATGTGGAATGGTAATAAAAAGTGGGTAGTTCCCGCAGGATTAACAATAGGAGCTGTTAGTGCTGTGGCATTAGCTCCGTATACTGGAGGGGGCTCTTTAAAAGCATTAAGTTTATTGCCGGCACTTGCTACAGGTACTGTAGTACCAGCAAACTATGGAGAGTTTACTGCGATACTTGGCGATAATAAAAGAGAACCTGAGATAGTTTCGCCATTAAGTACAATGAAACAAGCTTTAATAGAAGCGTTATCAGAATCTGGTTTTAACAATGGTGGCGATGCTACGATAGTACTAGAATTAGATGGCAATGAACTTGGAAGAGCAGTATATAGATTAAATAAAAAGGAAAGTAAGAGAATTGGAATATCAACAAGGGTAACAGGAGGTGCATACTAATGTTTAAAGTGGATGGAATTGAATTTACAAAAGCGATCGTGGACAAACCGAAGCGCTCTTTTCAAATTTTGGATGGTGAGAATGCTGGAAGACAAATCTTAACTGCAAAAATGGAAAGAGATATTTTAGGTACATTTTATAACTATAGTATGAACATAGATAGTAGATTTATGACAAAAGAAGAATATGACAAATTATATTATTTGCTATCATCTCCTGTTGATTCTCATACAATAGAAGTTCCATTTGGACAAGAAACACTTGTTTATGAAGCATATGTTACAAATGGTACTGATGAGCTTACAAGCATAAAAAATAATGTTAATAATTGGGCTAATCTTTCAATAAATTTTATTGCGATGGCACCACAAAGGAGGCCTTCATGATAAATATTGAATATCAAGATATTTCACTAACAGCAAAAAATGATCTAAGTGTTAGTTGCACAGATAAACAAGAATTTTCAAATTTAAATTTATTAAAGCTAAACGGTGTAGTATATAAAAAATTTGCTACGTTAGAAAAAGATTTATGGATTTTGGATGGGACTTTTAAAAATTTCCCTGATAATCCAAATAAAGAAAATTTTGGCCTGTGGAGCAGTTCAATATCAGATAGAAATGGAAATTTTGAAAATCCAGTAGTTATTGAATTAACTTTTAGTAATTATGAAAGCTCGGTGGGATTAACTTTTAAATTTTCAACTTTAACAAATGATTATGCTAAGAATATAAATGTAAAATGGTATCAAGATAATATTTTATTGAGTGAAAAAGATTATGAATTAAATAGTAGCAATTTTTTCATTGAAAACAGTGTTAGTAATTTTAATAAAATTATTGTTAGTTGCTTAAGTACAAATAATTCCTATCGTTATTTGAAGATTCAAGACATTGCTTATGGAATTGTTAGAAATTTTGAAGAGGATGAATTAAGAAGTCTTAATTTATTAGAAGATATATCATTAACATCTGAAGAATTAAAAATAAATACATTAGATTTTGTTTTAAATAATAAAGCTTTAATTGATTTTATATTTCGAAAAAAACAACCTTTGATACTAAGTAGAAACAATGTTTTACTTGGTACTTTTTTTATAGAATCGTCAAAAAGAAAAAGCAAAACGTTATATGAAATATCAGCAGTGGATTATATTGGCGTGTTAGATAAAATGCCTTTTAGTGGGGGTACATACAAGAATAAAACGGTAGCAAATTTAGTTGAAAATATAATGGGTGACATTCCTTATGAGTTAGATACAAATTTGGAAAATAAGATGTTGTCGGGAACATTAGAAGCATGTACAAGAAGAGAAGCTTTGCTACAAGTAGCATTTGCTTGTTGTGCTATTGTAGATACTTCTCGAAGTGATGCTGTAAAGATTTCTAAAAAGGACTTGACAATAAAAAGTAGAGTTGAAAATGGCATATATACAGGTAGTAGCTTTGAAAATGAAGATGAAGTGACAGAAATAAGATTGAACTTAAATGATGGTACGCAAATTTCAAAAAGAAATCCAATTCTTTCTACAGATGTTTTAGATAATGTGCTTGAATTTAGTGGCGTTTTTATAGACAACAATAATGCTCATGATGTTTTAGAATATTTATATAATTATTATGTAACGAATAAAAATCAAAAAACGAACTTGAAATTTATAGTTAAAAACGGAGAGAAAGTTGGAGATGTAATTGAATATGCTACTGAATATTTAGGAACAAAAAGAGGTCAAATAACTCAAATGAAATTTGGATTTAATTCTATGAAACTTGTAGCACAAGCAGAATTAAAAGATTTGGAGGATTAACAATGGAAAATTTAATTTACGATAGAAGTAATGATGATCTAATAAACAAAACATTAAAATCACATTACAATATGTCAGATTTAAATAGAGTAGAAGAATGGTGCGAATATTTAGCAAATTTTTTAAAGTTATATTCGTATCCGGTTAATATACATGTAAAAAAGAATTGGCAAATGATCGATTTCCCGGGCGAGTCTGAGATGGAACGAATAAGACAAAATGTAAATAGGCTTAAACAAGCCTATTTTTCTTTTACTCAAATTCCAGAAAATTTAGATTATATGACAATCGAGAAAGCCAATGATATCGAAAAAATATTATTTGAAATAGACACGATTTTAACAAATATGGAAAACCATTTTGTTTATTCTGGAGTAACAAATTGTGGTCAAAATAGAATATGGCAACAAAGATTTAGAAAGCTTAAAACGTGGATTTCACAATCGTATAGATTATCACAATATGCTGATACAGATACTATTAGGATGATTGCGACAAACAGTAATAAAGTGATTACAAAAGAGACAGAAAACTTAGGCTTTCCACAAATAGATAAAAGAGATGATATATATGCAAGTATCATGTCAATAAATGAAAGTATGCAAATTTTAGATAGATTGGTAGGTGCATAATATGAGTACAACTAATTTGAATTTAGAGGAAATTATGTTAGACGATGGGCTAAGAGATGCTTTATTAGTAAAAATAAATAACAACATGCAGATATTAGACGAAAAATATGGCGAATTAAAAAAAGGAATATTAGAAAAAACAGGTCTTAATACTTTGTCAGATGCAATTAAATATTACGATGAATTTGCGAAAGCTTTGCCTATTCCAATCTCAAAAGTAGAAAATATGTTGCCTGATGGGAAATATACAGACATAGCAACATATTATAAAACTAATACACAAGCTAAAATAACTAAATACGATGGGTATATTAAATATGAAATGACTGACACAGGTAGTAGTGGATATGTTTATAATATTGAAGCTAAAGATACAGAAATAGAATTGAAAGAAGGACATAAGTATGCTTGTTTCATAAAATGGCGTAATATTAGTGATTTTGAAAACTTGAGAGCATCTATTTGGATAAAAGGTACTGCTACAAGTGGTTCTACTTCTGTTAGTAAAATTTATAGCAATAATTTTTCTTCACACAGTGACACAGAAAATTTTAATTTGGATTATTTTATTATTTCACCCAAAACTAATTATTATAGTATACGATTTTGTATCAATACTCCAGATATAGGTATTGTTGGTGCAGGGTTTGATGTTGAATGGGTAGCACTTTTAGATATAACTCAAATTTGGGGAGATATATCTGAAACTCAGCAAAAAATTGTGTGCGAAAATATTGAAAATATATTAACTTTTCCAGAGGTGATTAAATGATAGAAGTTAAAGATGAAATTATAGATGGCGAAGCAAAATATAGGATTCGTAATAAAGACGGAAATATTGTACTAGATGATTTAACAATAGAACAAATTTCAGCGTTAGTACAAGTTGGCACTGAAATAAATAAGAAATTGTTTGATAGTATTCATGAACATTTAATTTTTAATTCAAAATATCATATGCTAAAAGGTTTAACAGAAAATGAATATATAACACCAGCATTATCAGTAGATAACAAACAAGATCATGCCGTGAGCTGGGATTATTATGCAACAGTTGCAAACGCACCATCATCTGCTTATGAAATGTTTGGTGGTGATCGTTCAAAATATATTAGGGTAAATGCTGATAATAATGGATATTACAATACTACTATAGTATTGCCAAAACCTGTGAGAATAACAGAAGTTGGTGGCTGGTCAGCATCTGCAAATGGTAGCGATAGTAATCTTAGAATTAGAATAAGAGTATTAGCTAAATTAAGTTCAAGTGATGAATTTGAGGAAATATTACCTATTTGTACTCAATCATTCGATGATAATACCCAAATATTAAACACTAAAGCATATCAATATGTTAAGTTTGAATTTACGAGTGTGAGTGGATATACAGCAAATATCAGAAATGGTCTGTACATAAAAGGAATGGAAATAGACGAAATCAATTATAATGAAGAAACAGAGGAAAATTTGAATGAAGAACTTACTAGAGGTCAAATAATTCATGTCGAAACGCAAAGTGATTATAAGATGTGTCCAAATGCAATATATAAGATTAAGACTAGTAATGAGCAAGCAGTACCAATACCAACAGACTTAGTTGCTGGTCAAAGATATAGGCTTGTATATAATGGTACGGAATTTGAACACGAAAATATTTATAGAGATGTAGAATTAACAAATGCGATAGTAGCGTTAGGAGGTAGTATATAATGAATGAATTTTTAAGAAAATTTATTATGCAAGGAATTAGAGATATGATTGGTAAAAAAATAGAATTATATAGAGTATACCAATATGCTGCTGGGTGGTATGAAAAAGATGTACTATTAGAAGCGGATTTAAAAGAAATTCAAAATGCATATAGTATAGAAACAGATGAAAAAGTTTCTGTAGGCGAAGAAAAAATAATTGAAGGTGCTTCTGAAGAAGAAACATCATTAGAATCGTCGGAGGTGGAAGCTGATGAATCTATTAACTAATGTTGCAGAACTAATTGGAGCTTTATCGATTTTAGTTGGAGCTATAATCACAATTGAAAAATGGTCAAGAGGGAAATTGAGTTTGTGGCTTCTAAAACCTGTGTTTGACAGATTGGATGCAATAGAACAAAAAATTTATGCGATGGATAAAAACCAATGTATGAATTATTTAACTGAATTTCTTGCAGATGTTAGAAATGGTATTCACAAAACAGAATACCAAAAAGCACGTGCACATGACGTGTACAAGCATTATTCAGAAGATCTAAAGGGCAATTCATACATACACGAGCAGTGGGAATTATACATGACAGGAAAGGAGAAATAATATGAATATATTAACTAAAATAACAAAACTAATAGATGTAAAAAGTATAGTAACACTAGTCTTTACAGGGCTAGTGTTTACTTTAGCATTAAAACAAATAATATCTGGAGAACAAGTTATGATGACATATACAACAATCATAGCTTTTTATTTTGGTACACAATCTACAAAGAAGGATAGTGATAAGAATGAAAACAAATTTACGGATTAGTTGAATATTGCAAAGCTCAATTAGGGTTGCCATATTGGTGGGGAACGTTTGGGCAGATAGCAACTGAAGGATTATTAAGGCAAAAATCAGCTCAATATCCAATATATTATAAAGACAATGACTTCAAGACACAATATGGAAAACGAGTTCATGATTGTGTTGGACTTGTTAAAGGATATTTGTGGAGCGATACGCCTACATCTGCACCCAAATATGATATTACACAAGATAAAAATGTAGTTGGAATGTTACGACAGTGTAGCCAACAAGGGCTAATAAATACAATGCCAGATGTAAAAGGAATATTAGTATTTATGGATGGACACGTAGGCATATACGTTGGGAATGACAAAGTAATAGAAGCTCGAGGTCACGATTATGGAGTGGTAGAAACGAATTTTGTAGGTCGAGGATGGACTAAATGGGGAATGCTAGATTGGATAAATTACATCAGCGAAAAGGAGATAGAAATGTTTAGAGAAGGCGATGAATTGAAAGCAATTGATTACTTGGTTGAAACAGGAAGAATTACAAACAAAGAACAAGCGTTAAAAAAATTAGAACTAATTGAAAATGAAAATTGGACATATATTAAGTGGGCAAATGACGTGAAAGAACTGTTGAATTAGTGCAACTAATGATGATACAGAAAATATGACAAATTATGCAGATAATGCTTGAATATGATAATCATATTTGATAATATGAACACAGTGTTTTAAAACCTCTGATTTTTCAGCGTGGCAAAGTGGCATATTGCTTAGCTTCATTGCTAAGTCAATGGTGCTAAATAAATATGCCACATGGCAAAATAAGGAGGTGGACGTATGGAGTGGATAGCCCGGTTGCTGGAAACTGGTTTTGTGCTTAACGGCACCAATATTAGCAATATCGTTACCGATATACATATTGGGGAAATTTGGATATGAATTGAAGTTGAGCATAAAAAAAGTTGAGGTAACCCTTCAAGAAACCCCAACAAAGAAAAACACAACGAAGTAAGGCTCACGCCTTGCTTCTTTTTATTATATGATTACTTATATCATATTATTATCATTTGTCAATGAATGTAACAAAATTATCATGCTTTTATTACAATTCTGTAACATTATATTAACATAAAATTAAATAAAAATCAACTTAAAACTATAACACTTTTCTAGAGAGTGTTATTTTTTTATACAAATTTTATATTTAGAGGAGAAAATTTATTATGAACGAAAAAGAGTTTGATTTTTTAGGCATTACGAGATGGCATGAAGAGGGTTATACAGGCAAAGGAATAACAATTTGTTCAATTGAAGATGTGATTAAAGGCGTGTTCGACGATGTTATTTGTGATGATCCATTCACAACAAAAAGTGATAAAGCTAAACACGGTACGTATGTTATGGATTATATCAGACAAGTCGCTCCAGATTCGATAAAGATTGCAAAAGCTATTGCTGGTGGGATTACTAATGGGGCATTTAGTAGTGAACAAATGAACGAATTGTTAGACAATCCACCTAATATACTAACGTCTTCAACTTATTCTTCGTCGGACAAACAAGAATGTTATAGAGCGAAATTTAAGGAATTAAAAGACAAAGGCTGTTATCTTGTGAGTGGTGCAGGAAACAATGGAAAAGATGGAATGCTAGTCAAGACAGAAGATGACTTATTCAAGGCAATTGGCTCTTGTAGATATAACAACGGAGTACTCACAAAGGTAGACAGCTCTAGCGAGGGCGAAGAACTAGACTATATGTGTTTAGACAATTTATATGCTATCTGCGACGAGAAAAAGCACAAAGGTACATCGTTCAGCAATCCTTTATTTGGTGGAATGCTATGTTTAGTTCAGCAATTCTTTTTAGACAATTTTGGAGAGCTATTATCGAACGAAATGCTTGATAAATTTGTACTGGATAACTGCGTGGACTTAGAAATTGTTGGATTTGATACTGTTACAGGCAATGGATTATTTAGATTGCCAGAACCAACGACAATAAATCCATATAGATATATTAAAAAATATAAAACATATGAAAATTGGAAAGAAGCAATAGAATATTTATATAAACAGGGTGAAATGGACAGCCCAACATTGTGGTTGAACAGAATACACAAAAATTATGATATAGACTTAATGTGGTTTGTAACCAAATGGGCGAACGCAGTGGCAAGTAAGAATATTACGAATAATTAGAATAAGACAGCAATTTTTTTATCTTTCTGTTAATAAGATGTCTATTGATTTTTTTGAAAAAATGATATAATATGTGTAAACTTATAAAATTGATGTAAATATTATAGAAAGGGGTGTTGCTATATGGAAAAAAAAGAGTTTGAAAATAATATTGTATATGATTCTTATTATTTAATAAATTTATTTAAGCGTGATAATGATAAAAATGTTACGCAGTTGCAAGTTCAAAAATTGATGTATTTTTTTGAGGCATATTATATGAATGTTAAAAATGTTGATTCTTTGTATGAATGTTCTTTTAAAGCGTGGGCCTTTGGACCAGTGGCAATACCATTATATACAAGATATAAAAATTTAGGTGATTCAAAAATTGTTTTAAATGAAAATGAAGAGAAAATTGGTAATTCTATAAAAGAAGAAAAAAAAGAAATGTTGCAAAATATATATGAAGTTTTTGGCAAAAACTTAAATGCTATGCAATTAGTAAGCTATACTCATATGAATGGTTCACCATGGCATAAAAAATGGAACGAAAATAATAAAAGAGTTATTTATGGTGACGAGAGCAACATTGATAAAAGAGAAACCAAAAAATGGTTTAAAGAGAATTTTATAAAAACAGATGAATAAAAATTTAAAAATAGAATTACCAAGTCTTGTTAATGCTGAAGGTAAAACAATTATAAAAGAATTACAACATAATGTGGATATACAATTAGAGTTGCTACAAGATAGATTGAATCAAAATGTGCTTGTAGATTTAGAAGATATAAATAAAATTTTAGAAGATACTAAAAGTATAATTTATGATTGTTATTCTACACCTAATTTCAACACAAACATTTATAGAAATTTTAGCGTATTATCTTTTGAATATCAAAGACTTTCATTAAAATTCGAAACTGCTAGTGCTGAAGAAAAAATTCAAGAATTAGATAATAGAACAAACCAATTTGATGAAAAAATAGAAAATTTTGAAAATGATTTGAAAAATCATTTAGGAACATTAGTTGGATTATTTTTGACATTTACATTGATACCAACTGCTATAACAGGAATAACAATGATTAACGGAAAATTTATTTTGCCATTTGTAGCGACTTTAATATTGTTTGGGATGCTAATGATAGTATTTATATACATTTTAAATCACGTGAAAATAAATAAAAATGCTTGTGTTGTTATTTCGATTATGATTGCTATAGTAGTATTATTGTGGTGTATCGCTTGTTTTTCTAATATCGATATTTCTTTTAATGGAAATGCACAACATATAGCAGGTGAGCATTAACCAAAATATAATAAATTAGAAAAAATACAGTATGTTTAGTAGGTTTATATTTTTTATAATTAAGATTAAATAATTAAAATTGCAGTAAAAATATACACAAAAACCTGCAAGCTAGCTATAAATCAACAATACAAAAAAACACCCGAGCCAAAAGACGATTTTCGTCGAACCACTTTGAAGGTCTTGATATAAAAAGATTTCAAAATTTCGACAAAGTCAAAAAGATAAAGAAGTTAGTTTGATTCTATAAACTAGCTTCTTTTTTGCTAGTAAAAAACAGAAGCTCTAAAAATTTATAAGTATTTTATGATAATTCTCGAAATCAAGAAATTTGTTATTTAAATTTATTTTCTCAAATAGCGAATCTTCGTGAATGGGTATTAATGACTTAAATATTACTATTGAAAAAGTAGAAAAGAACTATAATAATTAAAAAAACGAAAGAGATAGTTTATATTATATTACATCAATATTGAAAAGGAAAAACTATTGCTGGACTAAAGGAAGAAATAAAGTTTAAGAATAATAAAATCAATAAATTAGAAACAGCAAACACAAGAGTAAAACAAATAATAGAACAATTAAAATTCAAAAGTAATCTAACAGAAGATATGAAAAATACAGATATGTTTTATTGGGGTGGTATGATGAATAATTTTAAGAATCAAGCAGAAGAAATTATTTTTAATGAATTAATATATGTATAGGAGATGATGCAAATGAAAAATTTAAGAGAAGTGAAAGATGATTTATTAAAAGAATGGATAGAATTTAGGGGAGAAACGGTATTTTGTGAAATGACTCCTCAAGACAAAAAGTATTATAGAAATGGATTTACAGATGTGATTGAATTACTTTATTTATAAAATGGACGAGAAAAAACGAATAAAGAACGCTACAAATATTGAAAATACAGTACTTGTGGCGTTTGATTTTTTAAAATACAATATGAAAGTGGACGAAAGAAAACGAATGTGGTCAAAAGGCTTGATAAAAAATTAAAAAAATTGATATAATAATAACGATAAAAAAGAAAGAGGTGATTTTTTGATAACAGAGAATAATAATTTAGAATTTAAAAGAGAATTAACAGACTCAATTGTTAAAGAAATAATTGCTTTTTGTAATACGACTGGTGGTACAATTATTTTAGGATATGATGATAATGGTAAAGTT
Organism: uncultured Eubacteriales bacterium; assembly: GCA_964400015.1. Classification (GTDB taxonomy): domain Bacteria; phylum Bacillota; class Clostridia; order TANB77; family UBA1234; genus UBA1234. The sequence goes on along the minus strand of CAYNRR010000012.1, from coordinate 12,578 downwards.
GTAGGACTAAAAAATGCAAAAGAGGATTTAGATAGATTAAGTAGTAAAATAAATGATAGTATAGAGCCATCAGTGAATTTTTTAGTTTCAAGTAGAATTGAAATAGAAGAAAATAAAGAAATAATAATAGTAGAAGTTTTAAGAGGAACAAATAAACCGTATTATATAAAATCAAAGGGTATGACAATTGAGGGGGTTTTTATTAGATTAGGAGCAACTGTGCAACATGCCACGAGAGAAACAATAAAAGAAATGATAGTAGAGTCATCGGGAATTTCATTTGAAAAGAATATTAGCATTAATCAAAATTTAACATTTACATTTGCGAATCAATTGTTTAATAAGAAAAAAATTTCTTTCGGAAATGTTGAAAAAAAGAATTTGGGATTAATAAATTCAGATAATAAATATACCAATTTAGGATTATTATTATCAGATCAATGTCCATATTCAATAAAAGTTGCAAGATATAAAGATAATACTAAAACGGAATTTTTAGATAGTAAAGAGTTTTCAGAGCAAAGTATTTTAAGTCAATATGAAAATGCATATGAATATTTGATGATGAACAATAGAATGAGTAGTAGAATAGATGGAATGGAAAGAATAGATAAATATGAATATCCCAAAAATAGTTTAAGAGAATTATTATGTAATACTATTACACATAGAGACTATGAAATAAATGGAAGCAATTTAATTCATATATTTAATGATAAAATTGAATTTTTGAGTTTGGGCGGATTGGTAAGTGGTTTAACTATTGAAGACATAAAACTTGGTAGTTCTTCCTCTAGAAATCCTAATTTAGTGAATATATTTCATAGATTAAATTTTGTAGAGGCTTATGGAACAGGGATACCAAGGATGTACGAAGAATATAAGGCGTCAATAACTAGTCCAGAAATAAAAGTTGCACCTAATAGTTTTCTTGTTATATTACCAAAACTAAATTTAAAAAATGAATATATATTAATTATAGATTACCTAAAACAAAATAATCAAGGAACAAGAGAAAATTTTGAAAATATATTGAATTTGGGAAAAAGTGCTACAATTAATATTTTAAATGAAATGCTTGAAAAGGATATAATAGAAAAAACAGGATTTTCAAAAAACGTGGCATATAAACTGAAATAATAGTAAAAAGTTATAATAAGAGGAATGAGTATTTATGGAAAATCCAGGAACAGGTAAAACTACTGTAGCAAGGTTATTAGCACGTATTTATAATAAAATTAGAGTACTAAGTCAAGGACAATTAATAGAAGTGGATAGATCCGGATTGGTTGGAGGATATGTTGGACAAATAGCATTAAAAGTGCAAGATGTTGTGAAGGCAGCAATAGGTGGAATACTTTTCATTGATGAAGCGCAAGAATATGTAAAAGATTGAAAGATAATTAAAGAATTTATTTTATTCTTACTAATAAAAATTCAAATTACACTTATAGGGAAAGTGAAAAAGATAAAAATTAACAAAAATACAAAAGGAATACCTTCTTTCGATATTCGTTTGGTTTATTAAAAACATTATATCATTTTGGTATTTCCTTTTTTACTGTGACATATCTATGCTAAACCATCAATTATACTACCAAATGTATAACAGCAGTATTTCGATTAAAAACGACAAGTATATTAAATATAAAGAAGGAAAGAAGATGTATAAAACCATTAGACCTAATTCAGTAATATATGGTAAAATATTTATAGGTTGCAATTTTTAAATGGAGGTAATCAAAATGCAAAGATATAAAGTATTGAATTCAAATGCGATTAAGATTATAGCTATGATTTTTATGTTAGCAGACCATATGTGGGCAACTATAATACCTGGTAACTTGTGGCTTACGAATGTTGGTAGATTAGCTTTTCCTTTGTTTGCTTTTTTAATAGTTGAAGGGTTTGAACATACATCAAATTTTAAGAAATATGCTCAAAGATTATTTGTGTTTGGATTGATTTCTGAAATACCATTTGATTTGATGTCGTCTGGTGTAAAGTTTTTTCCATTTCATCAGAATGTGATGTTTACTTTACTTTTGGGGCTACTTTGTATAAATGAAATTGATAAGTTCAAAAAGAATAAAAATGTTAAAGTAGGTGTAAAGGCACTTTTAAAAATTTTGGTATATCTTTTTATTGGATTAGTTGGATTTGTTGATTATGGTATTACTGGAATACTTACTATAATTGCGTTATACGTATTTAGAAATTTTAAATTTGCATGGCTTGGACAACTAATTTCAATGATTTTATTACATATAGTATTTTTTAAAGATCAGTCCATTATCTTAAATATTTTTGGATATGAATACTTTATGCCACTTCAAGCATTTAGCGTGTTAGCATTACCGATTATGTGGATGTACAATGGAGAAAAAGGTAAGAAGAGTAAAGTATTACAATATGGTTTTTATGCTTTTTATCCTGTGCATATGTTAGCGTTATATTTAATATATAATTTTATTTAGTAAATAAAAAAGAGTTTAAGTCTTTGTTGATTTAAACTCTTTTTTTGTATTGTTATAAACTATATCAAATAGAAAAAAAGGTTGTGACGTTATCCTAAAAATGGTAGTATATATTTAAAAGGATGGTGTGTTGAATGGCAAAAATTCCAGTTTGCCCATATTGTGGTGAAGAAGTTACAGTTCTTTCAAATAAAACAAGCATGATTTGTAATTATTGTGGAAACGAACTTAGAATTCAAGGTGGTAAAGTTTATAAAGTTGAAGAAATGCCTCCAGAAGTGTCTTGCTGTTTTGTTGGACTTTTTGCAAATATTGCGAGAGCACATACTGGTGGACGTGAAGAAGAGTTTGAACGTTTCCTAGATGAATTTTTGAGAAAACAAAATTTGACTAAAAAACAATATGAGTATTTAAATAAATTTTATAAAAAAGAAAGTAAAAAAGGTTTTTCTTTAGGTCATGAAAGTAATAAAAGCTATATTATAAGATTGAAAAAAGTTATTGATGAAATTTGTGCATCAATGCCTATTGCTGAACAAGAGTTGTATGAAGACAGCGTTTTAAAAATGCTTATTAGCTTTATGAAAAAAGGTGGAGAAATTACTGAAGATCAAGTAAAGCTTATAGAGTTATATAAAGCTAATTTTAAAATTGATGATAAAAGATATAAAGATATTTATACTTCTGAGTTAGAAAAAAATGAAAAGAATCAAAAGCAAAAAAGTGTCAATGAAGTTTTTGAAGATATACGAAAAGAACTATCTGAAAAATTGCCAAGAACAGAATTTGTTAATGATTTAGTTCTTGCGTTTAAAAGACCGTATACGATAAATCAAGAGTCTAAGAGTGCATTGAAAAATATAATTACTATTTTTTCTAATGAAACAGTTTTAATTAAAGATATTATTGAAGATATAACGGTACATTTAAAAAATGAAAAATTAACATATAATGATGCGAAGATTTTTGATTTTATGATGTATAAAAGAGAAGAAGCATTAGGTAGCTTGGTAAATAGTTATTCAGAGGCAGTTAATGATGGGGCTGAAGTTATTGTTTTTCAAAACTTTGAGATGGCGAGCGAGTCGTGTGCTACATTTATAAAAAATCTATGTAAATATGGAAGAATAGAAGTTAATACTCCAAAAGGAATTATGGAAGTAAATACTGGTGGAGAATATTTTATATTTATTTCTGACCGACCAGCAAATGAGCTTGAAGATTTTCTTGGCGAAGATATTGTACAAAAGGTCAAAGATTCTATACATGTTAGTGATTTTTCTGAAACTGAAATTGCAGAAATGATTGGCATAATGCTTGAACATTTCAAAAGAAAATGTAAGAAAAATCTTGAACTTGATGTTGTATGTACAGAAAATGTGAAAGAGTTTCTTAAAGGTGTATATTCAAAAAGTACAGGTACAAATGGTATATATTTAAATATTGAACGCAGATTGTACAATCCAATTTCTGAATACAAGTTGAAAGGAAAAATATCTAATAAGCATCAATGTATTATAACTACTGAAAACGATAAGTTTGTTTTAGAATTTAATGAAGAAAAAATGTATTTGGATGATTCGACAGATTTGAAAATGCAAAGTAAGCTTGCTATGGTTAAAGCTAAGCTTGATAATATTATAGGTCTTCAAGATGTTAAAGATTATTTATATAAATTAGAAGACAATATTATGGCACAAAAAATGAGGGAACGTGCAGGAATGAAAGCTGCACCACTTCCTCTTAACATGATATTTACTGGAAATCCAGGAACAGGTAAGACTACTATTGCAAGGATTGTTTCTGAATATTTAAATGCACTTGGTGTTTTAGAAAAAGGACACTATGTTGAAGTTTCAAGAGCAGATTTGGTTGGAAGTCATCCTGGTGAAACAGCACAACTTACTAGAGCTTGCGTGTCTTCTGCATTTGGTGGAGTACTTTTTATTGATGAAGCATATTCTCTTATGAATTCAAAAAATGATGAGTATGGCAGAGAAGCTGCTGAAACGTTGCTTAAGATGATAGAAGATAATCGTGAAAATTTAGTTGTAATACTTGCTGGTTATAAAGATGAAATGGATGAGCTGTTACGAACTATAACAGGACTTAAATCTAGGTTCCAAAATTTTGTTGAGTTTGAAGATTATACAGCTGATGAAATGTACAGGATTGCTGAAAGTATCGCGAAACGAAATGAGTATAGAATCGATGTTGAGTGCTATGAACCACTTATGGAATTCTTCGATGCGAGTATCTATAAAGGAAAAAATCCTAATGGAAATGGACGTTTGGTAAGAAATGTGATGGAAACAGCTATGACTAATCAAGCTGTTAGAATTGTAAAAGAAAATGAAGTTGATTATTCTTTAATAAAGTTAGTTGATTTTGAACTTGGAAAAAAAGAAGAATTTGATTTAGAAGAATCACTTTCATCAATAATAGGATTACAGAATGTAAAAGACTTTTTAAGAAATCAATATAACATTTTAAAAGCACAAGAAAAAAGAAGAACACTTGGAGTTTCAGTAGATGTAACTCAGTCTTTAAATATGATTTTTATAGGTAATCCGGGAACAGGTAAAACTACTGTTGCAAGACTTTTAGCACAGATGTTAAAAAAAATGGGATTTTTAAGACAAGGACATTTAATTGAAGTCTCAAGAGCAGATTTAGTTGCTGAGTATGTTGGACAAACAGCACCTAAAACTACAAATGTATTCAATAGTGCACTTGGTGGTGTACTATTCATAGATGAAGCATATTCGTTATCTCAAGGTGGCGATAGTGATTTTGGAAAAGAAGCAATCGATACATTAGTAAAACTTATGGAAGATCATAGAGGCGAAATTTTAGTTATTCTTGCTGGATACGAAAAAGAGATGAGCGATTTCTTAAAGACTAATTCTGGATTAGAATCGCGTTTCCCATTAAAATTAGCTTTCCCGGATTATTCGGAAGGAGAACTAAGCCAAATTTTTGATTCTATGATTAAAGGTAGAGGTTTTACTGTAACAGAAGAAGCTAAAACTTTGGTAAATGAAAAAATTGCATTCATGAAAAAAACAGCAACAACGCATGCTGGAAATGGTAGAATGGTTAGAAATATAATTGACGAGATCGTGAGAAATCAAAGTAATAGGATTGCGTCTATGGAAGATGTTGCGTTAAATGAAGTTAATATCATACTACCAGAAGATGTTGGCAAAAAATATGAAAGTGAAAATAGTGACTATGATTACGAAAAAGATTTGGATGAAATTATTGGTTTAGATTCAGTAAAACAATACATAAGAATGTTAGCTGCAAGAATAAAAATAATGAACGAACGTAGAAAAATGGGGTTAATTGTTAACAACGAACAATCGCTACATATGATATTTAAAGGAAATCCTGGTACAGGAAAAACAATGATGGCAAGAGCTGTTGCTAATATGCTGTATCAATTAGGTGTTATTTCTACAAACAAACTTGTAGAAACAGATAGAGCAGGATTAGTCGCAGGGTATGTTGGACAAACAGCTGCAAAGACTACCGAAAAAGTGCAAGAGGCATATAATGGTGTTTTGTTCATTGACGAAGCTTATGCGTTATCGCAAGGAGGAAACAGCGATTTTGGAAAAGAGGCAATAGATACTTTAATTAAACTAATGGATGATAACAGAGATAAACTAGTTGTTATTTTGGCAGGATATAGTAAAGAAATGACGGAATTTCTAGATATAAATTCTGGATTATTATCAAGATTTCCGAACATAATAGAATTTAAAGATTATACGGTAGAGGAACTAATGACAATAGCAGAAAAAATGTATCAAAAGAATGGATATAATCTAACACTTGAAGCACAAGACAGATTAAAAGAAATATTAGCAGTAGCCAAGCAAGATACTAGATTTGGTAACGGAAGATTTGTGAGAAATATGTTTGAACGTTCATTAAATAATCAGGCGTTAAGATTAGCAAATGCAGGATTGATGGATAAAGAGTCGCTTATAAATATATTGCCAGAAGATTTTAATTAGGAGGTAAATATGAAATTAACCAATAACACATTTGTTCCAAAAATAATTGCGATGAATACAGAAATTGAAATTGTAGATAGAGCATTAGATGAATTAGTTTCTATTTTTACAATAACTGATGAATTGGAATATGTTGCAATGCTACAAAAAATGATAGAAAGAATGCCTAAATTAAAATACTTTGAAGAAGAAATAAATTCTATAAAGGAATGCTTAATAGATATTTATGATGGATATGAAAGTAGAGCAGACGGGCTATCATATGTACATTTTATGAAGCGTGTTATACAAAATACAAAAGATTATATAAAAGAAATGAAATAAAACAAAACAAATTGAAAGAATCTCCTAAGGCAAAAGCTTTAGGAGATTTTTATCCATTTATCAATAATATCATTTTCAGGAGTAAAAAATGCAGATTCCATAAATTTAATTTGTTTAGAATTTAAGAAAATGTCTAGTAGCCAAAAGTCTTTTGAAAGAAATTTAATACCTTGCTTTTTCAAAAAATCACATGTGAACATTTTGCATTTTAAACATTTTATAGAACAACTTTTACCGTCCAAATATTTGCATAAGCCAGAATCTACTGGATAGCCGTCTTTACGATAATAAAAAGAATAGCAACATCCCATTGTATCATGTGGAGTTTTGTTCATTCTTTGATTTATACATCTATCATTTTGAAAGTCACAGATATTCTTAGTACGAAAAACTTCATCTAATTCATCACAAGCTTTATCATATATGTAAGTGTATCTTTCTTTGATATCATCAATCAATAATACATAAAAGAATTCTTTTATTTTACTTAAAGTATCTTCATCATCGCCTTGTATGTAAGCAAGTACGGTTGACTTATTGGTTAGGCAACCTATAGTTAAATTGTTTTTTGAAGAAAATGTATATAGATAAAAGTATTTTTTTAATACTTTTCTTAAATTAGTTATTTGTGATAAGTCTAAAAAAACAGTTAGAGATTGAAGCTTTTTGATTTTTAACTTTAATGAAAATAGTGATTTTTTTTCTAATTCGTAAGCACTTATATACTGAGTTGTAGGTATCTTTTCGTTTATAACTAATAATTTGTTAGGCATAATTTGTATTTTCATATTGCAAAACTCCTTTTATTAAATTATTTGCCTCTAACGATTAAGTTAGAGGCAAACAGTTAAGAATAGTCGCTACAGTAACTATTGGAATTGGTCGTGCATCGGTGGTAATCGCAGTATCCACCACGAGTGTAAGGATCGAACGAGTCACAGGTAGAACATACTTTGTGTGAGTTATATTCTTCATGAGAACCGTGGCAGTCACACTTAGAGCACCATTGGGAAGGGGAAGTTTCTTCGTTATTTGCGTCACACCAGCCGCCTTTGTAGTAGGGATCAAAAGATGAACAATTAGCACAGTTAGCCATAAGAATGCTCCTTCCTAAAAATTAAATTTACATTTGAAATTTAACATAAACATGAAAAATAGTCAACATAAATGAAAAAAATAGTTGCATTATTGAAAGAAAGTGATAAAATACTTGTCAACATAATTTTTGTGAAGGAGGACATGAATATGTCTAATAGCATTAACGTAAGTTTAAAGTCAGAAGAAACAGGACGGAAGAGCGATTCACAAAGAGATTTAAAGATTTACAATTTGTTCACACGGTATTTTACAGGTCCGAAAGATTGGAATGAGCAAGCTATTAAGGCGAAAGAGATGGGATTTAACACAATATATCTCAACCCTTTCCAAAAGACAGGTGGTTCGGAAAGTTTATATTCTATCATTGATTATTATGAATGGGAGCCTACTGTAATGCAAGGCTTGACTAAAGAAGAAGGTTTGAAACAAATCAAAGCATTCATTCAAGTGTGCAATGAACTTGGGCTCGAAGTTGTTCTTGATTTTGTATCTAATCATACTGCTGATGATAGTCCTTGTGTTTTAGAGCATCCAGAATGGTATGAAAAAGATGAAAATGGAAACATTGCAAAAGCTTGGTGCATGTCTGACACGGGTAAACGTGTATGGGGAGATTGCGCAAAGTTAGATTATTCGAATCCTCAAAATGGACTGTGGGATTATATGGAGTCGATATGTAGATACTATTTACAATTAGGCTTTTCGGGTTTTAGATGCGATGTAGCAGCATACGTTCCGAAAGAGTTTTGGAGTTATTTAATTGCGACATTGAAAAAAGATTATCCCAATGTATACTTTATGGGAGAAGCTTTTATGGTTCCTCAAGAAACAATCGACGGACTGGCTGAAGCTGGATTTGACTACATTTTCAATTCTGCCAAGTGGTGGAATGGTTATGATTCTTGGTTCTTTGAACAGAATACGCATTTTAATGCGATGGGGTTGAAAACAATTTCTTTCCCTGATAACCACGACACTAGACCTTTAATGCAAGAAGTAGATGGAAATGTAGATTTGTTCAGACAACGACTCTACTTTATGTCTGTTTTGACTTCGGGTTTTGAAATTACATCTGGATTTGAACGTGGAATTCAAACTAATTATAGTGTGATAACTTCTAAGCCAGAGGAATTTGCAAATGCAAAGTTTGACTTTACATGCGATATCAAAAAAGCATTAGAGTTGAGAGATATGTATGAAATTTTGCATACAGCTGGTGAATTGATCAACATTTGGCCAGCACGTAGAGATGTTTTGTTTTTGCAAAAAGAGGCAAAAGACCTTAATCAAAAAGCATTATTCTTACTAAATCTTACTTCTCAAGAAGTTAAAGTTGAACAAAAAACTTTGTCTTCTGTTTTCCCGGTAGAAAATGTTCAAGATGATGTTATTCTTGCACCGTATGATTTTAAAGTGTATGTTGCAACAGCTAAATGCGTTCCGAAAGTAAAGAATAATGTTTCTAGCAGTTTGATTGGTAAGAAAAAGATGACTCAAATTAAGTTGCCAATTAAACCATTGTATTCTGATGAAGCTTTGGTTGAAGTTCTTAGCTGCGGTATATGTGGTTCAGATCGCAGAGAATTTTTCAATGGCAGATTCTTTTGGAAAGCACCTGAAACTGGTGGACATGAACTGGTGGGAAAGGTGATTCAATGCGGTGAAAATTGCCATAATATCTCTGTGGGAGATATTATATGTTATAGGATACCAAGACAACATACAGGAATAATGCAATTTGGAGGATTTTCACAATATGTAGTTATTCGAGAAACATCTCTTTACAAATTGCCGAATGGCTATAACATCTGCAAGGCAACGATGATTGAGCCGTTAGCATGTGCAATACATACAGCAAAGAAAATTTCAGTTGACAAGAACATTGCGATTGTTGGCTCTGGTACAATTGCACTTTTGCTTGAAAGGTACTTAAGTACATGCAAAAACTATCGAGATATCTATTTAGTGTATAAGCATGAAAATGTATGCAACCATGTAAGCTGTATGACTAACCGTATTGCTTTTGATAAGCTTAAAAATGCCCCGATTTTTGGAATTCCTAAAAAGTTTGATACGATAATTGAATGCAGTGGAAACGCACAAAATTTCGGCAAGCTTTGGGAACTACTAGCCCCAGAGGGTAAGTTGATTTTGACAGGAATATATGACGATTCACTTTTGAAAAACGGCAATTTCTTTTCTCTTACAACAACAATGTTTGATGAAAGAAAAATCGAAGGTAGTTTTCTTTATACAGAAAATGATTTCGATGAAGCAGCAAAACTAATAATTAGGGACCAAATTAAGGTCGAAGACCTAATTACGAAAATGTCATTTGATGAATGTCAACAAGCATTTGAAACACCTTCTGGTAAAGCTATTAAGACCATTATTGTAAGTAAGAAAGAATTGTTTTGAGTATGAAAGCGAGGTACATATATGAAAAACAATGTAAGTTCTTATAAGTACGTAAATCCGAACACATTCATGGTGGAAATCTTAGGAATGACCAATGTCTGCAATCTTCGGTGTGAATATTGCGATTGGGAAAAATTCAAATATATTCCCTTAAGTGACACGGAGCTGGCCAATGTTCGCAAAAATCTTAATGCAACAAGAACATTTGTGAAAACACATTATCCCAATACTCAAATGATTGAGTATTCTGGTGGTGAACCTTTTGTATATCCCGAAATAGTTCATGAACTTTTGAAAGTGTTCCCAGATTACTGGGTTCGTGTAATTACTAATGCAACGCTTATTAAACCTGAATCAATCAAGCGTTTGGCAGAGCATGGAAAAGCTTTTCTTTCGATTAGTTTGGACGGACCAACGGTTGAAGCTAATAAGAGCAGGCGACTTACTGAAAATCAATTTAACAGAATTCTGTCGAATGTAGATTTGGCTTTGAGCAGTGGCGTTCCTGTAATGCTTTTATGTACGTTAAACGAGGACAATATTGATTCCTTTGAAAACTATATTAGTTTTCTTGAAAAGAAGTGGGGAAAATATATTGAGTCTGGAATGCTCGTACTTCCGGCACATATTCTTTCGAGCTATGACGTAAAGCATAGAGGTGCTACCAAAAAGCAAGAAGAGTCGTTTAAAAAAATCATCAGAAGCATTGATGGATTACCTGTAGAAAGAATCAGAGAACATTATGACATGCTGTATGCTTCTGAAAGACAATGCTCGGTGTATCAATGGACGGCATCCATGCATTTCCTTGGTAGGGAAATTGCTACAAATGGCAATTTTACTACTTTTAGATGTGGAATGCGTGGCGTAGGTAAAGTCGGAACATTCAATGTTGTTTCTGAAATCGAGAACGATACATTCAGTGATGCCATGGCAGAATCTTTGAAAACACCTTTTGAAGATTTCAAATGTGGCTGTACAGTCGACTGGAATGCAATGGATCTTATTTTTGCAGGATGCATTTCGGAAAAACGTGCAGAAGAATGGTTCGTAGTTTTTAAAGACCCTAATATCAAGAAATGGGTACAAGAACATAAAAATGCTTTTACTAAAGCTTATACAAGAAAATCCAACTGTATTCCTTGTATTGCTGATAGGACTTACAAAAAAGAATAAAGAAAATTAAAAAACAAAAAAGATAGCAGTTATCTGCTATCTTTTTTTGTTCTATCCATATTATTTAATGCGTATTCACAAGCTTGAATTACAAATCTTGAAAATGTTACATTTTTCCCTCTAATTGCTTTTTCTATATCTTCAATCAATGTAATCGGAAATCGAATTGTTTTATTCTCGGTTTCTTTTTTATAAGATTTTATTTGAAAAATGATAAAGACGTAGTAGTAGTATTGAAATTGAATACTGCAGATGAAAAAAAGAAAAATTCTATAATAACGATATGGGAAATAAAAGATAAAAGACTGCAAAGGTATTTGGGAACTCATAAAATTATTTACAAAAGTGAATAAATATGCTAAAATAAAAATACAATATAAGTAGGTAATTGAGGTGGACAATGGCATCCACGCACCGTAGTGGTTAAAAGAGATGAAAGTACCGCCAGACTTTTCAATTACCATATTGATGTATGAAGCTCCTAATTGGTAGGAGCTTCTTTCATACATTATTAACGCATTATCGCAATCCAAAGAGAGGATTTAAGAAGAGAGCAAGGTTTAAGAGTACCTTGCTTTTTCATGCTCAAAAATAAATAAAGTAAAAACTATAACACTTTTCTAGAGGGTGTTATTTTTTATACAAATCTTATATTTAGAGGAGAAAATTTATTATGAATGAAAAAGAAAGAAACACAATAAAAAAGCTATTTTAAAGATTTCTCTTCAAAATAGCTTCTGATGGCTGGGCTGGGAGGATTCGAACCGCCGAAATGCCAGAGTCAAAGTCTGGTGCCTTACCGCTTGGCTACAGCCCAATATTTGTTTGCATTGTGTTGGTTGTTTAAAAAGTGGGGTGAAAGATGGGACTCGAACCCACGACCTCCAGGGCCACAACCTGGCGCTCTAACCAACTGAGCTACATCCACCATGCTCAAATGCAAGTTATATTCTAATGTATTTTTTGATAAAAGTCAATACACAAAAAAATATTTTGATAAGAAATTATCATTCATATATGATAATGTCTCAAGTAATCAGATAGGAAAATGTCTCAAAAC
>CAYNRR010000011.1:0-46269 GCA_964400015.1 uncultured Eubacteriales bacterium | reverse complement strand
AGGCATAGCTGTTACAATGCCATCTATTTCTGAAACTATATCATAATTTTCCAATTGATCTTGCGTTAATGCTAACTGATTATATTGATTTTCCAAAGTCAAAGAAACATTCTTTAAACTTGTAGTCAAGTCATCATTGCTAAGTAATGCAATTAAATCACCCTCATTCACATAAGAGCCTTCATTGACATACAATTCCTCAACTGTTCCCATTGTTTGAGTTCTAACAGTATTCTTTTTTACCAAAGAAAAAGCAGATTGATTTACACTTGTTACAGATACCGTACCATTATTAACTTCAGCTTTTGCTAATATTCCTTCCAATGAGTACCCTTCTGTTTTTACTTCTATTGTAACTTCAACCACTTGAGAATTACCAGAGATAATTTTTCTCATATCACTCACTTTTGTAACTTTTCCTGAAATAGTTGAATAACTACTTAATATTGTAACATTGGCTAAATTTCCAACTGCTATCTTGTTATTTTCATTATAAACAAATTGCAAAGTCACTTCATAAGTTGAATCATTTACAATATCGCACACTGGTGTTGAAGCACTAACATACCCGCCTTTTGAAATTGATAAACCATTTATGTATCCAGTTGCATTTGCTACCACTTTTAAATCTGATATTTGTTTTTCAACATTGTTTTTTGAAAGTTTTGACTGCTCAATAGAAATTAATTGTGACTTTACATTATTTTGATAAGTCGCAGAATCAAGTTTCATTATTACGTCACCAGTCTTAACTTCGTCGCCCTCATTAAAAAATATATCTGTTATTTCAGCAGATACTTTTGAATATTCTTTTCTAGCCTTTTTAGCACCTATTGTTCCACTTCCAGAAATAACAGTTTTTATATTTCCTCTTGTAACTTCAAAAGTACGATAACTAGCAGTCTTAGCATTGCTAAACACAACCACGCTTACTATTATAACAACTACAGCAATAATGGCTATTATTTTAATACCTTTACTTTTCTTTTTCATTTTTTCCTCCCAAATTACAAAATCACTACCAAATAGTATACTATTTAATTTTATTTTTTGAAGCATTATTTTTGTAACTTTTTTGTGAACTATACAACTTTATAACATTACATCAATATTTAGATTTGCCATTTTATCCAACCTAGTATACTTAACACCACACTTATCAAACATTCTTTTAGAAGCCTTAACAGCATCCGTATCCGCATATTTATCACATATATACTTAACCTCTTTTATTCCTGATTGAATAATAATTTTAGCACATTCATTGCAAGGAAAAAGATCAACATATATCTCTGCACCTTCTAAATCTTTTCTGCTTCCTCTAAAGTTCAAGATTGCATTCATTTCAGCATGACATACATAAAAATATTTTGTATTAAATGGTTCTCCCTCTCTTGCCCACGGAAATTCATCATCTTCAAATCCGTTAGGAGCTCCATTATAGCCTATTGATAATATCCTGTTATCTGCACTTACTATGCAAGCACCAACCTGCGTTGATGGGTCTTTGCTTCGCATACTAGAAAGTTTAGCAATCGCCATAAAATATTCATCCCAAGAAAGATAATCCTTTCTCTTTTTCATTTTTTCATCCATATCACTTCTACCTACAAATTCAATTTTAATTATATTTTTCAATTAAAATTAATATGTATATTCTCCTTTCCACATATTTACTTGCTTCCAAAATATTTTCGTGCCAAAGAACTATTCGAATAATCAATATTTCCAGTAACATCTCCAATTACTTCTATAAAATCAGGAATTTCATACTTTTGTTTTTCATGTTTCAATTCAATTTCAAGAATTGCTGTTTCATGCCAAAAAGGATATATATCTATCTCATATTTTAAATTATTCATATATACTATATACCTTGTTTTATATAGCGTTTTTCCCCTAACCTTCTTCATTAAATAACCATTATATTCATTTTTTGTTATTTCTTTTTCTAGTTCGATTCTAGTCATATCTGAAAGACTTTTTTTAGAAGTATGATAAAATTTTGTCACTCCATTTATAGTCATCTTTCTAACTCTATTGCCATAACCATCTTTTTCTCTTCCCAAATATGTTTGTGAAATTTTGGCTACTTTGCATTTAGTATTCTCTCTAATCCATTTTAAATCCGGCATCCTTATCAAAAATTTTTTTTCAATTTCTAATGGCATATTTTCGTTCATAAATCTCTCCTCGTATTATATAGTTATAATTTCTTTTGCCAAAACTGTTAATTGTTTTTATTCTTTTATTATTCACTGGCTTTCGTTATAAAAGTTAAAATCCCACATCTAAAATTTGGGGTATAATAAAAATTTTAGCATTATCATTATACAAAAACTATGCCAACCCATTTATAAAGGCTGGCATTTTACAAATTATTTTATTTTTTTGTTATAGACTTTGTAGTAGCCTTTGTTTTTATAGTAGCTGGGCTCGTTTTTGTGCTAGCTGTTTTCGTAGTTGTTTTACTAGTTTTAGTAGTTGTTGAAACAGCTTTAACACTTTTTTCTTTTACTTCAATAAAACTGTATGTGCTCTCACTATTTGGAGTAAAGAAATAATCGTTTCCATAATTGTTGTCCCAAGCTCCCTCAGCATCTCTAAAGCAAAAATTAAGTTCTGCATCGACAGGCATTGTTATTTCTGTTTTATAACCTGATTTTAATTTTCTCATTTTACTTTCTGATACGTTTTCCCAATTTGAATAACCATAGTGCAAAAATACATTTTCAGCATCTGACAATATTCCTGTGTATTTTACTTCAAAAGTCTGTTCGGTAATCTTTTTAACCATTTCCACCAATCTCCTTTGTATAACTTATCTTCTAATATATTATATTATTATTTTTAATATTGCAATATTTTATTTATTTTTTAAGAAAAAGATTGCATTGTTTAATTTTTTATGCTAAACTTAAAAAGTCATTTGACGTAGGGGTGTAGTTCATCGGTAGAATAAGAGTCTCCAAAACTCCAGAGGAGGGTTCGATTCCTTCCACCCCTGCCATTAGAAGCTATTTTGAAGAGAAATCTTTAAAGTAGCTTTTTTGTATAAAAAAATAACACTCTCTAGAAAAGTGTTCTAGCTTTAAGTTGATTTTTATTTGATTTTATGTTAATATAATGTTACAAGATTGTAATAAAAGCATGATAATTTTGTTACATTCATTGACAAATGATAATAATATGATATAAGTAATCATATAATGAAAAGAAGAGCCGAAGCTCTTCCTTTGGTGTTTTAAGAATGCTTTTTCGTCGCTGAGTTAGCATTCTTTTTCTTTATGTATTTTGTTACGTTTATAGCAACAATTATAAAGAAAAACCATTGCATTAAATTAGTTAGACTGTTAACAAATACTGCTGATTCCAGCATATTGGTTTCTTCGTCTCCTAATTTAAGACTTAACTCCACCATAGCTGTCGCACCTCTTTTCTGCCTGTGGCATATTTATTTAGCATCATTGACCTAGCAATAACGCTAAGTAATATGCCACTTTTTGCCACGCTGAAAATCCGAGGTTCTTAAAAACACTACACACATAGTATCAAATATATTTATTCTGTTCAAGTATTATCTGCATAATTTGTTGTTCTTACTCTAGTTTTTCTAGTAACATTTATCATTTAAGTACTTGTTATCTGCTCTTCTTTCAAAAAAGTTTTTATCTGCCACTACAAAAAAAAGAGTGATTTTTAATCACTCTTTTTTTATATAAATTCTTCCCAAACTTGATTTGCCAGATCCATTCCTTTATCTGTAAGTTTCATATATGTTTTATTTTCAATAGTTTCAAAGCATATCAATTCAAAGTTTTTTAATTTTTCAATTTCTTTTTTGAATTTTTCATTTATATTTATATTAAATTTTTCTTCTGTTTTTTCAATGCAAACACCTTCCATAAGTCTTAGTCTTAATATTATGTATTCTCTAAGTTTGCTATCATTATCTTCAATTTCTTCTATGTTTCTTATTTCTTTATTTTCATTTATTTTTGAAATATATTGTTCTATATTCCATTCATTTGTATATCTTTCGCCATTATAATACGAACTTGCCCCAGCACCTAGACCTATGTATTCTTCTTGATTCCAATATGCTAAATTATGCTTTGATTCATAAATAGTTTGTGCAAAATTAGAAATTTCATATTGGGTATACCCTGATTTTTTTAGCATTTTCTTTATTAAGTAATACATTTCTCGTTCTTCATCATCTGATGGCAAATTTTCAAAAATGTTTTTATGTAGTATCAGTGAATAGCACGATATATGTGTTGGTTTTATTTGAATCAAATACTCTAAACTTTTTTTCACATCTTCTAGTATTTGATTTGGAAGTCCAAACATTAAATCAACATTTACATTTTCAAAACCTGCTTTTTTTACTAAGTTATAAGCATTTTTAAATTCGTCGAAAGTATGCACACGTCCAATCAGTTTTAAAATTTCATCATTTGTTGTTTGTAAACCAATACTGATTCTATTTACCCCTGCTTTTTTATAATCTATCAACTTTTCATATGTTACTGTACATGGGTTCATCTCTACGGTTATCTCTTCTGCTTTTGGCAATAGCTTTAGAAGTTTAACTATATATTTTGAATCTATAAATGATGGCGTTCCACCACCTATATAAATTGTTTTTATTTTTTCATCAAAAGAAAACTTTGCACATTCTTTGTACAAAGCTTCCATGTATTCTTCTATTATGTATTCTTTATTTTGAAAAGAATTGAAGTCACAGTATAAACATTTTTGTTTACAAAACGGAATATGAACATAAATATAATTAACCATTTTCTCTTACCTCATTTGCAAGATCCTTTATTTTCTTAAAACGATGACTGACTCCTGAACGACTAAGTGGTGGTTCGAGTAATGAACCTATTTTTTCTAAACTTGCTTCTGGATATTTTATTCTAAAATTTGCTATCTGCTTTAAATTTGATGATAGCTTGGCGAATTTTTTCTTTTCTTTTAATAGCATTATATCTTTCAATTGCTCTGATGCAGCCACTGCAGTTTTATCAATATTGGCTACTTCACAATTTATTTTTCTATTCATATTATTTCGATATTCTTTTTCAACTTTTATTTGTTCGAAAGCAATAATTCCTTTATTAGAGCCAATTATTCGTAAGAAATCTGATATAGATTCTGCATCCTTTAAATATATCACAAATGTCTTTTTTCTTTTCATCATCTTTGCTGAAATTCCGAATTCAGCCAATACAGAATTTATATAATTCACATTTTGCTCACTTGTTAAAACTATTTCTAAGTGATTTCCTAAGTTTGGTTCCATAATAGAGCCTGTGCCTAAAAACACTCCTCTTAAAAAAGATTTCATACAACATTCTTTTTCTTTAATTTTTCCATGATCATCTATAATAAGTTCTAAATTAACATCGATATTAAACATTGCAGCGTCATTAAATATTTTTTTCAAATCAGCATCGTCTTCAATTATAAGTTCATATACAACTTCCTTGCCTTCGCTTTGCTTTTCTTTTTCAATATTAGTAATAGGTGTTATATCATATAATTTTTTAAACGCATTATACATTCTTCTAATTGATGAAGAGCTTTCAGTTATCATTCTCAAAACAAATTTATTTTTTAATCTTATAACATTGCAATTTGAAATTATACAACCTGCAAGTTCTGCAAGTTTGCAGCATTCATTACTATGTACATTAACTTTTGCAAGTTCTTCCTTTAATTCAGATGAAAATGACATTTTACTCACCTCTCAACAATTATAACTCTATCATTACCACTTAAGTCTTTTATTTTTCTGGCTTTCTTATATTCATATTTTTTAGCTAATTCCATTACGTCCTGGGCTTGGTCGTATCCTATTTCAAATAAAATGATACCATCCTGCGTTAAATATTCTTTAGCTTCTTTTAAAATTTTGTCGTAAAATTCTAATCCTGATGCTCCACCATCTAAAGCACGTTTTGGTTCTTTTTTCACTTCTTTTTGCAAAGCATCGATGTCTTTTGTTTTTATGTATGGTGGATTAGATACAATCATTTCATATTTATCCTGTATGTTTTCAAACAAATTTGATCTGATAAAATTAACATTTGCATTATTTAAAACAGCGTTTTTTTTAGCAACACTTAAACTTCTTATGCTAATGTCTGAAGCATCTATTTCAGCTGTTTGAAGATATTTAGCTAAACTAATAGCAATACAACCACTACCTGTACATAAATCTAAAATTTTCTTCTTGCATTGTTTTATTGCTTCTAGTACCAAGATTTCAGTATCTTCTCTAGGAATTAGTACGTTTTTATTTACTAAAAATTTTAATTTCATAAATTCTTTTTCGCCGGTAATATACGCAAAAGGTTCACCTGCGATACGTCTGTTTAAATACTGAATATATCTATAGTAATCTCCTTCGGTACAAGTTTCATATTTTATCAATTCACTCGAAACAATATTCATTGCATGTGCAAGTAATAGTCTTGCTTCACGTTCGTCTACATCGTTTTCAATCAATATTTTTTTACCATTTTTTAAAGCTTCTCTCACTAGCATTTACATCATACTCCAATTACCATTTATCATCTTCTGAATTTTCAGGTATTACTGCTTTTAAAGAAGTTATTGCTACTTCTATTTGACTGTCATCTGGCTCATTTGTTGTAAATCTTTGAAGCCATTGACCCGGTTTATTTAAAAGCATTACGTATTTATTTTTACTCTTACCTGCAAATTTTATTATTTCATAAGAAACACCTGCAATAATTGGTAAGCATAATAGTCTTAGACCTGCGTTTAACCAACCATTTTCATAAACACCTAAAAACATATGTACAATAACACTTATAATCATAACAAACAACAAGAAACTAGTACCACATCTCGGATGAAATCTGCTATATTTTTTTACATTTTCTACTGTTAGTTCTTCGCCATTTTCGTAACAGAATATAGTTTTATGTTCTGCTCCGTGGTATTGAAATAATCTTTGCATATCTTTCATTTTTGAAACTAATAATATATATGCAAAAAATATTACCAATTTAGTAGTGCTTTCTACCAAATTATATAATAATACATTTTCTTCTTTATTAGTTACAATATGGTTTGCCAAGAAATTAGGTAGCAAAACAAAAAGTCCTATACTAACTGCAAGTGCACTTACCACTGAAATAGCCATTGCCCACGCTGGGAAAGCTTCTTCTTGAGATTCTTTTTCCTTTTGCTTTTTCTTTTCATTTTCATCTTCTACATCAAAAAATTTTGCTGAAAAATTTATTGCTTGAATTCCTATAATCAAGGAACTAAAAAATGAAACTACTCCCCTAATAATAGGAAGTTTACCAATTATAGGATGCTTTTTTACATCTTTTTCTTCTATTACAATTTCACCATCAGATTTTCTAACAGCCATAGCCATTTTATGAGGACCTCTCATCATTACTCCTTCTATTATCGCTTGTCCCCCTATTGATGTTATTTTCTTTTCGCTCATTTAAAATTCACCTCGTAAAACATTATATACTACTTTAATATTTATTTGCAATTAACTTATATTAGTTATACGAAAAAAAGCAGGACCAATAGCCCTGCTTACTTCACTAGATTCAAAATTAGTCTTTGATACCATATTTTTTCTTGAATTGTTCGATTCTTCCACCTGTAGCTTGGTATTTTTGGTTACCTGTATAGAATGGATGACATTTTGAACAAACTTCGACAGACATATTTTCCTTTGTTGAACCTACTTTAATTACGTTTCCGCAACCACATTTAATTGTTGCTTCTTTGTATTCTGGATGTATTCCTTGTTTCATTACTTTCACCTCTCTTTTATTACTGCATATGTATATTTATTATTATTTACACTAACTCACGCTCATATATGATAGCACATTTATTTTTTATTTGCAATACTATTTCGCCTAAAAATTAGACTTTGCTTTTATATATGAAAAAAGGTAGCCTATAAAAAGCTACCTTTTCCATTTTTTGTATTTTATTCTTTGAAGAATGTTAATTGCTCATCGCTACATTCTTCGCACTCAGATTCGGTGGGGGGCTTGCATTCTTTTGCGTGAAGGTGTTCTCGTTTTGAAGCCTCGATAGAAGCTAACTGCTCCTGAGCTTCATCTGGAATGCCATAAGAGTCCATTCTCATTTGAATAAACTCCAACTCTTTCCGTTTGGCCTCGTCTTCAGGATTCAGCATGTATGCCTCAATCATAGCCATAAGTTCATCCTCCTCAATTTTGGCAGCCTGCTGATTTTTTCGCTCTTTAGCACGTTTCTTCTTTTCTTCCTTGTTTTCTTTTCTCTGTTCTTGCAGAGTTTCAAAAAACTTTTTGACTTTCCACGACGGATTGTGTTGCATAGCCTTTATGTAAAGCTTTCTGACGATTTCATCGCTTACGATGTTGTCTACGATAGCACTTACTAAAGTTTTCTGCAACAATGCCTTCGACATGCAGTTAATGTCAGAAAAGACTTTCATGTCAACAGCCGAATCGGAATTTGCATATTCTATAGCATAATACTCCTTCTTTTCAATGGTGAATTCAAATTTTTCCCTCCGTTCCAGGAGTCGCTTATACTTTTCGCAAGTTTGGAAATTACCTGCATATCTACCATTCTTGGTAGAGTTTCTTCCAGATTTTGCTGCGATCAACTTAACAATGCTTACAGGCACCATCGATTCAACTACTGCTCGATTGATTACGGCATAGACTTGTTCGTGAGGAATTTTGTACAATGCCGAAAAATACGTTGCAGTGAAATCATCTGGCGTTGTCGCGTATGACATTGCAATGTTTTTTACTTCGCTCCGAGAAAAATCTTTTACTTTCCTTTTCATCTGATTTTTACCTCCTAAAATCAAAGTCGGATTAAGTAACATAATACGTACATGTTTATTATACATAAAACTACCACTATTTGTCAAACCTAAAGTTTTCAATTAGCTCTTTATTCGTTTTTGTTGAAGTAATCATTTTTATCAAATTTTCTGTAACTATTGCTGTATTACCTTCATTTAGGAGTTTTCTTAACTTCCAAACAACTTCTAATTCTTTTTTATCTAACAATAATTCTTCTCTACGAGTTCCTGATTTATTTATATCTATAGCTGGGAATATTCTCTTTTCTGATAGTTTCCTATCTAGATGAACTTCCATATTACCTGTTCCTTTGAATTCTTCAAATATAACTTCATCCATTCTGCTTCCTGTTTCTACAAGACCTGTTGCTAAAATAGTTAAACTGCCGCCTTCTTCAATATTTCTTGCTGCTCCAAAAAATCTTTTTGGTTTATGTAATGCAGCTGGATCAAAACCTCCTGATAATGTTCTTCCAGATGACGGAATTACTAAGTTATATGCCCTTGCAAGTCTTGTAATACTATCAAGAAGTATTATTACATCCTTTTTATGCTCTACCAACCTTTTGGCTCTTTCTAATACTATTTCAGCAACTTTTACATGATGTTCTGGTAATTCATCAAACGTAGAATATATTACATCGCCTTTTATTGAACGCTTCATATCTGTAACTTCTTCAGGTCTTTCATCTATAAGCAACACTATTAGCTCTGCATTAGGATGATTAGTTGTAATACTGTTCGCAATCTTTTTTAATAATGTAGTTTTTCCTACTTTTGGTGGAGATACTATCATACCTCTTTGGCCAAATCCGATTGGTGCCATTAAATCAATTATTCTATTTGTAAATTCATTAGATGTTGTTTCTAAATGAATTCTTCTGTCTGGAAATATTGGTGTTAAATCATCGAAATCCTTACGTTTCATTGCCACTTCAGGATTGTCACCATTTACTGTATTTACATATATTAGTGCAGAAAATCTTTCTCCTTCTTTTGGCAAACGACTAATTCCTTTTACCTTATCCCCTGTATTAAGCCTAAATCTTCTAATTTGTGCTGGTGATACATAAATGTCTTTTGGGGTTGAAAGATAATTTTCTCCACGCAAAAAGCCAAAACCGTCTGGTAACACTTCTAAAACACCTTCGACAACAAAATCTTCCTTATTATTTAGTTTTGGTTCTTCAGGCTCTACTTTTATTTCTATTTTTGCTTCTGCTTTTGGCGATTCACTAGAAGTTTCTTTTGAAGTTGATGTATTCCCACTTACTTCTAAAATAGCATTTATCAAATCTTCTTTGTTTAATTTGCTAATATTTTTTATTCCTTTTGACTTAGCAAGATCACGCAAATTAAGCAGAGATAATGTTTTTAATTCTTCCCCCATACTTCTCTCCTTTTCTATATATAACTTAAATTTTTTATTTGAAAAAGCTTTCTAGACTTAATAATGTAATAGACTTTACATTATCTCATAAACCTAAGCTTATGAGAAAGCTCACACTAGACTTTGTGTACATTGTAACTCAAATTTGCGACATAGTCAATCTGCATTTTGATATTTTTACATATTTTACCATTGTGATAGATAAAAAAATACTTCCAGAAATTGTTTCTAGAAGTATTTATATACTAGCATCTACAAAGATTATTTCATATGGCATAACCAAACCTAACTTTTCTCTTGCATATTCTTCTATATATTCATCCGTATTGATACGACTTTTTATTTCTCTTAATTCTTCCGTTTTCATGTTTGCTTCGTCAAGTAAAGCTTGATATTGTTTAGTTTCGTCTTTTATATTTCTAAGTTCTTTTTCTTGAGTTATAAGAACACCACCCAAATAAAAAACTAAACCAGTAATAAGCAAAGTGGAAAACAGATTGTAAAAAATGTCTTTCATCTTTTTCATCCTTTTCTTTAGTAAAATCCACATCTATTTATACATTTCGACATTTGTAAAAAAAATCCTGCTAAGAATTAACAATTTTATTAAAGATTTTTTCTATATTATCTAATAACATTTTCACATATTTTAATACATATCGACTAAGTGTAACAATATATATAACTGCACCTAACAAATATCCAATAAACATATACCCTCTAAGTTCGCCATCATTTGTTATAAAAGCACTTGCCACTATTATTATCGTTACTAAAATCCAGTATATTATATCTTGAATGTATACTATGTAATTTTTAGTCTTTCCTTTTCTTCTTAATATTCTAAAGAAATCAAATATTATTGCTAATATTACACCTACTAACACACTCCACAAAAATACATAAGTTTGATTCAGTATCATGTTATCCTCCTATTTAAAAATCTTTGTTAATATATTTTCACCTTTTCTATTGGTTTGTTTATCATTGTATTGTAAAGACATAATTTCTCCTTCTACACTCAGTTCTGTATTATCTAAGCTAAATTGATTCAATCTTAAATCATTTCCTTTTATAACTAATAAACCTAAAGTTGTAAGTGCAGTAATTGTTTGTTCATCAAAATTCAAAACATCTTCGACTCCTGTAATATTCAACCTATTTCTATTTTCTAAAATAATATTTTGCATTTTTGTTATATTTTCCAAAAAAATCAACTCCTCATACTAATATATATGAGGAGTTTGTCTTTTTATTCTTTCTTTTTTATATTTCTCTTTCTTGTGTAATAGTCATCTAAAAAGTTATGTTCTTTCCCTTCTAGTTTGTACGATAGCACGGTATCTAAGCTGACACCTTGTGCACTTCTAAATATGTTTACATCTATATTCTTATATTTTTTTCTTAATTCGGATACTAACTTTTTTACTTCTGCTCTTTTGGAAGCGTTTATATCTCCCTCTTCTTTTTTAGTTACTTTACAAGCACACGTTATAAATTGTAAATCGTTCTTTTTTACCCAGCTTGTTATATCTTGTTCTTTTACCAAATATAAAGGTCGAATCAGTTCCATTCCTTCATGATAAGTACTCATAACTTTTGGCATCATTGTTTGATATTGTGCACCATAAAAAAGTCCTATTAAAATAGTTTCAACTACATCGTCAAAATGATGTCCCAACGCTATTTTATTACAACCTAACTCTTTGGCTTTACGATATAAATGTCCTCTACGCATTTTCGCGCAAATAAAACACGGATGCTTTTCGATTTTTTCAACGTGTTCAAACACATGGGTTTCAAAAATATTAACTGGTATATTTAATATTTCTATATTATTTTTTATTTTTTTCAAATTTTCTTCTGAGTATCCTGGATTCATCATTAAATATACGACATCAAATTTTATTTTTCCGTGAGCTTTTAATTC
This sequence comes from uncultured Eubacteriales bacterium, assembly GCA_964400015.1. GTDB lineage: Bacteria > Bacillota > Clostridia > TANB77 > UBA1234 > UBA1234. Next base: position 34,071 of record CAYNRR010000011.1, on the reverse strand, counting down.
TTGAAAACATTTTGCAAGTAGCATTGAGTCTTTCCCACCCGAAACACATACTGCTATTTTGTCACCATCTTGTATCATTTGGTATTCATTTATAGCTTCCAAAAATCTATTCCAGATCTTTTTTCTGTAACTTGTTATCAACGTTCTCTCTATTTGCTCTGTTTTATTTAATTTTTGATTTCTTTTTTCATTTTTATCAGTCATCTTTTATTCCTTTATTAAATCTTTTATTACTTCACTTGCTATTATAAGTCCTGCTACTGAAGGGACAAACGAAATACTCGCTGGAGGTGTTTGTCCTTTCTTTGGTTCTTCCTTAGAATATAACACCTTTAATTTTTTTATTCCTCTTTGTTTAAGTTCTTTTCTCATAACTTTAGCTAATGGACACACACTAGTTTTGTTTATGTCTGTTATTTCAAATTTTGTTGGATCTAGTTTATTTCCTGTTCCCATTGAAGATATAATTGGTATATTATATTTATTTGCTCTTTCTACCAATTCAATCTTCGCTGTTACAGTGTCTATTGCATCCACTATGTATGAAAGTTTATCATCAATTATACCAACTGTTGAAGGCATAAAAAATTCTTTATATATTGTTACTTTTGCCTCAGGATTTATATCCATAATTCTTTCTTTGGCTACATCCACTTTTGATCTTCCAAGTGTGCTATGCAACGCTATAAGCTGTCTATTTATATTTGTTATAGAAACTTCATCATTGTCGACCAAAATAAAATTTCCTATTCCTGCTCTCGCAAGTGCTTCAACGACATATGAGCCCACTCCACCAACACCAAAGATGGCTACTTTGGAATTATTTAATTTTTCTATTGCTTCTTTTCCTATTAGCATTTCTGTACGTGCAAATTGTTCCATACATTTTCACCTTAACTATTCATCAATTTTTACTACTTCAAATCCTTCTTCTTTAATTAAAGATTCTATTAGTTCATTTTCTATAACGCCTTCATATTCGATTGTGGCAGTTTTCTTTTCTAAATCCACTTCTGCAAACTGAACTCCATCAATATTTTTCAATACCTTCTCAACAGCCATTTTACAATGATTGCAATGCATTCCTTCTATTGTTATATATTTCTTTGCTAAAATTCTCATATCTTTTCTCTCCTCTTCTTTATTTTCTATAATATATTTTGATTTAAATTTTCTTAATGTTAGAGCATTAGTAACAACGCTTACAGAACTAAAACTCATTGCTGCTGCACCTATCATTGGATTTAATTTTAATCTGCATACTGGATATAATACACCTGCTGCAATTGGAATTCCTATGATGTTATAGAAAAATGCCCAAAAAAGATTCATTTTTATTTTTTTCATTGTTGCTTTTCCTAATTCTAAAGCTGTCACTACATCCATCAATGAATTTTTTATTAAAACAATATCTGCTGCTTCTATTGCTATGTCGGTTCCCTTTCCTATTGCTATTCCTACATCAGCTCTAACTAATGCTGGGCTATCATTTATTCCATCACCAACAAATGCAACTTTTTTCCCCTCTTCTTGCAATTTCTTTACTATTTTTTCTTTGTCTTGAGGTAATAACTCTGCTTCGATATTTTGTATTCCTACTTCTTTTCCTATAGAATTTGCAACTAACTTATTATCTCCAGTTAGCATTACTGTGTTAAGCTTCAAGTTGTTCATTGCTAAGATTGCAGTTTTGCTATCATTTTTTATTACGTCAGCCACCACTATCAAACCTAGTAATTGCTTTTGAATTGAAAAATATAGCACCGTTTTTCCTTGCTTTTCAAATGTTTCACTTTTTTCTTTTAGCGAACTTAAATCAACATTGTTTTCACTCATGAAAATTTTATTGCCACCAATAAGTTCTTGATTATTTAATGTACCTTTAATTCCTCTACCTGATACAGTTTCAAAATCTGTTATTTCTAACAATTCTATATTTTCTTTTTTAGCTTTTTCAACTATGGCTTTTGCAAGTGGATGTTCTGATTTATTTTCTAAGCTTGCCGCATACTTTAACAAACCTTCTTGCTCATCTTCTTTAATTGAAATAATTGATATTACTTCTGGATTTCCTGCTGTTATCGTTCCTGTTTTATCTAATACGACTGTGTCAATAGAATGAAGCATTTCTAAGCTTTCAGCAGATTTTATCAAGATTCCATTTTCTGCTCCTTTTCCTGTAGCAACCATTATTGCAACTGGAACTGCAAGGCCTAATGCACACGGACATGAAATTACTAAAACTGCTATTCCTGTGCTAAGTGCAAATTCAAAGCTTTTTCCTAGCAGTAGCCAAACAATTGTGGTTACAAGTGCTATTCCTATGACAGTTGGTACAAATATTCCACTAATTTTATCTGCCAATTTTGAAATAGGGGCTTTTGAATTACTAGCTTCTTCAACCAATTTAACAATTTGCGAAAGTGTCGTATTTTCACCAACTTTAGTAGCTTTTATTTTCAAGAATCCATTTTTATTAACTGTACCAGATATAACATTTTCGCCTATATTTTTATCTACTGGAATGCTTTCACCTGTTATAGCAGATTCATCAACAACTGATGTACCGGTAAATTATTACTCCATCAACTGGAATATTACTTCCTGGTCTTATTAAAACAATTTCTTCTTCCTTTATTTCTTCAACTGGAATTTCAACTTCTTTTTCATTTCTAATAACAGTTGCTGTTTTAGGAACTAAATTTATAAGTTTAGAAATTGCATCGCTTGTCTTTCCTTTTGATTTTGTTTCTAGGTATTTGCCAAAAGTTATTAACGTTAATATTGTTCCTGCAGACTCAAAGTACAAATCTTTCATATATGTTTCTACCTGTTCAAAGTTATTTGATTTTAATCCTGTTATAATCATATAGATTGCAAATAACCCATACGCAGTAGCAGCCGAGCTTCCCATCGCAATCAGCGAATCCATATTAGGCGACTTTTTGAAAAGTCTTTTAAAACCAATAATAAAATAATTTCTATTTAAAATTATTATCGGTATTAACAATACTAATTCTGTCAAAGCAAGTCTTAGTGCATTTTCAGTTCCTGTATATAGATTTATAATGAAACTAGGAATCGGAATTTTAAACATATGGTTAAGCATTTGAAACATTGCTATGTACATAAGTGGAATCAAAAATAAAAACGATAATACTAGTCGCTTTTTCATTTTCAAAATGTTTTCATCTATTTTTGTTTTATTATTTTCGTTAGAAATATTTTTACCTTTTATTGTAACTTTCGCGTCATATCCTGCTCCTATAACAGCTTCTATAATTTCATTTTCAGAAATTTTGTTTTCATCAAACTCGACAATCATATTATTTGATAATAAATTGACATTTACAACATTTACGCCATCAAGTTTTTTGACTGCTTTTTCTACGTGAGCTTGACAACTACTACACGTCATTCCTAAAACATCAAATTTGATCTTTTGCATTATTTATCATCTTCCTTTTTTTCTTCCTTTACAACTGATTTTTTCACTTTTATTATCATTGATTCTACCCAGCCTTTTTTATATTTAAGTGAGATATAACCAATCACACTCATTACAAAAGCACCAGCCATATCAACCATTAAGTCTTCCATAGTATCAGAAAGTGCCGCTCTACCAACTAATTGTTCACCTGTTTCTAACATGAATTTTTGCATATTAAGTCCTAGCAATCCATCAAATGTATATTCATAAACTTCCCAAAAAACACCTAACACTACTGCAAACATAAATGAAAATACAGCGACAAAAAAAGGTGTCAATTTTAAATGAAAGTTTTCTTCATTATTAAAAAGAGATATAAATGAAAATCCTAAAGCTCCAATCATTCCTCCACTAAAAGCATGTAATATTGTGTCCCAGTTAGGAATTTTGTAGTAAAACGATCTTACTTCACCCAAACATATTGCACAATATAGAAATATCATATATAAAAAATACATCTTACTTGGAATTTCGATTTTTTTCTTTTCCTCAATAAATTTAGGAATTACAAGGGCTATCATTCCTAATATACATTGTATGATCATTAACACATAATCTCCTCTTGATTTATGAGTTAACGGGTCTGTGTAACCTTCATCTATTCCTATTATTTTTAATATTAAAAATCCTATCGGCAATAACATACTGTAAAAAATTATTATTCCTATCCATTCCATTTTGGTTCTTTTTTTCTTTGTTTTTTGCTTCATATCTTTCACCTCTTCACATGCTAGAATACCCTATTTTCAAGCATTTGTCAATGTGAGCGCATTTTTTGAAGTGCTCTTTTTTCAATTCTTGAAACTTGTACTTGAGATGTTCCAAGTACATTAGCAATTTCTGATTGTTTCATTTCTTTATAATATCTATATATAATAACTTTTTTCTCTTTTTCATCTAATTTTAATAGCATTGATTCTAATTCCATTTTATTTAAAAGTTGTTCATACTCATCAACTTCTGTTTCGATGGTTTCGCCAAGTGTTCTACTATTTTGTTCGTCTGATATTTTTCTGTCAAGTGATTCAACTAAACTACACGCGTCTAATGCCATTATTACATTTTCTTTAGTAGTTTCTAAAATTTTTGCTATTTCTTCTATTGTATACTCTTTATCAGGATTTTTCTGCCTTATGTTGTTTATATTCATTGCCAATTCTTTAAGTGAACGACTAATTTTTATTGAACCATCATCTCTTAAAAATCTTTTTATTTCTCCTATAATCATTGTTACTGCATAAGTTGAAAGTTTAACATTATATTCAAGATCAAATCTTAGTATTGCTTTTACAAGTCCTATACTTCCAATTTGAAATAAATCTTCTAATTCATATCCTCTATTATTAAATCTTTTTACTACGTTCCATACTAATCCTACATTTTCGTTCACTAATTCATTCATAGCTTCACTATCGCCGATTTTTTGCACGTAAGATTAGTTCGTTCATAGAGCCTCCTTTATCGTCTTTTTCATAATGACTTTTGTTCCAACTCCTAATATAGATTCAATTTTAAAGTCATCCATAAAGTTTTCCATTATAGTAAAACCCATTCCAGATCTATCAAGTTCTGGTTTTGTCGTATATAACGGTTGCTTAGCAAGTTCTATATTTTCTATCCCCTTTCCATAGTCAATAATTTGAATTTCTAATGTTTTATCAGATATTTTACATTCTATATGTATTATTCCATCTCTACCTTCATATCCATGAATTATACTATTAGTAACGGCTTCAGATACTGCCGTTTTTATATCGGATATTTCTTCAATAGTTGGATTTAGTTCTGTTGCAAAAGCAGCAACTGTAATTCTTGCCAAAGCTTCGTTACAAGACTTGCTTTTTATCTCCAGTTTCATTTCGTTTTCCATAAATCAATCTCCTTTACACATATTCTTCAACAAGTGGAATTATTTTAAATATTCCTACCATATTAAAGATTCTTTTTATCTCATTATTTATATTTATCATTTCTGCCTTTCCACCAAATCTCATAAGTTGTTTATATCTTCCTATTACCATTCCTATGCCTGCACTATCCATAAACTTTACATTTTTAAAATCAAATATAACTTTTAACGGCAAATATTTTTTTATAGCATCATCTGCAAGTACTGCTATTTCATTACAAGAATGATGGTCTATTTCTCCATCAAAATTGATTATTAGAGTTCTCATGGACTCTTTATAGTTTAAAATCATTCTTTTTCCTCCTTTGTTAAAACTTATATTTATAATACAAAATAAAAAATAAAAAGTTTGCCGAAATATATTAACATTTCGACAAACTCTTATTTTTTATCTATTATTTTACCTTTTTCAATTCTAAATTTACTTCTTTATATTTATTTAATTTAGTTTGTTTATCATTTAAACTTGTTCCAACTTCTATTGTATCTAATCTTACCAATTCCAAGTTTTCATCTAACTTAGAGAATTCTGTAAATTCTATATCTGGCAATTCCATTTTTATTACATTATCATCACATAATTTGAATAGCATATTTTCTTGTGAATTAAGAACTATATAACTATCATTATTTCTAAAACCACAAATTGTTAATATTACATTTTTGTTTTCTTCATTTGCATTATCATTAAAAAGTAAAATTTCTTCAATTCCATCATTATTCAAGTCTTTTAAAAGATAAGAAATACTAGCAAATGGATCTTCTTTATTGAATAAATCACTAAAGAAAACAGATACTCCATACTCTTGATATTTTTCTTTTTCGCCACTTTCTAAAAAGCTTTTTACATTGCTAAAATAAGCTACATATGGTTTAACTTCTTCTTTAAATTGACTTTCAAATTCCATAAAAGTGTTAATTGGTTCATCACCGCTTTCACCATCACCACTATTTTGTATTTCTGCTAAATCGCCACTTACTTCTCCCGAAACCTTCAAAACTATATCATCTTGATTTTCTTCTACCTTTTTATTTAATTTGCATCCTGTAAGACATATAGCTATCGTTAAAACTGATATAATCCAAAATAAATTCTTCTTTTTCATTAGTTCGACCTCCTTTTTTTACTAACATTAAGTATAATTTTTTTCAAAAATCTTTTCAAGACATTTTGTAGAATTTGGCTTTTTATTGCTTTTGGCAACTTTATGTTGTATAATTTATGTAACTCAAAAAAACTTTTAGGAGGTGCCATAGTGTTAGACTTTATTATTAAAGTTGCACTGATCATCTTGGTTGTACGGTTGTCTTTCCGTGCAATCCTCGACTTTGTGTTCTGGGCTTACGAGTCTATTTACGCGATACTCTCGCCTAAGGCTCGTAAACTCATCGCACAAATCTTCAAATTACTACGCTTTTTGCTGGTAGTTTGGATCGCATATTCTCTTTGGGATATGTTCTTTTAAGCAAAGTGGAGGTCGAAGAAATTCGACCTTCACTTTTTATTGTCTTTTGGCATTTTAATTTACTTTTTATGTAAAGTATGCTATAATATTAGTTGACCTAGCAAAATTTTACATATATTGGAGGTAATTATGGACTTTAGCAACAACGAAGTTAACAAAATGTCCTTGGTTATGGAAGATATCGGCCGGTATAGCCCCTTCCATTCCCAGAACGAATGCCCTCGCACCCATGCAGAAATCGATTTTTCTGCTGATTTCTTCCAGGAGGAAGAGTTGTGTGATGCCGTGCTGAACGAGGCTTTTGAAGCTCATCTGTACAGCAAAGAACGTGCTCGCTACAATCGGCAGGCAAATCGCACCCATTCTCGCGACCACGCTCACACTCGTAAGGCACAGATGTGGAAACACCGCGAACAGATTTACCTTCGTGGCAATCCTGCAGAAAAGCTTGAAAAGGCTTTGATGCTCGAGTTGAACGCTCCCGTGTCTGCCGAAGTTTTTTCCTTCGATTCGGATGAAACCGAGCTCGCATTCAAGTGTCTCAAGAAGCAGCGCTCCATCGTTATTGACCCTTGGCTCAATGACGAATTGGTGCTTCATCTCTTTGATGAAGCTGCAGCTTTCATTGTCCGTACCGAAAAGCTCCACGAGGATAAGATTTTTGAAATCGAATCCATTCGCACTGCTTTTCTCATGGGCAAGTGTGCTTTCGACAAGACTCCTCTTCTCAGCGAAGCCGAGCTGACCAGCGAAAACTTCCTGCGCTTGCTCCTTAACGATGAAGTCTACACTCTGCTTTTGACCCATCGTAGCTATCGTAACCTGGTAGGGACTGTTGCTCACAACTTGTACGCTTTGTATAAGAATCCCGAGCTCCATCTCTACTATCTCGAGCAGCTCAATAGCAAGTAATTACCAACAAACCCCCGTGTGATTTTTCACCGGGGGTTTATTCTTTATCTTAATCCTTGTATTCTTTCTTCTGTCTTTCTTAATAACTCTTCATATTTTTCTTTTTTATTCTTTTCTTCTTCAATCTTAGAAGCTGGTGCTTTAGCTATAAAACCTTCATTCGATAGCATTTTATCTACTCTTTTTATTTCGTTTTCATAAGTTAGTTTCTCTTTTTCTAGTCTTTTAATTTCTTCTTCAATATCCACAAGTTCTGCAAATGGAATATATATTTCAATTCCCGGAACTGCTAAAGACACTGCATTTGCTGGTATTCCTTCTTTGTTCGATTGAATTGTTATTTTATCTGCATAAGCTAATTTTTCAATAAATGTTTTTCCTGATAATATTATGTCTTTTTTATCTGTTACAAAAATTAAACTTGCTTTTCTTGATGGTACAACATTCATATTAGCACGAATATTACGTACACTCTTAATTATTTCTTTTACAAGTTCTATATTAGCTTGCTCCTCTTTATATTCATTTTCTTCCGAATACTTAGGCCATTCTGATATCATAATGCTTTCATCATTATGTTGTAAATTCATATAAATTTCTTCTGTTATAAATGGCATAAATGGATGTAACAATTTTAATGAAATTTTTAGAATTTCATTTAACGTATATAACGCTTCATTTCTTGTTTCATTTGTCATATCATACAATCTTGGTTTTATCATTTCTATATACCAATCACAAAGTTCATCACGTATGAAGTCCATTATCTTTTGAATTGCAACACCGAATTCATATTTATCCATACAATCAGTTACTTCTTTTATTGTCGTATTAGCTTTTCCGAAAATCCATTTATCTTCAATTGTAAGTTTTTTAGTGTCTGCAATTATCTTTTCTTCTCCGAAATTCATCATCGCGAATCTTGAAGCATTCCATAATTTATTAGCAAAATTTCTACCTGCTTCTACTTTTTCTGGAAGATATCTTGTATCATTTCCAGGCGCTGTACCTTGAACTAATGCATATCTGAATGAATCTGCACCATATTCATCAATTACTACTAGTGGATCAACTCCATTGCCTAGTGATTTAGACATTTTTCTACCCAACTCATCTCTTACTAAACCATGTATTAAAACGTGCTTAAATGGAGGTTTTCCCGTATGCTCTATGCTTGAGAATAACATTCTTGCTACCCAGAAGAATATAATATCGTAACCTGTAACTAATACATCTGTTGGGAAAAACTTTTCAAAATCTGGTGTTTTTTCTGGCCAGCCAAGTGTTGCAAAAGGCCATAATGCAGAGCTAAACCATGTATCTAGTGTATCTTCATCTTGATGCATCTTGCCACCACATTTAGGACAAACTATGATATCTTCTGCTGATACAACCATTTCTCCACATTCATCACAATAATATGCTGGTATTCTATGTCCCCACCAAAGTTGTCTTGAAATACACCAATCTCTTACATTGTCCATAAAGCTAAAATAGTTTTTATCAAATCTTTCCGGAACAAATTTCATATCACCATTTCTTACGGCAGCATTAGCAGGTTTTGCAAGCTCTTCCATTTTCATAAACCACTGCATTGATACTGCTGGTTCAACTGTATCATGGCAACGATAACATTTTCCAACATTGTGTGTATAGTTTTCTGTTTTTACCAAAACACCTAAAGTTTCTAAATCTTTTACAATTTCTTTTCTGGCAGTAATTCTATCCATTCCAGCATATTTTGGAACTAAATCTGTCATGTGTGCGTCGTCAGTGAAAACTTTTATTACTTCTAAATTATGGCGTTGGCTAACTTCAAAGTCATTAGGATCATGAGCAGGAGTTATTTTTACAGCACCTGTTCCAAAATCTTTTTCTACGTATGTATCTGCAACGATAGGAATCTCTTTGTTCATAATTGGCAATACAACTGTTTTTCCAACTAAATGCGTATATCTTTCATCGTCTGGATGAACTGCCACTGCTGTATCTCCAAGCATCGTTTCTGGTCTTGTAGTTGCAACTATAATTTCATCTTTTCCATCAGGAGTAACATATCTTATATGCCATAAATGTCCAGCTTCTTCTTCGTATTCAACTTCTGCATCAGAAATAGAAGTTTTACAAGTTGGACACCAGTTGATCATTCGTTCACCTTTATAAATTTGACCTTTTTCGTACATATCAACAAAAACTTTTTTTACTGCTCTTGTCAAATTTTCATCCATAGTGAAGCTTTCTCTTGACCAATCACAAGAAACACCCATTTTTCTAAGTTGCATCAGAATTCTTCCACCATATTCTTTTTTCCAATCCCAAGCTCTTTCAAGGAACTTTTCTCTTCCTAATTCTTCTTTTGTAGTTCCTTCTTCTCTTAGTTTAGCAACAATCTTAGCTTCAGTTGCTATACTTGCATGGTCTACTCCAGGAACCCATAGAGTTTCAAAGCCTTGCATTCTCTTATATCTAACAATTACATCTTGAAGCGTATTATCCATTCCATGTCCCATATGAAGTGCACCCGTTATATTTGGTGGTGGCATCATTATTGTAAATGGTTTCTTTTCGCTTTTGTTATTTGCTTCAAAATATTTTTTAGCAATCCAATTATCATAAATTCTTTGTTCAAAATCTTTTGGCTCATATGTTTTGCCTATAATGTTCATATTATTTTCCTCCTATAAATTTATATTTTTACTGATTAACAATTAAAATCATTGCGCCTACAAATATCATAAAAATTCCAACAATTTTTAATCCTAATACAGCAATATTTTCTTCTCCAAAATCAAAATACTTTCTGACGATTCTACGAGAATCAAGTGATGCGCAAACACCGACGAGTATGATTAGAGCACTTATTAAATTTAATATCATAAACAATTACTCCTTCCATTTACATTTATTGGATAAAATGAGACATTTAACGGACGTCCCTCGTGTAGCAGAAAAAAAGTGAACTCGCCCACCTTTTTTTAAAGGACGAATTCACTCGTGTTACCACCTTATTTCATAAGAATTTCTTCTTACCTCATTGTATGTTTAACGCGCATTCACGGTATTACTTACTTTTGTTTCTGTAATACAACTCCCAAGCTACCTTCAATTAAACCTTTTCTTGAAAAAGCTTTCAGCCTTTGACTTTTTCTCTCTTTTAGTGGTTTTTAATTTACTCCTCTTGTTCTTTGTTTTTTGTTTCTTTTATCTTTATTTTTTCTTTTTCAATATGCTTGAATTTTACCATGTTTTCTTTTGAATGTAAACTAGTTTTTGAATTTTCTCGGTACTCTTTCGCTTATTGTGGAAAGGATTTCGTAGTTTATGGTTTCGCATTTTGTTGCTAGTTCTTCTAAGGTTATGTTTTCATTGTCCCATATTATTACTTCGTCGCCTACGTTTATTTCTTTTAGTTCTGTGACGTCTACCATAAAGCTGTCCATACATATTTTGCCGATTATTGGTACTTTTTGATTGTTTATTATTACTTTCCAACCATTTGAAAATGTGCGTCTAAAGCCATCTGCGTATCCTAGTGGTACTGTTGCTACTTTTATTGCTTTTGGTGCTATGTAGCTTCTATCGTACCCTATACTTGTTCCTTCTTTTACTTCTTTTAGAAATGTAACTGTTGATTTTAGTTTTGCTATTGGTTTTACGTCTATCTTGTTGAAGTTTTCGTTTGAAGATTCATAACCATACATTATTATTCCTGGTCTTACTAGATTAAAGTAAGAGTCTGGATAGTTTAGAATTGCGTTTGATGCTGCTGCGTGAATATATTTTATTTCACCTAGTATTTCTTTGGCTTTTCTTAATGCTATGTTGAATGATTCTAATTGTTTTTTGGTATATTCGTCGTCGCATTCTGCTGATGAAAAATGTGTATAAATTCCTCTAACTTCTATATTTTCATTTATAAGTGATAGGTATTCTTCGACTCTATATGGATTTATTCCGGTCCTTCCCATTCCTGTACCTATTTCTATGTGTACTGGTATTTTTGTGTTTGCTAATTTTAATTTTTCTAAAAACCCCATCGAACTTATTCCGACTGTTATATTATATTTTATAATTTTTTCTATTTCTGATTCATACGGTTGATTTAATACAAATATTTCTTTTTGATATCCTATATTTCTTAAGTTTACGCCTTCATCTACAGTTGCTACTGCTACTATATTAAATTCATTTAGTATATCTAATCTTTTGTTTATATGAGTTCCATAAGCATTTGCCTTTATTACTGGCATTATATCTACTTTTTCTCCAACCATATTTTTTATTTGTTTTATGTTATATCTAAAGTTTTCCAAATCAATTTCTAAATATGTTGGTCTTGTGATGTTATCCATAAAACCTCCTTTATGCATTTAAGATTTCTGCAACTTCATCATCTGTTAAGTATCTCCATTTACCTCTTTCTACACCTTCACAAGTTAAGTTTCCTACGCCTTCTCTTTTTAGTGCTATTACAGATAGACCAATAGCTTCACACATTTTTCTTACTTGTCTATTTCTTCCTTCATGAATTCTAATCCAGATTCTTGCAATATTGTTAGTATTGTCTTTTAATAGCAAATTTACTTCTGCTGGTGATGTTACGTAGTCTTCTATTTTTACTCCCACTCTTAACTTTTCTAAGTCTGATTCTCTTGGCACTCCTCGCGTCTTTACGACATATGTTTTTGTTGTTTCATGTTTTGGATGTGTTACTTTATATATAAAATCTCCGTCATTTGATAATAATAATAGACCTGATGTAAACATATCTAGTCGTCCAACTGGTACTACTTTTTCTTTTACACCTTCTAAAAGATTTATAACAGTTGGTCGCTCTTTTTCATCACTCATTGTTGTTACATATCCTACTGGTTTATTTAAAAGAATATATACTTTCTTTTCTGATGTTATCGTTTTTCCATCAACTTCTACTTTATCTTTTTCTGGATTTATTTTTGTTCCAAGTTCTGTAACAATTTCTCCATTCACTTTTACTTTACCTTCAAGAATTATTTCTTCACATTTTCTTCTTGATGCAACTCCACATTGTGCCAAATATTTTTGTAGTCTTTCTTCCATTATTCCTCCTATATTTTCATTTTATGAATTATATTTCTTTTTTCATCACATAATATAGATTGTGTTCATAAATTGTATTATAAGTTTAATTTGTTTTCCAACTTCCATAAGCGCTAGCGTGTTTATGGTTTATATAGATTGTCGGACTTAAATTTACTTTTGTACAGGAAGTAACTTTAAGTCCGATGCTATTTTATTCATACAGTTTTATATATTCTTTTGCAGAACTAGCCCAAGAAAAGTCTTGCTTCATAGCTTTCTTTACTAGTGCTTTCCATTCTTCTTTATTATTATATACTTCTAAAGCTTTTTCTGTAACTTCTACTAAATCTTCTACTTGATTTCCCCAAAATGTAAAACCATTGCCTTGCTCTTTATTGCTTAAATAGCCTACTACTGTATCTCGAAGTCCTCCCGTACTTCTTACTATTGGAATAGTACCATATCTTAGGCTCATCATTTGAGACAATCCACATGGTTCAAACATTGATGGCATCATAAACATATCACTACCTGCATATATTTTTTTTGCAAGTTCTGTATCAAAAAAATTGTTGACTGATACTTTTCCTGGATATTTTTCTTTTAAATATTCTAAGCGATTTATATAATGTGTTTCGCCAACTCCAAGTACAACAAACTGAACTTCTTTTTTCAATATTTCATTCATGCTTTCGACTAATATATCAAATCCTTTATGATACACTACTCTTGATACTACAGATAGCAACGGAACATCTTTTACTGGTAATCCTAACTCTTCTTGCAAGTTTTTCTTGCATTTTCCTTTTCCTTCTAAATCTTCATAATTAAATTGTGCTACTATTTCTTTGTTTTCCATAGGATTATATTCTTCATAATCTATTCCATTCACAATTCCTATTAACTTTCCTTCTAAAGCCTTTTGCATTAAAAGGCCTTCATAACCAAATCCATATTGTTGTGTCTGTATTTCACCTGCATATGTTTTACTTACCGTGGTTACAATATCTGAGTAAATAATGCCGGGCTTTGTAAAACTAAAATCGCCATAAAATTCAAATTTTTCTGGTGTAAAATATGAGTCATCTAAGTCAAAATGATATAAGTTTCCCCTATTAAATCTGCCATTGTATTCTAAATTATGAATTGTATAGATTATTTTCATTTTTGCATTTCTTGCTCTTTCTTTTACTAAAAAAGCCACTGGACCTGTTTGCCAATCATTTAAATGAAGAACGTCCGGATTAGTCCTTAAAGCAAACTCAGCTACTGCTTTATCAAAAAACGCAAAACGTTCGGCTTCATCTGGATGACAATACATTCCATCTCTATCAAAGTAATAAAGATTATCTACAAAGTATGTTGTTAATTTTCTGCCTTCCACCTCTTGACTATGTGAACGTATTATACAATTCTGTTTTTTCCCTTGCATGTAAATTGGATAATCTGTAACATAGTCCATTTCGCATTCGATTTGTTTATATCTAGGCATTATTATTTCTACGTCATAACCTAGTTTTATTAACTCTTTAGGAAGTGTTCCTATTACATCTCCTAGCCCACCTGACTTTGCGTATGGAGCAACTTCTGAAGCTGCAAAAAGAATCTTTTTCATAATTTTTTCTCCTTTATTTTTTCTTATGTATTTATATAAAATTTATATTTCTTTATTTCGTAATTTATTCAATACACTTTCAAATTCGTTTGGTATTGGTGCATTAAATTCCATATATTCGTTTGTAACAGGATGTGTTATTCCTAGTGTTTTTGAATGTAGCATTTGACTTGTTACACCAAACGGATTTTTTCCATTTGAATATGTATCGTCACCAACAATAGGATATCCAATATGTGCCATATGTACTCTTATTTGATGTGTCCTACCTGTTTTTAATTCAACTTCTACATAAGTATATTTTTCAAATCTTTCTAGGACTTTAAATTTTGTGTATGCTTCTCTTCCATCTTTTACAACTGCCATCTTTTTTCTGTCTGTTGGATGTCGTCCTATTGGCATTTCTATTATTGCTTCATTTTCTGGAATCACACCTTTTACTAAAGCAACATATACTTTTTTGAAATTGTGTTCTTGTATTTGTTTTGCAAGAATATTGTGTGAATTATTGTTTTTCGCAACTATCATAACTCCTGTAGTGTTTTTATCTAATCTATGTACTATCCCTGGTCTAAATTCTCCATTTTCATCAGATAATTTATGTTTGCCAAGCATAGCATTAACTAGAGTTCCTGTCCAATTTCCTACTGCCGGATGAACCACCATATTTTTAGGCTTATTTACTACAATTATATCATCATCTTCGTAAATAATATCTATATCTATATCCTCTGCTACAAGACTTTCTGACGTTTTTGTATTATATTCAGCTGGCATTTTTATAACTTGTCCTACTTTTACTTTTGTAGTCACTTTTGCTTTTTCGCCGTCTAGCAATATTGTTCCATCTTTTATCAAGTCTTGTGCTAAAGTTCTTGAAATCTTTTCATTAAGTATAGAAATGACTGCGTCAAATCTTTTGCCTTCTTCATTTTCAGTTACTATTTTTTCTATTATTTCCACTTACATTCTCCTTAAATTCAATAAATATAATAATTATTGCACTTATAACTATGCATGCATCAGCAATGTTGAAAATTCCAAATCCTATTAACTGAATAAAATCTACTACAAATCCTCTAAAAATTCTGTCTATTAAGTTGCTAAATCCAGCTGAAATAATTATTTGCCATAATGCTCGCTTTAGTTTATTTTCTTTCGTTATATTTTTTGAATACAGATAAATTCCAATTAAAACAATTATTGAAATTGTACAAAATATAAAGTTGTTATTTTCAAATATTCCATAAACTCCACCAGTATTTTGAACATAGTATATATTAAATATTTTCGGAATTATAGTTATATTACAATTTGAAGAAACAACAATATATTTTAAAAGTTGATCTAAAAATAATGTTATAAAAAAATACATTTTGTCTCCTATTCAATATTTATTTCATCGTCATCTTTTTCTTTTCTATGTTGTACTTCATTATGATGTACTTCACTACGTTCATTTGAAATTTCATTTCTTGTTTTTAGTTCATCAATATTCTTTTCTTCCGTTTTATTATCTGCAACAATTTCACTTGATGTAGTGCCTTTTTCTTCAATTCCTCTTGAACATATAAATTCACTAACTGGTTGCTCTATGAATTTATGAAATAATCCCATAGAAGTTCCCAAATCAGGTACTACAGTAAGTGCTGTTTCTTTGTATTCAGGTGTGATTTCTGGTTTATTTACTAAATCATAATGTTCTATAATATATAATGGAATTTCTTTTCTATTCTCAACATTCATATTGACTTCACCAGGAACCATTCCTGTTAAATTCGCTAAAAAGAATCTAAAACGTCTCATTGAACGAGATGTCAAAAATTCATCTTTGGCTTTTTCATCTTTTTTATTAGAAGATTCTATACGTGCCTCATACTCGCCAATAGTAACAAAAAGTGCTGTTATGTTACGTTTTAAATTAGCTATATATGTGTCACTTTTTATCGCATCATATTGTAATTTCAAAGACAATATTTTGTTTTCATTATCTAATTCTAGTTGTTTATTTTGTGCTCTTTCTTCTGGTGTTTCACTAACTTTTTCTTCTGCAGATTTATTTTCATATTCTTTACGCGTTGTAACACATTTTACTAACATTGCTTTTATGTCTTCGTATGGTGCTTTTGTTTCAGTTATCCATTTGTATTGTTTTAAGTACTCTTCTAGCCTTTGCTTAGCCTCAACATACGCTTCATAAGATTTTATTTTCTTTAATCCTTCAACTCTATCCATTTATTCAAAACTCCTTTTTTTGTAATTAAAAAAGTGTTCAAACATCGAACAATTATCCAAAAGTATTATATCATTAGCAATAAATGCCTACAAGCTTTTTTCTTTTACTATGCAAAAAGAGGTGATTATAAAATCACCTCTTAGCTCAATATTAAAAATCGTTTTTATCACATCTATTACAACTATTATTATTGTTATTATTACGATTTCTTTCAAATCTTGATGTTAAATATGCCGTGAGCAATGCTGCCAACGTATATATTACAATCCATACTATAAAAATTGTAGTTAAGGTTTCCGAATAAAAAGCATATGCAATCAAAGATGCAATTGCAACTAGTGCTGCAACAGCATAAGGACTTTTAAAAACATATTGTAAAACGATTGATAAAATAACTACTAAAAGTAAGCCAAATACATAAAAAATTGCCATATAGACTCCTCCTTTCATATATTAAGCTTACAATATATTATGCAAAATATTTTTTTTAGTTACTTATTGCATAAAAAACAAAAAGTACACCTTTGGAACATTTAACGGACGTCCCTCGTGTGTCAAAAAAAACAAGGGGTACACCCCTTGTTTTTTTGGCTGTTCATTCTCCGTAATAAGCTTTTTCTGCTTTCTGACGTAGAGATTCGATATCTTTTCGAGGATAAATCCAGTACTGCGTACAGCATTTAACCGATTTGATTTCAAATCCCTCAGCAAATCCTTTGCCAAGCACAGAGTTTCTACCTGCATTATAATTGTACTTGTTAGGATCGCGAACAATCACTCGATCGTTTTCTGTAATCGCTGCAAGCACAATATAATGTCCTCCAGTAGTAAAGACTGTTTCTTTTCTCGCATTTGCAATCACAACTTGACCATTTTTTAAGGCTTTCTCAACCAAGGACCAATCACCTGTTTGTGTTACTTCAAGGTCATAGTCTTTAGCAGAATCGGTGAATAGTGACCAACAAGAACCAGATTCATGATTTTTGTGCCCGTATTCACCTGCTAATCTGTCTGGCATGATCGGCTCATCAAACAAATACGAAAATACCATGGCCAATGATGTAATCCCACAACCGTGAGAAGACACTGTTCCATAGTTTCCGTATCTTACATGAGCGTAATCTTGCTGAAAGTACAGTGGTACAGCAGGAATCTCTTCCTCATAAACAAATTCTGGAATTGTTTCTGCTAAAACTGTAACTTCATCTTCAATCGGTTCCGATTGTGCCGTGGTTGTTTCTGCTATGGTTTCTGTTTGTGTTTCTGCTTCTGCTTGAACATGAACATCGAATGCTTTAACTTCTCGACATAATGTTACAAGAATTACTACGCTAGCAAAAAATGTCAACATCCGTTCAGAGAATTTCATGAACAACTCCTTCCTGCCAAATTTGGCAATTTTATTTTATAGCGCACTGCTACAATATATATTATACATCGTTTACATAACTTTTTCAATTATTTATTTCTTCAACCATAGTTTCTGCAAATATTCCATATCCCTTAGTTGGGTCATTTACATACACATGTGTAACTGCTCCTACCAATTTACCGTTTTGAATTATTGGACTACCACTCATTCCTTGAATTATTCCACCTGTTTTTCTTAAAAGTTCCTCATCTGTTACTTTTATAACAAGTCCTTTGGTATTATTAGTGCTATATTCTGATAATTTCAAAATTTCAATGTCATATTCTTTGGGCGAATTATCATTATCTACCGTACATAATATTTTAGCATCTCCTAATTCTACTTCCTGGCTATTCGCTACTGTAACGGTTGTTCTTCCTTTAAAATAATTAGTTAATGAATCCATGGTTCCATATATTCCCGAATTTTCATTTTTAGTTATAGTTCCTAATTTCATTTCTTCATTTAGTAAACCTCGTATTTCACCCGGCATATCTTTTTGTCCCTTTTTTATGCTTAATATTGAAGCTAAATTTACCATTCCTGTATCTACTTTTATCAATTCTTTTACTTCTTGCTCTGAAATTCCATGTCCTAATGCTGCATAAGTTTGATTTTCTGGGTCATAAAATGTTAATGTACCAACGCCCATAACTCCATCTTTTACCCATAATCCTAATTTTTTCATATTGTCTTCAATAGATTTTACAGCAACAATTTCTTCTATTATCGTTGAATCTCCTTTTTCGTATTCGATTTTTATTTCATCTTTTGAAGAGTTATTTACTTCTTTAACTAATTCTTCTATGGTTTCAACTCCAATTCCATTTATCTTTTTTATAATATCTCCTTTTTCTATTTTTGTATTTTTATACGGCTCATAGTATTCACCATTCACGCCTTGAACCGGCATTGTTCCTATTACTAATACGCCTTCTGAATAAAGTCTAATTCCTACTGTATCTCCTCCCAAAATAACTTCTGTTTTTGGAAGAACGTTTATATTTATATCTTTTTTTATTACACCACCAAATACTGATAATGTTAATGTATCTTCACCTATATAATCACTTTTTATTTTTGCAAAATTTCTAAATAAATTATCTGCGACCGAAACTTTGTCGCCTTCTATACTTATCCCTTTCATATAACTTATCTCATAATTTTGATTTTGAAACAAAACAATATTGTTCGGTATTTTATCTATATTTGTTGTATAAATAAACAAAATTGTGAACATTATAATAAAGAAAACTGATTTTTTTAATTTCATTTTTGAACTCCTTTCATTTTGTTTCAAAAATAAGTTGTCCAAAAAATATTGATATTATGAGTACAAAAAAAATTACCTACAATATAATTTGTAGGTAATTTTACTAGTATTTATTATTTTGTTTTTGTCACTAATTTCATCGTTTTTCTAAGCTCTTCTGCATGTTTTATTACAGCTTCTGACAAATCATTTCCTGCTATAATTCTTGCCACTTCATTTATTGTTTCTTTTTCTTCTAGTTTTCTTACACTTGTTGAAGTTCTATCTTTTATCGTATTTTTTTCAATATAATAATTTGCATCGCCAGATGCTGCTATAACTGGCAAGTGTGTTACTGCTATAACTTGATGAGTAGAGCTTATTATTTTCATTTTTTCTGCAACTGCTTTTCCTGCTTGACCACTTATGCCTGTATCTATTTCATCAAATATCATCGTTGGAATTTCATCATACATGCAAAGAACTGTCTTTAACGCAAGCATAACTCTAGAGATTTCACCACCTGATGCTATTTTAGTAAGTGGTTTTAAACCTTCTCCAGCATTAGTACATATTAAAATTTGTACACTATCAATACCAGTTTCACTAAATGATTCTAGTTCTTTAAATTCAAACTCTATATATGCTTTTTTCATTTCTAAATCTATTAACTGTTCACTAACTTTTTGAGTTATTTTCTTTGAGTACTCTTTTCTTATATTTCTAATTTTTAATGCCAAATCTTTTAATTGCTTTTCTTTATCTTCAAGCTGGCCTTTTAATTTATCAATTATTTCTTCAGAATTTTCTAAAAATTCTAGTTCTTCTGTTATTTTTTCCAAATATTCTAAAATCTTGTTTATGTCATTTCCATATTTTCTTTTTAATGAAAATATGGTATCCATTCGTTCTTCAACTCTTTTTTGTTCTTCTTCATCAAAATCCACTTCTTCGACATATTCTAAAATTTCACTTGATGCATCTTTTAATGCATAATATGAATCATTTATTGTTTGTAAAATAGTTTCATATTTTGGATTTATATTAGAGATGCTCGAAAGCTCATATGTTACATTTCCGATGCTGTCTAGAATTGATTCGTCAAATAGCACATACGATTTTCTTAGCGCTGCTACTATTTTTTCTGAATTTATCATTATATTTCTACGTTCTTCTAATTCTTTTTCTTCATTTTCATTTAGTTTTGCTTGAGATATTTCATCTTTTTGATATTTCAATAAATCTATTCTTCTAGCTCTTTCAATAGGATCCCCATAGCTATTTTTTATCTTTTCTTTTATTGCTTTGTAATTTTCAAATTCTTTTTTATACTCTTCTTTATATTTTGAAATTTCTTTTTCTGCAAAGCTATCTAATAAATTTAAATGTGTTTTTTCGTTCAATAAAGATTGATTATCATGCTGACCATGAATATCTATTAAATTTTCTCCTATTTCTTTTAGTTCGCCTAGCGTAACCATTCGACCATCTACTTTGCAAACATTTCTTCCATTTTGAAAAAATTCTCTTGTCAAAATTTTAGTTTCCTCACCACAAAAAAAGCATGCCTCAACCAATGCCATGCTTTCCCCGTATTTTATTATATCTTTTGACATTCTAGAACCAGTTATTGCATTTATTGAATCTATTATTAAACTTTTTCCTGCACCCGTTTCTCCTGTTAATATGTTTAATCCATCTTCAAAGTTTATTGTTATTTCATCTATTATTCCTATGTTTTTTATATGTAATTGCCCGAAGCATCATACACCTCTTTATTTTATAATAATTTTTGTTTTTTCAGTATTCTCTATTATTTCTATATTTTCGCTTAAGTTTTCTAATTCTTCTTTTATCCCTTGTAAAACTTCGTTTGACACATATATATTGCCATCAATAATTTCATAATTTACATTTAATTCTTTTAATTTTATAATAATTTTTTCTTGGATAGATTCTGTCTTACTAGCGAAGCTTACTGCATTTTCAGCGTTGTTATAACTATCATCTAATTTAACCAATGATGTTGAATCTTTTAAATTAGTAGATGCTTCTCTTTCAACAAAATATGAATTTTCGTCTTGAGCAGTTGATGCCATATCCATTGAAACGTGCTCTTCAAGCATCATGAATTTGCTTTCTTTTCCGATATTAACTACAACTATAAACATAGCTGCTACTGAAGCACAAGCGATAACATATTTTTTTAAATGTCTTATCTTCTTTGTATGTGTTTGATTTACGTTTTCTGTTTTAATTTGTTTCATTACGTTTTTTCTAAAATCTTTTGGTACTTCATAATCTACGTCTAACTTTTTTAATTCATCAAGCATTTTTTTCATATGTTATCACCCCTTTCTTCAACTCTATTCTTATTTGTTAGACTCTACATAATCCAAATATGTTCCGTCCTTTTCAAGTATTTCCTTTAATTTAATTCTAGCTCTATTTATTTGTGATTTTACTGTTCCTAATTTCATTTCTAATATTTTGGATATTTCTTCATATGATAATCCTTTTATATCTCTTAAAATAATCATCATTTTTTGCTTATCTGGCAATTTGTCTATAGATTTTTGTAACTTTTCTTTTAATTCTTTTTCTTCATATAACTCATCTTGAAGTTTTTCATTCGTCGAAAGTTGGATATCAACTTCGCCATCTCCATACTGTATTTTTTCATCTATGTATATTATTTCTCTTCTTTTCTTTATATAATCTAAGCACAAATTGGTGGTTATTCTATATATCCATGTGTATAATGAAGATTTTCCTTGAAATTTATCTATATTTTTATAGACTTTTATAAAAACTTCTTGTGCTAGATCTTCTATCTCATTCTCATTTTTTGTCACATTATAAATCAAACTAAATACTCTTTTTTCGTATTTAGCTATTATTTCTTCAAAAGCATCTACATCACCATTTTTTACTCTTTTTACTAATTCTTCATCATTCACACTATCACCACCTTTTGTGATTTGTTTCAAGTAAGATTGTAGCATAAAATTATAAAATCGTCTATTACGTTTTATTTTTATCTTCTTAGAGTTGCAAAGTTCTTGATTTAAAGCCTTTTCAATGATATAATCCGACTTAGAAAGAAAGCTTTCTATACCGTAGAAATAAAGGTGATTTTTATGAATGATAAAAATAATGTTAATCTTGAAAGTGGCGAAACACTAGCTGAAAATAAACTTATAATTTTATATTTAATGCACAACGTAAAATGTAGTCTATCTAATTTGCAAATACTTAAGTTACTCTACGATTTTGAAGGTTTTAACTATTATTATTTTCAGCATTTGCTTTCTGATTTAGTTGAGAAAAAGTATATTCTTAGCTATAAGCAAAATGAAGAATGGATTTATGAAATAACTTCATTAGGAAGTGAAGTCCTTGAGCTTACTGAAAATATGCTTCCTGGAATCATAAAGCATAAATTGAATTTGATTACAAAAAGTCTTTTAAAAGATGTTAAAAACGAGCTTATTATTTCAGCCGAATATATTCCTGAAAATAATGATACATATACAACAAAATGTAAGTTATCTGAAGATAATCAAACTGTATTCGAGCTTAATATTTTATGTAACTCCCAATCTGAAGCAAAAAAAATAGCTGAAAATTGGAAAGCTAATGCTAATACTTACTACAATAATATTTTGAATATGGTTTCTAATAAAGAATAAAAAAGCAGTGTAGAAATTTTCTACACTGTTTTTTTACGTGAACGATATATTTCATATGCTACCAAGCTTGCTGCTACTCCTGCATTTAAGCTTTCTGTCTGGCCTGCCATTGGTATTTTTATTCTAACATTTGCAAGTTCTTGTATTTCCTTACTTACACCATTTGACTCATTTCCTATAACCACCACATTTTTTCCTTTAAAATCATGTTCAAACATATTTGTTGCACCCTCTAATGATGTAACAATTATATTATAGCCAGCATTTTTTAATTCTTCTAATTTGCACTTCAAATCTAATTCAGAATAGACATTAACTCTAAATATTGCTCCCATAGTGCTTCGAATAACTTTTGGATTGTATTCATCGGCACATCCTTTTGAAAGTAATATAGTGTTTATTCCAGCACAGTCTAACGTTCTTATTATTGTACCAATATTTCCTGGATCTTGAACATTGTCTAGTGCAAATAAAGTATCTGGATAATCGATATTTTCATTGTTTCTTTTTGATACAATTGCCATAATTCCTTGTGGCGTCTTAGTATCTGAAATATATTCAAAAACACTTGCTGTAACAAATTCTACATCGTTGTTTCTGACGTCAATTGGTTCTTCAAATAATTCTTCACATATTATAACTTTACTTATATGTAAGTTTGAAACAATTACTTCTTTTACCATTTTAGGTCCTTCGACTATAAATTCGCCTTTTTCATCCCTATTCTTTTTTAAATGTAAACTTTTTATATATTTTATTAAATCATTCGATTTGCTAGTTATCATTCCTATTCTCCTTCTTGTCACATTATGTTGCCTATTATATCAAAAAAACTGCTTTTTGTAAGCAGTTTTTTGTAAACTATTTTATTTATATAAGAACTTCATTAGTGCTGATTGATTTACTTCATAACTAAGATCTTGTAATAGCAATGTTTCTTGATATTGATATAGTAATTCTTCTTTTACTTCTTCTGCTGCTTCTCCTACAAATCCCTCTTCAATATTTTCTACTTTTACAAAATAATATGTTGTAGAATCTTCAACGTCTATAATCTCAGTATAATCTCCTGAATTCAAACCCTTTGTAGCTTCATAAAGTTCTGTTGAACCTAACTTTGATTCAAGAACTGGTTTTATAGCATATTGAGTTTCACCATTTAAAAATACTAAACTATTTTGGCTTATTGTATAAGTACCATCTGAATATTCTTTTGCTACTGTTTCAAAGTCTTCACCATTCTTTACAGCTTCTAATGCTGTTTGTGCTTTAGCTAATACAGTTTCTTTACTTCTATCATCTTCTTCTGTATCAGCCTCTATTATAGCTTCATCTCCTGATTCCTCTTCTTCTGGTTCTTCATATCTAAAGTTCATCATTCTATAACTATATGTTGTTAAATCATCTCCAGAATAATATTCAACAAAACTATTATAAACATCTTCTGGTAATTCATAATATGTTCCAAAATTATTTGTTAAATTTCTCATTTTATAATTATCTTCAACAAATTTCACGTAATCTTCTTCTGTTATTCCGTATTTAGCTAGTTCTTCTTTTTTTTCTGCATACTCTTCCTTAGCACTAGCTAACTCTTCATCTGGAAACAATATTGATTTTGTATCTGCAGCATTTGCATATATTTTTGCTTGTACAAAGCTTTCAACTATATCATTTTTTTCAGATTCATCAAGCTCTTTTGATATATCTCCATCATCTTCATTAGTTAAATACATATATTTTTGTAATTCTGTAACTTCAAAAATTGTATCGTTAATTCTTAATACTTGATTTTTAGTAAGTCTTTCTGTGTTTTCTGAAGAAATTACAACTATACATACTAACGCAACTATTATTGCTCCTAATATTGATACTATAGTTATTTTTTTTGTGTCCATATTCATAAATCATCCTTTCACTATCTTTAGAATTTTATTAACTTCACTTAATATATCACTATCTCTTTTAGATTGCAACTTTATTGTAATATATGGTACGGCACCAGAAGAAAAGAATACTTTACTCTTATAAATGTCTATAAGCATTTGTACACAAGCATTTGAAATTTTTTCTGGACTATTAAATTGTATCATTAAATTGTCATCTTTTTGTGAAATTTTTATGACTTGTAGTTCTCGTGCCAACATTTTTATTTTTGCAACTTCTAATAAATTATATACTTCTTTTGGTACATCTCCATATCTATCTATCAATTCATCAATTATTTCAGAAATCTGTTCTTCTTTATCGATATTTGCAATATCTTGATATACTTCTATTTTTTGATTTACATTTTCTATATACGAAGTTGGTATAAATGCAGTTACTTTCAAATCAATCTGTGTATCAATTTCATCTGCAATAGTTTCTCCTTGCATTTCTCGAACTGCTTCATCTAACAATTTGCAATACATTTCATAACCGACTGCTTCCATATGTCCATGCTGTTCTGGACCTAATATATTACCAGCTCCTCTTATCTCTAAATCACGTAGTGCAATTTTAAAGCCAGATCCGAATTCTGTAAATTCTTTTATTGCTTTTAACCTTTTTTCAGATGCTTCTGCTAGTACTTTATTTTTTCTATATGTTATATATGCATATGCAGCTTTATCACTTCTTCCTACACGTCCTCTCACTTGATAAAGTTGTGCAAGTCCAAGTCTATCTGCATCTTCTATTATTATAGTGTTAGCATTTGGTATATCTATTCCTGTTTCTAGTATAGTTGTGCAAATTAAAACATCTATATTATGTTCCATAAAATCTTTCATAATATTTTCAAGTTCTGTACCACTCATTTTTCCGTGAGCATATGCAACTCTAGCTTCTGGAACTAGTTTAGAAATTTCACTTGCTTTTCTTTCTATATTTTCTACTCGGTTAAATAAGTAAAATACTTGGCCTTCTCTTTCTAATTCTTTAATTATTGCTTCTTTTATAACTTCTTCATCATACTCCAAAACATACGTTTGAATTGGACGTCTGTTATGTGGTGGCTCGTAGATTACACTCATATCCCTTATTCCAACTATAGACATATGCATCGTTCTAGGAATTGGTGTTGCTGTCATTGTCAGAACATCTACATTAGTTTTCAAATTTTTTATTTTTTCTTTGTCACTAACTCCAAATCTATGTTCTTCATCAATAATTAAAAGACCTAAATTTTTGAATTCTACATCTTTTTGAATTATTCTATGTGTTCCTATTAAGATATCTATTTCTCCACTTTTTAAGCCTTTTAAAATAAGATTTTTTTCTTTAGTAGTTCTAAATCTATTTAATACATTAACTTTTACTGGATAATCTTTTAATCTTTCACGAAAGGATTCATATTGCTGTTGTGCAAGTACCGTTGTTGGCACCAAATATGCAACTTGTTTGCCATCCATTACCGCTTTAAAAGCCGCTCTTATTGCTACTTCTGTTTTTCCATAACCAACATCTCCACATAGCAAACGATCCATTGGTCTTTCGCTTTCCATGTCTGCTTTTATTTTTTCAATACATCTTAGTTGATCATCTGTTTCTTGGAATGGAAACGCATCTTCAAATTCTTTCTGCCATACAGTATCTTTACTGAATTTGTATCCTTTAAGTTGTCTTCTTTTTGCGTATAAATCTATCAATCCTTTTGCTATATCTTTAAGTTGTGCTTTTACTCTAGCTTTAGTATTAGCAAATTCTTTACTACCCATTCGATTTAATTTTGGAGGATTATCGCCTGCTCCCATATATTTTCTGATATTATCAAGCTGAGTTGTTGGAATATACATTGTGTCATCGTCACGATATTTTAATTTTATATAATCTCTTTTTACTCCATCTACCATGAGTGTATGAATGCCTACATATTGGCCAATTCCATGAGTTGAGTGAACTATATAATCACCCACGTTTAAATCCGCAAAAACTACTTTCTTTCCCTCTTTAAAAACTTGTGGCTTATATGTACGTTTCGTTTTTTCTTTTATGTTTCCTAATTCACCAGATGCTATTATTAAATTCAAATCAACATATTCAAAGCCTTCTGTAATATTTCCCGGTATTACTATTACTTGTTTTTCATTAAAAAATGCATCATCTAGCTTTTCTAAATATATTGCTGAAACATTATGTTCTAATAACATTTTAGCAATTCCTCTAGCTTTGGATATTGTTCCTCCCAATACAACAACTATTTTTCCTGATTCATGTGCTGTTTGTACTTCCTGTACAAATATATCCATTGAACCACGAAAAAAGTTTACCTCCCTACAGTTAAAACTGTATCCGTTTCTTTTTGCATGCGTACTTATATGGATTCTTTCCATGTTAATTATATTTTTGTTTTCTAAAAGGATACTCATATCCATCATAGAATACATTGCTTTTGTATAGCTTGGCATAATACCATTTTTTTCGAGAAATGCTTCTATAAATTCTTTATTGTCATTTTCGATCGCTCTTGCTTTCGAGTCTATTCTAGCAGGTTCATCTATGAATATAATTGTGTCTTTTGGAAGGTAATTCAATAATGTAGATGTTTCTTTATAAAAAAACTCAAAATATTTATCTATTTTTGTTAAGTATTTTCCGTTCTTTATAGTTTCAACATCTTGAATTGCTTTTGGATATTTTTCTAAAATTTTGTTTCCTATAATTTCTAATTCTTCTTTATCTATCAAAAATTCTTCTGCAGGGAAAATGTTCATTTCTTTGATAGGTTCAATTGTTCTTTGTGACTCAACGTCAAATACTCTTATTGAATCTATTTCATCTCCCCAAAACTCTATACGTACAGGATTTTCAGTTGTAAGAGGAAATACGTCTATAATTCCTCCCCTTACACAAAATTGTCCTCTTCCTTCTACCATATCCGTTCTTTCATATCCCAAGCCTGATAAATTTGCGACTAAATTTTCAAGCAAAACTGATGTCCCAACTTCAAGTTGAAGTACTTTTGAAAAAAGTTTGTTTTTGCTAATTGTTTTTTGAAGTAGTGCTTCAATTGATGTTAAGATAACGCAAGACTCACCACCATAAAGTTTCGTATATATACTAAGTCTATCCATAGTTATATCTTTATTAGTTGTATCGATATCATAATAAATTGGTTCTCTTCTTGGATATGTATAAACTTTTTCATCCATAAAAAAGTTCATGTCTTCTTTAAACTTTTTAAGTTCAAGTTCATTATATGTAACAACCAAAACCGGCTTTTCTGAATAAAATCTAGTTGCATATATAAAATGTGATTTTTGACTGTCAGAAAGCCCATCAAGACTAATTGGGAAATTTTGTTTATTAACATCATTGATATAATCATTAAACTTTTTCATCTTAGGTAAAACCTTTGCCAATATATCCATATAAAACGCATTCAACTCCTTTAATTTCGTTTAAGCATACGGTAGTAATTTTATCACGAAAATAGCTAAAATGCAATTTCCTTATATAGCAAGAATCTCCAATATAATATGCATATTGGAGATTCTTTGTTTTTATACTAATATGTTACATTACCTCTATTAGCAGTACTAACTAGCATTTCTTTTATCGCATTGCTAGCCAGTCCTGTAATTTTTATTTCGTTACCTGAAGTATATGAACCTAGTTGAAAACATTCATAACACGTTGGTGCATTCCAAGTACTATCCAATGTAGCTTTTTCTATTAAGTTCGTATTTACCTCCACATTTCCAGTTAATGACTTACAATTATAAAAAGTTTGCGACATGTTGATAACATTTTTAGGTATGACGGGTGCACTTATCAATGAACTACAACCATAAAACGTACCATCCAAAATAGTAACATTGTTCGGTAGTTCACTAGCTATTGTCATTGCATAACAGTTGCGAAATGTCCCACTCATTTTTGTAACTGAATCCGGTATTTGAGGTGCTTTTAATAAATTCGAACATCCCCAATACGTTCCATCAAGACTTGTTATACCACTTGGTAAATGTGGAGATAGCGTGATTTTTTGGCAATTCATAAACGCCCATTCTAAATTTGTTACACTACTAGGAATTATATATTCTGAGAAATCACCGTTTGCATTTAAATTTCCCTCATAAGCTATCATTGAATGACATTCTTCAAAAATATGGCCAGCATCAGTCAAATTATCAGGTAATATTGGTGCAATTTTCAACGAATTACAACCTCTAAATGTCATATTCAAGTTAGTTACATTACTTGGAATCTTAGGAGCTTCTGCAAGTTTTTTGCATCCCCAAAACGCCCTATCCATATTATTAACTGTTTGTGGAATTTCAGGTGCACTTAACAGGTTGCTACAACCAAAAAAAGTTGAGTTAAGTGTAGTAATGTTTTCACCATTGATTGTTTCTAGTATTTCACCAAAATAAGTCCTTGTAGATATATCCGTAACAACTTTTTCATTAACATCAACAGTCCACCCATTATATGATGAACGATACTTATAAATATAATCTCCATATTCATATATATCTAAATCTGTAACTGTCGTAGGGAAATTATCTCCATTCGGTAATACCGTCCCGTCACTTCGTGTATAAGTGCCACCTTCAGGTATTTTTTCATACTCAATTGCATTTTCTACACTTCCACATCTATTACAAGTTCTTGGGTTTTCATTATTCCATTCATGCCCCAATGGTGATGTTACTGCACCACAATTGATACAATTTCCACCTTCAGTACAAGTAGCACCAGTATAATTATGTCCCTTTGAAGGTATTACTTCTTCTCTTATAATCATATTACATGAATTACAAAAATATCTTTTTAACCCTGGAGTTGTACAATCAGCTTTAGTCACTTCTGTTTCAACAACATTTAGATGTTTAGAGGTATCTTTAGGGATTATTATATTTTCTGTTGCATTACATTTGGTACAAACTCTATTTTTAGAACCTGTTTGAATGCAATTCGCTTCCGTCACAATAATATATTCACCAAACGAATGCGCTTCTTTACTTCCATATGTATATGTTGATTCTCCTTTTTGAATACATCGTATACATTTATAATAATATTCTGCTAGTGATGTACATGTCGCTTTGCTCTTTAAATACTCATCATTTACTGTTTTACTCGTATATTCGTGTCCCAATGCTACTCCATACGTGTAGGTATTTTCTCCCTTTTCATTACATTTTATACATTTATAATAATACATTGCTGGCGATGTACATGTTGCATTAGTGCACAAATATTCTTCTGTTGCTGTTTGTGAAGAAAAATTATGTTCATGTGTTTGAGGATCTTCCTTAGGAGTTTCAGGCACATCAACAGATGGTTGCACGGTAGCATCTAATAAAGTGCCATCTGATTCATCTATTTCTATTTCAAAAGTTTCATTTCCAACAGTGATAACAGTTTGCATTTTATCTTTAACAGTATCTTTATCTGTTATATATAATTCATCACCATAATTATACGGCGGCCATGTAAATATTATTCCACCTTTTGTTGTGGCATATTTAGTAACAACTCTCTTACCTGTTCCTGATTCAACTATCATTTTTGGTAACTTTATTCCTAGTTGATTTTCATCCTTTATAATTGTATAAACAGGAACTTGGTTTGAAACTAAAAAGTCTTTTTCTTCATTTCCAGCTTTTGCGACATAATTATAAACTTGTTTTTCGTTTTTAGGATTACTTTCTGCCACTTTTTCACCATTTACAGTAGTTGACTTTTCATGAAACGCAACACTAACGTCACTTACATTTGTTACATATTCAGAATAATCTGCTTTATCAATCGTCTTTAAAGAAGCAATAAATACTATAGCTGTTAATATTAGTAATACTATTATTGTAATAACTAATGCTATTATTGATATTCCTTTTTGTTTTTTCATCTCTTCTTTTCTCCTTCATTATCAATATCATATTTATTCTAACCCACATTAGAATTTTAGGCAAACTTTTTTGTTTTTTATAAATATATGATTTTAACTTTTAGCTTGTTCATTATTTTTTATTGCTATATAATACTAATATAAATTCGTAGGAGGGTTTGTTATGAAAAAATTTATAGTATTTATAATTGAATGCATTATATTATTTTTAGGACTACCAATTATGCTATCAAAAACACCACTAATTTCTAATTTATCTAGTTTATTATCTGTTGTTATAAATGTATTTTTACTTATCATTTTTGCTTTATTTTTTGGGAAGAAAAAAGGATTTTCTATACTTTTACCTCTAATTGCTATAATAATTTCTTCGCTTTCAGGTTTATTTTTAAGCTATTCAGTATTACGCATAGCTTTTACAGCAGGTGTTTATTTAATCGTAACATTAGTCGGTGAAATTTTAGGACTTATGTTTAGAAAAAAAGTTTAAAAAAAGGGCTTGAAAGCCCTTCTTTTTTTATTTATTTTCTAGTATCAATTCTTTTCTGTGTATTTCGTAATCTTCTACTTCACCCAAATACTTTTCTATTGCTCTTATTATAAATTGTGGATTCATATTATTTACGCTTCCAGCAGTTGAATGAACTATTATTTTTGAATTTTCTTTATCAAAATCTATATCAATAATATAGTCCTTCAAATTAAAATCTTTTATTTCCTTTTTATTTTTTGATTCTCTCTCTAGTATTATTTCGTTTTGAGAAAATAATTCAATTATCTTTGAAAAATCAAGTTTTGTTTCTAAAGTTATTTCATATACAGCTTCTTTAACCAATGACATCAAGCTTTTTTTGTCCTCAACAAATTTTACTTCTTGTATTTTAAAGCCCAACGGCAATACTGAATTTAATTCTCCCATAAGTAAAGTTTCATTCATTTTCTTTTCAAGTTCCAAATCAAAATACTCTGATTCACTAGTTACTCCAACTCCTAAAGGCAATGCAAATGATATTTGAACTCTTGGATTAAAACCAGCCGAATATTTTAAAGGAAGACATGTACGTTTTATACATCTTATAAAAGTTCTCATCGTATCTAGATGTCCTACATATTTAACCTCTTCGCCTTTTTTATATTTTGCTCTAAGAATCATTTGTTTTCGCTCCTTTCAAAACATACTCCAGTACCCAAACAAGAAGCACCACAGCCTGCACATTTTTGTCTACAATTTTGAGTAACTTTTTCATTCATCGCATTATTATACTCTGATTTTAAGAATTCTTTTGAAACTAGTATATTTATGTGATCCCAAGCTAATTTTTCATCAAGAGATATTTGTCTTTCAGAATAATATTTATAATCTATACCTGCCGTTTCAAAAGCTTTTATCCATCTTTCATAATTAAAGAATTCGCCCCAGCTATCAAACTTAGCACCATCTTTCCATGCGTTATATATTGCTTTATTTAGTCTTCTGTCACCTTTAGCTAAAATTGCTTCTATTACACTTATTTCTGGTTCGTGCCAATTAAATTTAATAGCTCGATTAGTTAAGTTCTTCTTTAAATAATCTTGCTTTATCTTTATCTCTTCGATACTATTTTGACCACACCATTGAAAAGCTGTGAAAGGCTTTGGCACAAAAGTAGAAGCACTAACCGTTACAGTCAAGCCTTTTGTTCTTTCTTCTTTAGGAATACTATAATATAAATCAACAACTTTATTAGCAATGTCCACAATTCCGTCTAAATCTTCATATGTTTCCGTTGGAAGACCTATCATAAAATAAAGTTTAATATTATTCCATCCATTTCTAAAAGCAAGATTACATGCATTCATAATATCGTCTTCTGTCAATCCTTTATTTATAACATCACGTAATCTTTGAGTGCCAGCCTCAGGTGCAAAAGTCAAACCACTTTTTCTAACTTGATTTATTTCGTCTAATAATTTTAAAGAAACCGAATCAAGTCTAAGTGATGGAAGCGACAAATTAACATTTTGAGGTTTGAATTTTTCTATCAAAGAATTCGCTAAAGGATGAAAAGCTCTATAATCACTTGTACTTAATGATGTCAAAGAAATTTCTTCATAACCAGTATTCTTAATTAAACTTTCAGCAAGTTTTTCCAATCTTTCCTTGCTCTTTTCTCTAACAGGTCTATAAATATATCCAGCCTGACAAAATCTACAGCCACGAATACAGCCTCTAAACATTTCAAGCATTACTCTATCATGTACAACATTTAAATAAGGTACAATCCACTTTTCTGGATAAGTTAAAGAATCCATATCTTTGATAACTCTTTTTGTTATCCTATTCTTGGCATGACCATTATTTCTCTCATATTCTTTTACAGTTCCATCATCATTGTAAACAGGTGTGTAAAACTTTGGTACATATACGCCCTCAATTTCAGCGATCATTTCCAAAAATTCATCACGAGATTTTCCATCTTTTCTCCACTTTAAAAAGCAATCTACTACTTCTAAATTAACTTCTTCACCTTCACCCATTATAAAGAAGTCAAAGAAATCACTAATAGGTTCAGCATTATACGCACAAGGACCACCTGCAAAAACAAAAGGATCTCCCTCTTTTCTGTCAGCAGACTTTACTTTAACGCCACCCAAATCAAGCATATTTAAAATATTCGTATAACTCATTTCGTATTGCAAAGTAAAAGCAACAAAATCAAACTCATCAAGAGGAGTTTTAGTTTCAAGAGAAAATAACTTAATGTTCTCACTTCTCATAAACTTCTCCATATCAACCCAAGGAGCGAAAACTCTTTCACAATAAGTATCATCTCTTCTATTGTACAAATCATATAAAATTCTTAAGCCCAAATGCGACATACCAATTTCATAAACATCAGGGAAACAAAAAGCAACACGACATCTAATATCTCTTAAATCTTTGACACACGAATTAAGCTCACCACCCGTATATCTACTAGGCTTCTCCACTTGCTTTAATATTTTATCTAACTTCATCATAACACCTTCTAAAATAGTATTTTTCCGATAAACATTGTACCAAAAATCCTCTAAAGTTACAACAGGGACGTCCGTTAAATGTTCCAAAACTTCCAGTAAAAGGTAAAAAAGAGACATTTAACGGACGTCCCCGTGATGGTTTAACATAGATATGTCACAGTAAAAAAATAAAAAAAGGAAATACCAA
>CAYNRR010000010.1:0-49992 GCA_964400015.1 uncultured Eubacteriales bacterium | reverse complement strand
AAAACTAGTACTAATGTTTAAAATTTTTTGAGACATTTTCGAAAATGATTGACATACACAAAAAAATATTTTGATAAGAAATTTGAGTTTACAATTTATGGCATAACATTTATAATTTAAATAGGGATGCGTACGTACTATTTTAAAGATTTTTTGTCTTTAAGGTGCAGACTTCGCTTTTGAGTTTTGAAAGCGTAATGTACGAGAAGCTTATTAGGGGACAAATGAGTTCAAAAATAAGTGTTGAGCTAGAAAAAAGCTTGATTGTCAACAAAACGCGCAAGCTACCAGATTTTCTCCTTTTTAGAAGGGTGTTGACCTGTCTTCGTCAGAAAAGAAAAATGGGTTATTTTTGTTATAGCGTTTAAGCTATAAGGAGAGATGTTATGAGAAAAGAAAAGTCATATATTCTTACTAGTATTGAAGAAAAAATTAGACTTTTAAATTCAGTGAATTATGATTATGAAATAATTAAATTTCCACATTTATCTACAACTAAACTTCTTGAGGTTCGAAGAAAGTATCGTTTGAATTCATATAGAGATGCTTTAAGGAAAATTATTGAGGATGAAATAAAAAGTGAGTTGAAAAGCTATGAATATCAAGATTTATGTGAGTTCTTGATCGAAAATGATTTTGCTTCAGATATTAACTTAATTCCTGATGAATCTTTAAAAATAAAATTTTTGAAACGCATAGCTAATCAAACGGATAAAGCTAAAATTTTAGCCTCGATTGATGATGATGAATTGAAAAAGGAATATTTAAAAGGCTTAAAAAAAGAGTCGGATAGGTTGATTGTGATATGTTCCTTAAGTAGCGATGAAGCTAAATTAGAGTATTTTGATAAGATTACAGATTATCACAAGCAATCGGAGCTGATTGCTTCTTTGGAAAGTGATAATTTGAAACTTGAATATATTTTTTCAGGAAAAATACATTCAAATACAATTGGAGAAATTTCAGCATCTCTAAAAGATGATGAAAAAAAACAAGAATTACTTGATTTAATACTTAGTGATACAGCTCGTTTTAGAGTTATTTGTACGTTGAAAGATGATAATTTAAAGGAAAAATTGTTTGAAGAAAAAATTAGGTCAGAATATTTTAGAGAAAGAAAAAGACCAGCGTTGATTTTGTCATTGTCTTTAGAAGAGCAATTAAGAAGAATTTCTGAATTTGATGATGGATTAAAAAGTACAATTTTGCAAAACTGTGATTTAGAAACACAGTTTAAATTACTTCCTTTAATTAAAGATGAAAAAATCAAAGGGATTGTTTTTGACAGAATACCACCTGAAGCACTTTTAAAATATATGGCGTTTAATTATAGTGATACCACTAATTATTGGGTAAGGACGGATAGCGAGGAAAGAGAAGCTAATGTACCACGTGATGACAGAGAAGAGATGGTATCTGAAATCGTAAAATTTTCTAGAATTCCTGCAAAAAATAAAGTTATGCTTATTCGTACCTATGTAAAAGACGAGGATAAAATAAGAGAACTGTTGAAACTTATACCGTATGATGTTGTTATTTCAGAGTATTTTAATGTAAAACAATCTGGTGTAAACATTGAAATGCTTGAACAAATTGCTAGGGTGTATGATCTCGAAAACAGATATGATGTTGTATTAACGGCAGACAGAGGATTTGATTTTTATGATTCTAAAAATATTGAGTTGCTAAATAAAGTTGTAAAAATGAAATATCCTAAGTTCTTGCTTGATAAGATTTCGTATACAGAATATACGAAGTGGAAACAGGTTTTTGAAAATACGGATGTTATAATTTTGCCTACTAATGTGAATATTAGTGGATTAAATTTGTCTTTACAAGAGTTACAGGAATTAGCACTTGTTTCTGAGCAAGTAATTTTTGCTGACAACTGTGTTTTTTCTACTAAAAAGTTGTGTGCTGTTAAGGAACTCTTGCAAGATATTTTTCCACTTAATGAAAATGAAAAAATTGAGTTAATAAGAAAAGAATTAGAAAGCTCAGTTTATCAAGGCTTATTAGGGGAAACTTTAAAATTTGCTGATATAGCTTTTGAGAAAACAGGATTTACAGCTACTGAAAAACAGGTATATGGTGAAAGACTACTAAAAGGTTTATATAAGCAGGGACAAGAAAAAGGAATAATTCAAAGCTTAGCATTATCAGAAGAAGCTGTTGATTTACTAGAAAAATGGGACAGTTCATGCGAAATATTAAAGAATGATTTTGAGTCAATTGCTTTTCAAATGACTAAAAAAGGAATAAAGCATGCACTTGATATAATGTTAGATCAGGGAAATATTTCAGAAGATTTTGCAATTTCATACATATTTGAATATTTGTCAGAACAAGTTATTCCACAAAGAGGAATTGGGTACGCGAAGAAAATTTCAAAAGAATTATTGCATACTCAAAATTTGAAAGCGTGTGATATTGAAGTTTTAAATCCAGGATCTTTTTCAAATGTGTTTTTAATTGGAGATTATGTCGTAAAGGTGGGAGTAGAAAGAGAAACAAAAGATATTCCAAAACATGATAGAATACTACCTTCACTTTTAAGATTTGAAGTCAAGGAACCTAAAATTGATGTTTCTTCATTTTTAGAAGTACAGCCTAAGGTTCGTACAATTCCTGAAAATCAACCATTTGATGAAGAGATTATGTATGAGATATACGCTGATTTAAGAAATTCACATATCATATGGGGTGATGTAGCTGTAAGAAATATTGGTTTTTTAGACAAAGAACCTAATATTCCAGATAATCTATTTGCTAGACTAAAAAAAGAACTTGAACTTACAGAAAGAGTTACGATTTACCACGATGATAAAACAGATATTAAAGGTCCGATACTGGATAGAGCGTCACGTGTATATATTATGGATACAGATTTTTTGTACCCAATAAATGAAGAAGAGGATAATAGCAGTTTAAGAATTCCTTCGGTCATTTCATATGAGTATGAAATGAGGTATCAAAAGGAGAAGGCTAAAAACAAGTATTTTAATTCTAACAGATATAAAAAAGCTTTTCAAAATTTGCAAAAAAATCTTAATGAAATATTTGAAGAAAGATAAAAAAACGTCGTATAGCATTTAGTTATACGACGTTAAATTTTATATTATCCAACCACCATTTGGGGAAATTACTTGACCTGTTATATAATTAGCTTCATCACTTGCTAAGAAATATACAAGGCTTGCAACATCTTCGGTTGAACCGATTTTATCGAGTGGTATATTTGAACGAATATCATCAAATTCTTCGATAGTATAGTCGCTAACCATATCGGTCATTATTATTCCTGGTGCGACACAATTTACAAGAATATTACTTGGGCCAACTTCTTTTGCAAGAGCTTTAGTAAAGCCTATTATTGCTGCTTTAGATGCAGAATAAGCCACTTCGTTTGAAGCTCCTACCATTCCCCAAACAGAAGATATGTTTATGATTTTTCCACTTTTTTTAGAAATCATGCTAGGTAGTACAGCTTGACTTGTAAAAAAAGTACCATTTACATTTACAGCAAATATTCTATTTAGTTCATCTTCTGATAAATCTTGTAGTAATCCACAAGAAGAAATACCAGCATTATTTACTAAAATGTCGATGTGTTTAAATTCGTTTTCTGCAAAATCAATTAAAGCAGATACGTCTTTTTTGTTTGAAATGTCAGCTTTAAAACATCTGACATTTGAATATTTTTCAGCCATTTTATAAGCAGCTTCTTCTGATGAAGAGTAGTTAATAACTACATTATAGCCGTTTTGAGCAAATTTTTCAGAAATAGCTCTGCCAATTCCTC
Organism: uncultured Eubacteriales bacterium; assembly: GCA_964400015.1. Classification (GTDB taxonomy): domain Bacteria; phylum Bacillota; class Clostridia; order TANB77; family UBA1234; genus UBA1234. The sequence goes on along the minus strand of CAYNRR010000010.1, from coordinate 46,190 downwards.
TTGCACCACCAGTAATAAGTACGGTTTTCATATAATACCTCATTTCTACAATAAATATCAAAAAGGACCATCACTAGAGTGTGGTCCTTAAATTTATAAGATTGTTTATTCTTTTACTTTTTTCTTTAAATCTCCACTAAATAATTTTGGAAGGAATGTTATAACTTTATAAAAACCAATTCTAATTTTTTTTGCAATTATATATGATTTTTTTAGTCTTGGAACATCGATGGCAACTGTTTCAACTTTTGTTACAGTAACTTCTTCTTTTGAGATTGGCATAGAATAGTTATGAGTTTCATTATTATCCCAATTGTTATTTCCATCTCTAAAGCAGAAATTTATGCTATCACCAGCCATTAAAGATATATCGGCTTCGAATGTATTATCAGCTACTTTGACAAGTTTTGTTTCTTGAACATTTTCCCAAAGTAAACCGAATCCATAATGAACATATATTTCTTCTGCACCAGCAGTTGCTAAACTACCTTTGTATGTAAGCTTTGCCGTTCTTCCCTCGATTAAATTAGTTGTATCAAAATAAACAGTTTCTTCTAATGGCATGACTTTCACTCCTTAATTTATCTTTTGTTAGTAAAATTATATCTATAAATATTTAAAACTGCAATAAAATAACTGAAAATAAATATTACAAATTCTTTACAAAAATATGGCTATTGTGTTACTTTTTATATATTATAGAAAGAAATAAAAAAAGCAAAACGAAAAAATGACAAAATATGTATATTTTTCTTGTGTTTTATGTAACCTTGTGGTAGAATATACATGGTAGTTTAAGTAAGTTGGAGGTAGTTATGAATCAAATTTTATATAATACATCTCGTAAGAGAAATAAAGTGTTGATAATTTTACTAATTGCGTTGATTGCCACAATTATATTTTTATCAACTATTTTTGCGCTAAAAAATGAAAATAACGATGCAATATTAAAAAATGTGTTTGTTTCTGGCGTAGATGTTGGTGAGATAACTAAAGATGAAGCAAAAACTTTAATAGAAAATAAAATAAATAATTATGGAAATAAAGAAGTAACACTGGTACTTAATAATCAAGAATATAGAGTAACTGCTAAGGAATTAGGTTTTGGTGCTGAAAACTTAGAAGAAGTTTTAGAAGATATTTATAATTATGGTCGTGATGAAAGCCTAATAAAAAATAATTATACAATTTTAATTAGTAACTTTAAAAACAAAGAAATGGAGTTAAAATATGAACTTCAAGGCGATAGCTATGATGAATACATTGAAAAGATTGTTGCTTTAAATGATTCTTTAGTTGTAGATGATTCTTATAAAGTTTCTGGTGATTTGCTAATTATTACAAAGGGACAAGATGGTTCAAAAATAGATGTTGATACTCTTGAAGAATATATCGTAGCGGCTGTAACAAGTGACATTACTAGTGTAGATATTCCTATAATAGAAGCTGAATCTAGAAAAGTAGACTTGAATGATGTTTATGCTGATGTTGCAGTTGAACCTAGAAATGCTGAAATTATATCTGGAGATAAATTTGAAGTTCTTACTGAGGTGGCAGGTAGAGGTTTTAACTTAGAAAAAGCAAAAGTTGATTATGAGTCACAAAATGGATCTGGCGATATAGTTATTCAATTAGAACAAGTTATGCCGACTATAACTGTTTCAGATTTAGATGAACAATTATTTGCAAATACAATTTCAACTTTCACATCAACATATGATGTAAAAGATACAAACAGAGTAAAGAATTTAGTTACAGCAGCAGAGAGGTGTAATGGCAAAATCGTATATCCGGGAGAGGAATTTTCATTCCATAACACAATAGGAACAAGAACTGTAGCAAATGGATATGCTGTTGCTAATTCATATGCTGGTGGAAAAGTTGTAACAAGTGTAGGTGGAGGTATTTGTCAAATATCTTCAAATCTTTATAATGTTGTTTTAAAAGCAAATATGGAAATTCTTGAAAGAAAAAATCATGGAATGCTAGTTGCATATGCTGAACCAGGTTTAGATGCAACAATTGCAGAAGGCTCAATTGATTTTAGATTTAAAAATACTAGAAAATATCCTATAAAAATATATGCTGAAGTTTCTAATGGAAATGCAACATTAAGTATTCTTGGATTGCAAGATAAAGATGAACCAATTGTAGAATTAAAATCTACAACTATAGAAACTATACAATATAGTACAGTAAAACAAAATGATGCTACTATGATGAAAGGAACAACAAAAGTTGTTCAAGAACCATCAAATGGCTGTGTCGCAGAAGCATATAAAATTTTAAAAGACGCAAGTGGTAATGTGATTTCTGAAACACTTTTAAATAAAGATAGATATGCACCAATAAATGAAATCATAAAGGTTGGCACTAAAGTAAACACACCAGTAACTCCAGTAGAACCAGAGCAACCAGTTACGCCAACGGAGCCAGAAGAACCAGAAGAACCTGATAGAGATTTACCTCCTGGATGGGGTTCACCTGAAAGCCCTTATGGTGGCTAATTTAACTAAAATATAAAATTTCATTGTCAGGAAAATATTTTAATAATTCGGATTTTAAATAGTCTTCGCCTTCAGCGCGAAGGCTATTTTTATATGCGTATAATCCTAGTCCTCTTGATTTCATTTGTTCCTCATTATATAAGTTGATTGCATTTGGATAAGCAGCTGTATTTATTGCTTGATGAACGTAACTATAAGTCATAAAAATAACTTCAAAAAATAAATCCTTTTTTACATTGGCAGAAAGTTCATTAGATAATTTTTCAATAAGGCCATGGTATAATTCTTTCCAATTGTCAACAAAAATAACAGGAGCAATTATAATTCCAACTTTGTACGAACCTTCTTTTAGTTTATTTATTGTTCGTATCCTAGCGTTTAAGTTAGATGTTCCAAACTCTGCAAGAGTAATTATTTGCTGTGGATTTACGCTAACTCGAATTATTATTTTTTCTCTACCATTGTTAATGTTTAAAAGTGGATCTATCATATCGAATTTCGTTGGAAACGTTAAAAAACCTTTATTAGATTTTGAGAAATTTTCTATTGTCCAAACTAAGTTGCCTGTAATAGTGTTTTCAAGAATTAAGTCACTATTACTGCCAATCTCGAATGTTAACTCTTTAGGAGCGTTAGAAGAGTTTGCAGTTTTTATGATTTTAGATAGCATTTGCTCTCGATTAACAAACAGTCTAAGATAAGAGCATTTGTTAAAATGGCAAACTAAATAACAATACAAACAAGATGCTGTACAACCGTGAAGATGTATATGGTACTAGAAAATCGGAAACTTTATTATTAGGAGAATATTTATGAGTTTTGCGTACACCTATAATTAGTTTTTTCTTTAAAATCGGAAAATCTTTGTTAGATCTGTTTCGCAATTCTTCGATATTATTATGAGTATCAATTACTTTTTTGGGTACATTTTCAAATTTTTTTAACAATTGAATTCCTAAATCATAACTTTTAATGGCTTTTTCATAAAAAATTTCTTCTGGAACGAACATAAAAAAACACCTCGTAGGTAGTATTACCAAGCGAGGTGAAATTTATTATTAGTTTAATTCAGATGTGCAATGAGGACATCTTGTTGCATCTATATGTATTGTAGATTTACAGAAAGAACATTCTTTAGTTGTTGGTGCTACTGGAGCTTCTACTTTTTTTCTTGGTGCAAGAATTTTCTTAAATACAATGAAAATTACCAATGCGACAATCAAGAAGTTTACAACTGCTGTTACAAAATTACCATAAGTTAAAACGGCAGCACCAGCTTCTTGAGCAACTGTTAAAGATTCATATGTATTACCATCAAGAGGAATATATAATTGTGAAAAATCTAAGCCACCAGTTAAAATACCTATAAGAGGTGAGATAATGTCTTTAACTAAAGAATTGATTATACTTGTGAAAGCTGAGCCAACGATCATACCTATTGCTAAATCTACTACATTTCCTTTCATAGCAAATTCTTTGAACTCTTTGATAAAGCTTCTTGACATTTCTTTTACTTCGTCAATATTAACATCTTTCTTTACATCTTTTAATTTTCCCATAATGGAGCCTCCTTAACATATTTTCAACAATGAATATATAATTTTGAAATAAATAAGTCAAGATGTAGAGGAGAGGAATGTTTGACAAAAACTTACAATTATGTTAACATGAAAGTGGAACTAAGTTTATTTTTTTATGTGTCGAATACGAATGGAGGAGATAAAAGTGAAAAGAAATGAAGTCGCACGGAAAATGGCTATGATGCTTGTAATGATTTGTATTATGACACTTTTTACTGGGTGTGAACCTAGAAAGGAAAAGGTTGTTGTAAGCAAAACAAGCTGGGAGTACATTGTAACAATCCAAAAACAAGTACTTTGCCATGAAAGTGCATGGTCGTTACCCAAGGATGCAGTGCTCATCGAAGAAAAGGAAGAAGTATACAAAAATATATACGATGAAAAAGGTAATGTTACAGACTATGAATATCGTACAAAATATTATTACGATATTATGAGATGGCGGTATGAACGTAGTGTTGTAACAAGTGGAACTGGTTTCTTAGAATATTTTGGAGAATATACTTTGGCCGAGAATGAAAGAGTTTCTGCAAAGACAAAGAGCTATTATATTCATGGAAAGAATGAAGACGGAAAAAATGTCAAGTATGAATTGAAAAGGAGTGAATGGAAAGATATCGATAAGGGTGACACCTTAGAATTAGAGATTTCATTTTGGGGCGTGGTTGAAATCAAGTCTCATAAAAAAGCAAGTAAGTGATAATACAAAATAAAAAGGAGGTGGCTACCTCCTTTTTATTTTGTGCAAAAAATTATTGACATTAAAAAAATAAAATGTTAATATATGAAACGGTCAAAAAAGAGATTGTTATATGGCAGAAAGATAATTCTTGATGCGAGGATGTGAGTGAGTGGTAAACTACTGGGTCTGTGAAGTTCAAAGCGCTTCATTTCACAGAAAACTCATGTGTGACGTTTCTGCATACTTGTTTAACTTTTTGTGAATAGCCCCCCAGCTGGTGCTGAGGAGTAATAGGTATGACGCGCTTTAGCGTTTTTTGAGAGCACAAAAGAGTGAAACACAAGTATGAAGGCGCCTTGGAAACGTCGTGAGTTTCTTTGAGCTCAGTAATGCAGGTTCGATTCCTGCCATCCTCACCATGAGCAGTGACAGTTCCAAATTCTCCTTTCTGTCTCCGACCTCCTAGAAGTCCTAATCACTGCTCCTTTTATAACTGAAAGTTGCTCGATCCTGCAACTTCGGCCGCTCCACCAGTAGGTTTTGTTACCTCGCTTAACCTATGGCTCTTGTGGGAGAGGAATTCGCTCCCACCTAACTTTTTAACGCTCCGTGTTTTTACACGGGGCTTTTTGTTGACTTTTTTAGATAATTAGCATATAATATAGTCAGTTTATGAAGAGAGGAAGAAAATATATGAAAAGATATATAATCACTAATCGTTGCTGTTGTACTTGCTAAGTGCTCTATCTATTGTAGATATGAGTACTGTTTTTCGTGCCTACAATAGTGATTATATTATTCTAATAATTTTAGATAAAATAAGCTATGTAGGACGTGGTACTACATAGCTTTTATTTTTAGTATATTTTTTGAAATATTTTATATTCTATTTAAAATGGGAGGTTATTAAATGAAAATTTATAATTCTATGACTGGAAAAAAAGAAGAATTTAAACCAATAGAAGAAAATAAAGTGAGAATGTATGCTTGTGGAATAACAGTATATGACTTAAGTCATATAGGTCATGCTCGTCAAGCACTTGTGTATGCAATGATTACAGATTACTTTAGATATAGAGGATATGAAGTTACATATGTTCGTAACTACACGGATGTTGATGATAAGATTATCAATAAGGCGAACGCACTTGGAAAAGATGCTTTAGAATTTTCTAGAGAACAAATCGCTGAAACTGAAATAGATATGGAAAATCTTCATGTTACTGATGCTGACATAAAGACAAAAGCATCTGAATACATTGATAAAATAATTGATTTCACATCGCATTTGATAGAAAAAGGATATGCGTATCCAACACCTAAGGGAGATGTATACTATAGAGTTAGAAAGTTTGCTGATTACGGCAAGTTATCGCATAGAAACGTAGATGATATGTTGAACGGAGTTCGTGTCGAGCTTGAAGAAGGTAAAGAAGATCCAATAGATTTTGCACTTTGGAAGTCAGCAAAAGAAGGCGAAATTTCTTGGGATTCACCTTGGGGAAAAGGCAGACCTGGTTGGCATATAGAATGCTCTGTTATGGCACTTTCAACACTTGGCGAAACAATTGATATTCACGGTGGAGGAAGAGATTTAATGTTCCCACATCATGAAAACGAAATTGCTCAATCAGAAGCTTTAACAGGAAAAACATTTGCTAATTATTGGTCACATTGTGGACTTATAAAAATAAATGGAGAGAAGATGAGTAAGTCGTTAGGAAATTCTCTAACGATTCGCGATGCTTTAAAAATGTATAACTACGAAGTTTTGAAATATGTAATGCTTTCTAAACATTATACTTCTGACATAGATATCTTAGATAGTGATTATGTAGCAGCAGAAAGTCAAATGTATTATTTCTATAATACTATAAAATCAATGGAAGATTTTATTTCAATGTATGCAACAGAAAGTGGAGAAGTGTTGGAAGATAGCATTGCTTCAAAGATAAAAGATGAATTTATTGAAGCTATGGACGATGATTTTAATACAACTGCAACAATTGCAAATCTTCATGGTATTTTTAAATATAGTAATGGTATTATAAAAGCTGCAAATAAAGGCAATAGAGAAAAGACAGCTAATACATTAAAAGAGATTTTGAAAAATGTAAAGGAAGCATATAAAGTACTTGGATTCTTTACTCAAGAACCTGCAAAATTTATTTCTGAGTTGAAATTAAAATGTTTAGGAAAATTAAATATGACAGAAGAAGAGATTCTAAATACAATTGAAGAAAGAAAAGCAGCTAAAGCAGAAAAAAATTATGCTTTGGCCGATGAAATTAGAGCTAGTCTTGATGCAAAAGGTATTATATTAAATGATACTGCTGCCGGAACAGTTTGGGACATAAAAGCTTTATATTAAAATATTATAAAAAGAGATTCGTGCCACGATGAAGTGACGCGAATCTTTTTTATTCAATAAATTTTCCTTGCCAAATATCTTTTCTTTTCAGCTCTTTTTCTATTCCATTTAAAATCCATTTTTTATGCAAGTTCCATTCGGGTGCGACTAGCATATCTTTAGGAGCATCTCCTGAAATTCGATGCAAAATTATATCTTTGCGAAGATAACCGATTATCAAGGTAACAGTATCTATATATTCTTCAAGAGTCAAAGGAGTATATTCGTTATCTAAAAACATTTTTTCAAGTTGAGTATTTTTTATAATATATGTAGAATGAATTTTTATTCCTTTAATAGGTGTTTGATTTAAAAATTTTATTGTATTTAATACATCTTCTTGAGTTTCACCAGGCAAACCAACCATAACGTGTGCAATAGTTTCAATATTGTATTTATTTAAAAGATTGACGGCTGATAAAAATGTTTCTGATGTGTATCCTCTGTTAATAAGTTGCCCTGTTTTGTCGTTTGAAGTTTGAAAACCTAATTCAACAAAGACTTTATAATTTTTTTCGGTCTCATAGGTTTTTAACAATTTCAAAATATCTTCGTTAATGCAATCTGGTCTAGTTGCGACAGCTAGTGAAACTATTCTATTGTCAATAAGAGTAGCATCATATTTGGCTTTAAGGTTTTCAAGAGTGTCATAAGTATTAGAAAAGTTTTGAAAATATGCGATAAACTTATTTGCTCGTTTAGAACGGTAAGATGAAAAATAATTTAAAACTTGTTGTGAAATTGAGTCTTTAATGTTGTTTTTCATGTTTTCGCCAGAACCATATTCGCCACAAAAGATGCAACCATTTTTCCCACAGGTACCATCTCTATTTGGACAAGAAAATCCACCATCAATACATATTTTTAATGTTCTTTCACCGAATAGAGATTTGAAATATTTATTTAAGCGATTATATCTATAATTTAAATTATCCATGTGAAGTATTTTAACATGAAACGTTAAAGAGAGCAAGATATCGCCGAAATGTTGAAATGTTAACGTTTTTAATGTATAATACACGTGATTTAAACGAATTTATAGAAAGTTTCGAAAGCGAGGTTTAACTTTTATGGAACAAGATATTGATGTTTGGGCAATGATTGAAGAAAAAAATGCGAGTATGCGAGAGGACATTGAAAGAATTGAAAAAACTTTATCTGTGCCAAGAAAAACAATTAGTTTGCTCAATAAAAACGTTAATAATTACTTAATGGAATTAGTGCAGGAATTTAAACCAGAAGGGAATTGTTGCTATTTAGTAAAAAATTTAACACAAGTCACAAATGTGTGTTTTGTACATAAAATAACAGAAAGTGAAAGAGTTTTCGAGAATATTGAACTTTCAAAAGTGCCACCTCAAACTAAGATTGATGATGTTTTAGTTTGGTCAGATGGAAAGCTAACAATAAGTCCTGTAGTTACAGGTGAAGTGTTGAAAATTAAACAACGAATTTTACAAGGTCTTGAAAATTCTGCTGATGATTTCAAAGTTGAAGGCGAAGTATATATTGTTTGTGATAAAAGCGATGATGCAAGTAATCCTAAATTTAGCCTTAGAACACAAAATGGTGAAAAAGAATTTTGGGGAATTGAAATTGATGTGGAACTATATAATCAGATTGAATATGGCAGTAATGTAAAATTTGAAAATGGCAAATATGTTATGATGTAAGCCTTATAAAACCTCTAATACTAATGTGTTAGAGGTTTTGTAAATTTTAAATGAAAAATGTCGAAAAACATTTTTGAATGTTGTAAAAAATGTTCTTTTATGTTATTATACCATGATGATATTATTTAAAAGGAGGGAGAAGAAGCTTAGGTAGCTTCAAAAATTATGATTAAAAGATTAGCAAAATGTATTAGGGATTACAAATGGCAATCTATTGCTACGCCAATTTTAGTTGGTATAGAAGTTGTGTTAGAAATACTTGTTACATATTTAATTGCTGATTTAATTGATTTTGGTATAGAAGCAGGAAATCTAGATGCGATTTACAAGTATGGTATCCTGCTTTTTATTATGGCAATTTTAGCATTAGTATTTGGTGTGCTTTCGGGAATTATGTGTGCGAAAGCGACAGCAGGATTCGCTAAAAATTTAAGACAAGATTTATATCACAAAATTCAAGATTATTCTTTTTCAAATATTGATAAATTTTCAACATCAAGTATTGTTACTAGATTAACTACAGATGTTACAAATGTTCAACAATCTTTTCAAATGATTATTCGTATTGCAGTGCGTTCGCCACTGATGCTTATATTTTCATTCATTATGACTTATAGAATTAACCCAGATTTAGCAAAAATATTTTTATGTATTGCACCAATTTTAGCAACATTGTTTTTACTTATTATAAAGATTTCATTTCCTATTTTTGAAAAAGTTTTTAAAACTTACGATGAATTAAATAATGTTGTACAAGAAAATGTTCGTGGAATTAGGGTGGTAAAAGCTTTTGTAAACGAAGATGTTGAAAATGAAAAATTTAGAATGATTTCAGGTAAAATTCATAATTTGTTTATGAAAGGTGAAAAAAGAGTTGCTTATAATAGACCCGTTATGCAGGTAGCAATTCATGTATCAATGATACTTATTTCATGGATTAGTGCTAAAGCAATTGTTTCTGACACAATGACAACTGGTGAACTTACAATTGCAATTACTTATGCAATGCAAATTTTAAATAGCTTAATGATGTTTTCTATGATTTTTGTTACAATGATTATTTCAAAAGCTTCAGCTGAAAGAATTATAGAAATTTTAGACGAAGAAGTGGATTTGAAAAATCCAGCAAAACCTAAGACAGTAGTTAAAGACGGTTCAATCACTTTTAAAAATGTTAATTTTAGTTACGTAAAAGATAAAAAGAAACTAGCTTTAACAGATGTTGACTTGAAAATAAATTCAGGAGAAACTATTGGAATTATTGGTGGTACAGGTAGTTCAAAAACAACTTTAGTTCAAATGATTCCAAGACTATATGACGCTACAAGTGGTAAAGTTTTAGTTGGTGGTGTAGATGTTAAAAATTATGATTTAAAAGTTTTAAGAGATAATGTTGCAATGGTACTTCAAAAGAATGAATTATTTTCTGGAACAATAAAAGAAAATATTCGTTGGGGAAATGCAAATGCAACTGATGAGGAAATTGTTAGAGTGTGTAAATTAGCTCAAGCTGACGAATTTGTTCAAAGTTTCCCTGATAAATATGATACGTATATAGAGCAAGGTGGCACGAACGTTTCTGGTGGTCAAAAACAAAGACTTTGTATTGCTAGAGCATTGTTAAAGAAACCTAAAATATTGATTTTAGACGATTCTACTAGTGCTGTTGATACTAAAACAGATGCGTTAATTAGAAAAGCATTTAAGGAAGAAATTCCAGATACAACAAAGCTTATAATTGCACAAAGAATTTCATCTGTTGAAGATGCAGACAAGGTAATTATTTTAAATGATGGTAAAATTGTTGCATTTGATACACCAGCTAATCTTTTAGCTAATAATGAAATTTACAAAGAGATATATACATCACAAATGAAAGGAGGTAATGCAAATGACTAAAACAAAAGGAAGAAAAGGAAGTGTTACTAAAGTTAAAAACCCTAAAAAGACTTTAAAAAAGTTATTATCATATTTTAAAAAATATAGATGGGCTTTAGTTGTTGTAGTTGTTTGTATAATACTTTCTTCATTAACAAATGTTGCAAATTCATTATTTATAAAGAGTTTGATTGATGATTATATTACTCCACTACTAGGAAGTAAAAATCCTGATTTCTCAAATCTTGCAAAAGCTTTAGGTGGTATGGCCGTTATATATTTAATAGGTGTTGTTTCAACATTTACACAAATGAGAATAATGGTTATCATTACTCAAGGCATTCTTACAAAAATCAGAGATGATATGTTTGAAACAATGCAAAAATTGCCACTTAATTATTTTGACACACATACACATGGTGAGATAATGAGCCATTATACGAATGATACAGATGCTCTTCGCGAGATGATTTCGGAAAGTATACCACAACTTATTTCATCATTTATAACTATTGTTGCTGTTTTCTTTGCAATGTTATTTACAAATTTGATTCTAACGGTAGAAGTTATTGTAATACTTGTTATAATGCTTAATATAGTTAAAGTTGTTGGTGGAAAAAGTGCTAAATATTTTGTGAAGCAACAAGAATCTTTAGCTAAAGTAAATGGTTACATTGAAGAAATGATAAACGGTCAAAAAGTTATTAAAGTTTTTTGTCATGAGGAAAAATCTAAAGAAGATTTTGATAGATTAAATGAAGCACTATGTGATAATACAACTAAAGCAAATATGATGGCTAATATTTTAATGCCAATAATGGGGAATATAGGCCAAATACAATATGTAATCATAGCTGTAACAGGTGGTCTTTTAGCACTTAAGACAAATATGGGAATTACATTAGGTGATATTGCAAGTTTCTTACAATTAAGTAGAAGCTTTAATATGCCGGTTTCAAGAGTTTCACAACAAATAAATTCTATTGCAATGGCAATGGCTGGTGCAGAAAGAATATTTGATTTAATGAACGAAAAACCGGAAGTTAATGAAGGTAAAGTTACATTAGTAAACGTTGATAATGGAACAGATGGTAATTTGATTGAAACTAAAAAGCTTACTAAAAAATGGGCATGGAAAAAGGTAGATAAAAAAGGTAATGTTGAATATATACCTTTAAAAGGATATGTTGAAGTAAAGGATTTAACATTTGGTTATACTCCAGAAAAGACAGTTTTAAAAGATGTATCTTTTTATGCTAAGCCAGGTCAAAAGATTGCGTTTGTAGGTGCAACTGGTGCAGGAAAAACGACTATAACAAATCTAATAAATAGATTTTATGAAGTAAAAAAAGGTCAAATTATATATGACGGAATTGATGTAAAAGATATAAATAAAGATGATTTAAGACGTTCTTTAGGTATGGTTTTACAAGATACAAACTTATTTACTGGTACAATTAAAGATAATATTAGATATGGTCGTTTAGATGCTACTGATGAAGAGATAATTGAAGCAGCTAAACTAGCTAATGCACATAGTTTTATTAAACGTCTGCCAAACGGATATGATACATGGATAACAGGAAATGGTGAAAGTTTATCACAAGGACAAAGACAGTTAATATCAATTGCAAGAGCTGCTGTTGCAGATCCTCCAGTAATGATATTAGATGAAGCAACTTCAAGTATAGATACAAGAACGGAAGCAATTGTTCAAGATGGTATGGATAAGTTAATGGAAGGAAGAACAGTTTTTGTAATTGCACATAGATTATCAACAGTTAGAAATTCAAAGGCTATAATTGTATTGGATCACGGAGAGATAATTGAAAGAGGTGAACACGATTTCTTAATACAAGAAAAAGGTACTTATTATCAATTATATACAGGAGCATTTGAATTAGAATAAAAATAAGAGGATGTCTGATGAAAAAATCGGCATCCTCTTTTTATATTAGAAAAACATTTTAACTATATAAATTTTCTAAATTATTTTTATATTTATTTAAATCGTTTTGAATGTATGATGATGATAAAGCGTTTGTAGATAATAATAGCCAAAGGTTTCTGTCATCAAGCATTCGTGCAGCAAAGTTTGCTAAGTCGTAATCATTATTTGCTAAAAATCCGTTAAATTCATTTTGAATAATAGATTTTAAACCGTTGCAGTATACTGATAAAACAGGAACACCAAGTGCTTCTGCCTCTAACGCATATATTGGCGTGTTCTCATATTCTTTAGCAATAAACAAAATTTTTGCTTTGGCTAAAATAGGATAATAATTATCAGTTTTGTTTATATAAAAGAACGAATCTGAAATACCAGTTTCTTTTAAATAATCTGCAATTTCTGGAGTAACAGGATTAGATGATATTGCACCAAATTTAAAAGTGAAGCCACGACCTTGAAGAAGTGCTAATATATTTATTACTTTTTTAATTTCATCATTTCCCATATCGTCAGCAAACATAATCATATCAAAATTTGTATTTGCAGTTTCTTCTGATGGAGTAGCCTTAGATATAACACTTTCGCAGTCTACGGCTGGAGCTAAAATTAAATTTTTATGTTCGTCAGAAACAGCATTGTGAAATCTATAATTATTCTTTACAGTATTTGAAGGCCAAACAATTTTGTAAAAATTTTTGCTTGCATTTTTAAAATTTAAAGATTTAAATGTTGTTTTTTTCATATCTTCAGAGTCGATATGAATTTGCGCTATTACTTTTGAAGTTTTAGAAAATTTTGAAGCGATATTACAAGCTTCGTAATCATGCGCATGAATAATGTCTGGTGAATATTGCTCTATAATGGTTGAAATTGCTTTATAATCAAATTTTTCTACGGGAAGGTAATTGATTCCCTTAGAACGTAAAACTTTTGAAATTTGCCCCATTGGTGAAGCGTATGCAAACTCGAACTCATCGCTATCATTTAAAATTTCTATGGAATGAGAAATAGTATTTTCAACATTTGAAAACTTATTAGAAGATAATAAGTGTAGAATTTTAGTTTTACTCAAAATATGCACATCCTTTTTTATAAATATCAAATAAAATTATACCACATATACATGAATTAAAATAAAAAATGTACGACTTTTTACAAAAGTCGTACATTTTATAGCTTTAACTAATTATAGTCAGCTTCACGTTCTGTATATTTTTGAATCGGATTTGTTTCAAATGTCTCAATTCTTGCTGGATTCTTTGTATTCTTGAACAAAATTTTGATAGCACCACTCGAATCGATTTCGCAGATACCATCTGGACGACTTTGAAAAACACGATAAAGTGCAGGACGTAAGATAGCATCAATTCTATTTTCAACATCTCTTGCACCAGTCTTAGATTCTAGTACTTCGTCTGCAATTTTATCAATTAAAACAGGATCAAAATAGAGTTCAAAATTCTTTACTGTGAATAGAAGATTATATCTTTCTAAGTTGTTGTAAATGATATCGACGATAACGTCATGTGTTAAGTCGTTAAGTTTGCAAACAATCGGAATTCTGCCAACGATTTCTGGAATAAATCCATATTTAATGAGATCATCTTGTGTAATGTCGGTAGTAACAGAACTTTGAGCTTGCTCAGGCAAGCAAAAACCTAAGTTATGAGTTTTTGTGCGTTTCTCAACGATTTCATCTAATCCGACAAAAGCACCCATCATGATTATGGTAAGATTGCCAGTGTAGAAAGGAACCGTATTGTTTTTTATTGTAACAATAGATGGCTCTAACAGTTTCAAAAGTTCTTGCTGAACAGCTTCACCGGTTACATCATTACCATTTTGTGAAGCTTTTGAACGCTTTTTATCAAATTCATCAATAATGATAACACCATTTTGAGCTGTTTCAAGATTGCCATTTGCAGCATTTAGCAAACGCTCAAGAATATTTTCAACCTTGTCACCGATATAACCAGCCGAAGTAATAGGAGTGGCATTAGAAACAGAATAAGTAACTCTGAAAGCTTTGGCAACGGTTGTAGCCAACAAGGTTTTGCCGACACCAGTTCCACCGATAAGAAGAATATGTTTATGCTTGAAATGAACTTGCCCTAAATCTTCGAGATAGTTTGCAAATTGATTGAAATAAAGTGCGTACAATACAGTTTTGATAGCTTCATCTTGTCCGAAAACATATCGCGAAACTATTGAAAAAAGACTATCTAAGGAATAGTCAAGGCAAGAATATCTAGCCGAAAGTTCTTGCAACTTTTCATAGTCGCTTTTTTCTTTTGGGGGACTCTTTTCTTTTGGAACACTTTGTTCTTCTTTTACTTCGGTAGTAGATTCATCGCAAGTTGGTGATGAATCGGAAGAGTTAAATTTCCCTGCTAAATCTTCTATATTGTCAGCGATATTTTCATAATATGTTTCGACACATTTAGAACAAACGCAACCTACTTTGTTGGCGACTCGCAATGGAATAACAGCATATGCCACTGCATCATCAGATAAAAAAGTTTCAGAACCAGAGGAAACAAGTTCCTTACAGACTAAACAGCGTATCCGTCTTTTTTTGTCATAAAAATCACTCCTTTAATAAATCAGAGATAAAAAAGAAATAATTGCACGTAAATTATATCACAAATACTGAATTTATCAATAAAAATCGAATGATGCTCGAAAAATGTCGAACATTTGTTGTTGACTTTTTGAAACTTAGAAGTTAATTTAAATATAGATTTTAAATTCTAGAATTTAATTTTATCCTAAGATAGTCCTATCTTAAATTTCCCATTTTAAAATAAATAATGAATATAGGAGGCAATAATGAAGAAAATTTGTGTATCATTTTTTGCTGTGTTTGCAATGATTTCAAGTGTTGCATTTGCAGGCAATTTAGTAAAAAAGGTCTATTTTTCACCATACCCCATTTTAATAGATGGGGAAGAATATTCATCTGAGAATCCAATATTACAATATAATGATAGAACATACATTGCATTAAGAGAATTTTCAGAAATGATTGATATTGATATAACTTTTGAGGATGGAGTAATAATAATAAAAACTTCCAAAGATGAGGTTGAAGAAAAAGAAGTAATTGAAGAAGAAAAGAATGAACTTAAAGATGAAAGTATCGTTTCAGCAAATTCAAATGTAAAGAAAGTATATGTATCATTAAACGGTAAAAAATATCATAAACTTTCTAAATGTGGTAATGCAAATTTGGTTGAGACAACCTTATCAGAAGCGATAGGAGAGGGTTATACCCCATGTTTACGTTGTGCAAATTAAAAGAGCCATAAATAATAAATATTTATGACTCTAATAAATTATTTATATATAATTGGACCGTTAGTGTACTTATCATGAAGTGTTAAAGATTTATCGTGTTGATGTTTAGTTCCACCTTCTCTGTAACAGCTACTTTCATGTGGTCTGAAAGCAGATACACCAGAATATGTAGCGTTACTTACTTGAATTTTTAAATATGACATAGAAATTCCAATTGAATTAAATTCACTTATTAAATTTGTACGAACTTTTTCAGAAAATTCTGCAGTGTTATTTCCAATTATATACTGAATTGGAAAGTTGCTTATTGCAAAGTGAGCAGAACTCTTTATGATGTCGTCTACGCTTCTTCTAACGTTTCCAAGTGCTTGCAATACATTAGGAATATTATCTGCATGATATCTACAAAGTATAGTTGCACAAACTATTTTACCGTCATCAGTTTCAAAATAATCGGTTAAAGTTCTTAACGTAGGAGTTTTTGAAATCCTTGTAGTTATTTCATCTGAAGGGCGCAATATAAAAAATCCTTTGTTAAGAGTTTTTAAATAGTGACCATTTCTATCAATTATTATAACGGTATTTGATGGTACTTTTTTAATAAATGCCATAAAAAGTGGAATAGTCCAAAGCATAATAAATATAATAGGACCTATCATTTCTGATATTGCATCAGATATATTAAATGTTATCATTTTCATCTCTCCTTTGATTTATTTAACATTTTAGCAAGCAAAGGGCGTTTTACTTTCATTGCACCTTTTGGACAAAATTCCTGACAACAAAAACATGAAATACATTTTTTCCTATCTATAACAGGTTTGTTATTTTTCATAGTAATTGCTTTGGCAGGACAAATTTCGTAACATTTTTTACATCCTACACAAATGTTTTTATCTAATACTGGAACAGAACGCATTGCTTTTGTTATAAATCTTCCAATAAATTTAGATTTATCTTCAAATAATAAACTCCTGTGAACTAAGATATTGTCATAATTTTGTACTACATATTTATTTAAATCATCATTACACGATAATTCATCAGCAGTTGCAGGTATCAACTTTCTTTTGAAAGCAGCTTCAAGAGTAGTAACGTTTTCTTTAGTTAAACCAATAATTTTTGCACAAGCCAAATCTAATTTATATGGATCAGAAGAAGCTAAAATTGCACCAATCTGCCTAGGTGTTCCCATTGTCGGACCGTTGCCTTCCATTCCTACAACGGCATCTACAATACAAAGTCTAGGTTTAAAATATTCATTTAAATCAATAAGCATATCTGCGAAATCAGAATGGTTAGGGTACTTAAAATGATATTCTGGTTTTAAAGTACCTGGAATCGTACCAAATAAATTCTTGGTTGCGGCAGACATTCCCATCATTCCGTGTGTTTTTAATTTGCAAAAGTTTATAATAACATCAGCATCATCTAAAAAAGCAGTATATTCAAATTCTTTAAGAACTTTTCCTTGTTCAAAGGTAACACTTTTTTGACTGAAATTTTGATTTAATTTTCCACCGTATTTTTCAACTTCTGTAATTCCTGTTACAGAATAAACTTTATTTACAAAAGCACTTGCATAAATTCCACCAGGACTATCTCCAACAACAACTTCTGCACCTTTTTCGCACAATCTTTTAACTAATTCACAAAGTAAGGCTGGATGTGTTGTTCCAGCAGAATCTGGTTTCATAAAAGTAACAAGATTAGCTTTTATCACAATTTTCATACCTTGAGTAACCCAATCTAATCCACCAATTAAATCAACTAATTTGTTAAAAGAATTAGTAACTGTATCAGCTGAGTAATCCTCACATTTTACTATTGCTATATCCATAAATACTCACCTAAAAAAATTATAACATTAAGAAAAATAAAATAAAAGAATAAAAACATTTTTTTACAGGGAATATAATACCATTTGTATTTTCTACATATATTTGTTAAAATGATAATCGATAATTCGGTGTGAGGAGGAAAACTTATGGATAAAGAAAAAAATGTTGAGGAATCTGGCGTATTGTGGAAAGATAAGAAAAGACCTTTCTTTGGATTGCCATTATCTTTTACAACATATACTTTATATAGAGACAAACTGTATACAACAGTTAAATTTATTTCAATGCATGAAGACGAAGTTAGATTATATAGAATTTTTGATATAACATTAACAAGAAGTTTGTTTGAAAGAATGTTTGGTGTAGGAACTATTATTTGCCATTCAGCAGATGTGTCTTCACCAGTTACAGAAATAAGATCAGTTAAAAATCCTGAAAAGGTTAGAACTTTATTATCTGAATTAGTAGAAAAATATAGAGATGAAAAGAAAGTTACAGCTGGTGAATTTCTTAATCCTGGCATGATGCCAAAAATGTAATATGATGAAAAAAATATTGATAGGTTTTATAAAGTTGTATCAAAAAATTCCTGGTTCATGGCATTTAAGTTGCAAATTTTTCCCTACTTGTTCTAATTTTGCTATTGAAGCAATAGAAAAACATGGAGCAATAAAAGGAAGTTTACTTACTGCTGTTAGAATTTTAAGATGTAATCCGTGGGCTAAAGGTGGATACTATCCAGTGCCAGAAAAGTTCACATTTAAAAGAGAAAAATTTAATTTGTGTGAAGAAGCAAAAGAAAAGTAGAGGGTGAAATTATGATAGATATTGAAAGCGTTTTGATGGAAGGTGTAAAACGAGGTGCATCTGACATTCATATTATAGAAGGCAGTAGACCAATTTTTAGAATAAATAGAATACTTGTAGAAGAAGAATCTGTTCCAGAACTTACAAGAAAAGATATTATGGATATTTTTGATTTTTTTACAGAAGAAAATGATGGATTAAAATATGTATTTCAAAAAGAAAAAGGATTAGATATAAATTTCGTTATAGCAAATGCAAGACTTCGTATAAATATTTCTTCTGCTAATAACGTTCCTGTATTTACTGCAAGAATTATTAGAAGTGATTTACCAGAGTTTAAAAACTTGGGTTTGCCTGATATCGTTAGAAAAATTGCTTCATTGCCACAAGGGTTGATTTTAGTTACAGGTAAATCAAATTCAGGTAAAACTACAACTTTAAATGCTTTAATAAATGAGATAAATCATACTGAAAATAAAAAGATTCTTACATTGGAAAACCCAATTGAGTATCTTCATAAATCTGATAAATCTTTGATAGTGCAAAAAGAAGTAGGTGAGGGAAAGGATTGCATTTCATTTAGTGCAGGAATCAAAAATGCTCTTAGAGAAGACTGCGATATTTTAGTAATAGGCGAGATTAGAGATAAAGAAACTATAGATGTTGCTTTAGAAATGGCTGAATCGGGTCACTTGGTTATTGGAACAATGCATACAAAATCTGCAGCAGAAACTATTGATAGAATTTTAGGATTTTATGACTTGTCGGATCAAATGGTTGTTAAATGCATGGTTTCGTCAGTCTTGAAAGCTGTAATTTCACAAAGATTGATTAACGGTAACGATAATAATAATCTAGTAATGGTTCCAGAAATTATGATTGTTGATGATACTATTTCTGGCATGATTAGAAAAGAAAAATTTAATAAATCTGAAATTGAAGATGCGATTCAAAGTAGAATGGAAAAGGGAAGTATCAGTTTTATAAATTCGTTAGCAAATGCTGTTAGCGCAAAGAAGATTTCTTTGTATCAAGCTAAAAAGCAGTTAGATGATGATGGATGTGAAACTTTCATGAGAGTTTTAAATCAAATAAACGAAAGAAAATTAAATTTTTAATACTTAAAAATAAATAATAATAAAAAGAAGTTGCAATATTTGCAACTTCTTTTTTTGTGTATAATTAGTGTCTGCTGGTCCAATATGTACCAAAAGCGATAAGTGCTATAAGCAATAAGATATTTAATTGTGGTCCTATAGAAATTCTCAAAAGGCAATACATTACTATACATCCTATAATAATAGCGATCTTTTTTTCCATACTCATAAAATAACCTCCTATGATAATATTTCTGTTACTGGTAATGAAAATACAACAGAGCTTGCTTCCGAATTTGAACCGGCTTTTTCCATTATTGTTTTCATTATATTTTCTTTTTTTTCTCTATCTGTTACTATAAAAATCATTTCTTTTTCTGCACCTAAAGTTACACCAAAGAACTTTTCGGAATTATTTGTTCCTGTTCCACGCGCATGAATAACGGTGCCACCAGGAGCACCACTTTCTCTGGCTACTTCCATAACTAAATCAGTATATCCTCTGTTACAAACAATTAGTAATAATTCTTTGTTGAATTTTATATTAGATTCATTAGAACTATTTGTTTCAGGTATGGAATTTAAAAAATGTTCCATTATATGTTTACCTCCTATACTAGATATTGGAATTGCAAAAGCATATGTGTCTTTACATCTTGCTTTGATTTTTTTTGAAACTTCAAAAGTCATGTTTAAAGGTAAAAAACTAAATGTAATACATTTTTCTTTTTCGGCAATTCCTAGATAGTCAAGCATTACATCGGTTGCAGTTCCTTTGCCATATCGACCGAGAGTCATAGGGACATTATTTTTGTTGAAAATTTCTAGAATTTTTTCGCTATTTTTTTTAGGTGATATGGTAACAAGTAAAACTAATTTAAGCAATTTTCCCACTCCCAATCTATATCTATGATTTCAAATTCCTCTGAATTTTCAGAACTTGAACGTATTTTTTTCATTTTTGCTTTATATACAAGACCACTGATTTGAACGGATATTAGTGGCATAAGTGCAATCATAGCAACAACTCCAAAAGCATCTGTAAGTATGTTCCCACCTAAAGCTGTGCAAATTCCAATTGAAAATGGAATTAAAAAAGTTGTTGTAATTGGACCTGTTGCAACACCTCCAGAATCAAAAGCAATAGATGTGAAAATTTTAGGCGTGAATAGTGATAAAGTAATTGCTAGTAAATATCCAGGCACTAAAAAATACATTATAGAAATTCCTTTTAGTATTCTTATCATTGAAAGACCAACAGCTAAAGCCATACTAATTGAAAGATTAAATCTAATTGCTTTCTTAGGAATTGCTCCATCCGTTAAATCAGAAATTTGGTTTATTAAAATAGCGACTGCAGGTTCTGCAATTACTATGAAATAACCAATTAACATTCCTATTGGAACTACAATCCAAACGTTTGACAAAGAAGCTATTCCTGTTCCTAATAAATATCCAGCTGGTAGAAAACCAACATTTACACCAACTAGAAATAACACTAACCCAACATATGTGTATAATGAACCAAACAATATTTGAGTAAATTCTTTTTTACTTAATTTAAAAATAGTTATTTGAAATAAGACAAATATCACTAATATTGGCAATATTGCGATGGCAACCTCACATAAAGTTGATGGAATTGTTGAGATGAAGCTCGAAAATATTTGTGTGCTTGTTTCATAATTTGAAATTATATAATTTTCTGTTGCAGCTGAATCTATATTATAAATTATTCCTAATAATAGCATAGTTATAATTGGTCCAATGGAACAAAGGGCAACTAGTCCAAAACTATCATTATCTTCTTTTTTGTTTGACATTATTGAACTGGCGCCTATCCCTAATGCTAAGATGAAAGGAACTGTGATCGGTCCAGTTGTGACTCCTCCAGAGTCAAATGCAATTGCCCAAAATTCATTTGGAACAAACATAGTGAGTATAAATATCAAACCGTAAAATAGAAATAAAAGATATGATAAATTTACTCTGAAAATAATTCTTAAAAATGCTATTACTAAAAATATTCCTACACCTATTGAAACTGCACCGATCGTTATATATTGTGGTATTGCAGTTATTTGGTTTGAAAGTATTCTTAGGTCGGGCTCTGCAATGGTTATAATTGTTCCTAAAATTAGCAAAGTAAAAATTATATAAAAAATGTTTTTACTTTTTGCAATATGAGCACCTATATGCTCACCAATTGCTGACATGGCTATTTCAGAACCTAAAGTAAAAGCTGTCATTCCTAATATTAAAAGAACTGTACCTATGAAAAAAGTTGCTAATATATCTGATGGGATTGGTACTAATATGAATGACAATAATAAAACTATAAAAGCAATAGGCAGAACAGATAATAGGGATTCGTTTAGTTTTGATTTTATTTTTTCATTCAATTTAAATTCTCCTTATCTTTAAGTATAAAATTACTTAAATTAGTATAACATTATAAATTATTGGTATGCAATATGAATATGAATAAAACAAAAAAGAGTAAATCGTATGATTTACTCTTCAAATATGGAGCGGGAAACGGGGCTCAAACCCGCGACCTTCGCCTTGGCAAGGCGACGCTCTATCAACTGAGCTATTCCCGCGAAATTCAACTGACAAATAGTATATTACAACAAAAAATACTAGAAGTCAATCACTTTTTAAAAATAATAAAAAGTGGAGGCGCCAATCAGATTTGAACTGATGATCAGGCTTTTGCAGAGCCGTGCCTTACCACTTGGCTATGGCGCCATCAACTGTTGCATTTGTTATTATAGTGTATATTAAAGTATATGTCAAGATAAAAAATATATGATAAGAGCACAATTTATTGGCAAAAATTGTTTAATTACACCATTATTAAATAAATATTACAATACAATTACAATGGTTGAAAAGGATAAAATTTGTGTGTAAAATGAAGGCAGAACATAACCTAACAGAGAGGTGAATTATGAAAAAGAAAATTACTTTTGTTGTGATTGCACTAGCACTTGCAGTTAGTATGCTGAGCATTGCATTCGCAGCAGAATATCAATATCAAGATGAATATACTAGAGGAAACAGATATCCAGATTTAACATGGACAACTTATGATTTACAAGGAAAGCCTACCCAACATTATCATTATGCTTTAAGAGAGATCATTCAAGCAACTAATATTGGCGTAATGGAAGGATATCCTGATGGACAATTCAAACCAGATGAACCTATTATAAGATGTGAATTTATAAAGATGCTTGTGTCATTAGCAACTAATAAAAACTTTGACTTTGGTAGTACTGATTCTGAGTATAAGGAATGGTATGGAGCATATGTAACAATAGCTGAGATGCAAGGGTTAATTGATAAAAATGAATATACTGTTGAAGAATTGGAAGAGCCAATAACTAGAATAGAAATGATTTTAATGCTAGCAAAGACTCAAATATACATGAAAGGCATTCCACAAACTCAAATTGGAACATTGAAGTATACAGACTTAAACAGATTATCTCAAGATGAAAGAGATTTAGTTTTACATGCTGCTGATTACGATTTACTTGAGGGCATGAAAGACGGTACAGAAACATTATTGTATCCTGATAAGTACTTAACAAGAGGCGAAGCTGCTGCAGCTTTGATGAGAATTTACTAATATTTTTTGGTTTATAATGAATAATTATAAAAAGAACAAAAGATATTTTGAGGTACGAAAGATTTCAAAGGTACAAATGATTTTGAAATACGAATGATTTTTGATAAACTAAAGAAAAAAAGGGGACAAGTTATAAAATTAACTTGTCCTTTTTTTATGCACTATCTAGGCAATTCAATCTTAGAATTTTTAGTAGATTTTTTATAAATTGTTAATTTTTTGCCTATAATTTGAACAATTTCAGCTCCTGTTTCTTCTGCAATTTTATTTGCAATAGCATTTTTATCTTCTGGAGTAGAATCATGAAGTGTTATTTTGATTATTTCTCTTGCTTCAAGGGCTGCAATCAATTGTTCTACTTGATTATCTGTGACTCCGTTTTTACCAACTTGAAAAATTGGAGTTAGATTTTGTGCTATACTTCTTAAATATGCTCTTTGTTTAGATGTTATCATTTTATCTCCTCTTACCTCGAAAATTATTTCCATAATATTATCAGAAAAAAGCTTTAAAATCAATAATTTATCTGTATAAATTGTCGATGCTATGAAAAATATGGAAAAATCAAGCATAATTTAATTGAAAAAATAGATGTTTTTTAATATAATACTCTAAGATATGGTTTTAAATATATGAAAATTGAGGGAAGTTTATGAAGAAATTTATATTTGTAATATTTTTTGCATTATTACTTTTTATGGGTTCTTCTTACATATACAAGCATTTCGATGAATTAGAAACTTACTTTAGTAACGAAAGTTGGAAGTTAGTCGAAGTCTTTGAAACAATTTCAGTTAGTAATTATTATGCAATTGATGGGAATGCCAGTAATTTAATCATTGTCGGCAACAATTATGTACATGGTTATTCTGCAAATGGAAAAGAAAATTTTGATATGAATGTTTCTTTAAAAAATGCTATAACTGCAACTGCTGGAGATTATTGCATAATTGGTGAAAAAGATGCTTCAAAAATTTACATGATAAATTCTAACGCTAAAATATGGGAAGTTGACGTTCAAGGAAATATATTAGATGTTTCTGTGAATAAAAATGGCTATGCGGCTATAGTATATAAACAGGTGGGCTATAAATCTTTAATAAAAGTGATTAAACCTAATGGAGAAGAGTTATTTACTACATATTTAGCGTCAAATTATGCTATTGATGTTGAAGTTTCTAACGATAATAAAACGCTTGCTATTGCTGAAGTTGATGCTGAAGGGGTAAATGTCAAGTCTGTAGTTGAACTTATAAACATGAATGATTTAGATAGTAAAAATAGTCAGAAATTTGATTTGGAGGATAATACGCTAATAACTAATATTGAGTATAATTCTAAAAATAAATTGGTAATCCAAACGGATAAAAATGTACTTATGTTAGATGATGGCAATCTAGTGAATTTTGTTGAAAACTTTTCTGATAAAACTAAATTTGTATCTATCGAGAATCCAGACAATCCTGTGACTATAAGTAAATTAGAAAATGGTTTATTTGATACGACATATGTTTTAAAAATATATAACTTTAAATCTTCAGGTTCTGCTTTTGATGAATATAAGATTGATGAAGCTCCATCGGTAGTGACTGCCAAGAATGGATATGTTGCATTATTGCTTGAAAAAGAGTTAATTATTGTTAATTCTAATGGTAAACTTGTGAAAAAATGCGATATATCAGGCAGTGTAAAGTCCGTAGTACTATTTAATAATGGAAATGCACTGGCAGTTGTTCACAGAGATAAAGTGGAATTTATGAAAATATAGGGGTGAATAAAATGGGATTAGTAATTGATTTGATAGCGATAATATTTTTGATAGGTTCAGCATTCATGGCTTATAAAAAAGGTTTTGTTAAAACTTTTTTTGGCTTCATTTCAGTGATTTTAGCGATTTTATTTGCGTGTTGTTTTTCAAAACAATTGGCAACACATATAAAAGAATCGACAGAAATTGATGAATGGATAATTGAGAGTATAACTAGTATTGGAGAAAGTTCTTCTAACGAATTGAATAAAAATTATACAATTCTTTCAGGAGATAATATTTCAGGAGAGATTATTGTTGAAAATAAGGAAGAAGAAACCGAAGAGTTAAATGGTGCAATTATTGATTTTATAGAAAATTTACCAGAAGCTGTTGGAAATATTATTGATATTGAAGATGTTAAAAATCAAGCTATTTCAAATATTTCTGTTAAAATAGCAGATATAGTTATCAATATATTGGCTTGGATTATAATTTATTTTGCAGTAAGAATTATTGTAGCAGTTATTACAGCTATATTTGATGGAATAATGAGTATCCCAATATTAAAATCTATAAATAATATGACAGGATTGGTAATTGGCTTGATACTAGGTGTATTCAGAATCTATTTAGTGCTTGCCATAGTATATTTTATAGTTAATGTTGCGAATATTACTTTTGTAGTAGACATTATTCAAACATCGAGTATAATAAATGCAATGTATAATAATAATTTGATAATAAATTTAATTTTTTAAAACAAAAATATTTTTAGAATATTGAAATAATAATGGAACAAAATAGTATTATATATAGTCGAAAAATGAAGATTTGAACTTGCTTATAATGAAAAGAGGTATGGGATATAGATGAATAAATTGATAGGAATTGTTAAAGTATTATTTGTTGTATTAGTTA
Source organism: uncultured Eubacteriales bacterium (assembly GCA_964400015.1). Lineage (GTDB taxonomy): Bacteria > Bacillota > Clostridia > TANB77 > UBA1234 > UBA1234. The sequence goes on along the minus strand of CAYNRR010000010.1, from coordinate 20,162 downwards.
TTTTATCAATGACCGCGATTGGTGGAGTTGCAGCAGTATATTATGAAAATTGGGAAAGAGATATGAAAGAACAAGATTCTGAATTAGCCCAATTTTTAAGTGGTAATAAAAAAGAAGAGAAAGTATTAGAACCTAATTTAACATGTCTTGTAATGGGTAGAAATCAATCGTTAACAGATTTTATAATACTTGCACAATACAATCCAAACACTAGAGAAGCATCTTTGTTATCAATTCCAAGAGATTCTTTTGTTGCCGAAAGTAGTCCTGACGGAAAAATAAATTCAATATATGCTAACTACGGTGGTGGAGTAAAAGGAATAACAAAATTAAAAGAAAAAGTTGAAGACATTACAGGAATAGAAATCCAACATTATGTTTTGTTTGATGCGAGTATGTTAAAAAAAGTTGTTAATGAACTTGGAGGAGTAACGGTAGATGTACCGATAAATATGAATTATGATGATATTTATCAAACTCCGGAGTTGCATATACACTTGAAAAAAGGAACTCAATTGCTATCTGGTTCACAAGCTGAGCAATTCGTAAGATTTAGAAAAAATAATGATGGTACAGGATATCCAAATGGAGATATTGGTAGAATTGCTGCACAACAAAGTTTTATTAAAGCTTTGATTGGCGAGGTATTAAAAGCTGAAAACTTAGGTAAAGCTAAAACTTTAGCTCAAATTGTAATAGATAATACAAAAACTGATATAACAATGGAATTAGTTGAAGAATATCTTGATGAATTAGTTACTTTCAAATTAGATAGAATGAGACTTGAAACTCTACCAGGAGTAGGACAGTATCAAAAGTATAAAGGCTTAACTCGTTCATATTATATATTAAATGAAGATTCTGGAGATCTTTTAATTGATGAAATGTTTAGAGGCACAACTTCTAGTGGTGATGTAATTACAGATAATGATTCAAGTAATACTAATTCAAGTTCAAAGGTAGACAATTCAAAAACAGAAAATTCAAATACTAAAAAAGAAGTGTTTTCAAGCAATTTAGAAGAACCATCTTCGGGTGAAACGAAAATAAAAGTAGAGTTGTTAAACGCGAAAGCTAAGACAAATAGACTTACAGAACTTGCTGAAACTTTAGCTAATAATGATTATAACGTTGTAAAATTAGGAAATTATCAAACAGTTCAAGTTGAAACATCTAGAATAATAACATATGGCAAGAATACAGATGAAGAGCTAAAAGATTTAAAAGAAGTGACTGGTATAAAGAAAGTTGAAGAAAGTGATGAGTCTTCAAATGTTAAATTTACAATAATCATTGGTGCAAATTATTAAATTTAAAAGTGCGTTCCGGTATACGGGATTGCACTTTTTTTATACTCTCAAAGTGAGGTCTGCTTTACTTTTGAAGTTTTTTGTAGTATACTCGGTGAAGTACTTTAAAAAGGTGAAAGAAGGGTTACATTATGGATTACAAATTTACAGATATTGAAAAGAAATGGCAAGACATATGGGAAAAGGAAGGTGCATTTAAAGCTTCAAATGACTTTACAAAGCCTAAATTTTATGGACTCATTGAATTTCCTTATCCTTCAGGAAATGGCTTGCATGTAGGTCATCCAAAGAGTAATACTGCTATAGATATAATTAGTAGAAAAAGAAGAATGGAAGGTTATAACGTGCTTTATCCAATGGGATGGGATGCTTTTGGACTTCCAACAGAAAACTTTGCTATAAAAAATAAGATTCATCCAGCAATTGTTACAAAGAAAAACATTGATAGATTTAGAGAACAACTTAAAAAGATTGGTTTTTCTTTTGATTGGGATAGAGAAGTTGATACTACAGATCCTAAGTATTATAGATGGACACAATGGATTTTCTTACAATTGTATAAAAAAGGTTTAGCATATAAAGCTGAAATTCCTATAAATTTTTGTACGAGTTGTAAAGTTGGTCTTGCAAACGAAGAAGTTGTAAATGGCGTTTGTGAGAGATGTGGTGGAGAAGTTGTTCAAAAGGTTAAAAGCCAATGGATGCTTAAAATTACTGAATACGCAGAAAGACTTTACGATGACTTAGACGATACTGATTTTATTGAAAAAGTTAAAATTCAACAACGTAATTGGATTGGTAAATCTAAAGGTGCTGAGGTTAAGTTTAAAATAACAGGAACAGATAAAGAATTGACTGTTTTTACAACTCGTCCAGATACATTGTTTGGTGCTACATACATGGTGCTATCACCAGAACATAAAGTTCTTGAGTCTTTAAATATTGAAAATAGAGATGAAGTGAAGGCATATCAAATTGAAGCTGCAAAGAAGAGTGAGTTTGAAAGAACAGAAATGAATAAGGATAAGACAGGTGTTATGCTTAAAGGCGTTACTGCTACAAACCCTGTAAACGGAAAAGAAATTCCTATTTGGATTTCTGATTACGTTCTTGCTTCTTATGGAACAGGAGCAATTATGGCTGTACCAGCACATGATGAAAGAGACTGGGCTTTTGCTAAAAAGTTTGGAATGCCAATTATCCAAGTTATAACTGGTGATGGTGATGTTAATGAAAAGGCTAATGTTGATGTTGAAACTGGTACAATGATGAATTCAGGCTTCTTAGATGGCTTAGAGGTAAAAGATGCAATTCAAAAGATGATTGAATATCTTGAAAACAATAATATAGGTAAAGCTAAAACAAACTTCAAACTTCGTGATTGGGTTTTCTCAAGACAAAGATATTGGGGAGAACCAATTCCTATGGTTCATTGTGAAAAATGTGGTTGGGTTCCACTTCCAGAAGAATCTTTACCACTTGAACTACCTTATGCTGAAAGTTACGAACCAACTGATAATGGAGAATCTCCACTTGCGAATCTTACAGATTGGGTAAATACAACTTGCCCTCATTGTGGTGGCCCTGCTAAGAGAGAAACTGATACTATGCCTAACTGGGCTGGTTCATCTTGGTATTTCATAAGATATATCGATCCTCATAATGATAAAGAAATCGCAGATAAAGAATTATTAAAATATTGGTTACCTGTTGATTGGTATAATGGTGGTATGGAACATACAACTCTTCACTTGTTATATTCTAGATTCTGGCATAAATTCCTTTATGATATAGGTATTGTGCCAACAAAGGAACCATATCAAAAGAGAACATCGCATGGTATGATACTTGGAAATAATGGTGAAAAAATGTCTAAATCAAGAGGAAATGTTGTAAATCCTGATGATATGATTGATAGATATGGAGCAGATACTTTAAGAATGTATGAAATGTTTATGGGAGCTTTTGATCAAGCTGCACCATGGTCAGAACAAAGTGTTAAGGGTTGCTTCAGATTCCTTGAAAAAGTATATAACTTAATGGATATATTAGTTGATGGTGATGAATATTCAACAGATTTAGAAACTTCAATGCATAAAGCGATTAAGAAGGTTTCAAACGATTATGAAAAAATGAAATTTAATACTGCTATTGCTTCTTTGATGGAATTGATAAATGAAATAAACAAAAAAGGCAAAATAAATAAAGCTGAGTTAAAAACATTTATTACTTTATTAAACCCTGTTGCTCCACATATTACTGAAGAAATGTGGGAGCAAGCTGGATTTGAAGGCAGATTATATCAAACAACGTGGCCTAAATATGATGAGGCAAAAACTGTTGATGCTACTTTGGCTATACCAGTACAAGTTAATGGTAAAGTTAGAGCTGTTGTAAATATTGAAAAAGGAGCTTCTGCTGAAGAAGTTGAAAAGATAGCTTTTGCAAACGAAGAAATTATTAAATTTACTGAAGGCAAAGAAGTAGTTAAAAAGATTTATGTTCCTGAAAGAATTTATACAATAGTTGTTAAATAGATAGTTAAATAAAAAGAGATTCGCTTTGATTTTTAGCGAATCTCTTTTTTTTATATATTATCATCAGTTCTAGCTATTAGTTCTATATTTAAGTCTTCTTCAATTCTTGATTTGTTTTCTTTTATTACTTCAACAAATAGTTCTGCAAGATGAGGATCAAATTGTGTTCCTTTACATTTTTCGATTTCATCTAATGCTTTTATTAGAGTGAAACGAGGACGATAACTTCTGTCTGATGTCATTGCATCAAAAGCATCGGCAATTGCAACTATTCTGGCAGATAGAGGAATGTCTTCGCCAGCAAGACTTCCAGGATATCCACGACCATCATATCTTTCATGATGATGTTTTACCATTGGCAAAATTTTATCAAATATTTTTGCTGGTTGTAAAATATGGCTTCCTATTGAAGGATGATTTTTGATGTCATCATATTCGTCATCAGTTAGTTTTGATGTCTTTTGCAATATGGCATCGGGGATACCTATTTTGCCGATATCATGGAATAGGCCACCATCGCGAATTGTTTCTATTTCATCTTCTGGTAAATTTAGCTTTTGAGCTAACAATACTGAATAATAAGAAACTCTGTCAGAATGATTTTTAGTATAAGAATCTTTTGCGTCAACAGCTAAACGAAGCGATTCCATGGTGCCACGATATGCATGTTTTAATTCGTCATAAGCTTCCTCAAGTTTTTCATTTATCTCTTTAATAACTCGCATTTGAGAAACTGATTTTAAACCAGATTCAACAAGAAGAATTATTTGGTCGAACTTATCGCTTTTTTCACAATAACCTTGAATATCTAATCGCTTAATAGTTTCAAGTGGTGGTGCAAGATCTTTATGACCTGTAAGTAGAAGAATGTAAAGGTCTTTGTTGAATTTTCTAATTTCTTCAACAACTTTATCACCGTGGATTGGCATCATTAAAAAGTCTAATATCATTAAGTCAAAATGTTCGTTTTTTACTTTTTCTATTGCTTCTAGTGGATCTGTTACTCCAACAAAGTGATATTGATTTAAAAATATTGCAAGTGAATCGATAATACCTTGTTCGTCATCGACTACTAATATTTTAAAATCTGATTTTTGTATTATATCTTTTAATCTCATTATTTTTCCTCCTCGTATAAAGGTAAAGTAATAACAAATGTTGTGCCTACATTTTGCGTAGATGTAAATTCAATGTCGCCATTAAATTTTCCTTTGATTGTTGAATATGACATATATAATCCAAGTCCAGTTCCGTTTTTGCCTTTCGTGGTAACCATTTCTTTAAATAATTTGTTTTTAATTTCGTCATCCATACCACAACCGTTATCTTTTATTTTTATGAAGACATTTTTATCATCTGCTGTAATTGTTAAGTAAATAATTTCATTTGGTTTTCCGTTATATGCTTGAATTGAGTTAGAAATCAAGTTTATTATAACTTGAATTAAGTTATTTATATCACCATGTAGTGATAATGTAGGGTCACATTCTATAGATGTTTCAAGTGTTAGCAAAGCTTTTTTGATTTCATGTTTTACTAAAATATCTACTTTTTTAATTAAATCATAAACACTAAATTCAGTGTATTCCGTTGTTGCAAGTTGTGAAGCTTGACCTTTAACTGCCGTAATAATATCAGACATATATGCAGTGTGAGTTTTGATTTTAGTAATCCAATCAAGCATATCTTTTGCTATTTCTCTATGGTCATCTGAATTAACACTTGGATTATCGATAGATGCGATATATTCTCCAACAAGTTCAGTTAATCCTTCAGCTGCACCAGAGATAGACATTATAGGTGTTTTCATGTTATGAGCAATTCCACCAATCATTTGTCCTAATGAAGCTAGTCTTTCTTGCTCTAAAAGTGTTTTCTGGCTTGTTTCAATCTGATTGATATATTGACTAGTTAAATCTTGTAAGTTATTGAACGCCACGATTAGATCGCCAAGCTCATCGCTAGATGTAACAGGTAATTTCGTATTTAAAGAATTCTTTTTATTATTTGCCATTGCTTGCATGCTTTTTGAAATATTTGAAATTTCACTCGTTATAGAACCTGAAAAACAATAAACAGATATACTACAATAAATGATTATTATAAACATATTTGCAAAAGTTGTTCTAAGCAAATGGTTGGTTAAATCATATTTGATTACTATTTTTATATCTTCATTATTTATAGTGTATGGAATAACAACACCTTGTGTTTCAGTTCCATAATAGTCATAAACCGTATTGTCATTGCTTGTAGCAAGCTCTCTTGCATATTTTAAGAAGAAGTCTGAAATTTCAGTTTCGCTTATATTGTGAACTTCCTCGTTTGCATCAATTAAGAAAACTGCATCTTCTTTTGAAATAAAGGTCATCTCATCTAAAAGTTCTTTAAGTTCGTCTATATTTTCTGGTTTTGAGTTTTCAATCATTGACTGTACTTCTAATGTATAATGCTCTTTTAATATTGTTGATTTTTCTTGCATACTATTTGAGTATAACAATAAAAACGTATATACAACAGAAACAAGAAGCAATGATGAAAGTTGTAGTATAGATGTTCCTGTAAGTGAAAATGAAGTTTTTTCTAGTCTTTTTGTATTTCCTAAGTACACAAGAGTTGATTTAAATATGTTTCTAAAAAATATGTAAGCAACTGATGAAGCTAATACGGAGATTGTAGTTATTACCATAATAACTTTTACATCAGCAAATGACGTGAAACCTAATAACAAAAATACGAGTGATAACGCTATCGTTGGTGCTAGAGATATAAACAAGAATATCGATTGAGGAAGCGTCATACATTTTTTGATGATATTATTAAGTTTTTTTTGCGTTTTTGCATTATTTTCAAAGTGCAATTCGTATTTTGTTTTTTCTAAATTTTTAAAATCCTTTGTTTGAATTATGATGTAAAGTACACCTAAAAAGCTAAGTACTAAAAATACTATGAAGAATTGCATAAAATAACTAAGTCCATTAGATATTTCTAAATCAAATTGTGAGTTTATAGTTCCAGGTCCATAGTTTAGAAATATAGGTAAGAAGTAGTATACTAATACAATTCCAAGTAAAATTACAAATTCAAAAAATAGACATGCTGATAATCTGATGTTACTGCTAATCCATTTTTTGAGTTTGTCCGATTTTAGAAGTTTTATCATTTGTTATATCACCCTCCAATAAATTTTTTATAAATAAATCTAAATATTTTTCATCTATTTTTGGCCATTTAAATGAGTTGGCTTTCAAATATTCACGGGTTAGAGTGTCGTTTATAGTTATGCTTGTGTCATAATTTAATTTTTTTGTATTATTTAAGTCTGTAATGAAATTTTGTAAATAATTCAAATTATCATCTTCGTGAATAAATCTACTAAATTCAGTAGGACTTACGAATTCTATTTCAATGTTATACTTTTTCAATGCATCATTTAATTCAGTTATTGTAATAAGGTTAGGGTTCAACAAATGGAACACCTTATTTTTATAATTCATTAAAGATACAATTGCTTCGGCACAAGAATCAATCGGAGTAAATTCTAACAATTGTTCCATTAGATTCTTTGGCAATTTTCCTATTTTTATAAAACCATAAATTCTTTTGAAATATGCATTATCGAATTTGTTTACTTGGAACTTGCCATCTGAAATACGTTGCATTAAATTTCCTACACGGAAAATATTTACGTTTATTCCCTCATTCATAGCCTTAAACATTTCATTTTCTGCTTCAAATTTTGTTCTTACATATACATTATCCATATAATTTTGACCAATGAAAAAGTCGTTTTCGGTATAGTCATAAACAATATCATTTTTTACTAAGAAGTTACCTGAAACAGAAGTGGTCGAAATATGATTGATAGAGGCATTAGCTTCTTTAGCAAATTTAATAATGTTTATAGCAGATAAAACATTTGAATTGTAGAACAAATTATAATCGCCAAAATGTTTTACAAGCGAAGCAACATTTACTATGGTATCAACTTTTTCTAATAACTCTTTATATGTTTCTATTTTTACACCAAGTCTTTCACGTGCAAGGTCTCCTTCAACTGGAATAATACGAGTTCCAATTAACAAATTGTATTTTTCTCCAAAATAATAATCTAAAATTTCTCTCAAACGTTCTTCGTTTGTTTTATTAGGTTTACTTCTAACTAAACAATATACATTGACATCTTCGTATTTGTTCAAAATTTCGGCTAAAATATGTGACCCTAAAAATCCTGTTGAACCTGTAAGTAAAATGTTTTTTGGCATATCAGACTTTTGATTTATTTCTTCCAAAGAGTAAGAGATTGGTTTTGAAAGTACAATTTCCTCTTTTTGTTCTTTTTGAATATTTGAAGAAATAAAATCTGATGTAGTACGTATTGTTGGATTTTCAAAAAGAACTTGTGATTTAACTTTTATATTATTTTTATAAAGTATAGATTGAATAGAGATTATTGAAAGTGAATCTCCACCAAGTTCAAATATGTTATCATCAATACTTATATTTTCTTGTTTCAAAACAGATTTCCATGCATTTAAAATGGTTGTGTCCAATTTATTTCTTGGAGCGACTATTATAGTATCACGTGTAGCAAATTTCATTTTTAGTAATGCTTTTCTATCAACTTTTGCATTAGGCGTTAAAGGAAATTTTTCAACTACATTAAATTCTTTTGGAATCATATAGTGTGGTAAAAATTTCTTAATATCTTGCTTTAAATCGTTGATATCAAGCTTTTCTTTTGTTTCAATATATGCAACTAAAGATGTTGTAGAATTTGAACTTTTTAGTAATACTACGACATTTGGATTTTTTAAATGTGTTGAAATAGCAGTTTCTATTTCTCCAAGATTTATTCGATATCCATTATATTTAACCTGATTATCTGTACGCTCATGGAATGTCATAAGACCATCTTCGTTTATAGATACCACATCACCTGTTTTATACATTAAGGCATCTTTATCAAATACATTTGGAATAAATCTACTTTCAGTTAAATCATCTCTTCCAATATAACCTTTAGCAAGTCCAGGTCCACTAACATATAATTCGCCTTTTACACCAAAAGGTTGCAACTTTAAGTTGTTATTTAGGACGTAACATTTGCAGTTATTTATTGGTTTACCGATATAAATATGTTCATCGTCTTTATTAAATTTATAATATGAAGTACACACTGTATTTTCTGTTGGTCCATATTCGTTATAAAGTTCAACATTTGGTAGTAATTCAAAATGTTTTTTTACAAGTTCGATTGAAAACCCTTCACCAGCAACAGTTATACATTTAAAGTTTTGTAACTCTTCAGACATTTCGTTTAATAAAACATTATAAAAGCTTGGAACTACAAGCATATGATTTGCTTTATGTTTTTGAGCTAAATTTTTAATTAAAGGTAAATCAAAATTAGAATTACTTTGATTTACTAAAACTAATTTAGCACCTGATATAAGTGGAGTGAAAATATCTTCCACAGAACTATCAAAAGCGAATGATGGAATTTGTATTACTGTAAATGTAGTATCAAACTTATAGGCTGATTTCCTCCAAAGTAGAGTGTTTACACTGCTTGAATGACGTATCATTACGCCTTTTGGTTTACCTGTTGAACCAGAAGTATAAATTACATATGCAACATCAGAGTCTTCACTAATATTATCGAAAATAATACTGTTTTTTAAATTAGAATTTTCAATAATCAAAGTTTCATAATTAGAATTTTCATAACATAAATCTTTTGCTTTTAATAATAGCTTGCAATTACTGTCACTAAGCATATAATCAATTCTATCATCTGGATAATCTGGATTTATTGGCACATATGCGCCACCAGCCTTTATAACAGCTATAATAGAAATTATCATTTCAAGAGAACGATTGAAAAGTACACCAACATAAGTGTTACGTGTAATGCCATGTTTTCTCAAAATGTCAGCTAAGTAATTTGTTTTTTCATCTAAATCTTTATATGTTAAAAATTCTTGTTCAAAAACAACAGCAATGTTATTAGGATGTTTATTAGCAACATCAGATATTAAAGTTGCTATTGTTGCATTTTTATCATAGTGAACTTCAGTTTTATTAAACTCATTTATCAAGATATTTTTTTCTTCATCTGTAACAATTTCAATATCTTTTAGCAAAATAGCAGAGTTTTCAGAAATCTGTTTCGCAATATTCATTATACGATTGTGAATAGTTACAATTTCTTTTTGAGAAAAGATACTTGTCAAATAGTCATAATTTATATCTAAAGTGTTGTTGCCATCTATATCAGAAATGTTAATTACTATTGATTCAACTTGATGATCTGTATATATCCACTTAGATCCAGAGTCAAAGCTAAGTGATTTTAGATCAGCTTGAGCATTTTGATATGAAAATAAGATATCGTATAAATTATTTGAACGTTTAAATTTTGCTGTATAGTATTTTTGCAATTCGGCATAAGGATATTTTTGATGACGTAGAGCACCTAGTTGCGAAACTGCAATTTCCTTAATATATTCAAAGGCAGTTTTATTGTTGTCTATTATTTGTTTAAATGGCAATGTAGAAATAAACATACCCATAGAATTTTTTTCAGCGAAATTTGTTCTATTTAAAAATGGCGTACCAATAATTATCTCCTCAGAATTTGTTATACGAGAAAAGTATATTGACACTGCAGCAAAGAAAAATGAAAAAGGTGAAATTTTATTTTCTTTGCAATATGAAACTAGCTCTTGTGGTATTTTTAATGATTCACGAGCCGATTTTGTATCGAAAAAATTACCACTATTTCTAAAAGATAAAATTTCAGAATTAGTACTATATTTTTCTTCCCAATATTCTTTGTCTTTTTGAAATTTTTCAGAAGATAGATAAATTTCTTCAGAGTTTATGAAATCTTTATAAGATGAAGTTCTTAACTTTTGAATAGAACCAGTTTGCATAAGTTGATCATAAGCTTTTAAAGTCTCTTCTAAAATTAGCGACAAAGACCAAGCATCACCAATAAGGTGGTGCAAAACGCATGCAAACCCACTAGGACCGGATAGATTTTGGAACATAACAAATTTAATAGGGGTATTAGAATAAATATCAAAAGTAACAGCTTTTAAATAATCTTCTAATTCCTCTATATTATCAATAACCATTTTCTCAACATCGAATGGCGTATAATTTTCAAAATATTGAAGTGTTTTTTCACCAGATTTTATGAAATGGATGCGATGTGCATCGTGATTTTTTACAGTATAATTTATAGCTTGTTCAAGAACTGAAAAATCAACTTCTGATTTAATATATGCCCAAGCCGGAATGATGAATATATGTGGATCACCAAAGAATTGTTCCGACATCAATATTGATTTTTGTGGATTTGTTAATTCACAAAAAATTTTTTCTTGCAATTGTTTCATAACTTACCTTCCTTACTTTCACTTACCTATGCCAACACTAGGTTACTTAAATATAATAAATAATATATCAAAATACGTCAAAAAACAAGGAAAAACAAGTATAAAATAGCAAACTGATGGTAATAATTACTAAGGGGTGAATAGACATGTATTTGTATTCACATAATAGTAATAAAAAAACAGGAAAATTTAAAGTTTTTTTAACAGTTGTTTTAACGGTATTCGTTACAACCGTTGTGATTGAAAACATATTGATTTTCATAAATAATGAGAACAATTTATACTCTATGCAAAGATTGAGTGCACTTCCAAATAATTACTATACTAGTACGGAGAAAACAAGAAGCTCAAATGACTTAAGCTATGTAATTGAAGAGGTGAAAAAGTGTGTTGTAGGTGTAGGATTTTTAAAGCCTGATATGGAAGACATTTTGAAAACGGATACAGCTGAAAAATGGGGGTTGGGTAGTGGAATTATAGTTAGCAAAAATGGATATATATTAACTAATCAACATTTGGCACAAAACGTTGGCAAAAGATTAAATATAACTTTACATGATGGTAGAGTTCTTCAAGGAAAAGTAGTGTGGGCAGAAGAAAATATCGATTTGGCAATTGTTAAAGTAAATGAAAAGAATTTGCCTCAGGTTAATTTAGGAAATTCAGAAAACATATACGTAGGTGATGACGTAATCGCAATAGGCAATCCACTAGGAATAGAATTTCAAGGAACTACTACAAAGGGAATAATAAGTGGCTTAGACAGAACTTTTTTATTTGAAGATGATGGAGAAAAAGTTTTTTTAGAGGCACTTATTCAGACTGATGCAAGTATAAATCCTGGAAACAGTGGAGGACCACTCATCGATTTGGATGGTAACGTAATTGGAATCAATACAGTTAAACTGGATAATGCAGAAAGTATTGGTTTTGCAGTCCCAATAAATGTAGTAAAACCTATTATAGAAAAGCTTGAAAACAAAGACGAATTTATAGAAGCGACTCTAGGAATATATGCGTATGATAGCTCAATAATGAGCTACGTTAATAGTAATATACTGATAGATAAAGGTATATATATAGCTCAAATAAATGACTATGGACCATGTGGAAAAAAGGGACTTAAAGTCGGAGATATTATCACTCACATAGATGGAATAGAAATAAATAAAATGATTGAATTAAGAGAATATATTTATAGTAAAAATCCTGGAGATGAAGTTACATTAAAATTATATGACGAGAAAGAAATAAAAATAATTTTGGCTAAAAAGTAAGTACGTAAAAAGTGCTTATTTTTTTGCCTTGATTTTGGTTGCGACCCCTTATAAAGAATGGTAGAATTATAACGAATACTTGATGTAGAAAATTATAAGGAGGCACTTATGCCAAATTTTTTAGAATTTAAAGAAGCTAAATGTAAAAACTGTTACAAATGCTTAAAAAATTGTCCAGTTAAGGCAATAAAAATCGAAAACAATCAAGCCAAAATTCTTGAAGATAGATGTATTTTATGTGGAAATTGTACACTTGTTTGTCCACAAAATGCAAAAAGTGTGCATAGTGAAATCGATAGAGTAAGAAAATTATTGGCAGAACATAAAGTTATTGCAACGGTTGCACCATCTTTTATTTCAAGTTTTAATGTTACTTCTTTTGAAACGATGAAGAGGGCTCTTATTAAGTGTGGATTTTATTTAGCAGAAGAAACAGCAAGGGGTGCAAGTCTTGTTTCGGATGAATATGAGAAATTATTGAAAACAAAAAAATATAAAAATTTCATCACTTCATGTTGTCCGGCTATAAATAAAATGATTAGTCTGTATTATCCAGAAGCTTTGCAATATCTAGCACAAGTGGATTCACCAGCAATTGCACACGCAAAAATTTTAAAAGATGAAAATCCAAATATAAAGGTTGTTTTTATAGGTCCTTGCATTTCTAAAAAAAGAGAATGTTATGAGTCGGGAGTTATTGATGCAGTATTAACATTTGAAGAACTTATTGAGTTTTTTGAAGAAAAGGGTATTTCTTTGGAAGAAGAAAATAAAATGATTCCTGATCAAATTGGCTGGAATAAAGCAAGGTTTTATCCTATTAGCAGAGGTATTATAAAATCTTTTAATGAATTGCCAGATGGATATGAATACATTGCAATAGACGGCGTGGAAAATTGTCAAAAGGTTTTGTCTGAAATAGATAAAATGGAAAATGTATTTTTGGAAATGAATGCTTGTCAAGGCTCATGTGTAAACGGTCCATGTGCACTTGACAAAGACAATAGTGCAATATTTTCAAATACTAAAATACGTAAATATGTAAGTCGTAATGAAGGCGAAAAAAAGATTACTAGAAAATCTGATTATTATCAAAATATAGATATTTCTAAAAAACATTGTGCTGAAATTCATGAAGAAATAACGCCTACAGAAGAGCAAATAAAAGAAGTACTGGCAAAGACGGGTAAATTTGCAAAAGAAGATGAATTAAATTGTGGTGCGTGTGGTTATGCAACGTGTAGAGAAAAAGCTTGGGCTGTTATTAACGGATATGCAGATGTTGAAATGTGTTTGCCATATATGCGAGAACGTGCTGAAAATATGTCTTATGAAATTATAAGAAACAGTCCAAATGGAATAATAGTAATTGATGAAAAGTATAAGATTATTGATATAAACGATAAAGCTAAAACAATCATGGGAATATTTTCATTCAAGCCTAAAGAAATTTGTGTTTTAGATGTAATGGATGAATGTGAAGATTTTGTAATTGCTTTAACAGAAAAGAAAAATATAGTCGGAAAAAGAATAAAAATATCACGAACAAATTCATATGTGGAATTGTCAATAACTCATATAAAAAATCATGATATGATGTTTGCAACTATGAAAGATATAACGGAAAAAGTCAACTATGATAACGAACTTAATAAAGTTAAATTAGAAACTTTGTCAATGGCAGATGAAGTAATAAAAAAACAAATGCGTGTTGCACATGAAATAGCTTCATTATTAGGTGAAACAACGGCAGAAACGAAAATCGCATTAGTGAATTTGAAGAAAACGTTAACAGAAGATGAGAAAAAAGGTGATGGCTGATGAGTTTGTTTTTAGAATATGGTTATACTTCATTCAACAAATTTGGCGAAGAACTTTGTGGAGACATGGTATCAATAGTGAAAAAAGATGGATATACAACACTTGTACTTGCAGATGGTTTAGGGAGTGGCGTTAAAGCGAACATCTTGTCAACTTTAACTTCTAAAATACTAAGTACAATGGTTTCTAATTCTATTCCTATGGAAGAATGTATAGAAACAATAGTAGAAACACTTCCAGTGTGCAAAGAAAGAGGTGTTGCGTATTCAACATTTTCAGTGATTCATTTAAGTAATGAAGGAAAAGGCTACATGATTGAATTTGATAATCCACAATGCCTATTTTTTAGAAATGGTAAATTCAACAATTTGGAAAGAGAAGAGCTAAATATTTTAGGCAAAAAAATCTATAAAAGTAATCTTGATTTAAAAAATCAAGATGTGATTATGCTTATGTCAGATGGAGTGCCTCATGCAGGTACCGGCAAAATTTTAAATTTAGAATGGCAAAGAAATGATATAATAGAATACATGGAAAGAAATATGAAGTCCAATATGTCGGCACATTGTTTAGCTAACATTCTTGCAAGTGCAAGTGAAGCACTTTATATGGGAGAACCAGGTGATGACACAACGGTTGCTACTATAAAGATTAGAAATACGCAAACGGTTAATATAATGATTGGTCCACCTGCAAGCAAGGAAGACGATGTAGCATATGTAAAAGATTTTTTGTCCAATGATGGAATAAAAATAGTGTGTGGTGGGACGACTTCACAAATAGTTGCTAATTATCTGAATGAAAAAATAGAAACAATACAAGAAACAGAAGAATCTGATATACCACCGATAGGATATATAAAAGGAATTGATTTAACAACAGAAGGAGTAATTACACTTAGGAAACTAATTGAACTTTCAGAAATATACATAAAGAATAATTCAAACATTTCTAAACAATTTTTGAAAAATGATGGAGCTTCAAGACTTGCCAATTTCCTATTAGAAGAAGCTACAAAAATAAATTTTTATGTGGGGCAAGCAGTCAATGAAGCACATAAAGGTCTTCCAATAGATAGTGCTTCAAAATTTAAGCTGGTTGAAAAATTAAGTAAAAATTTAGAACAGATTGGCAAAATAGTTGAAGTGAAATATTACTAAAACAAAATATAAAAAATAAGTAGAATTATACAACTAAAAAAATGATAAAATATAAAAAGAACAAAAGGAAAGGAATTTAAAAAATGAGTAAAGAATACAAAATTGTAGATAGTGTTGAGTCATTAAAAGAAGCTTTTGAAAGAGTAAGAAAAGCACAAGAAAAATTTTCTACTTACTCACAAGAGCAAGTAGACACGATATTTAAAGCTGCTGCGATGGCGGCAAACAATGCAAGAATATATCTTGCAAAGATGGCTGTTGAAGAAACAGGTATGGGAGTTGTAGAAGATAAAGTAATAAAAAATCATTATGCCACAGAGTATATATATAATGCGTATAAAAACACAAAAACTTGTGGTGTTATAGAAGAGGATAAAGCATATGGAATAAAGAAAATAGCTGAACCAATTGGTGTTATAGCAGCTGTAATTCCTACAACAAATCCAACTTCTACAGCTATTTTTAAAACTTTAATCGCTTTAAAAACAAGAAATGGAATAATCATAAGTCCACATCCAAGGGCTAAGAAATCAACAATCGAAGCTGCCAAAATTGTATTAGAAGCTGCAGTAAAAGCTGGTGCACCTGAAGATATTATTTCATGGATTGATGTACCATCACTAGAACTTACGAATCTTGTTATGCAATCAGCAGATACGATTTTAGCTACAGGTGGACCTGGTATGGTTAAATCAGCATATTCAAGTGGAAAACCTGCTCTTGGAGTTGGTGCAGGAAACACTCCAGCGATAATAGATGAAACAGCAGATATTTTACTTGCAGTAAATTCAATAATACATTCAAAAACCTTTGATAACGGTATGATTTGTGCATCTGAACAATCAGTAATTGTATTAAACAGCATATATGACAGAGTAAAAGAAGAATTCGGAAGAAGAGGTTGCTATTTCTTAAATGGAGAAGAACTAGAAAAAGTTAGAAAAACAATGATAATAAATGGTGCTTTAAATGCTAAAATAGTAGGACAAAAAGCACATACAATAGCAGAGCTTGCAGGAGTCTGGGTACCAGAAAACACTAAAATATTGATAGGTGAGGTTGAAAGTGTGGATTTGTCAGAAGAATTTGCACACGAAAAACTTTCTCCTGTTCTTGCAATGTATAGAGCAAATGATTTTGATGATGCGGTAGAAAAAGCACATCACTTAATTTTAGACGGAGGATTAGGTCATACATCATCTTTGTATGTAAATACAATAACGGAAAATGAAAAAATAGAAAAATTCAGTCATAAAATGAGAACATGCAGAATCCTTATAAACACACCATCATCACAAGGTGGAATAGGCGATATATATAACTTTAAACTTGCTCCATCATTAACCTTGGGTTGTGGTTCTTGGGGTGGTAACTCAGTTGCAGAAAATGTAGGAGTAAAACACTTACTAAATATAAAAACAATAGCTGAGAGGAGAGAAAATATGCTTTGGTTTAGAGCGCCTGAAAAGGTTTATATAAAGAAAGGTTGTTTACCAGTTGCTTTAGAAGAATTGAAAAATGTAATGGACAAAAAAAGAGTGTTCATAGTAACCGATAGATTTTTATTTGAAAATGGATATACAAAACCTATTACAGATAAACTAGATGAAATGGGAATTGCTCATACTACATTTTCAAATGTTGAGCCAGATCCAACACTTGCTTGTGCAAAAGAAGGAACTAAAATAATGGAATCATTTAAACCAGATTGCATAATAGCTATTGGTGGTGGTTCTCCAATGGATGCAGCTAAAATTATGTGGGTATTATATGAACATCCAGAAATAGATTTCATGGACATGGCAATGAGATTTATGGATATTAGAAAAAGAGTATATACATTCCCTAAGATGGGAGAAAAAGCATACTTTATTGCGATACCAACATCTGCAGGAACAGGTTCAGAAGTTACACCATTTGCAGTTATAACAGATGAACAAACAGGAACAAAATATCCACTTGCAGATTACGAATTGATGCCTAAAATGGCAATTGTTGATGCTGATCTTATGATGAATGCTCCAAAAGGATTAACATCTGCATCAGGTATTGATGCTGTTACTCATGCACTTGAAGCATACGCCTCAATGATGGCAACAGAGTATACAGATGGACTTGCGAAAGAAGCATTAAAAAATATTTTTGAATATTTACCAAGAGCTTATGAAAATGGAGCAAATGATCCAGAAGCAAGAGAAAAAATGGCGAATGCTGCGACAATGGCAGGTATGGCGTTTGCAAATGCTTTTTTAGGTGTATGTCATTCAATGGCTCATAAACTTGGTGCTTTCCATCACATACCACACGGTATTGCAAATGCGTTATTGATAAATGAAGTAATAAAATTTAATGCAAGCGAAACACCTACAAAGATGGGAACATTCCCACAATATGATCATCCACATACAAAGAGAAGATATGCAGAAATTGCAGAAAGTCTTGGAATATATGGAGAAAACGATGATGAAAAAGTACAAAAACTAATTTGGAAGATAGATGAATTAAAATATAAAATCGGCATTCATAAGACAATTAGAGAATATGGAATAGACGAACAAGACTTTTTAAATAGATTAGATGATATGGTAGAACAAGCATTTGATGATCAATGCACAGGTGCTAACCCTAGATATCCACTAATGAGCGAAATAAAAGAAATGTATTTAAGAGCATATTACGGAGGTGAATAATAATGGAATTTAATTTGGAAAATGTTATAGCAAGAAGAGAAACAAAAGAAGTTTATAAAGATGGTGGTTATACAATTAAACTATTTGTTGAAAATTATTCAAAAGCAAATATATTAAATGAAGCACTAAATCAAGCTAGAGTTGAAGAGGGAACAGATTTAAAAATTCCAAAGCTTGTAGCTGTTACTAAAATAGAAAATAGATGGGCACTAGTTTCAGAACATATAGAAGGTACGCCTTTAGATGTGTTAATGAGAGAGCATCCAGAAAAGCAAGAGGAATATTTAAATTTATTCGTAGATATGCAAATGAAAATATTATCAAAAAGAGTTCCACTTTTAACTCAAATAAAAGACAAATTTAGAAGAAAAATAAATGAGGCAATAAACATAGATGATAACGTAAAATATGAGTTATTGCACCGTTTAGAGGGCATGAAAAACCATAATAAATTATGTCATGGAGATTATAATCCAAGTAACGTAATTGTTAAAGAAAACGGAGAAGTATACGTAATAGATTGGTCACACGTAACACAAGGAAATGCATCAGCAGATGCAGCAAGAACTTATTTATTATTTTCAATAAAAGGTGAAAGAGAACTTGCAGAAAGATATTTACAACTATTTGCACAAAAAAGCGAAATACCAATAAGCCATTTACAAAGATGGATACCAATTGTAGCAGCAACTCAAATGTCAAAAGGAAAGCCAGAAGAACAAGAACTTTTGAAAAAATGGATAGATGTAGTAGATTTTGAATAATAAAAAGTCACCCACAAAACAGTGGGTGACTTTTTAGCTTAGAGAGGAATATCGATATCAAACTTGGGTGCAGGTTTTTCTTCCTCTTCGTAGGAGGAGTCAAACGCCAAATCGTTAATCTCGATATCTTCGTCACAATCGACTTCAGAATCCATTTCAATGCTCTCGTCGCTGAAATCCATTTCATCGACTACATCAGGGATTTCCTCAGGTTCTTCACATTTTTCTTCGGGCTGAGTTTTGGGAATGTACATGGGAGTCTGCTTTTTCTCAGCAATGGTAGAATCATTCTTCTTCTTGGGGAACTGAGGCAGTTTAATGTCGGCAGTATAGTCGATATTATACATACACTGACCTAAAGTCGTAAGAACATAGGCAGTGAAGAAATCTACCTTCAGGAAGAACGTAGCAACTAACCAAGAAAGAACGCTGGTAATACCGATTGCAACGCCAAAGCGAAGCAACTTGATGAAAAACCGACCGTACTTATGAAGTGCAGGCTCTTTGCCAAAAGCAAAAGTCAGCAACAAAACGAGCACGGAAGCACCGATGATGCCCACATGCAATCCGAAAAAAGCATGAGACAGGCTGACGACTTCGATAGAATTGATGAAATACGCCAGTGTGAAAGTGATGAGCCAGATGGTAAATTTGAACGTAGTTTTCATGATTTTAAAACTCCTTTTCTTTTACTGATGAATAGTGAATATATCGATAAAACTAAAAAGATAGAGCGTAAACTCCACTAATTAGTGAATTTTTATAAAAAAGTCCATAGTTCAATAGATATTATAGCATAAAATTTACATAAAATCCACATGAAAATGCGAAAAATACAAGTATTTAAAGAAATATAAAAGATCATAGATGTTTTGGTTCTAATTTCTTTCTGATGGTTTAACATAGATATGTCACAGTAAAAAAATAAAAAAGGAAATACCAAAATGATATAATGTTTTTAACGAACCAAACAAATATCGAAAGAAGGTATTTCCTATGAATAATATAACACAAGATTTGTATTTTAAGCAATCAATAATTGAATATTCTTTTAAACACGGAGTGACAGCAGCTGCAATTAGATATAAAAAACACAGAAAGACAATATATAGATGGCGCGAAAAATATGATGGAACAGTGAAGTGATGGTTTAACATAGATATGTCACAGTAAAAAAATAAAAAAAGGAAATACCAA
>CAYNRR010000009.1:0-51042 GCA_964400015.1 uncultured Eubacteriales bacterium | reverse complement strand
AGCAAACAACGATTACGAAACACAAGGAACACACTAAGATAGAGGCATAATATATTAAATAAATATATAGAATAAATATATAGAATAAAAAACGCGTGCTAATATTGAAATTTCAAATGTTAGCACGTGTCTTACTATAGGTGAAAAATAATTTCCAAAATAGAAATAAAAAATAGGGCTTGAAAATTTTATTCAAGTCCTATTTTATTGCAAATTGATAGATACAATTAGTTTTGAGTAGGTCTATAAGGAGTATCTTCTAACTTTGAACTTCCATCCCAGCTTATTACAACTATTGTAATTCCAGAATTAGATTTATCCAAATCTGAGTCTTTTCTAAAAGAATTATCTAAGTCTAAGACTTTTCTAGTAGTTTCATTAAATACAGACCAATCTTCGCCAGCAACAAAATCAGAAATTATTTTAGCTTTTTTCAATTGAGTTAGATACGCTCTAAGTCCAGTTCTAAGGCCACCACCTTTTCCAGTAGAACCATAACCATGAATGATTTTAAAAGCTTTAATCCCTTTTCTTCTATTAGTTTCTATATGATTTTTTAACAAAATCTCAGCCTGATAAACGGTAGGCATGAACTTTTCGATATTTGCAATTTCCACAAAATAACCTCCTTTTCGAGGAATATTTTATCATGAAGTTAGGGAAATGTACAAAAATATTAAAATATTCTGTTGTTGAATATAAGTAACGTTCCTTGAATTTAAGGCAAATCCTAGTATATAATCGGACGTACTAAGTTTACAAAATCTTAAGAAAGGAAGAAAATCATGGACTGTAGAAGCAAACTAAAAGAAGAAATTGCAAATAAATTAAGATTGTTATACAAAGAACATAGAGATGCAATGTACATGGATGCTAAAAGTATTTTAAAAGAACACGAACTGGCTGAAGATGCAGTGCAACAAGCATTTTTGAAAATTATAGATAAGTTTGAAAAACTTCCAAACGATGGTTTTGAAATTACAAGAAGATTCTTAAGAATTGTAGCGAAAAATGTTGCAATTGATATGTATAATTCGAGAAAGAGAAATGGTGCAAAACTAGAATATATAGATGAAATCCAAAATGAAGAAAATCAGTATTATACGACCAAGACTCCTTGTGATGAACTTGTAGAAAAAGAACGCAAAAATCATATACATGACATTATCGAAAAATTGCCAGAAAAATACAAAGATGTATTGATATTAGACAAGGTTTATGGATATTCGCAAAAGGAGATTGCCGAAATACTAAATATTAGTTATGATGCAGTTAAGAAAAGAACAGAACGTGCAAAGAAAATGTTAAAAGAAAGATTAGGAAAGGAAGAATTAGTTTAATGAAGAAAGACAACTTTGACGAAATATTGGAAAAATCATTAAAAGAATATGTAATAGAATCAGAAAAAAAGAACGAAAATGTCCCTAAAATCCGATTTTCTAAGAAGCATGAAAAGAATATGGAGAAAATTTTTAAAGCAGTTGAAAACGGAAATTTGAACGAAATAAAAGAAGATAAAACTAGAAAAGTAATTGAACTTACGCATATAAAGAAAAACAATTATATGAAATATATTAAAATTGCTATATTTGTTTTGGTAGCATTAGTAGCTTCAATAGCAATAGCACCTAGCATGAAAGCTTGGCGCACAGAAGATTTATCTGTATATAGAAGAAGCAGAAATGATTATGCATGGTTGTTGAACAATGATAAAACAGAAACTATGGAAGGTGCTCATTCGGATTACGAAGAATATATGGAGGCTTTTGGTTACTTGCCAGATGGTTTTGAAATTGAAAGCGTAGTGAATGATGCGATTGCTAGATTTATTAAATTGAAAAATTTAGATGGAAAAGAAATTATCTTAAAAATAAATGAAAATTTTAATAATGCAGTAGATTTTGAAGAGGACTACTTGAAAAAGATAGAAACAGCAAAATTTGAAGTGCTATTTTTTGAAAGAAAGACTCTAAATATATATGTATGGCAATATGATGAAAAGGATTATTTTATATATACTAAATATGAATTTGATGAGATTATAAAAATAATAGAAAACATGAATTTTGAAAAATTTTAAAAAAGTTATAAAATTTTGTCACTTTTTACGATTTAAAACAGTTATATATATGTAATTCGGTACCAAACGGGGTGAAGTTTATGAAACGTCCTCTAAAAAACAAAGCGATGACGATTGCAGTTTGTTTGTTTGGCCTAATTACACTATTAACGGTTCCTAGTTTACTTTTAGCTAGTACGGTTGAATCGGGTGCGCAACGGTGGTAATATTCAACCATGCTGGATTAGTTTATTGACATGTGATAATTCAATAAACTATGCTTCGAACATTTCACGAGGCCTTATGATTAGTGGATCAACTTTAGTTGACCCAGGGTATACTGCTGGAGTTGTTATACAACTTCAAAGATATGTAGACAGTTGTGAATGTTGGGTAAATGTTCCAACATATATATGGCAACATGTTTCGAATACCGAATATGCACATATATTTGAAGACGACGTATCAGTAAATGCTGGTGTATATCGTTTTTCGCTAATACATACTGCATATGAAGACACAGGCCTTGAAATAGAAAATTTCGGAGCGTATTCAGACGAAATAAGAGTACGCTAAAGTTAAACTTTCCTACGAATGTAATTGAAATTTAGTTTGTCCCGTCCCTTACGACATATTATTTTAAAATTACATTTAAGATATCAATTGGATTTCTTCCTGCACTTTTTCGCTATATGAACGAAAAGTTCATTTTATCTATGTGCAGGTCACATCGGCTAAATCGTTGATATAATAAAATTCCTAAGAACCGTAAAGAAAAAATAATACTAGTTCGTACCCACATATCTAGTATTATTTTTTTTGATTGACAATGCAGAACAAACGTTCTATAATTTAATCGGTGATTGATATGGAACGTCAAATTTTGCATGTAGATGTTAATAATGCTTTTTTGAGTTGGACAGCAGTAGAACGCTTGAAAAGTGGCGAAAAAACAGATATTAGAAATATTCCTTCAGCTATTTGTGGAGATGAAAACAAAAGATCTGGAATAATCTTAGCTAAAAGTACCTTAGCCAAATCAATGGGAGTAATAACTGGCGAAACTATTTATCAAGCCATGAAAAAGTGTCCTTCATTAAATTTATATTCACTTAATTTCAAAGCATACCAAAAATATTCAGATGCATTGTATAATTTGCTTTTGGAGTATACAGATATAATAGAACGCTTTAGTGTAGATGAATGTTTTATGGATATGACAAATTATTTAATGGGAAGTACTTTATTAAGTAAAGCTAGTGAAATAAGTCGAAGAATAAAAAACGAATTGGGATTTACGGTTAATATTGGTGTTTCTAATAACAAGCTTTTAGCTAAAATGGCGTCAGATTTCTCAAAGCCTGATAAAATACATACGTTATATCCGAACGAAATAAAGGCAAAAATGTGGTCACTAGAAGTTTCGGAATTATTTATGATAGGAAAAAAGACTGTACCAAAATTAAATAAAATGGGAATCTATAAAATCGGAGATTTAGCATGTTTTGATAAAGAAGTTTTAGTAAGACGTTTTGGCAAATTTGGTAAAGTGGCTTGGGAGTATGCTAATGGAATTGATGAATCAGAAGTTATGCATATTGTGGAAAAATCTAAAAGTATAGGAAATTCCATAACTTTACCGATCGATATATCAAGTTCTAAAAAAATAGAAAATATATTACTAGCTTTAGTAGAACAAGTATCATATAGACTTAGAAGCGAAGGAATGTTGGCAGGAACTGCTAGCGTCCAATTAAGGACAAAGGATTTTAAAGATTTTTCTCATCAAGCTAAATTGGAATTTTTAACCAACAATACAAACGAAATTTATGCAAAATCTAAGGCAATATTCAATGAAATGTATACAGAAGGAATTCCGATTAGACTAGTTCGGTTTCAGAGTTGAAAAACTTCAAGAATCAGAAGAACAGATATCTTTTTTTGATAGTGCAAAGAAAGAAAAGAATAAATTAGATGAAACATTAGATACAATAAAAAACAAATACGGTTATACCTCAATTAGAAGAGCTGGTGAACTGGAAGTTGATAAGCTTTTTAAATAGAAATACACTAATATTTCAAATAAAAAAAATACTCTACTTGAAAAAATAGTGTTTTTAGTGTATAACTATTACATATTTAAAAAATGGAAAGGAGCTTATTTATGGCAAAAGAATTACTATCAGTTCAACCATATAAAGGAACAAGAGATTTTTATCCAGAAGATATGGAATTAAGAAACTGGTTTTTTGGAATAATCAAAGACACGCTAAAAAAATTTAATTACAGAGAATACAATGGTCCTATGCTTGAGTCATATGATTTATATGTGGCAAAAAGTGGAGAAGAAATTGTAAATGAGCAAACCTACCATTTTGAAGATAATGGTGGAAGAATGCTAGCAGTTAGACCAGAAATGACACCAACAGTTGCAAGAATGGTTGCAGGTAGATTAGGTTCATTAAATATGCCACTTAGATGGTTTAGTATACCTAATTTATATAGATATGAAAAACCACAAAGAGGAAGATTAAGAGAACACTGGCAAGTTAATGTTGATATGTTTGGTTCAGATTCAATTGAAACAGATTTTGAAATTTTGCTAATTGCATCAAATTTATTAAAAGCATTTAATGCAGATGAAAGTATGTATTGTATAAAAATAAACAATAGAAGATTTTATAACGATTTGTTTGAACAATACATGGGATTCGATAAAGAAAAATCTCGTAAAGTTTCAAAAGCAATTGACAAAAGAGGAAAAATGCCAAGAGAAGCTTTTAACGAATATCTTTCAGAACTTGGTTTGAATGAAAATGAAGTAGAAAAATTAAATTCGTTTTTTGAAAAAACATTTGAAGAAATGATGGCACTTTGTCCTGAATCTCAAGGAACTAAAGAATTAGTAGAGTTATTTGAACTAATCAAAAAAACTGGATTAGACAGAGTTTGTGAATTTGATTTTTCAATAATAAGAGGATTAGATTACTATACAGGAACAGTTTTTGAGGTATATGACAAAGACGTAAATAACAACCGTGCAATGTTTGGTGGCGGAAGATACGATAATTTAATAAATTTATTTGTAGATAAGGCAAATGTTTCAGGAATCGGATTTGGATTTGGCGATGTAACACTTGAAAACTTTCTAGTATCACATAATTTAATACCTGATCTAAAATCATCAATGCCAAAAGTATTGATTACAAGGTTCCCGGAAATTTCATATGTAGAATATTTAAACCTAGGAGAATTATTAAGAAGTAATAACATATCAGCAACAGTATATACAGACAATAAAAAACTAGCAAAACAAATGAAATATGCTGCAGACGAAAAATATGATTATGCAATAATCTTAGGTGAAGATGAGCTAAAAAATAATACAGTAGTTCTTAAAGACTTATCAAAAGGTGAAAATATAACTTTAAATAGAGAAGAATTAGTAAACAAGATTTTAAATAAATAGAATAAAAATAAATGATAATGCACTTATGGTGTTAAACTTGAAATAGTTTAAACATCAAGAGTGCATTATTTTTGTTATAACTTAAAGTAACTATTCATATATATTTTTTGAGGTGAATATATGAAAAAGAATATTTTTATAATAACATTTATAATAATCACAATTACATCTAAATGTTATGCGACATTCGAATATGATTATGAAACGATTCCAACGTGGTCCGAGTCAATAGAAGCAATGGCACAGATTCAAAATAAAGTTGACTTAAACTTAGATTCAGAAGCAGCAATTTTAATAGATGAAGATAGTGGAACAATTTTATATACAAAAAACGAACATGAAAAATTAAGACCAGCTAGTGTTACCAAAGTAATGACACTTCTTTTAACAATGGAAGCGTTAGATAATGGAGATATTACATTAGAAGACAAAGTACCATGTAGTGAACGTGCAAGTAAAATGGGAGGCTCGCAGATATGGTTAGCTGAAAATGAAAAACTAACAGTTAATGAAATGATAAAAGCAATATGTGTAGTAAGTGCAAATGATTGTAGTGTAGCAATGGCAGAATTCATAGGAGGAAGTGAAGAAGCATTTGTTGAAAAAATGAATGCACGAGCAAAAGAATTAGGAATGAACGATACAACATTTAAAAATTGTCACGGAATAGATGAAGACGGTCACCTAACATCAGCATATGATATAGCAATAATGAGCAGAGAACTAAGTAAAAATCATCCACAAATTCATGAATACACAAAGATATGGATGGATACATTACGAGATGGAAAATCAGAACTAGTTAACACAAACAAACTAGTAAGATTTTATTCGGGCTGTACAGGATTAAAAACAGGCTCAACATCACTTGCATTATTCAATCTATCAGCAACGGCTACGAGAAACGACTTAAACTTGATAGCAGTAGTAATGCGAGGCCCAACAAGTCAAAAACGATTCGACGACGCAAAAAAATTATTAGACTACGGATTCGCAAACTATGCTAAATATAAAATAATTACCCAAGGCCAAATAATAGAAAACATACCAATAGAAAAAGCAAAACAAGAAACATTAGAAGTAATAGCAGAAAATGATATAAACATATTTTGCGCCAAAGGAAATGACAAAAACATACAAACAGAAATAATATACGACACCAACATAAAAGCTCCAATAGAATATCGAACAAAAGTAGGAACAATCAAATGCTACCTAAACGATGAACAAGTAGGCGAAACTAACCTATTATCAAACCAAACTATAAAACGAAAAAGCATCCTAGAGTTTTTAGGGACGTCCGTTAAATGTCTCTTTTTTCCCAGATAATAGAAATTTTGACACATTTAACGGACGTCCCCGGTGTGTCAGCGGACTATTTTTTTTAGTGAGTGTAGCAGGTAGTCGATTTCTTCTTTTGTGTTGTTTTTGCCGATAGTTATACGCAATGAGTTTTGGGAGTATTCTTCAGGCATGCCTATTGCATCGAGCACGTGTGAGAGCTTTGTTATTCCTGCTGAGCATGCACTGCCAGCAGAAGCATATATTCCTAATTCGTCTAATGATTTTAGGATGATGCTTCCTTGAATGTTTTTGAAAGAAATATTAGCGTTTCCTGGGAGTCTATTTTTTAGGCTCCCGTTGATTTTTACATCGGGAAATATTTTCAGTATGTTATTAAGAAAATAGTCACGCAAATATTTGATCTTTCGATTATGTTTGTCTAAGTTTTTATATGCTAAGTCTATTGCTGTACCTATTCCTACAATTCCGGCGACGTTTTCTGTACCAGCTCTCATGTTTCTTTCTTGATGTCCTCCTGACATAAATCTATTAAATTCAATGGTTTCTTTTACGTATAATGCACCGATTCCTTTTGGACCGTAAAATTTGTGTGCTGACATTGATAGTGCATCAACATTTAATTCTTCAACGTTAATTGGAAGTGCTCCGACGGCCTGAACTGCGTCTGTATGAAAGGGAATGTTGTATTTGTGCGCAATCTCACCAATATTTTTAATGGGTTCAATTGTTCCAATTTCATTATTGGCATACATTATACTAATTAAAATAGTAGAATTAGTTATGCAACTTTCTAAATAATTTAAATCAATAAGTCCAACTTCATTTACTGGTAAATATGTTATTTGAAAACCTTCTTTTTCAAGTTCTTTACAACTTTCTAAAACTGCTGGATGTTCTATTGAAGAAGTAATAATGTGGTTCCCTTTAAAACGATTTGCACGTGCAATTCCTTTGAGGGCAGTATTATCACTTTCGGTTCCACCTGAAGTGAAATAAATTTCATTTGGTTTGCAATTTAAAACATTTGCAATTTTCTTTCTGGAATTTTCAATAGCATTCTTTGAATTCCTTCCTAATTTATATGAACTAGATGCATTCCCATAGACCACATTAGAAAAGGGGAGCATCTCACGTAATACATCATTATCTAAACGCGTAGTTGCAGCGTTATCAAAATAACAAAAATTCATAAAACCAACCTCACTTTGTAAATAATATGAAGAATGTATACAGCTTTGTTACAAAAATATTACATTTGTGTTAAAAAAAATTGTATTTATTGAGCTGAAAAAAATATTATGCTACACTTTTAATTAGGTAAAAGATTGCGTGTAGAGGAGAGGATTATATTATGATGATGGGACCAATGAAAAAGAAAATGATAACAGTAGGTGTTGTTGCATTTATAATACCAACTGTGATTGCAGGATTATTCTTTTTTAAATATCGCGCTGATAAGCAAGAAGAAATTGATGCTTTAAAATCAGAAACTATGGTTGTACAAAGATATGTTTTTTCAGGTGACCTACCAGTAAATCATATAATAGGAGAAAATGATATAAAAATGGTTGGCGTGAAAGAAGTAAGTTCGCCAATTGATGCGTATAGTATAGTACCTGATAATGATATACTTCAAATATTAGGAAGCCCTATAGGTAGAAAATTAAAAATACCAGTTTTTGATAAAACAATTGTTACAGAATCAATGTTTTATACGGAAGACGATGAAGTAGAAAGAGATGAAAGAAAAAAAGAATTTAATATGATAACATTGCCAAGCGATTTAGAAGCAGGCGACTATATAGATATAAGAATGTTATGTCCAACTGGTGAAGACTATTTAGTAGTTGCTGCAAAAGAGGTTTTATCAATTGGTTTAAATGCTGATACTAATACAATAGTTTTGGACCTAACAGAAGAAGAATTGATTAGAATAAGCGCTGCAATAATTGAATCGTATGTTCAAGATTCTATAAACATATACGCAGTTAAATATGTAAACAGTAATCAACAATTATTTGAAGAAAAAGAAATTGACTACGTAGAAAAATATGCTAATGCAGTTGAAGAACTTATATCTGGAGATTATGCGATAGCTTATGCAGAAGCTATAAAAGATTTAGAACCATTAAGAGATGAAAATGGCGAAATTAAGAGAAATGAAAGTGGAGAAGCACTGTATCCAGATGTTGAAGTAGAAAGAAAAACAGTATACGACTATACAACAGAAGAGATTGCACAACAAGCAGGTGTAGATGTTGAACTAATTCAACGTATTAGAGAAGCTAATGGAGATGTTAGTGTAGAAAATAATGAAAAAGATGAAAAACTTTTAACTTACTTCAGCAATCAAACAGTAGTTGTTAGTGAACCATTAAAAGCAAATTATCCAATCAAAACAGAGATATACGCACTTATTCAAAGAAATCCAAACATATTGGATACTATAAAAGCAAAATACAATGTTGAAGAGCTAATCACAGAAAGAGCAAACCTAATAAATACAGATGTATATAAGCGTGATGATTATACAGGAGAACTTGAAGAAGATACAGGTGTGTTAAGCTCAATTGCTTCAAGCCTTGATAAAGAAATAGAAACACAAAAAGCTGAAAGAAAAGAATACTTACAAAACATGCTAAGAAGCAGTATTTATGGAAGATAGTTTATTGATACAAGAAGGGAGAACATTAAGATGAAATGTATAGGTTTTATAGGAAAAGCTGATAAAACAGAGCTTATAGGTTATGTTGCAAAAATACTTGCATCTACAGCAAAAAAAGTAATATTGCTTGATGCAACAGTAAATCAAAAAACTAAATATACAATACCAACTATTGATGGCATGGAATCACAAAGTCAATATGTTGTTCAACATGATAATGTTGAAGTTGCTGTTGGTTTTTCAAATATGTTAGAACTAAAGAAATACTTATTATCTAAGGGTGAAGATTTTAACTCATATGATTATGTTCTTGTAGATACGGATCAAGAAGAAATGATAGAAGAGTATGATTTAAAATCAGCAAATGCAAACTTCTTTGTAACATCGTATGACAAATGGTGCATACACAAAGGAATCGAACTTCTAAGATTCCTTTGTGCACTAAAAAGAAGAACTGATCCAGAAGGAAGAATTAACATTCACAAAGTACTTTACTATAGTGAAATAAATACAGCTGATAGTAAATATATCGAAAGATTATCAGATAATTTACCAGTGGAATGGGACGGCTCAGCATTAAATCTACCTTATGACCAAGGAGATTTATCAGTTAATATCCAAAATCAATATTCAAATAAATTCGACATCAGACCACTTTCAAGAACGTATAAAGATGGTCTAGCAAGAATTGTTGAAATTATATCTGGTGAACAATTATCTAACATAAAGAAAGTAATGAAAAACGTGGAGAAAGTTACAAGATTTTCTATTTAAAATACGAAAGAGAGGTAGAGTTACATGCCAATAGTTGCTTTTTGGAGCACACAAGATTCTGCTCAATTATGCTCAACAGCAACAGCAACAGCTGTTGCAATGATGATAGCCACAAAAATGAGAAATAAATATAAAACATTGATTACTCAAACAAATTATTCAGATATGTCTTTGGAAAATTCATTTTTCAATCCAGACAAAAGAAACAAATTAGACACATCTGATACAGGTATAGATGCGTTAGATAGATTGCTAAGAAGCAATAAGTTAACACCTGAAAATATACCTAATTATGCCACACCAATATTAAAAGGAAGCTTAGAACTTTTATATGGTACATTTAAAAACGATACAGATTCATATTCAAGAATATTAGAAACAATGCCAATCATCATTGATTATGCGAACCAATTTTATGACATAGTTTTAGTTGACTTAAATAAAGGTTATGAAACATCTGAAATAAATTCGATACTTCAAAAATCAGATTTAATAGTATTTAATATGAGTCAAAATAAAAATATGCTAAAAAAATTATTTAAAGATATGAGTACATTAAAGATATTGCAAGAAAAACCAATTATACCAGTATTAGGTAGATACGATAGATATTCTACTTATAACGAAAAAAATATTGCAAGAAGCTTTAATTATAAGAAGAAAATATACACAATACCATATAATACACAATTCTTTGATTCTTGTAATCAAGGAAATGCTGCAAGATTCTTTATAGAAAATGCAAATGCAAATATGGGTACTGATAGAAACGGATTCTTTATTTCAGAAGTTGCAGCTTTAACAGATGCCGTTATAGAAGCTATTAAGCCAAAGATGGCAGATAGATAAACATAGAAAACAATGAAAAGAGAGGTGGTATTTCCACATGGGACTTAATTCCATTATAATAGGTTTATTAGTAATAGTACTGATAGTGTTTATTGGATATTTGTTTTCTAAATCTGGAGATTCAGCCGTTTTGCAAGATGTACAAAAAGAAAGTAGAATATACAGTATAGAAAAAATGACGGAATTTATTAAAGCCAGAATGGATGAAATAACAAGAACCAATCTATATGATATAGGTCTTTCGGAAGATGAACTAAGAAGAAGAAAAAATAAAAAATACGAATTAAAAAAGGCATTAAAGAATTGTACTTATGGAGATGTAAACGATAAAAAATATGTAAAAGAATTGATATTTGACTTGTTACATAGAGAATATGGTGTAAACCAAGTTAATATAACAAATGCAATGGATTTTGATAATCCAGATAAATTAACAACAAATGATAAATTCGACATATTGATATATATTTTCAAAAAACAATTTGGATATGATGCACTAGGTGAAATAATCAAAAAATATAATCTAGACGAATTAAAATGTGTCTACGGTTCAACAATTCCATCATATGTAATAACACCAGAAGAAATTGATGATATCTTTGAAAAAGAATACGAATATTTATCTTTTGAAGATAGATTAAATATAGTTTCACAAAGAATTTATCAAAACTATAAAGGTTTCAGTGTTATAGACGAAGTAAGAGATATGAACATAGATGGTATTTCAGGTGGTGTATCTGGTTTGCCAGAATCATTCATGTATCAAGTTGCACAACTTGGAGATTATATAAGACAAACTCAAGAAAGAACAGTACCAAGAGCATATGATAGTGTATGGATATTCTACAAAGGTAAATCAATCTATCTATCATGTTTATCGTTTGGTTCGTATGCAGAACTAAGACGTGTATGTCAAAACATATACAAGTATAATAATCCAGGTCAGTTATCTGATACAAACGGATTTAAAGTTAACGAAATGAAAGACGGTTCTCGTGTCGTTGTTGTTAGACCAAGTATGTCAGAATCTTGGGCATTCTTCGTAAGAAAATTCGATACGCCAAACGCAGTATTAGAAAACTTAGTTAGACATCCAGGTAGAGAACCAGTAATAGACTTATTAAAATTCTTAGTAAAAGGTGCCAGAGTTACAGCTCTTACAGGTGAGCAAGGTTGTGGTAAAACAACAATGCTTTTGGCGATGATAAAATACATTTATACAACTCTTAACATAAGAGTACAAGAAATGGCATTCGAGTTACACTTAAGAAAAGTTTATCCAGATAGAAACATATTAACATTTAGAGAAACAGACACAGTATCAGGACAAGCAGGATTGGACGTTCAAAAGAAAACTGACGGTTCGGTTAACATCCTTGGTGAGGTTGCTACTGACGAAGTTGCTGCTTGGATGATTCAGATGGCACAGGTAGCAAGTAAGTTCACAATCTTTACTCACCATGCTAAAACATTTGATAACTTGATATTATCACTTCGTAACTCACTACTAAAAATAGGTATGTTCAACAACGAAAAAGTTGCAGAAATTCAGGTTGTTGGAGTTATGAACTTTGAAGTACATTTAAAGAAATCTTACGATGGTCAAAGATATATTGAAAGAATCACAGAATGTGTTCCAGTTAAACCAAAGAACAACTATACTTTTGATCACAGAAAAGAAACAACATTAGAAGGAAAATTTGATAAATTTTTCGATAATGCTACAGAATACTTTACAAAAATTACAGAAACAGAAACATATAAAGCTGTTAATATAGTAGAATTTATTGACGGACAATATGTAATTAAAAACCCTATTTCTCGTGAAAATCAAGAAGCCATGAGAGAAAATATGTCAGAAGAAGATCAATTATTATTTGATGAATTTTGCAATAACTACTTTGGTGGCTTAGCAACAGATACTGATAAATATGGATCTGTTAGAAGAATTGTTGAATAACAATAATATTTAAAGGAGAAAGGAGGGGGCTACGATAGATACAAAAACAATATTAGTATTATTCGTACTTGTTCCATTTGCACTGTTTTTTGTTATATTGATTGCTTTTATGATTTTGCAAAAGAAAAATCAAAATTCGCAAAGTGCAGTCTTAAACAAGATGTTACGAAGTGCAGATGCGAAGACGGGTTCATCAGATGCCTTTTATCAAAAAGTATATAATAAAATTGATAGAATTCCATTTGTCAATCGATACTTAAGGAAAATCAGAAGAAGGCTAGAACTAATAAATCAAGATGACGAATATACGATTAGAAAAGATACAGGTAAAATCACATTAAAAGGTATATTTCTTTTCTTAATAGTAGCAATAATCATTGCATACATAAATAGAGAAAATCTTTTCATAATGCTAGTCTCACTTCTTGGTGTATTTATAGTAATAGAAAACCTTACTGAACAGATGATAAACAAGGTTGAAAATAAATTGTTAGAACAAGAACTTGAATTCTTTTCAGAAGTTAGACATGCGTTTCATAGTACTAACATGGTTGAAGAAGCGATTTACGATGCTTCACTTATCGAAGAACAAGAAATCGTTTCTCAAGCCAATGTTATATATAATATTTTGATTTCTGCTGACCCAGAAATTGAACTAGAAAGATATTATGACGTTGCACCAAACAAATATTTGAAAATATTTGCAGGTGTGTCATATCTTACAAAAGAATTTGGTGATAGAAAAGTAAACGGTGTTTCACTATATCTTAAAGATATGAACAATATTACACAAGAATTGCAACTTGAAATCTTAAAGAGAGATAAGTTGGACTATCTATTTAAAAGTTTAACGTATATTGCAGTAGCACCAATATTGCTTATACATCCACTAAAAAACTGGGCGATGAATAACTTTGCTTCAACTTCAGCTTTTTACGAAGGAAAGTTAGGATTTTTATTTGAAATAATTATTATAGCAATGATATTCCTATCTTATTCTTTAATCGTAAGAATTAAAGATAATGTAGAAAAGAAAATTTCATATGCCTCTAACAACACATGGCAAGAAAGAGTCTACAGATTGCCATTTGTAGAAAGAATAATAGATGCGTTGGTACCAGGTCAAGATAAACCGGCATATGCAAGAGCTACAAGATTACTAAGAGATACAGCATCAACTCTAAGACTTGAATGGTTATACGTAAATAAAGCAGTATCAAGTGTGCTTACATTTTTAGTTGTTTTGATAGTTGTAGTACAAATGCATGGATTAGCAGAAGAATCTATTTTGTCTGGTAGTTCAGAAGATAGTGGAATAATGGGAACAATGTCTGAAAAAGAATTAAAAGAGCTTGAAAAAACTTCAGCATCAGACAGAGTACTTATTGCAGAACTTATAGACGATGATGATATCGTAAAAGCAGTTCAAACGTTACCACAAGATGAAGCTATTGCACTTATTGAAACACAATTGTATATTATAAATACAACGCCATTAAGTGATGAAGTAGCAGAAAATCTTGCGAATAAGATTTATTCAAAATCTAAGAGAAAAAGTACATTGGGTAGGGCTGAGTTAGAAAACTCAATTCTAGCAGCTGGAATACCAATGCCAACAGATAACTTTGTGACAGAACTTGCAGGAGATATAATTGCTATAGCAAAAAAAGATAATAGAGTACAGATAACAAAAGAAGATATCAAACTAGCTGTTTCAGAAGCATATATAACAGAACTTTCAGCAGAACAGCTATCAACAAATGCGGCAAGAATATATACAAAATTAAAAGAATTATCTAGCAATTACTTTAAAGCATCAGAACTTGCAATAGCAATGGCGTGTGCCGTATTTGCATATTTCGTTCCAAACTTGTTCTTAACATTCCAAAAGAAGATGAGGCAGTTGGAAATGGATGATGAAGTAATGCAGTTCCAAACGATTATACTTATGCTTATGTATATCGAAAGGGTTTCTGTTGAATATATTATCGAATGGTTAACTCGATTCTCAAATATATTTAGAGAACCACTTCAGAAATGTTTAAATAACTATGAAGCAGGTGCAAATGAAGCTCTAGAAGAGCTAAAAGACGATGTAACATTTAAACCATTTATAAGAATTGTTGAAAGCTTGCAATCAGCAATTGAGAATGTTAAAATTACAGATGCATTCGACGAATTAGAGTCTGAGCGTGCTTTCTTCCAAGAAAAACGTAAAGAAGCAAACGAAAGACTTATAGCTAAAAAAGCAATGATAGGTAAAATACTTGGATTTGCTCCGATGGTTACATTATTTATCGGATACTTAATAGGCCCTATGATAGTTACTTCATTAGGTGACATGGGAACATACTTTACACAAATGAGTGCAATGTTGTAAAATAAATTTAATTTAATTTGATTTCATTTTTTTAAAATTTTATATTAAATCAAAAGAAAGAAAGGATGATTTTTTATGGATAATGCATCAAAAGCATTGATTATGGCAGGTGCGATACTTATATCACTTGCATTAGTAGGATTAGGAGTTTACATTTTCTCAATTTCTAGTGACCTACAAGGAAACGCTGGACAAACTATGGACGTTATGGCAGCACAAACAACAAACAAACAAATTTCAAACTACGAAGGAGTAAAAGTTAGAGGTTCTAATGTAAAAGCTTTATTTAGCCTTGTAGATACATTAAACACACAACAAGTATTCCCACTAAATATTCGTTATGAAGCATCTACAGCAGCAGCTAGTCATACATGGGTAGCAACAGGTAGCGATGTAACAAGTTCTGGTGATACAATCAGAGATTCTGCTTACTATGAAGTTGTTATGCAAGATCAACTAGCTAATGACGGATACTTAGATACAATAATGATTAAAGCATACTAATATAGTTAATAAACTTTAATTTAAGGTGGTGTCGTAATGGAAAATGCTTCTAAAGCCTTGCTAATGGCTGGTGGTGTTTTAATTGCAATGGCAATAATAGGCCTTGCAGTTGCAACTTATTCACATGCAACAGATCTTGCAAGAGAAAATGAATATGCTTTATCAACTAGCCAAATAGAAAGTTTTAATCGTTTCTATACGGCATATATCAAAACTTACAGTGGTATCAACAAAATTAGTTGTGTTGACGCAGTCAATATACTAAATAGAGCTGTTGAAGATGGGATTACACCTGTTAATAGATCCACTGTAATTACAAAATCAGCTGATGGATATTATCAAGCCGACTCAGTCAATTACTTGACTAAAACAATGACGTATGAGCTTGAATACAATAAAGCGCTTCGTATTGTTGAGAAGGTAATAATAGCTGATGTAACATAATATTTATAATATTAACTAAAGAGGAGGTAACTGTAAATGGATGAGAATATGTCACATGCAATAAGTTTAATGGGCGCAACACTTCTATTTATGGTTGCCTTTTCTTGTTCAGTTATATTCTATAATGGATTAACAGATAGAGCAGATGAATTTTTTGCAGTAAATAGCATTGCAGGTAGAAGAGAAGATGCAACGTTGGTAGTAGGCGATCAAAAAGATAATGAAAGAGATATCTCTTTTGAAGAAGTATATTTAGCAATATTAAATTTACCTTCATACGTGTCTGCTAATGGAAATCTATCTACTTCAAAGATAGAAATTAGATCTAGAGATGGCAGTTTATTAGGTACGTACACAGCAACATATGACATAGATACGAATATTAAGAAAGTTATATTGTCGG
Organism: uncultured Eubacteriales bacterium; assembly: GCA_964400015.1. GTDB lineage: Bacteria > Bacillota > Clostridia > TANB77 > UBA1234 > UBA1234. Next base: position 34,230 of record CAYNRR010000009.1, on the reverse strand, counting down.
ATACAACGTTACATGGAGAATACGTATTGAGCAACACTGCCAATATGAAGACTATGTTAAAAGATTTTTGTGCACTTGTATTGACTAGTCCATCATTGCCATCATCTAGTAATTCAAATCAAATTTTAATTCAAAACAAAGATCTAATCAACAGCACAAAATTTTCTATTAAATATCAAAATGATACTATAACATATACAAAGAATTGATTTTGAAAGGAGCTTGTAAAAAAAATGGGAGATTCATTAAGTTTAGTTTTTTCTATGATAGTTGCTGTTTTAATAATGTTCTTTTTCCCTATGATGGATAGTTGGGAAAGACAAGATGACCTTTCGTATATGGCAGCATACACTGCTACAGTTGATTTTGTAGACGGTGTAAGAAATTTAGGTGCAATTACAGAAAATATGTTAAATAGCTATACAGGTAGATTAGCTGCTACTGGCAATTCTTACGATATGGTTTTAGAACATAGAGAATATAAAGTAGTTCCTTCAGGGGATACATCAGAAGTAGTATATTTAAACCACTATACATCAGAAATAGATAAGGCAATTCAAACTAGTGGTGAATATTTATTCAATAAAGGTGACTATATATATGTTTCTATAAAAAATACTAACAAAACACAAGCAACAGTTATGAAAGAAGCTGTTTATGGAACAACAATAGATTCATTTAAAATAGGTGTCCCATATGGTGGGCAAATAAAATCAAGTTATAGATAGTAGTATAAGATTTTAGCTATGACATTCCATTTTTGTTATAGCTAAGATTTTAAATTTTAAGATGGAGGGGAGTTATAGTTCGATGAAGTTACAACATTTTGCAATAATTTTTTTAATAATCATACTTCCATTTTCTATTATCTGTAGAAATACGATGAATAACTATTCTTTAATGCTTAAAGATCAAGTTAGGTTAAATAATGTAATAGATGCTGCAACTCAAGATGCCCTTGATATGTTAGTTGAATTAAATGACGAATTTCAAATGTTGTATTTTGATCAAAGATTTGACATAACTCAGGAACTAGCAGAAGAATCGATAAAATCATTTTTTAAAACAATGGCTATAAGCTTTAATATGCCATATATAGAAGGCTCTACGCAGTCATATTTTAGTATGTATATACCGGCTATAGTAGTTATAGCATATGATGGTTTTTTCATATATTCTGTTAATGAAACAAATGGAATTTATGCATATCAAATGTCACCTAAAATACCATATGCATATTTTGATGAAAAAACAGGTGCAATGGTTCATTTTACATTAGGAAATTACATTAAATTATATACAAATGATACAATCTATGAAGGAGAATTTTCTTGCAACTATTGGGAAGAGGCTGATGCACAATATGATGAATTTGCGACAGGATTTAACACAACTGATAGAGAATTTTTATTAAATACAATACCAGATTTAACATCAGATATGTCAGTGTTAATGGCAGCATTGTATTGGTATGATTACACTCCAGATAGCACGATAGATTTAATACCAGATTTTCTAATACCACCAGTAAACTCAGGCGATACGATTCCATTTTTAAGAGATTATGACAGAGCAAATGATTTAGAAGCAAGTGATTTTCATAGAATAAGAAGAGAAACAATAGTTAATTTGATTCAAGAAACATTACAAGAAGAAATAAATGAGCATACTACATATGCTTCAATGTTTGGTTCAACATATAAATTTAGTTTGCCAGAGATAGCAAGAGATGATTGGATGAACTCAATTAACGATATTTCAGTTATGTCATTCATACAAGGTATGCCGATAGGCACGAATATGTTTTATGATAACTATGCACTTAGTGGATCAAGAATCATACAAACGGAATATTATTATGGAACAAATAATGGCAACAAATATTATCATAGAGATACATGTACCATGATAAAGGACTTTATAGATGGTACGGGGAATGCGGAGAATGTAGACAATATATTTATAACTAGAGAACAAGCTGCAGAATATGGATATTATCCGTGCAATTTGTGTCATCCATAAAATAAGAAGACAACAAAAAAGCTTTTCACCTGAATAGTGAAAAGCTTTTTATTATTTTAATAATTCTCTTCCAATTTTAGTTACAGTTCCAGCACCGATTGTGAGTACAATGTCATCGCTTTGAACATTGTCTTTTAAATGTTTAGCACATTCTTCTAAACTTGATAAATAAATACAATTATGCGAATACTCATTTATTTTTTCTGCTAACTGTTTTGCTGAAACAAGACCAGTATCTTTTTCACGTGCAGCATAAATATCAGTTAAAATTACATTATCAGCATTTTCAAAAGCTAAAACAAATTCATCAAACAAAGTATACGTTCTAGTATATGTGTGTGGCTGGAAAACAACCCAAATTTTATTACATTTAATATTTTTAGCAGATTTAATAGTAGCCTTTATTTCAGTTGGATGGTGAGCATAATCATCATAAATAGTCGCACCATTAACATTTCCAACCATTTCAAATCTACGACTCGCACCTTTAAAATTCAATATTCCAGTTATAATATCAGAGTCAGAAATCATATATTCTTTTGCAGTAGCCACAACAGCTAAAGCATTATAAATATTGTGATATCCGATAACTCCAAGTTTAATCTCAATGTTCTCTAATGTACTTTGATTATGTGCAACAAATTTATATGTGCCATCATCGCACAAAGTAATGTTTTGAGCAATCCAGGTAGCATTTTGATTATTAACTCCAAATGATACTAATTTAGCTTTATGATTTTTAGCAATATCCATACAATCAGTATCATCAGCATTTAGTATTATAGTGCCATCTTCAGCAGGAATATCTAAGAAACTGTTAAAAGCACTTTTGATATCATTTAAATCTTTATAACAATCAAGATGATCTTCTTCAATATTTAAGACGATTGCTGTTCTAGGAAAAAATTTTAAAAAGCTTCTTACATACTCACATGCTTCAACAATAAAAATATCACTTTTTCCAACACGATAATTTTGATTATTCAAAAGATTCAAGTCAGCTCCAACTTGTATGCTTGGATCTTTTTGTGCTTGCATAAATACAGAAGAAAGCATAGAAGTAGTAGTAGTTTTTCCATGTGTTCCACTTATAGCAATAGTATTTCTATACAAATGCGTAATTGCACCCAAAAAATCAGAACGTTCGATAAGTGGTAAATTTAATCTGCGAGCTTCCACCATTTCAGGATTGTCAGATTTAATTGCAGCCGTATACACAACAATATCGCTGCCATGAACATTTTCGGCGAAATGTCCTATTGTTACATGTATTCCTTGCTTTTCTAATCTATCTGTAACTAAGCTTTTATTCATATCAGAGCCAGTAACGCTAAACCCCATATTAAGTAGAATGTCAGCAATGCCACTCATGCTAACACCACCAATACCAATCATATGTATTTTTTTAGTAGTATCATTTAAAACATTTTTTATGTCCATTTGATTACCTCCAATCAAACATAATTATAATATTATACGCTATAAAAAGCAAATTGTATCTTGTATAATACAAAAAGTCGTGTAAACATAATATGTGCCAATAAATCAAAAAAATACATAAATCTAAATAAATTCAAAAAGAAGCAGGATTTTAAAAAGAAATGTAGTAATTATAAAAATAGTTGGGTAAATTACCAACATTCATTACTAGAAATAGAAAGGACGTGCGTTTTAATGCAAATCACAGACGTAAAAGTAAAAAGAGTAGAATCAGAAAACAGAATGAAAGCTATAGCTTCAGTTACATTTGACAATGCTTTTGTAGTACATGATATTAAAGTTATTGTACCAACAGACAAACCAACATTCATAGCTATGCCAAGCAAGAGAACTCCAAAGGGAGAATGGAGAGATATAGCAAACCCAATCAATTCTGAAACAAGACAAATGATTCAAGATGCTATTTTAAATGAATATAATAAAATGCTTAGCGAAGCTGATACAGAGACACCTGTAGAAGGCTAATAGATATTATATTAAAAATATAGACGTATTCTTAAATGAATACGTCTTTTTTTGTATGACATGTATAAATTCTAATAAAAATATGTTAATATCTTTGTAGAGGTGCGAGTATGTTTGATATAAAAGAAGAATTAAAAAAACTTCCTGAAAAACCAGGAGTATACATAATGAAAGATAAAGATGATAATATTTTGTATGTGGGAAAAGCTGTTGTTCTTAAAAATCGTGTACGTCAATACTTTCAAAAAAACAATAAAACAGCACGTATTGAGAAAATGGTTTCACTTATTGATCATTTTGAATATATTGTAGTTGATTCAGAGATGGAAGCACTTATCTTGGAATGTAATTTGATTAAGTTACATAGACCTAAATATAACGTATTATTAAAAGACGATAAAATGTATCCATATATAAAAATTACGCTTAATGAAGAATTCCCAACGGTAAGAATGACTCGTAAAAAATTCAATGATGGTGCAAAATATTATGGACCATATACAAATGCATTTGCTGTAAAAGATACGGTTGATTTTCTAAATCAAACTTTTAAATTAAAGCACTGTAGAAAAATATTTAAGTCAGATAAAAGAGAAAATCCATGTTTAAATTATCATATAAAACGTTGCATGGGAATTTGTGCAGGCAGTGTTACTAGAGAAGAATATATGCAAACAATAAAGCAGGTTATGCTTTTCTTAGATGGAAAGGTTGATTCCGTTTTAAAAGATTTGAAAGAAGAAATAAAAAAGGCATCATCAGAATTAAACTTTGAAAAAGCAGCACTATTAAGAGATAAAATGTACAGCATTGAAAACTTATCACAAAGACAGAAAATCGATAATTACAATGAAAATGATATTGATATCATAGGAATTGTAAAAACTTTAAATAAGGCGTCTTTAGAGCTTTTCAGGATAAGGTGTGGAAAGATGATAGGTGGAGAAAATTTTATATTTGATAATGTTGAAGATATTGAAGAAAGTTCTATTATCGCAGATTTTATGAAACAATTCTATAACAAAGACAATGTGCCAAGTAAAATATTTTTCAGACATGAAATCGATGACATGGAATTGATAAAACAACATTTAATTACTTTGAATCGAGGACGTAATGTTGAATTTAAAATACCGATGAAAGGTGAAAAAGTACGTTTTATAGAAATGGCAGAAAAAAATGCGTTAATTTCACTAAAAAATAAGACTGATGTAATTCAAAACAACAATACTATAATAAAATTAAAAGACTTACTTAAAATGGATAAATTACCAACAAGAATAGAGAGCTATGATATTTCTAATATTTCTGGTACAGACACAGTTGCAGGTATTATTGTTTTTGAAAATGGGAAACCGAAGAAAAATGAATACAGACGTTTGAAAATAAAAACGGTTATTGGTCAAAACGATATTATGTGTATGAAAGAAGCACTATCAAGAAGACTAAAATATTGTATAGGCGATCATGAAAAAAATCCATTTGGCAGAGAGCCTGATTTGATACTTATGGATGGTGGAATTACGCAAGTTCGAATAGCTAAAGAAGTAGTTCAGGAACTAAATTTGGCGATACCTATATATGGTCTTGTGAAAAATGACAAACATAGAACACGTGGAATAGTGGATTTTAACGGAAACGAATTTGAAATAAAAGATTCGGATATAATGAATTTAGTTACATTCATTCAAGATGAAGTGCATAAAACAGCAATAGAATATCATAGAAAACTACGTGATAAAAAAGTAAAAAAATCTTTGTTAGATGAGATAGAAGGCGTTGGCGAAAAAAGAAAAGAAGCACTTTTAAAACATTATAAATCAATAAAGAAAATTGCTGATGCTAGTATAGAAGAATTGGAAAATGTAGATGGAATAGACCATAAAACAGCAGAAAATATCTTTAATGCATTTCACTAAAATAAAGAAAAAAATACAAATTCAATTCACTTACATTTCCTTGCATTATGAATGTGGTTATTTTATAATTATGTAAGAGTAGTATATATAAACAAAAGATAGGAGTTGGATGATTTGGCTTATACAGGAGGAACTCGACAAGAGCAGATTAAATTCCCAGCTATATTAACTAATGAAAGATTAGAAGCTATTTATGTTGGATTATTATTATTAAATCCAAAAGGTATTGGTATGTTTTACCTTGAGGTTGAGGAATGTCAATTTTCTGTCCCTTGGATGTTAGATATTTATAAATTAGTATTGTTCCGTGAAGGACAGTCGTATGCTTCAGAAGCAGCGAAAAGAGGTTTCTCTTTCCCAAAACTTTCTGATAAAACAGAAACATACATGGAAACTTGCAAAAAATATGCAGTTGAATCTGGATATACAATGGAGGATGCATACTACGAAATTAGAAAATTGTTTTTGTTAAAAATGAGTTATGCTAATGCTCCAACAAAAACAATTCAACAAAAAGTAGTAGATATAAAAAAATATACTAGATATAACGAAATGGGAATTGATGAAATTATCAATTCACTAAACCAAATTAGTTTTACAAGTAGTATTCGTGAAAGTATATTAAATGAAGACATTACACAATTTTTAATAGAAGGTAATAACAACTTAAAAACTGGTATAGCGACTCCGTTTCCAGCCATGACTAGAACATTCAAAGGTTTTAGAAAAGGCGAAACAATGTCATTTGCGATGCCATCTAACGCAGGTAAGAGTAGATTTATAACAAACATAATTGCATATTTGGTTTATGTAGAAAAGAAAAAAGTTTTACTAATCTCAAACGAAATGACAGAAGATAAAATGAAACTTTGCTTAATTACTACAATTGTAAATGTACCATTTATAAAACCATTGCATGGGCAAATGGATCTTCATAAAAGAGAAGCAGAACTTTTAGGATTGAAATTTAGACCCGACCCAGGAGTTGATGCTAATCTTGACGAAGATGGCTTTATACTAAAAAACGAAGGAGAAGCTGATGAAGACTTTATAAAAAGACTTCAAACTATTTCTTCAGAATTTAACAAAACCTGTGCGGCAACTAATTGGCTAGAAAGTCAAAAGGAAGCAGGTATATATTTTGTACACACATCAGACCATACTAACGATGAACTTAGAAATATAATAATGGATTATTATTACAAAGAAGGAATAGAGTATGTGTTTTATGATACATTAAAAACAGATATAGAGCACATAGGTAATGGTGATGAAATAAAGAAAACTGCAACAATATTATCTACACTTGCACAAAGCTTTAGTATGTTTATCGGTTCTACATTACAGCTTCTAGATAATGCGACGTCGCCACTAAACTTGAGTATTAACGATATTCAAAGTAGTAGAACGGTAAAAGAAGTATTAGATAATCTTTGCTTAATTAAACAGATAAACAATACTACATATGATCAATATGAATATGCAGATAAAGAAGAATCACTAGAATATCGTGACTTAGAGCCACCAGAAACATTAAACACAAGATACTATGCTTGCGTTGTAGATAAAAACAGAGCAGGTGCTAAGCCAAAATTATTATTCAAGCTTGACCTTGACTATAATACATGGGAAGAAAAAGGGTATGTTAGATTAAAACAAGAAAATATACCTGATATGTAATATCATTTACTTGATATAAGGAGGTAAATTATGAAAAAAATAATGTCAATAATAGGAATAAGCATAATGCTACTTACATTTTTTTCAACAGTAAGTTTTGCAGCAGTTAAGATGACACCAATCAATGTTATAGAAATAACAAAGTTGGATACGCCATATAATCCTAATAAAAAACTAGATACAACGGTTGATATATCAGATAATTCATATTCATACTTTGACGAACTTATGTGGTCTCAAGTATCTGGTGGGTTATACAAAGTAACTATAACAACTAGAACATATAGAGACTACATTTATGACGAAAATACTCGTGCTACCGTAAATGGAGATGAAGCTCAAATAGTTGAAATAAAAGAAGATGGTAGATATATTACTTTTTCATATATTTATCCGAAAGACGAATCAGATACTGAAGTAGTTGATTCATCTTCATTAACACATAAGATCACAGTAATGTACGCTGCACACGGAAAGATAACTCCTAATCCAATAAGGGCAAAACATAGAAAAAATACAACAGTTCAAATTATTCCTGATGAGGGATATAGAGTAAAAGATGTTTTAGTTGATGGGGAGTCAGTTGGAGCAGTAACAGAATACACATTCAAAAGAGTAACAGAAACGCATAAAATAAAAGCATATTTTGAACCAATTCCAGGATATGTGCCAGAAGAAAAAGAAGATGCAAATTCAGGCGATGTATCTGGTGATAATGAAAAGATAGTATATGAATTTAGTGATGTTTCAAAAAATGACTGGTATTATGATGCAATTCAATACGTTTGCTCAAATAAAATATTTTCAGGAACATCAGAAAAAACATTTGAGCCAGACACAATTATGACAAGAGCAATGATTACAAAAGTATTGTTCAATCATGCAACAGAAAATAATTTAATAAAAACAGAAATTTCAGGAGATAACAAATTTGAGGATGTATCAATAAATGATTGGTATACAGAAGCTGTAAATTGGGCAGTGTCAGAAAATATAACAAATGGAACGTCAGAAAAAACATTTTCACCAGAAGACGAATTAACAAGAGAACAGTTCGTTACCTTATTATACAGATATGCGAAAGCAATGACACTAGATGTAAGCGTCGGAGAAGATACAAATATATTATCTTACGATGATGCTTTTGATATATCAGAATATGCAATAGACGCATTTCAATGGGCATGTGGTAGCAACATAATAACAGGCAAAACAACTTCAACATTGGCACCTCAAGAACCAGTTACTAGAGCAGAAGCTGCAACTATTATTATGAGATTTAGTAATATAAAGTAGAATAAAAAATAAGCTAGATTAGTTTTTTATAATCTAGTTTATTTTATTTTAATTTACAATATTAAAAACCGTTTATCTAATAATATTACCGTATATTTATTTAGTGTAGACAAGTACGAAATAATTTATATAATAATAACATGATTTGTATATCACAAATGATGAAACATAAATTAAATATAATTTATAGTATATAAATGCATGCATATATATAAATATTATTGGTAAAAAGGAGATGTTAGACGTGTTAAAAAAAATAAAAATATGTTTAATTGTAGCAATGATATTATTGTTAACTTTAAGTTTAGCATATGCAAGTAACATAAAAGAGACATCATTACAAATGCTTATAGCTACTGATCCAACGAGAAATGTTTCAAAAGTCAAACTATTAACTCCAAATGGAGATGTTCCTGTATGTGATGAAAGTAATATAATTACTAATAATACGATAATTCTTAACTCATCGAGAGGGAGTCGTTCATCGGGTGGAGATGTTGAAACTAAAATGACATTAGAACAATACCAAAAAATTGAAGATGTAGCAACAAAAGGAAATATACTCATTACTAAAGATAATACAACATTAGGGGTTAATCATGGACATGCTGGAATTGTATATGAAAATTGTACAAGCACAGTTGAAGCTCTAGGATACGGAGAAGTAAGTCAAAAACAGAATTTGTCGACATGGAAAGAGCATTATCAAGTACGTCTTTATTATCCAAGCAATGTTTCCGAATCTAATCGATATGCAGCAGGAGATTATGCACATACTAGCTTAAGAGGGTGGTCATATCAATTACTTCCTAGTGTGAACAGTGATTCGAACTTGAATTGTGCGACATTAGTGTGGAAAGCATATAAGCATGGTGCCAATCACTCTTTTTCATATAATGAAGCAGATACTGTAACTCCTCAAAATATAGTTGATTGGTGGGGACTAACGCAAAAAGTTAGTATAAACTGGAATGGAACAGGTTGGTAATGTTTTCGGAATATTAACAACCTCAAGAAGAAGGAGAGCTTATGAAAAAAGCAATTAGAATTTTAATTTTTGTGGTAGTGTTTTTTACTTGCATAAGTATATTAGCTTGGGGTTTTAATATTAGTAATAACAAAGTAATGATAAGAAACATGAATGATAAAAATTTGCCTAACTATGTTCAAGCTATACTTTGTTATAGCACAGGCGCATCAGGACTAAGTGACAGTAACACTTTCCTTTTGAGCAATAACAAATTAGAAGAATCAGCAGACCACTATTATTTAGCGTATTCACATATATTCTCTGATGAAGAAATTACGAAAAAATTTGCCAAACCTTTGGGATACAAAGATGGTAAAGAGATGGTAAGGCAGCTAGGACAAATTTTTGATTATAAAAATTTTGATGGCGTTGAAGTACTAATTTTAAACAATTGGTATGAAGAAAACGGCGAGCTTAGTATTATATATAATATAGCTGGTGATTTGAAAATAGCAGAATGTAATGTGGGAGATGCAACGTTACTAGGAACATATTTAGATGAAAATATGATTTACGTCTTTTTAACATTTGAAAACGAAGTAATGGTAGTTAAAACTAATATTAACGACAATTTTTGCACTAAAATCAGTATACCTTATGCAGGAATGATTAGGAATAGAACAGATTTATTAGAATCAAACATTTTAATAAGAAATGGAATTATATATTTGGGCGAATATACAGTCGATTATGAAAAAGACGAGATGTATTCAACTATTACTTCATTTAGTATGGATTATGGCATAATAAAATGTTTAAGATTTGAAGATGGATTATTATATCATCTTTCGAGTACTAAAAATGAACTTGTAGCTCTATTTGCAACAGATAAAAATGAAGCGGGATATTATCAGCAAATAGATTGCAAAATGATTGATTTTGATTTGTCTTTATTCTCAAATCATAAAATTCAAAACTTGCCTAATAATATAGAAACGATGAAATTAAGGGATAGCAGTAGAGTACATGAGAATGTTTTATATACTATTATAGATAGTATATATCCTGATAAAAATTATTTGATTGCTTATGAATTACAAAAAAGAGAAATTATTTATTGTGGAGTACTAGAAAATAAAATACCTAATAAGGTGCTTTTTGATTGGAGTTTTTATATTCAGCAATAAAAACCGTTTATCGCTAAAAAAGACCGTTTGTACTTACTTTATTGACGATAAAGAATTTAGTAATTATAATTTCATAGGATTTAATAATTGTTATAAAAAGTAAGCATTGTACTAAATAGGAGGTTTTTTATGAAAAGAAAACTTAACCTTATTATTGTTCTGTGTCTGATATTTGCACTTGTTTTTTCGAATGTAGCATATGCGGCAGAAATTGACTCAGTAACAAAACATATCGACACTTCAGGAAAAATTGAATTGTATGCTTCAGATTCTCCAAAGTATTTTGAATTTGATATTGAAATTACTTCTGGAGTTGGATATGGTGTTATTCAGATAATGAAACCTGATGGTAGTTATTACAACAATTCAATTGAATTTTCAGGTAATACTTCAATAAAAAAACGAGTATTTTTCACAGATCCTGGTCGGTATGTTGCAGAAGTTTCTTTAACAGGGTCTGCGAATGTAACAGTTACAATTAGTTACTAAAGAGATAAAAATTTAACAAATAACAATGCTTACTTTTGGGAGAGCGTCTAAAAGACGCTCTCTTTTTGTATTAAAAAGAACTACCAGTATAATTATGTTTGCGTTTGTCTTTTAATAAAACCATATATCTTAAATAATAGAAAATAAGTACATTTAGTTATATAATAATATTTAATGGAGGTATCTGTATGAAAATAAATGTTACAAGTAAAAAGACAATGAATTTAGGAAAAAATAATATAGATATTTTGATAAAATTTTCGGAAGATAATGAAGAAATAAATGATTTGATTAAATATATAAATAATTTTGAAAGTTATATGGCAAAAAAATTTTTAGTGTATTTTGAAAATAAGGTTGTAGAAATAAAGTATGAAGAAATTATATGCTTCTTTAGTGATAAAAAATATAATTATTGCAAAACTAAAGATGCGATATATAGAACAAAAAGAAAACTTTATGAAATTGAAGAGCTGGATTCAAATTTTATAAGAATATCTAAATCATGTATTATAAACATTATTCACGTAAAATGTTTTGATATGCGAGAAACAGGAAAAATTATAGTGATTTTTGATGATAATACAGAAGAAGTAGTTTCAAGAAGAAAAATCGGGAAAATATTAAGATATATGAATGAAAGGAGTGTTTAACATGAAAAAAAGAAGTGATGTAATTGAAGTGATATTATATTATTTAATTGGCTTTTTAATTTTTTTTATGATAGTTTCGTTGGTAGAATATATATTCATTTTGCATCTAAGTGATTCACCAGAAAGTTTAATAGAATTAGTAAACATAAATTATAAAAAATGTTTTAAAATTTATACTTTTGTTTTTATATGTATGTATGTGCTAAATTTAATTTATGGACTTATAATTGTTAGGGTGTTGAATAAAAAACTAAAAAAAATAAGATGAGGTGATTTATATGAAAAAAAGAAAATTTATTATTTTTATTATCTTAATAGTAGCTGTAGCAATATTAGTAGGAACGTATATTTTTTTTAGTTCTTATATGTTTGATGAAGATGGTAAAATAACAAATTCATATAATTTGTTTTATGAACGCTTGGATGAATTAAATTCTGATTCCGAAAAGCAAGAATTGATTAAATTTGGAATTGAAAATAATATAATATCTGAAGAAAAAGCTAAAAATTTATTAGAAAAATAGTTTTATTAAGATTATGAATTATGTACTGAAATTGTGATTTTTTCTTAAGTAGAATAATTTAATAAAGTTAGGAAATAATAAGTGTTATGAAGACGACACTTATTATTTTTTTGTTTTTAATTAGTATTTTAATCTATATAATCACTTTTTTAAAGTTAAAGCTTAGTTTTGAAGTTAGCATACAAAAAAATATAGCAACCATAAAAGGAAAAATATTTAAGAAAAAAATTGAACATGAAATCAAATTCTCACTAGATAATATATTGTACAAACCTAAAGAAGATATAAAAATATTAAATTCTTTCAATAAAGATATTCCTGAAATATTAGATTTGATAGAAATAAAAAAATTAGATATATCATTAAAAATAGGTACACCATTTATATTTGCTACTACGTTTCTAACAATATTTATCTCAAGTATTATTCCGATTATTTATCAAAAAATAAATAATAAAAATGGAAAGCTATCATATAAAATTGAACCTAACTTTAAAGACTTTGAAATTAGTGGAGAAATAAAAATAGATTTGAATATTACTATATTAAATATTATATGGTTAATTATATATGTTCAAAGAAATAATAAGGAGAAAAGAAGGAGGAAAAAGTATGAGCAATCATCCTATAGAGGGTTTAATGAATACAGCTATGAGTAATTTACGAGAAATGATAGATGTAAATACAATAGTTGGTGATGCAATAGAAACAATAAATGGTACTGTAATAATACCAATTTCAAAAGTTACATTTGGCTTTGCAGCAGGTGGAAGCGAGTTTACAGGAGAAGCAATAGATCAATACAAAAAAGAGGGGTTAGATGAAGATATCATTTATCGTTTACCTTTTGGTGGTGGAAGTGGAGCAGGAGTTAATATTTCGCCTGTGGGCTTTATAATAGTAAGTGGTGGAGAACAGGAGAGTTGCCCTAAATTTATACCAGTAGATCATTGTAATGCATTAGATAAATTATTAGACTATGTTCCAAATATTTTGGACAAAATTGCATCTAAGTGTTGCAACGAAGAAAAGTGCGAATGCGAAAAAGAAGAGTGTGGATGTTATAAATATGAATATGAAGATGAAAAACAAAAAGAAAAAACTGACGTTTAAAACGTCAGTTTTTTATGTATTATTTTTTCTTTAATACACATACGATAGCAATGATTGCAACAACTACAACGATTGCTATAACTGCTGCTACAACAGAGCTATTTTCTTCTTCATCATCAGTAGTTGATGGTACGTCTGTGTCTGCGTCTGTATCAGCAGGTTCTTGAGCATCTTCACCTGAAACTGGAGTTTCAACTTCTCCAGAAACGTCTGCTACATCACCAGAAAGTTCATCTTCACCAGAAACACTTTCTTCACCTGAAGTAGCTTCGTCACCAGATAAAACAAGTTCAGTTGCTTTATCTTCAGGTTCTGCAGCATTTTCAAGTTCTGTAGCAAATACGCAAGAGAAAGATAGCATCATAACTAAAGAAAGTAACAACGCGATTTTCTTTGCCATATTCAATCAGCCTCCTATTAAATTTTGACAATTCTGTTTGAATAACTGTCGTAGGTATTATATAATAACAAAAAGTAAAATGTCCATAAAAAATATAAAAAAAATTAAATTCTTTGTATTATTATGGCTTTAAAATTAACATAAATCGTACAAACATGGAAAGGATTGTAAAATGAGATTAAAAAAAGTAAAAGGTGCAAAAGAAATTGTTCAAAAATCGACATATTATGTAGAAAATCCAAAGGAAATAAAAGGTAAATGGAATGAAGTTTTTGGCAATGACAACCCAATTCGCATAGAAATAGGTATGGGAAAAGGCAAATTTATAATAAATATGGCTCAAAAATATCCTAATATAAACTTTATTGGAATTGAAAAATATGATAGTGTACTTGTTAGAGCTGTTGCTCAATTAGAAGCTTTAGAAACTCCTTTAACAAATTTAAAATTATTATTATTTGATGCAGAGGATATTAGCGAAGTGTTTGAAAAAGAAATTGATTTACTATATTTAAATTTTTCAGATCCTTGGCCAAAGAGTAAACATGAAAAAAGGAGATTAACAAGTAGTACATATCTTTCAAAGTATGACAATATCTTTAAAAATAAAAAGAATATAATTCAAAAAACGGATAATAGAAAATTTTTTGATTTTTCACTTCAAAGTATACAAGAATACGGATATACTATAGAAGAAGTTACATATGATTTATATTCATTAAATGATAGCGAAAATGTTCCTACAGAATATGAAGAAAAATTCAGCAGCCTAGGAGTTCCAATAAACAGATTAAAAGCATATAAAGATTAAAAAAGAAACAAAAGAAGAAGAGGAGTGTATGCCAAATGCCAAAGTATGATATGAAAGCTTTAAAAGTTTTAGCAATTTTAATTTCTGCAGTTGTAATAATAATATTAACTGTTTATATTCATTTCACAAGTACACCTAAAGAAAAGGAAGAAGAATTAGTAGATTCATTAAATAATGGTGAAACGGTTATTCAACATAAAGACTATATATATTGCTCTACAAAAATGATGCAAAATGGCAAAACAACTAATGTTTTACTTAAAGTTCCGGTTGATTCGGATACTAACAATTCGAAAGAAATAATAACAACATTTTCAAATTCCTTAGAAAACATAAAGTTATGGTTTTTTGAAAACAAACTGTTTTATGATGACTCAAAAGTCTATATATATGATTTAGAAAAGAAAAAAGCCGATATGTTTTGTGAAGGCGAATTGCAATTCATGCTTGAGCCGAATGGATTTGTAATGCTACAAGATGGCAACTTGTACAAGCTAACGTATTATCCTTCGACATATATGGCAAAAGATATTGAATATATTGCTGTTGGTGACTTTATAAGAGCAGGAGAGGACGACGATAAAGTATATTATTATTCAACATCTGGAACAAGTAATACAATAATTGTTGCACTTGATAAAGAATCTTTAAGAATGATGACATTAGATAACATAAACACAAGAAAGCAAAGTGTGAAAGCTGTTGTAACAACAGATGACTATGTTTATGCATTTATAAGTGAAGATAACGGTACACAATATATAAAACAAATCTCTAAAAAGTTAAATAAAGATGAAACAGCAGATACTAAAAAAATATTGATTGACAATTTTGATACATTGGAAGTAATAGACACTAAATATACTAGACCGTTAAATTTAAATAATACTAAAAAGAATAAAAAAGAAACATTTAATGATGTATATTTTTATACTAAAGTTATTATAAGTGAAGCTGCAAAATATGAAATTGGAGCAGTATATGATACGAAATTATACAAATATGATTCAAAGACAAACAAAGTAGAAGAATACAATGGTTCTTTCAATGAGCTATATGTAGGTGGGTATTCAGCTGTTGCAGATGGTTCGCGAGCAGTACTATATAATGGAGATAAAAAAATCACAGAAATAGAAACAGGTTTTTCAAACTTAGGTGATATAACGGTAAACACTATAAATATAATTCAAACTAACGGGAAAAATTATTTGTATTACGAAATATTAGTAAATGATATAAATGAGGAAGATGGCACTTTAAGAAATTCAGATGTTATTTTAGCAGTTACTATGTTAGAAGGTGGAACATCAAGAAGAATCAATTAAATTATAAAAAAAGAATAAATAAAAAGCGAGTTGCAAAATTATAAAATGCAATTCGCTTTTATATTTATAGTATTAGAAATTAACTTATTTTAATACAGAATATTCTTTTACCACGTGTGCCAATTACTATTTTATCATTAAATATGGCAGGAGATCCTTCGATATTTCCACCACCAGTATTTAATTTGTATAAAGTTTCACCAGTGCGAGGGTTTAACAGAAATACTTGCCCAACAGAATCACAAAAGATTAGATAAGGCTTACCGGAAGTTGAATAGATTGCAACAGGGGAGCTCCAAGAATATTTATTTAAATCTTTTTCCCAAACAATATCACCAGTTTCTTTATTCAAAGCTACCATTTTACCATTGTAAAAAGATGTTGTTTTTGAAAAATTAAAAATCACTAAGTCAGAAATTTCACCTTTTCCTATTACTACTGAAGAAAGTACACCACCATTAACACTTGAATCATATAAGCAATCGCAAGAATATTCCCAAATAGGTTGTCCATTTAATCCATTGATTTTTCTAGCGACGGCAGGTGCAGTTTCTTTTCTACGGTCAACTTCACAAGCTTCATAGATCATAGGCACTCCATCTTCAATTTCTATTCCAATAGTTGCATCGCAATCATCTTCCATTTGAAAGTTCCATATAGGTGTCAAAGTGTTTAAATCTAAACATTGAATAATCCCATTATTATTTGCAAAATAAGCTAAGTTCTTATAAATCGCAATTGAATTTTCAATTCCACCAGCTCGACCATTTATAGTTGTACGATATTTTACGACAGAAGGATTTAAAGAAATAGTTCCTGCTTCTTTATCATAAATAGTATTTAATTTAATAATATAAATTAAGCCATTTTCGCCGGGTAAGAACATAGTATCAGTAGCTGAATCAATTAGAGGATTGCCATCAAACGCTCCCCAGCCAATGTATGCAAAAGCATCACGACCGTTAATAAAAAATAATTCTTCTCCTGTAATTAAACTGAAAATATGGTATCCGATAGAAACTTTTTCACCACTGACAGTATCGATTCCTTGGCCTACGTACAAAAGTGGATAGCCTCTAGGGTCAACTGTTACGCTCCCCTTAATAGAACTTGCAACTTTAATTGGATCACGAGATGGATAGCCAGATTTTAAATCATAAAAATAAATAGTGCTATCAAGTGCTCCATAAATAATTTCTGTAAAATTATCTTTTTCTTTAAATTCGTCATAAATATTCATATGCTTTTTAGTAAGCTCATCCCATTTAATAATGGCAGGTTGACCGTTCCAGCCGATTCCTGTCCAATTATCTGTATGACCTATAACGTTTGTCCATACTTTTGTTAATTTTTCTTCAGAAACATCTACTGAGCCATAAAAAGCAGAATCTCTGAAATTATTGCCTCTAAAAGTAGTAATACCTTCTACTTGTGCGTAATATTCGGAATCGTTTAAATTGTAGTTGCCTGAATACGTTGAATTGTTTGATGTTTGTATTTGGTGCGTACATACAAGAGAAGCGTTTTCAACAGGCAATATGGGAGTAAAATCACCGGAATTAAAGTCATCAGAATTAAATTCACCAGAACTAGAGCTCGATTCATTAGAAGTAAAATCTAGTTCATCATTTTTAGCTAAAGGCAAGTTTGTTATATCACTAGCGTCAATAATATCAGACTTTGCTGGAGATAAAAAAGCATCATGAATTATTATTAAAAAAATAAAAGAAGCAACAAAGCAGACGCATAATTTTAGTTTAATGTTTTTCATATTTAAACCTCATTTGTAAAATTTTATATACTATATAATACATAATAAAACATTAAATGACAATAAAAATTATGCGACCGCATACTTATATCAAGAATAACCAAATATAAATCGTTGAAAATATTGCATGAAGAAATTTCCCAATAATATAAGGCTTAAGTGACAAATCGCTTTCAGATATAACGGTAGCAGTTTGCATCATTATTGAAATTCCACCTAATCCGTAATAAAAACGATGCTAGGCAAACTGTAAAAGTGCTTGTGCCAAGTGTTGCAAGCATATTAAGACTGTTTGTTACTTCTAATATTCCACATAAAGTCGCTTCAACATATGGCAAAAGTGAGTTGGATATATTAAAAAGACCGACATATAGTTTGTGCAATGATAGTAATAATGCCTAGTTTTAATAAAAAATGACCGAACAATTGCGAAAAATACAATGTATCCACCAATCATTATTAGTGTAGAAAAACTATTTTGTATTGAAGTGTTCATAAATTTCCCTAAATTTTTTGCGTTTAAAGTCTCAGAAGACTTTGTTTTTATGCTTTTTTGTGATACAATACTGCAAGGTTTATGTGAAATAAATTTGTTTTTGAATAATAATCCTACTGTAATACTTCCTAGTATATGAGCCACAAGTAATTTAAAACCGATTGATTTATTTTTAAACATTGCTATTCCGAACAGTGCTAATTATAAAAAGTGGTCCCGAGGTGTTACTAAATGCAAGTAGTCGAGAAGCTTCTGATTTATTAAGTTTATTTTCTTGATATAATTCGGTTGTGATCTTGGCACCAGTAGGATAACCTGAAATCCATCCCATGGTTAACGCAAAAGCACCACTGCCAGGAACATTAAATAACAGCTTAAATAGTGGAGTTAGAGAAGTACTTATAAGATTGACAATGGGTGTATTTTTCAATAAGTTTATGCAAATGAAGAATGGTAATAATGATGGTACAACACTAGTAGCCCATAGTTTTATAGAGCTTTGAGTAATTTCGTATGTGCTATTAGAAAAGTAAATTGTACACGTTAAAAGAAAAAGCAGTAAAAACGCAAAAAAATATTTTTTAAAATATATCAAAATAATCACCTTGATAAAAGGTATGTAATGGAGGATTTTTTATGATAATTTCTGATAAATGGAATGATTATGAAATATTAGATATGGCAAATGGTGAAAAACTTGAAAGATGGGGAAACGTTATACTTATCAGACCTGATCCACAAATTATATGGAAAGATAAATCGAAGCCTGCTCTATGGAAGAAAGCAAATGCTCATTATCATCGAAGCAAATCTGGTGGTGGCGAATGGGAATACATAAAGAATGTTCCTAAGGCTTGGCAAATTAAATATAAAAATTTAACGTTTAACTTGAAACCAATGGGCTTTAAGCATACTGGATTATTCCCAGAACAAGCTGTAAATTGGGATTTTATGATGAACAAAATAAAAAATGCCAATAGACCTATAAAAGTTTTAAATTTATTTGCGTATACAGGAGGAGCAACGGTTGCTTGTGCAGCAGCAGGAGCGTCAGTTTGTCATGTGGATTCATCAAAGGGGATGACAGCATGGGCAAAAGAAAATGTTGCATCATCAGGACTTTCAGACAGACCTGTAAGATTTATTATTGATGATGTTATTAAGTTCGTTCAAAGAGAAATAAGAAGAGGGAATAAGTATGATGCCATAGTAATGGATCCACCATCATATGGACGTGGTGCAAATGGCGAAGTATGGAATATTGAAGAAAGTTTATATACTTTAGTTGAACTATGTAAGGAAGTATTATCAGATAAACCATTATTCTTTTTGATAAACTCTTATACAACAGGACTTTCACCAACTATTCTTGTTAATATACTAAAAATGACAATTAAGAAAAAAGGCAAAGTAATATGTGGTGAAGTAGGCCTTCCTATGAAAGATAGCGATTATATATTGCCTTGTGGAATTTTTGGAAGATGGGAATCGATAGACTAATTTAAATTGGAGTTGGTATTTTGTTAAATGTTATTTATGAAGATAATCATATAATTGTTGTTGAAAAACCTTGTAACGTTCCATCACAAGCTGACAAAACTGGTGATGAAGATATGCTTACTCTTATAAAAGCGTATATTAAAGAGAAATATAATAAACCAGGAGATGTTTTTTTAGGGTTAGTACATAGACTAGATAGGCCTGTTGGGGGAATTATGGTATTTGCTAAAACTTCAAAAGCGGCTTCAAGGTTGTCTGAATCTATAAGAAAAAACGAATTTAAGAAAAGATATCTTGCTGTTGTGAATGGAAAATTTGAATGTGCGAAAGGCTCTTTTGAAAATTATTTGTTTAAAGATGAAGCTTTAAATAAAAGTAAAGTAGTCGGCAAAGAAAAAAGAGGAGCAAAACTTGCAAGACTTAATTATGAAGTGATTGAAGAGGGAAAGGAATCTTCATTAGTAAAGATTGATTTGGAAACTGGTCGTCATCATCAAATAAGAGTTCAATTTTCCTATGCTGGTCATCCGTTAGTAGGGGACCAAAAATACGGAAAGAGTAGTCCGGGCGTTCAAATTGCTTTATGGGCGTATGAATTAGAATTTAAACATCCAACGAGAGATGAAATAATGAAGTTTAATGTATATCCTAAGAAAATAGGGCCTTGGAAAGAATATGATTTTTAAAAATATACAATAGAAAACCTTTGAACTAATTAGAAAGTTCAAAGGTTTTTCCGTTTAGATATTCTAAAATGCCTGTAGCATTTGTAAAAGTTATTTTATAAGCTTGAAGCTTTTGCCACGAAACACCATATTTCTTGTTAATTTCGTTTATACCATATTTACCATCGCCAATAATAGGTAAACCAATATGAGCAAGATGTGCACGAATTTGATGCGTTCTGCCGGTTACAAGCTCAACTTCAAGTTCAGAAGTGTTATCAGGGTTACGTTTTAAGACACGATATTTTGTTATTATTTCTAAATAGCCAGTCTTTTTCTCATCACTAATAATAACACGACTACTTTTACTGTCTTTGAATAAATATGAAGTAAGAGTAGCACTGTTATTTTTAGGAATACCATAAACATGGCATTTATATAATTTTTGTAAGCCTCTATTTTTTATCAAAGTAAACATAGCTTCTTCATATTCGTGAGATTTTGCAAATATAACAAGACCTGAAGTATTTCTATCAAGTCTGTGGCATGGATAGGCTGGAGTACCAAGATAATCACGAACTATACGATCAAGGCCAATATCATTATCCTCAGAAATAACTAGTAAATTTTGAGGCTTGTTAATAATAATGATATTATCATCCTCATAAACAATATTTTTATTAGTTAAGGTAAAGTTACCAAAAAGTATATCATCAGTAATAAAAATAGTGAGTTCATCCCCTGCATTAACAATAATATTTTCAGAAACTTTGACTCCATTAACACGAATGTCTTTATTTCGTAAAGCTTTAAATATTGCACCTTTTTTAAGTTTATTAAATTTGTATTGAAGATAATCAACCAATCTTCTATTATTTTTTTCAACAATCAATTTTCTCATAGTAACATAATTATACATAAAAGAAGCCGAAAGAACAAGATAAAAAATTGGCAAACGTATGGACATTTTGGGAGGGTATGTTATAAAATAAGACCAGTATGAAGAGATTTATAAAGGAAGGAAGAAAGATATGAACATATGGCATGATATTGATTCTAGCAGAATTACACCAGAAAAATTTACAGCAGTTATTGAAATACCAAAAGGAAATAAAAATAAATATGAATTAGATAAAGAGACAGGGCTTCTAAGATTAGACAGAGTTTTGTACACATCTACTCATTATCCTGCAAATTATGGATTCATTCCTAAAACATATGCTGAAGATAATGACCCACTAGATGTTTTGGTTTTATGCTCTGAAAGTGTGTTACCTTTAACTTTAGTTGAATGCTATCCAATTGGAGTTTTAAATATGGTAGATAGTAATGAAAAAGATGAAAAAATAGTAGCAATCCCAGTAAATGAGCCTAGCTTGGCTATGTATAATGATATTTCAGAATTACCACCACACATATTTGAAGAAATGAAGCACTTCTTTGAAGTATATAAAATTCTTGAAAATAAAAGTACTGTTATTCAAGAAATGGAAGGTGCAGAAGCTGCTAAAGAATGTATAAAAAAATGTATGGACTTTTATAAAGAAAAGTTTGAATAAAAGTATGTAGTTTTGAAAGGAAGCAAGAAAGATGTTTTTAGAAAGAATTGTGTATAGTTGTTTGTGTATAGCTCTGATTATATATATAGCTAATAAATATAGGAAAACTAAAAGTGTGTCGTATTTAACAATTTTAGCTTTTCAGGTAGTATCTATTTTAATTCAAATTTTATCTTTGATTAAAGATGCCTATCCAACATATTCAATTCAGACATTTATTTTTATTACGTCAATATTTGTTCCAGGTGGAATATTCATATTAGAATACATGAATATTGACCTAAAAGAATGTATAGAAATGACCTTGGGAGATATATTTGTAAAACGTGCTCAATATAATAAGGCTATTGAGTGTTATAAAAAAGTTACAGAACAAAATTCGGAAAACGCGAGTGCATTTGTTAAATTGGCTAATGCATATAATGCCGTAGGTGATAGAAGAACGGCCTTTGATCGTTTTGCTAAAGCTGTGGAATTAGACAGAAATGATTACAAATCTTATTACGAGATAGGTATTATATTCAACGAATTGAACAAAAAAAGTGATGCTCAGGTTGTACTAGATAATGCCCTTAGAATTAAACCAGATTTTACACCAGCATCGGAACTCTTAGCATTAGTTTTATGTGCACAAAACAAATATGATGAAGCTATTCATGTTTACAAAGATGCTATAAAATACGCACCAGATAACTATCAACTTTATTATAGCTTGGGCATTGTTAGAACCGAACTTAGAGACTTTGCAGAGGCACTAGAATGTTATCAAAAAGCAATTGAATTAGAACCAACACTATATGAAGCCTATTTTAGTATTGGTCAAATACATTTGTTAAGAGGTGAACTAGAAGAAGCAACTGAAGCTTTTAAAAGTGCAGCACAAAGCAAAGAGATTGCCGCAAAATCATATTATCAACTTGCCAAAATTTGTGCATTAAGTGCTAATGAAATAGAGGCAATATCGTATATAGAATATGCAATAGAAATAGAACCAAGTTATAGATACAAAGCAGAAAAAGAACCATTATTCCAAAATATAAAAGATTATTTAACAGGTGTACACATGGTTTCTCAAGCACAAATGAAACTCGAAAAAGCAATTGATGAAAAAGTTAAATTAGAATATGAGAAAGCATATGAAGATGAAGAACCTGTAAGTGTAAATATGGATGATATAGAAATTCAAGATGTAAAAGAAGAAGAAGTAGAATTTAATTTTATGGATAAATTTAACTCAAATGATTAAGGAGGATTTTAATGAACTTTACAGTGTTTCAAGCAACATTTCTTGGTATTGTGCAAGGGCTTACTGAATTACTTCCAATATCTAGTTCGGCGCATCTAACAGTATTACCTTGGCTTATGTGGAATATTGAAGATGTAGGAGCTTTTGATGTTGCACTTCATGCTGGTACATTACTAGCAATTGCATTATTTTTCTTTAAAGATTGGATAAACTTATTGGTAGGAGCATATAAAAATGTTTTCAAAAAAGAAAAAACTTTTGAAGGCAAAATGTTTCTTTATCTTGTACTTGCCACAATTCCAGGAGGACTTTTAGGTTTCATTTTAGATGATGCATTAGAGGGATTCCTAGCAACACAAGGAATTAAAGTAACTGTTTCAATAATTGCAACAGCGTTAATAGTATTAGGTATTTTGTTGTATATCGTGGATAAGAAAGCAAAGTCAGAAGTTAAATATGAAGACATGACTTTAAAGCAAACTTTCTTAATTGGATTTTCTCAAGCTTTAGCTTTTATTCCGGGAGTATCACGTTCAGGAATAACAATGACTACAGCAAGAGCTATGGGAATAGAAAGAGAATCTGCTGCAAAATATTCATTTATGCTATCTGCACCAATTGTTTTAGGTGCGACTTTGCTTAAGTTTTTAAAAGGTGAATTTATTTTTAACGCAGCGTTTTATTCAGGAGTTTTAGCAAGTTTTATAGTTGGAATTTTAGTTATAAAATTTTTGCTAAAATACTTACAAAAAGGCGATTTCAAAGTGTTTGCAATATATAGAGTTTTATTTGGATTACTTATTTTTACAAAATTATTATTTTTTTAATTAAGGAGAATTTATATGGAACTAATTGATGGAAAAAAAGTAGCAGAGAACTATAAGTTAGAGTTAAAAGAAAAAATAAAAAATTTACCAACAAAACCAGCATTAGCTGTAATTAGAGTTGGTGATGATGTTGCATCAGAAATATATGTTAAATTAAAAAGAAAAATGTGTGAAGAACTTGGAATAGTTTTCACAGAATATCATTTAGAAAGCAATATAGATCAAAGTACACTAATAGGTTTGATTAAGAAATTAAATGATGATAAGTCGGTAAATGGAATATTGCTTCAAAGTCCGGTACCATATCACTTGAATATAATTGAGGCTTTTGAAACAATTTCGCCAGAAAAAGATGTAGATGGATTTAATCCTATAAATGTTGGAAGACTTGCGCAAGGTCAAGATTGTTTTGCTGCTTCGACACCAGCAGGAGTTATGAAATTGCTAGATACATATAACATTGATATATCAGGCAAAAATTGCGTAGTTGTCGGTAGAAGCAATATTGTTGGTCGTCCAATGGCTCAATTATTATTAAATGCGAATGGTACAGTCACAATATGCCATTCTAAAACAAAGAATTTAGGCGAAATAACAAAACTTGCAGACATTTTGGTCGTAGCAATAGGAAATCCAAAATATATTACAGCAGACATGGTAAAAGAAGGTGCAGTTGTAATTGACGTTGGAATAAATAGAATTACTGAAACCAAAGCTCTAGTTGGGGATGTAGACTTTGATAATGTAAAAAATAAATGTAGCTATATTACACCAGTACCTGGTGGAGTTGGACCTACAACAATAATTACATTGATGGGAAATGTAGTTAATGCTTATGAAAAGCAAAATAGAAATTAAAAATATGGGGGTAAAGCATTATTGTGCTTTACCCTTTTTGTATGAAAAAGAAAGGAGTTTACATGAATTATTGGCTTTGACTTGCAACAATTGAAGGAATAGGAAGTATAAAAAAGCAAAGATTATTAAAAAGATTTGACAATGAACCTCAAAAAATTTTCTTGGCATCAGAAAAAGAATTAAGAGAAGTAGAAGGAATAGGAGAAACATTATCGAAAAAAATATATTTTCAAAAAGACATAAACTTAATAGAAAGAATGGAAAAATTCATGAATATAAACAAAATAGGACAACTAAATATTTTGGAAGAAAAATATCCTTCTAAATTAAAACAAATTTATGATCCACCAATTACACTTTTTTATAGAGGAAATATAGATTTAATAAATAGTAAGTGTATAAGTATAGTAGGCTCAAGAAATGCAAGCGAATATGGTCTCAAAACAGCATACGAAATAGCACGTGCATGTGTTTCACACAAATACACCGTAGTTAGCGGAATGGCGCGAGGAATCGACACAATGGCACATCGAGGGACGGTGGTAGGAAATGGAAAAACAATCGCAGTTACAGGATGTGGTTTGGATATAGTATATCCATCAGAGAATAACCAATTGTTTTATAAAATTATGCAACATGGACTAATTCTTTCTGAATATGTTGTTGGTACAAAAGTAAAACCAGAAAATTTCCCAGCAAGAAATCGAATTATAAGTGGACTTTCAGATAGCTTAATAGTTGTTGAAGCAGCTAAGAAAAGTGGAGCTTTAATAACGGTTGACTTTGCATTAGAGCAAGGAAAAAACGTATATGCTGTACCTGGAAATATAAATTCTTATAAAAGTAGTGGAACAAATGAACTAATAAAAAATGGGGCATTGGTATATACTTCTATAGAAGATATTTTATAAATATTACAACGTCCCCAACATATTTACTTTTTAAAGTAAGTATTATATAATAAATCCGTAAAATTTTGGAGGAGGCGAAAACATGCCAGATAAGGGAAAAACAAATGATAGTAAGAAAAGTAAGAAAAAATCAAAAAAGACTTCACGTAAAATTTGGAAGATAATTTTGATTACTTTTTTGATAGTATTTGTAGTAGGAATTGGTTTAGCTGTGGGTGCTGTTGTAGCAATTCTTAATGGTGCTGGAGCATTATCTAGAGCAGATTTTGAAATAAGTGATTTCACAACAGTTATATATGATAAAGATGGCAATGAATATGCAACTCTATACAACGAAGAAAATAGATATTATTCTTCATTAGACGATATGTCACCATATTTACCAAAAGCATTTATAGCAATCGAAGATGAAAGATTTGAACAACATTTTGGTATAGACGTGAAACGTACTGGTGCAGCTGTTTTGAAATTTATAACAACAGGTAATTCAAACTTTGGTGGAAGTACAATAACTCAACAATTAGTAAAGAAAGTTACCAAAGATGATGACCATAGTTGGCAAAGAAAAGCTAGAGAAATTGTTAGAGCAATTCAGGTAGAACAATGGCTAACTAAAGATCAGATTATCGAATTGTATATGAACATAATTTATTTGGGTAGTGGAGCTTATGGAGTTGAAACGGCATCGTATACATACTTTAACAAAAGCTCAGCAGATTTAACTATTGCTGAAGCTGCTTTGATAGCAGGGTTAGCACAAGCACCTGAAGGATATAATCCTTATAATCAACCTGAAAAAGCTAAAAATAGACAAAAACTTGTTTTGGGTAAAATGTTAGAGTGTGGTTATATAGAGCAAGCACAATATGATGAAGCGATTGCACAAGAGTTGGTTTATGAAAAAGGAACGCTAGAATCTACTTCGAGTAATGATTACTTTGTTGATGCCTTAATTGATCAACTAGTAAAAGATTTGCAAGAAGAAAAAGGCGTAACTAAAATTATGGCACAGAAAATGATCTATTCAAACGGATTAAAAATTTATAGTACAATAGATCCAAGTGTTCAAAGTGCTATGGAAAATGTATATAGTGATGAATCATATTTTAAATTGCGTAATGGCACATATGATCCAGAACTTCAATCTGCAATGGTAGTAATTGACTATTCAAAAGGAAATGTGGTTGGACTAATAGGTGGAGCTGGTCAAAAAACTGTGCTTCGTGGTTTAAACCGTGCAACACAAACGTATAGAGCACCAGGCTCTACAATTAAACCATTAGCTGTATATGCACCAGGAATAGATAATGGTACATTTTCAGCAGCCACAACGTTTGATGATATTCCAACAACGTTTAAAGTTGGTGTAACAATGTGGAGTCCACACAATAGTTATAAAACATATAGAGGACTAACTACAGTTAGAAAAGCTATTGAAGTTTCAAGTAATATTATAGCAGCCAAAGCACAACAAGCTGTCGGCTCAGATGTATCGATTTCATACTTAAAAAAGATGGGTATAACTTCTATAGATGATTCAAGAGATGTTTATCCAGGAGCGTTAGCACTTGGTGGACTTACAAAAGGAATGTCACCATATGAACATGCTGCTGCATACGGTTCTCTTGCTAATTGTGGAATATATTTAGAACCTAAATTATATACAAAAGTTGTAGATAGAGAGCAGGAAACATTACTTACGAAGACAAGCGAATTAAGAGAAGTAGTTTCGCAAGATTCAGCATTTATTGTTACTAGTATGTTAAGAGATGTTATAACAGGTGCTAATGGTACAGGTGGTTCAGCACAACTTCCAAATGGAATGCCAGTAGCAGGAAAAACAGGAACAACAAATGAATCAATGGATAGATGGTTTGCAGGCTATACTCCTTATTACGTTGCATCGGTATGGGTTGGATATGATCAACAAAAAACCGTTAATGCAGCGGGAAATCCAGCAGCAAAGATATGGAAAGCTGTAATGAAAGAAGTACATTCAGGATTATCAGCAACAAATTATCCTAAAACAACAAGCTTTACAAAACCTTCAAGTGTTACAACAGTAGAAGTTTGTGCTGATTCGGGCTTGCTAGCAACTGATCTTTGCAAAAATGATCCAAGAGGCGATAGAACAATTACAGAATATTTTAGTAAAGATCAAGTGCCAACAGAAGAATGCTCTACACATATAAGCGTTCAAGTTTGCTCAGATACACTATTGTTACCAAATCCAACTTGTTTGGAAAAACATACATTAGTAAATAAAGTTTGTATTGATAGAAAATATGAAGAAAAGCCAAGTTCTTTGCCAGCAGATTTTGATTATGAAGTACCATTTGATTACTGTGAGTATCATTACTGTCCAAAGGACGAAGATGGCAATTATATTACAAATAATAAATATCCATCTGGATGGGAAGGTAATTTTGACTTCGACGATGAAGACGAAGATGACGATAATGACAAGAAAAATACAGGAAAGTTTTGGTGGAACTATTCTAATTGAAAAAACAATGATAAGTACAAGAGAAAATAAGGAGGAAATTTACAATGGTTAAAAAAGTAGGTATTTTAACAGCTGGTGGAGATTGCCCTGGATTAAATGCAGTTATAAGAGGTATCGTAAAAACAGCTAGTTACGAAGGCGTTGAAACATATGGTTTTCTAGAAGGATATAAAGGCCTTCTAGAAAACAGATATATAAAACTTGACCCAAAGATTACAAACGGAATTATTTCAAAAGGTGGTACAATCTTAGGTTCTAATAACAAGTCTAATAACTTTGCTGTTCCAACTAAAAATGATAAGGGAGAAATCGAGTACGTAGATAGATCTGTTGAAGTTGCTGAAAGATTAAAAGCAGATGGATATGACTGCCTGATAGTAATAGGTGGAGATGGTTCTTTAAAATCTGCAAGAGATTATACACGTAGAGGACTAAATGTTATAGGTGTTCCTAAAACAATAGATAACGACGTACCTCACACAGATACTACATTTGGATTTTATACAGCTGTTGAAGTAGCAACAGAAGCAATTGATAGAATAAAAACTACTGCCGAATCACACGGAAGAGTACTTATTTTAGAAGTTATGGGAAGATATGCAGGATGGATTGCTATGGCTGCTGGTATTGCTGGTGGTGCAGATACAATTCTAATACCTGAAATATCATATGATTTAAACAAAGTAGTTGCTCAAATAAATAAAAGAAAAGAAAGAGGTCAAAACTATAGCATAATTGTTGTTGCAGAAGGTGCTAAACCAATAGGAGGAGAATTAGCAGTAAAAGCTACTGTAAGCGACAGTCCAGATAAAATTAGACTTGGTGGTGCTGGAGAGTATGTTGCAAGAGAAGTTGAAAGATTAACAGGAATAGAAGCTAGATGCACTACTCTTGGATATTTACAAAGAGGAGGCAATACAGGTCCTTATGACAGAATTTTAGCAACTCAATATGGTTCTATGGCAATGCAACTTGCTATAGAGGGTAAATTTAATCAAATGGTAACACTATTAAACGGAAGAATAACATATGTACCATTAGATGAGGTTGCAGGTAAAGACACTAAAATAGGAGAAGAATCTTCAAACATAAGACCTGTAGACTTAAACGGAGATTGGGTTCAAACAGCTAGACGCATAGGGATTTGTTTAGGCGATTAGTTATGGAGAGTGATTTTAAATGTATACAAATCAGAAATTAGAAAAATTCAAAGAAGATATAAAAGGAAAGTATGTTGCTATAATGGGGATGGGTGTTAGTAACACCCCCCTTATTAAGTACTTACTTGATCTAGACGTAAACATAACTGTTTTCGATAAAAAAACAGAAGAAGAGCTTGGAAAAGCTTTGATTGAAGAGTATGTATTACAAGGGATAAACTTTTCTTTAGGAGAAGATTATTTAGAAAATTTGCATGGATATGATGTTATCTTTAGAACGCCAGGTATGAGACCTGATTTCCCTGCAATTCAAAAAGAAATAGAAAGAGGAGCAAGATTAACTTCTGAAATCGAAATGCTTATAGAACTTGCACCAGCTAAAATAATTGCAATTACGGGAAGCGATGGAAAAACAACTACAACAACTTTAATACATAAAATGTTGGTAGAAGAAGGATATCATTGCTATTTAGGAGGTAATATAGGAACTCCAATTTTTGCACAAATAGATGAAATGCGTCCTGAAGACATAATAGTGCTTGAACTTAGTAGTTTTCAACTAATGACTTTGAAAAAGAGTCCTAATATAGCAGTTGTAACGAATGTTTCTCCAAATCATTTAGATGTTCATAAGTCTTATGAGGAATACATAGAGGCAAAGAAAAACATATTTAAATATCAAACTAGTAACGATGTCGTAGTGTTAAATTATGATAACGATATAACTCATGAATTTGCAAATGAGATACAAAATGAAGTAAGATTTTTCTCTACAAAATCAAAACTAGACGATGGCGTAATATTAGAAGATGATGAAATTAAAATTGTTAAAAATAAAGAAAAAACATCTGTAATAAACACAAATGAAATATTGTTACTAGGTAAACATAATATTGAAAACGCTTGCACAGCAATAGCAGCAGTTAAAGACTTAGTTACAATTGAATCTATTCAAAATGTTTTAACAACATTTAGAGGTGTTGAGCATAGAATGGAATTTGTTCGTGAACTAGATGGAGTAAGATGGTATAATGATTCAATTGGCAGTAGTCCAACGCGTACGATTGCAGGGCTTGCAAGTTTTAAAGAAAAAGTTGTTCTTATAGCAGGAGGCTACGACAAGCACCTAGATTATACTGATATGGGTAGATACATAGTTGATCATGTAAAAGTTTTAATTTTAATGGGGCAAACAAAAGAAAAGATTAAGACGGCGACAGTAAATGAAATAGAAAAAAGAGATGGAGTACTAAATTTACCGATATTGGAATGCGAAACGTTGGAAGAAGCTGTAAAAACAGCATTCAAAAACAGTTCAAGTGGCGACACTGTCTTTTTCTCACCAGCAAGTGCTAGCTTTGATATGTTTAAAAACTTTGTAGAAAGAGGAAACAAATTTAAAGATTTAGTTAAAGATTTGAAATAAAAGCTTGAAACATTGCTACTAAACATATAAAATGTAAGAGAAATTACAAAAGAGAAAAGGGGAATGGCTAATGAGCAATATTTTTAGTAAGTTTTTCATGTCTTTTGGATTTAATAAAAATAAATATTTGCCAGCTGGAACGGAAGAAATGAGTATTCCTACGCCAACTGTATCTAATATGAACAGTAATACAGTTAAAACTTTGGCTTCATTTGACTTAAACATCGAAAGACCAAAGTATGAAGGTGCAATTCCGGAAGCGACTATAAAATTTTATCCATTAGACTAGTTATAAACTAAATTTCTGATTAGTTTACCAAATGCTTGACAAAATAGATAAAACAGTATATAATTTCGTACGTTGACACTAGGTTAACACTAGAAGTTACGTCGGTTTGGTGTATTTTTTCGGATAGTCATTGATATTTCTGCATTTTAGCGTTTTATAATGATAACAAGAAATAACACACTTAGAATAAAATTTAACCTAGATAGAGGAGGGAAATATAAAATGGCACAACCAAAAAGAAGATGGTCTAAAGCTAGAACTGGTTTAAGAAGATCAACATGGAAGTTAGAAGCTCCAGGATTTGTTGAATGTTCACATTGTCACGAACCAGTACAACCACACAGAGTTTGCAAAAATTGTGGTTACTACGACGGTAAAGAAGTAATAGCTAAAAAAGAGAAAAAAGCAGCTAATGACTAATAAAACAATTTAAGGCAACTTGTATCAAGTTGCTTTTTTTGTATTCAAAATTGTAGAAGGGAGTAATATGAAAAAGATATATATAAAAGGCATAATGCCAGATTCTATAGCAGAAGAGATGGAAATTGAACCAGGTGACTTCTTGCTTACAATAAACAATACAGAAATACATGATATATTAGACTATAAATATCAAATTTTTGATGAATATATTGAAATGAGCATAGAAAAGCCAGATGGAGAAATATGGGATTTAGAAATTGAAAAAGAAGAAAATGAAGACTTAGGTCTAATATTTGAAGAGCAATTGATTGATAAGCCAAGAAGTTGTGCTAATAAGTGTATTTTTTGTTTTATGGATCAGTTGCCACCAAAAGTACGTGAAACATTAGTTTTTAAAGATGATGATTTTAGACTTTCATTTATGACGGGAAATTATGTAACGTTTACTAATTCTGGTTATAGAGATCTTGATAGAATAATTAAATACCATTTAAGTCCAATAAACGTATCAGTTCATGCAACTGACCCCGAAATCCGAAAAATGATGCTAAATAATAAGAATGCAGGCATGATTTTAGACTATATAAAATATTTAACAGATAACGGTATACAAGTTAATGCACAAATAGTTCTTTGCCCAAATATTAACGATGGTAAAGTGTTAGATAAAACAATTACTGAACTATCAGCTTTTTACCCTAATTTATTATCAATTGCAATTGTTCCAGTAGGACTTACCAAATATAGAGAAAATCTATATCAACTAGAAGGCTTTACTCCAAAAACAGCTTCAAAGTTGATTGACCAAGTTGAAACATGGCAAAACAAATTTCGTGCTGAATATAATGAAAATCTAGTGTATTGTGCAGATGAATTTTATGTAAAAGCAAATAGAGAAATACCACCCTCAACACAATATGGGAATTTTGACCAATTAGAAGATGGTATAGGTTTACTTTCATATTTTACTTTAGAATTTAACAAAACACTTATGAAATACAAGCCAAAAACCATTGAAAAAACAGTATCTATTGCAACCGGTAAGATATCGTATAAATTTATTAGAGAAAAAGCTGACATATTAGAAAAAACATTTAATGGATTAAAAATAAATGTATATCCAATTGAAAATTTGTTCTTTGGACCTGAAATTACAGTAACAGGGTTAATCACTGGTGTAGATTTAATTGAAGGATTGAAAGATAAGGATTTAGGCGATTATTTGATAATAGACAAAAAGATGTTAAAAGAAGATGCAGACATTTTCTTAGATAACACAACATTAGATGAAGTAAAAAATGCATTAAATATCAAAGTAGTAAAAAGTGATTCTTTTGGAAAAGGTTTTATAAGAGCGATTATCGAGGGCTAAATCTAGGTAAATGAACGTTCCTTTATATTGACAATTAACATAATTTTGGTTATAATTGTTATAGACCCAGAAAAAAATTTTTTTAAGGAGGACATAATTATGTCTAATCAGAAAAGGTCTAACAGCACTCGGAAATCCACTGCAAGCAAGCGTCCTGCCCCTGCCACTTCTTACTCTGCTGAACAGCGTCGTAAGTCCGTCAATCGCAAGAAGAAGTCGCACAAGCAGCACATGCCTCGCCAGAACAAGATGATCATGCTCGTCTGTTTGGCGATTTTGTGTGTGGGTTTGATTTTCCCTGAGGTTATCCCGCAGATCATCGGTAGCACTGCTACTCGTTTGGTCAAGTTCGTTGCCATCTTCGGCATTATCTTGGCTATTGCCATGACTCGGTATCGCATGACGATTACTGATGGCTTTAGCTGGCTCTACGAAAAGGTGATCAATCCCTACGATGACTGGGATGATGACGATTTCGAAGACGAAGAAGATGATGAAGATTACGAGGACGACGATGATGAGGACGAAGAAGAGGAAGAGGAAGAAGAAGAACTTCCCAAGCCCATCCGTTCTCGCAAGCCCCGTCCTGTAGTTGACGACGAAGAGGATGATGAGACCGAAGAGGAAGAAGCTCCTCAGCAGGAATTCACTCAAGAGGACTATGAGCTGTTCATGAAGTTCATGGCATTCCGCAATGCAGCTAACCAGCAGCCTGAAGCTGGAAAGCAGAAGAAGACTAAGAAGTAATTCTAAGTCTTAAGCAAGACCAAGAAGAGGCACCGCGATGCGGTGCCTCTTTCGTAATGTTTTAGTGTCAATCATTTTCGAAAATGTCTCAAAAATTTTTAAACATTAGTACTAGCTTTT
>CAYNRR010000008.1:0-74660 GCA_964400015.1 uncultured Eubacteriales bacterium | reverse complement strand
TTGGTATTTCCTTTTTTTATTTTTTTACTGTGACATATCTATGTTAAACCATCAAGTAAAAAGTGAACGCGAACACCGGGGACGTCCGTTAAATGTTCATTTTTTTCTTTTTTCTGGAAATTTTGAAACATTTAACGGACGTCCCCGGTGTCTCTGGTTTTTATTTAGTGGGTTCCTACTACTTCGTAATCGTCGTTTGCTCTTAAGTCTGTTTCGAATAAGATTACTATTCCGTCTGGAACTACACCTGGATTACCGTTTGGTAATTCTACTGTTTGGTTTGGTGATGTTGGATCTGGGTTGCCTGTTTCTGGGTCTTGCCATTTTTGTTCGTTTCCATCATCATCTTTTTCGTATGTACCTGCTAATGATTCTGGACCTGTATATCTTAAGTAGTCTTCATTTCCGTCTTTTGCAATTAAGTCAAATTTTATTAAGATATATCCATTTTTCTTTGCGATATTTGGATTTGCTAATATTTGTTTTACTGTTGTGCCTTTTGGTACAGCGATTGTTGAACTTGGCAATCTGTATGCTGCGTACCAGTGGCCAACTGATGCTATTACTGTGTCTCTACCATTTGTTACTTTGTCATATTTTCCTGTGCTATATGATAGTCCACCATTTGCATCATTTGAAATTGCTGTTTCATCTTTGCCGTACAATTTATTAGTGTATTCTGCAAAGTTGTTGTAGCATAGTCTCAATTTTTCTGGAATTTTCATTGCTGAAACTTTGCCTATCAATACATTTTCTGCATATGTATAAAGCACACCAACTTGTTCTTTCATAATTCTTCTTGAATCAATAAGTTCTGCTGTTGTGACTTGCATAAATTTGTTTGACAAGTTTACTAGTATGTCTGGGTTATTTTCTGTTGTTGATATTTTTACATATTGATTTATTGCCGTTTTAAAATACAAATCTACTTCTTCAGCTGTTCCTCCATTCTTGCCTATGAAATAGAATCCTTTTGGTTGAACACTTGCGTCTACGTTATCTGTTTTTACGCCTTTTGTTTTGAAATCAAATTCAACCATATAGCCTAGTTTAGGTGCGAATTTATATTGTTTCATTTGGTTTTGACCTGATTGTCCAAATGGGAATTCTGATGCTGTAATATATTGACCTATCTTTCCTATAATTCCTGGCCACCATGGGTCATTTGTTGCTGATATTCTTAAATCATATATCTTACCGATTACTTCAACTGGAATTTTCTTTTCTGCAACATATCTTGTATAACTTAAGTTTGCTCCATCTTGAATAAAACCTTCCAAACAACTAGAACCGTTTGCATAAGCAGGAATGTTTTCTGCAACAACTCTAACTGCGATTTCGCCTTTTGCTTCTTGTGACCATACCGGAATCAAGAACGAGTAGGATTCTTGCGTTGTTGCAAGACCAAGATCGCTCAGCCATGTATTGGCTTTTATCAATGTGTTACTTGGTTGAAGATATGCGTCAAATGGTAACTTAACATCTTTCAATTTGCCCCAATTTGATGCACTTCCTGGAACAGCTTGATATGAGTTGTAATTTCTTGAGCCATATCCTTTAGAAGAAATGTGTGTGCCTGCTCTAGGAATCGTTATTGTGAATTTTTTATCTAATTGTAAATATGTTATGCCAGATTCTTGTGTAATCTTTTGATTTACAAATGCTTCTGATTTAACTGTTGAATTATTAACAACTGGTGTCCAAACAAATACGTTTGGAGCGCCTGCGCCTATACTATAATCTCCTCTTCCATCAAAACCAGGAACTTGTATGTATCTTGCAGATGCTGAACTTGCATAAGTTCCGTTTGCTTTATTTGAAGGAATCATCTTTGAACCAGATGAACTAACGCTTCCTATTGAAGGGTTAGTTAGATATGATGGAGCTTCATATGGCGTAGCCTTAAACTCTTCGTCCCACTTTGTTTGACCACCTAACACATTACTCTTTATAACCAATTCATCATTTTTTACATAAGATGCCTTTTTTATCCTTGCTGCAATAGTGCTTTGAGCACTTGCAATAGCACCACCTCTAGTCTCTGCATATGTACTAAAGCTTCCTTTATTCATTCTGCCTTCATCAAAAACGATTCCACCACTACGACTTATAGAACCTGCAAGATCTGGGCCACCTACACTAGCTAGTACTCCTGTTGCAGGGTTTGAAACTGTTGCACCCCCTTTTTTAGTTCCACCAACTTCTTGACTTAACTTATTCATTTCAGCTCTATCTACTGCGAAATAATGTGTAGTATATGTACCTGTAACTGAAACGGTTTCTGAATATCTATATGCTATTCTTGTCTCCATATGATAACCTATTACAACCCAATCACCAGAATTGTTTTTTTCATAATCATTAACTTTTACTTCATATTCATATGGTTCCCAATGTATCGTTATGCCATCTATAGTATAACTTTTCGCATCCGATTTCTTTTTAATATTATAGTACCAACTCATGTCGCTTGCAGTTACAGAGCCATTAACCATTTCACTAGTTGGTATTGCAACTGATACAGTATATTTATCGCTCCAAACATTTGCGCTAACAGATGCTGCGCCATAATCACTCCATTCTCCGCCTTTGCCAGAAGAACCACCACCAGAATCGTCTGGGTTATCAGGATCGTCATCTGGATCATCTGGATCCTTTAACTCTTCTGCCTTTGTATCTTCACCTTTTACTTTATGTAATTTATTTTGCATCCATAATTCTATCATTTCTCCTTCAATGCCCAATTCTGTAATTGTATATATTCTTCCATCAATAGTAATTATATATTCCATCTGTCCTGTTTTGGGATTAAAAGTACCATCAACTGTTATTTCACTAGTATAAATTTCAGCATTTAGCATAGTTCCAGCATGAACCCAAGGATCTATATTCCTTGATTCCATAGCTTCTTCATAAGACTCAACAGTCCACTCTGTCTGACCTTCTGGCAATATATAATCAAACCAACCATATTCATTTATTTGAGCAACAAAACTTTCTTTTGTCATTATATCACCATCGTAAATAGCAATCGTAGCTTTAGGATTTGTATACGAATCCCCATCTTTCAATACAAGATTTGCATTAACATCTAATGTCATTTTATCGCTACGGTCTCCAGGTATAGTTGAATCCTCTATAGTTATATTCTCTCCTTCTCTTACATTTCCTGTATTTCCTTTTTCATCAAAACTTATACCAGGAACAGGGTAACCCTCTCCGCACCTTATGAGGAACTCCATTAGCATCTATATAGTTTTCAGAGACATATAAACCGCCTTGATAATTAAAACCAGCTACAGGTTCACCATAATTTATATAGGTTACGCCATCAATTACAGTAGTTTCCCTATTCGACATATCCGATTCAGTATAAGTATCAGCAAATGTCAGATTAGGTAAAATTAAGAACATTAAAAATATACTAATAAAAATTGATTGCTTTTTCATGATACGCCACCTCCCCTAATTCTAGTTAAGATAGTTGCCATTTCTGCTCTTGACAAATTGTCTGTTGGTTTAAATGTTTTATCTGGATTTCCTAAAATATATCCTTTATTTACCACACACTCTAAATATTCAACATATTCCGCAGGTAAACTATCTATATCTATAAAATCTAACTCTTTTGTTTTTTCATACCCTTTAGAAGTAAGATTTGTTTCAACTAAAGCTAAAAGTTTTACCATGTTAATCCTATCTATTGCTTTATCTAATTTTTCTACAGAAACATAACCAGCTGGTATCAGCCCCTGTGCTTCTGCAGCATAAACATAACCCAAAGCCCAATGTGGCAATCCTGTAAATGTAGCAATTTTATTTTTCGGCATATATGTACACATGATCAATTTCATAAACTCACCATACGTAACCATATTTTCAGGTTTAAAAGTCCCATCCTCATATCCATTAACAATACCTTGATTAGCTAAATTTATGATATTGTTATACGCCCAATGAGACGCATCTAAATCCGAAAAGCTTGTTGCAAAAACAGGCATCGTCGTGAGCAGTACTATCACCATCACACATAAAAAACTCACAAATTTCTTCATCATTTGCACCCCTCCTCTAATAGGTAAATTACCAATATATAGTTAGAACTATTATACTATTTTTTGCCAAATTTTGCAACACTGGGGACGTCCGTTAAATGTGTATTTTTTGACAATTTCTAGAAATTTTGACACATTTAACGGACGTCCCCGGTGTTGCGTTTTGTTTTTTTTATGTATATAATGTTGGCATATGATTATAATATTTTAGGAGGTTTGATTTATTATGGCTGATGTTAAAAGTGCTGGTCAAAAACTTAAGGATGAGCTTCTTGTGAATGATAAAAGCGGATGGGAAGGCTTGTCTGCTTCTGAGATGAAGTCTGTTTTTAAGTTTTGTGATGGATATATTGATTTTTTGAATTGTTGTAAAACTGAGAGGGAGGCTGTTAAGGAGGCTAAGGTTCAAGCTGAAAAAGCTGGGTTTAAGCCTCTTAGCAAGTTTAAATCTTTGAAGGCTGGCGATAAGGTTTATTTTGTTAACAGAGATAAGAATATTATTCTTGCTGTTATTGGTAGTGAGGATATGGAGCATGGTTTAAATGTTGTTGGTGCTCACATTGATTCTCCTCGTTTAGATTTGAAGCCTAATCCTCTTTATGAAGATTCCGGCTTCGGATATTTGAAAACTCATTATTATGGTGGCATTAAGAAGTATCAATGGGTTACTATTCCTTTGGCTATCCATGGCGTTGTTGCTCTTAAGGATGGTAGTGTTGTTGAGGTTAGAGTTGGTGATGAGAATGATGATTTGACTTTTGTTATTACTGATTTGCTTCCTCATATGGCTAGAAGACAAATGGAGAAAAAGCTTTCTGAAGGTATTGATGGCGAGGATTTAAATTTGTTGATTGGCAACATTCCTTTTGATGATGAAAAAGTTTCTGAAAAAGTTAAACTTAATATCATGAAAATTTTGAATGAGAAATATGGTATTGTTGAGAAAGATTTTATTAGTGCTGAACTTGAAATCGTTCCTGCTTTTAATGCTAAGTCTTTAGGCTTTGATAGAAGTATGGTTGCTGGTTATGGTCAAGATGACAGAGTTTGTGCTTATACTTCTCTTAAAGCTATTTTGGAAACTGAAAATCCTAAAAAGACTGCTATTTGCCTACTTGTTGATAAAGAAGAAATCGGAAGTATTGGTAATACTGGTATGGAAGCTAGAACTTTTGAGACTTTTGTTGGAGAACTTTTAAGATTAACTAAACAGGATAAAGATAATAATGTTATAAATAGAGTTTTGGCTAATTCTAGAATGCTTTCAGCTGATGTTGATGGTGCTTTTGATCCTATTTATGCTTCTGTTGCTGAAAAGAGAAATGCTTCTTTCTTCGGTTTCGGTGTTGGTTTGAATAAATATACTGGTGCTCGTGGTAAGTCTGGTGCTAGTGATGCTAATGCTGAATTTGTCGCTGAGCTTAGAAAATTATTTGATTCTAACAAGGTTAGATTCCAAATTAGTGAACTTGGTAAAGTTGATGAGGGTGGCGGTGGAACTATCGCTTATATCCTTGCTAATAAAGGAATGGATGTTATTGACTGTGGAACTCCTGTTTTATCAATGCATTCGCCTTATGAAGTTACAAGTAAGTTTGATGTTTATATGTCTTATAAAGCATATAAAGTTTTTATGAAATAGAGTTTATTATAAAAATTACAGAATAAGGAGATACTTTACAGTATCTCCTTTATTTTTTCCTTTATGCCTTTTGAATCTATTTTGTACCATTTCATTAGTTCGTCCCATTTGCCTGACATTCCAAATTCGTCATTTATCCCTATTTTTGTTACTGTTATGTGTTTTTCTCCTAGTTCTTCGCTTGTTGCTGTTGCTATTACGTCGCACACTGCACTGCCTAATCCTCCGATTGTGCTGTGGTCTTCTACTGTTATTAGGTGATTTGTTTCGCGTGCTGCTTTTAGTATTATTTCTTTGTCTAATGGTTTTATCGTGTGCATGTCTATTACTCGTACGTTTACTCCTTCTCCAATTAGGTCACGTTGTGCTTTTAGTGCTTCGCCTACCGTCACGCCTGTGGCTATGATTGTTGCATCTTTTCCTTGCCCATGCATTTTTCCTTTTCCTAGCTCAAATGTTTCTCCTTCGCGGTAGATTTCTTCTTTTGCAGGTCTTGTAAGTCTTACGTAGACTGGTCCGTTTATTTTTATTGCTTCTTCTATTATCCATTTTGTTTGTCTGTCGTCTGATGGTGAAAGCACTGTCATGTTTGGAAGTCCTCTCATCAAACTTATGTCTTCTAATGATTGATGCGTTGCTCCATCCTCGCCTACGGTTATTCCTGCATGCGTTGCTCCTATTTTTACGTTTATATTTCCATAGCATATTGTGTTTCTTATTTGATCGTATGCCCTTCCTGTTGCGAAAACTGCAAATGTGCTTGCAAATGGAATTTTTCCACCTAATGCTAATCCTGCTGCTGTGCCCATTAAGTCTTGTTCTGATATTCCGACGTTTATAAATCTTTCGGGAAATTTTTTCTTGAATTGATTTGTTTTTGTTGCTCCTGATAAGTCTGCATCAAGTACTACTAAGTTTTCGTATTTGTCACCTAGCATTGCCAATGCTTCACCATAACTTTCACGTGTTGCTTTCATTAGTTTTCGCCCCCTTCTTCAAATTTATTTAATTCTTCCATCGCTTTTCGGTATTCTTCTTCGTTAGGTGCCTTACCATGCCAACCTACTTGATTTTCCATAAATGATATGCCTTTTCCTTTTATTGTGTTTGCTACTATCATTGATGGTTTTTCTTGCATCTTTGCTTTTTCGATTGCTTCTTCTATTTCTTTAAAATTATGTCCGTCTATTTCTTGTACATACCAGCCAAATGCTTCAAATTTTTCTTTTAGTGGCATGATA
Source organism: uncultured Eubacteriales bacterium (assembly GCA_964400015.1). GTDB lineage: Bacteria > Bacillota > Clostridia > TANB77 > UBA1234 > UBA1234. The sequence goes on along the minus strand of CAYNRR010000008.1, from coordinate 67,722 downwards.
GTCATGACTTCATCGTTTGTTCCATCTATTTGAAGATTATTGTGATCTAAAAAGGAAATCACGTTATTTAGTTTATAATGTGACGCTGTCATCGCAGCTTCCCAAATTTGTCCTTCCTGCGATTCACCATCGCCTATTATGCAATAGACATAGTTTTCTTTTTTGTCCATTTTAAACGACATAGCAATTCCGTTTGCTATTGATAATCCTTGGCCTAATGAACCACTCGGTGCATCTACTCCTGGCGTTTTGTGAAGTGATGGGTGACCTTGTAATCTACTGTTTATTTTTCTAAATGTTGTTAATTCTTCTTTTTCAAAGAAGCCTTTTTCTGCAAGAACTGCGTATAAAGCAGCTGATGCATGACCTTTTGATAAAATTACTTTATCTCCTTCTTTTATTGTTTTGTAATATATCGTAACTAAAATGTCTGCACACGAAAGTGCTCCACCTGGATGGCCTGAATGTGCACTGTTTATCTGAGTTATAATGCTTTTTCTAATGTTATTAGATATGTTTTCTAATGTCATTTTTTTACCCCTTTCTTTTTGATTTTAAATCTCTTCTTTTCTATTTTACAATAAAAAATAACGTTCTTAAAGATGCGTTTAAAATTTTCGCAAATTTAAGAACGTTATAAAGTTCATATTAGTGTATTGAGTTAGCTTTTATTAGTATTGTGTTTTTCCACATTTAGCACAAACTCGTCCTCCCATACCTGCTGACTGCCATTTGTGACCTGCAGGAGCAGTTGTCAAGATATCAACTTTATGACATCTAGAGCAATATCTTTCTCTCTTACCACCTGTAGTACATGATGCTACTTCTACTACATACCAACTTCCCCAACTATGACCTAATGAAGACCCGTGTGCAAAAGTAGGCTCACTTAAAATTCCACACCTTGAACAAGAATGTAAATATCTAGCAGCTTGCGTGCATGTTGCATATGTTTGCTTTGCGTAATCTACAACTTTTTGCACTAAGTTATGTCCTAATGCTGCTATCGTCGCCCAAGATTGGTCTCCACATCTTGAACAAGTTTTATATTTAGAACCAGTCGCTGTACAGGTTGGTTCTTTATACGTTTTATATGCTCCATAATTATGTCCTAACGCAGGTCCGTTATATTTTGAACAATATCTACATACTGAATTAGATGTACATGTTGCTGTTGTGAAGCTATGGTTTTCACATATGTTTGTTATTGCTATTTGAGCTTCTTTTATTACTTCTCCATCCATCAAAGTTCTTGCGTAGACTGTTCTGTTTTTGGTTATTGTTAATGCTGATGTGTAGTTTGTCCAATTCGTATTGTCGTAGCTATATTGCAATGTTGATTGTGGTATGTGCTTTGATATTGTTAATGTTATTTCCCATCTTAAGTTTTCTGTGCTCTTTGAGAATGTTATTTTGTCTTCCCATTTGAATATTGCATATATTGTTATATCTTCTTGATTTGTTGTTGGATCTCCTACTCTTAGTGAGCTTATTGCTGCTTTTGAGTTTGGATCTGTGTTCCAGCCAGTGAAACTACTGTATGCCCTTGCTGCTGTTGGCGATAAGTCTACATATGTGTTACAACCTATTGTTAGTTTGTTGTTTGATAAACTTACTGTATCTCCTTTGTTTGTGGTGTAATCGTATGTTACTGTGTATTTTACTCTTACATATTTTTCATTCATTGCTGTTCTGCCTGATACGTCTTTTATCCATATACTGTAGTAGTCATTTTCTGTTACTTTTGTTGACCATGTGCATTCTGTGATTGATTGTTCTATTGGAATCCAATCGCTTTCAGTTGGAGTTTTATTTTGTCCTTTTAAGAATGCATAGGCATTTAGTCCTAATTCTTCGTCTATTGCTTTGGCTGTTAATGTTGCTTCGCCTTGGCCATATGTTATTTGGAATGAAGTTATTATCGGATCGTATAAGTCTATGTTTGTTACTTCTACTGCATAATATCCCATGTTGTTTCCTGCGTCTTTTACCCAGAAGTAATATATGTCATTTACTTCTACTCTATACTTCATTTGTACTGTGTCTGTTGTGGCTGCGAATGTGTTGTCCCACGTTGTTGGAACGTCTTTACTTGTTGTTACTGTCCATGCCACAAGTCCTGATTCTTTGTCGTATACTTTGGCTTTTATTTCAAAACCGTCTTGTCTGTATGGACCGATATCTTCTACGTCATGTATATATGGATCTATTCTGTCTATGTTGTTTACACTTAAAACTTTTATTGTTCCCATTTTTGTATCTTGTCCATTTAAAATAGCTGATACGCATGCTTCTATTTTACAATTTTTTATTACTACCATTGACGTTCTGTTTGATGTTACTTCTTTCCACGCTCCACCGTCTACTCTATAAAGATTTTTGTATGGCGACACGCCATATGTGTCTGGATATTCTATTGTTACTTGTACTCTGTCTGTCCAACCTTCTGATGGGTTTGCTGTTATTTGTACGTTGTCTGGTATTGTCATGATTGCTTCTGTTAACGTTGTTCTTGATTCTGATGTGTTTCCGGCTTCATCTGTTGCTTTTGTTATAAGCACATATTTTTCACCTGGATCTACATCTACAATTATTGGTGAATCTTGCCATGTATATTCTGTGGCGTGTTCTCTTTTAAATCCGTATTTTACAATTAGATTTTCTGATATTTCATCTCTTTGTTCACATGATACTAATATTTGAAATCCGTTAATTACATATGTTGGAGCTTCTCTTGTTGGTGGTGTTGTATCTAATATGATTTCTGCCATTTTGTAGTCCGTAGGAACATCGTCTGAATTTTTACACCATACATAAATTTGATTTTTGCCTTCTTTTAATGTTACTGTTATTTCGCTTTCATATTTTCTCCACTTTCCTAGTTCTGTAGCACTTGGCACTACTAGGCCTGATTGCGATACACTCATGTATGCTGCATTTTCTGCGTCTATATGTAATGTTGCAATTTTGTTGTTTGTGAAACTTTCTCTGTTGTTTATATATACTTCTTTTAAGTTTGCTAATTCGCTTGCTGTTTCTGATATATCTCCAACTTCAACAACTTTTACTGATGAATTTCCACCTTCTTCAGTTGCTATTATTTTGTACGAGCCGTTTTTATTTACTGGTAATTCAAAGTTTAGTCCATCTGATGTTGTTGCTCTCTTCGTGCCTATCATTACACTTGAAATTGTTCCACCGTATATTGGAGTTACTTTTACTTTGATTACTCCATCGCTCGTACTTATAACTTCAATTATAGGGCCTTCTTTTCTTTTATCGTTATCTGCTGTATAAGATACGTCATCTTCGCCTATTTGATATCCTTTTGCATAATAAACTTTTCCAGCATTATCATACAAATAAACATCATCTTCATCGAATGTTACGATATCGTCTTTCATTAGCGTTAAATAACCTCGACCTGTTTTTAATTTTTCATAATCTATTACTGATAAATCCACAACGTAGCCTGTTGATTTGTCCTCATCAAAGCTCACGAAATTTTCCGGTGGATTTTCTACTCTAACTTTTATAAATCCTTTATTGATAGTTTCTTCATCTGTTTTTCCTGTTTTGGCATTGGTCAATCTCACAGAATCTACACCTTTTTTAACTTCTGCCAACTCTTGAATTATTTTGTTTTCACCAGCTTGATATATCGAGTTTGAAGAACTTGTTATTACGATTGTAGATAATATGATAATTACTATTACAGTAATTACAACTGACAGCATTGATATTCCTTTTTTGTTTTTCATATCTATCACGCCCTCTCATCATTCGATTGTTTTATACATACTTATATATATTATAACATTCTTATACTATCAAAACAAATACTTTTGTATGCCATTTTTTATGCCTTCTGCCATTTTTTCCTGATACTCTTCGTCCTGCAATAATTGACATTCTTCTACATTTGACAAAAATCCACATTCGACTATCACTGTTGGAATTTGAGTTTTGTCGATTATTTTTATTCCTTCAATTTTTAAAGCTGTTCGATTGTTTTCTATGTTTATACTTTCACCTATTGAAGATTGAATTTCTTCGGCTAGTTTTTTGCCTTCTTCAGAAGTTTTTGAATAAAAAGTTTGCCAACCTCTATATTTAGGATTTTCAAATTTGTTCATATGTATCGAAACCATTATTACTGCTCCACTTTCGTTTGCAATCTTTACTCGATTGTTTAAATCATTTGTTTTCAATTGTTTTATCGTCATTTGCTCATTTGAATTTGATGCAATATTATTTTCGTCTTCTCTCGTCATGATAACTTTTACGTTTTCTATTTCTTCCAATTTGTTTTTTAATTTTTGAGCGATCTGCAAATTCAATTCACTTTCTTTTATTCCACTTGCAGAAACTGCTCCGCCATCTGGTTCTCCATGTCCTGCGTCAATTACAATTTTTATTTCTTTTTGATTTTGAATATTTTGGGATATAGTTTGGCTTTTTTGGTTTTCTTTTAAATTAAGTGGCATGGTTAACACAAAGAAAAAGCACAACAATGTAAGCAAATAAAACAATATGTCTTTTTTAGTAATTATAAGCATAAAGAAACCTCCCTTATTTCAATATATGAAATAAAAAGAGGTTTATGTATTTGTGTGATTTAATTGTTTTTCGATTTTTTATTTCTTCTGGCTTTTTCATTTGTGTGATTTGATTTATTTTCTGCTTTTTCTATTCCTTCTGCTGCAAGCGTTTGCAATGTTCACGATACATTTAACGGACGTCCCTAATCTCTTCTTCGGTAAGACCTGTTACTTCTGAGATTGTTTTTATGTCGATGCCTTTTTCTAGCATTTTCTTGGCTGTTTCTAGTTTTTCTTCTTTTCTGCCAGTTGCTATTCCTTCTTTTTTACCTTCCTCTAGTCCTTTCTCTCTTGCATCGCTTAGTTCTTGTGCTCTGTCCATTGCTGCGAATTCTTCACGCATTAGGAAGTGTTGTAGTTCTGGTTCTTCGGCTATCATTTTTTCATATTCTGCCTTGGCTTTCTTTATTTCTTCTAGTGTGTAACTTGACATCTCGACCATCTCCTTTTTGGTATGGTCGATAAACCATAGCCAAAATTCTTTTTTCTTTGGCTCAATTATATCTAGTTTCCTGAATTTTTGCAACTCTATTACGTGTATTTCAAAGTCATCAAAGTATTTTGTTTGGCCGTTTGTTACTTCAGCAACTTTCCATTTTGAATGGTATTCCGGAAAGTCGTATACTTGTCCGTCTAGTATCCATATGCAAATTGTTTTATTGGCATTCTTGTAGTTTTGTCCTTGTTTGAATTGTTCTAAGTAGACTTTGCTCCAGTATGCTAAGCTTCTTTTATCGGTATAGTCGTGCATATTTGTTTGCACTTCGATGTTTACAATTGTGCCATTGTTTAAAGTTGCTCTTACATCTAATCTTGAGAGTTTACCGTCGTAGAAGTCTGGCAATAGTTCGGTCCCTAAGTCTACTACTAGCGATTCGATTTCAATATCTAGTATGCTTTCAAGGAAGCTTTTTAAGATTCCTTCATTTCCTCTCGCTCCGAATATTTTCTTGAATATAACGTCATTTTTAGGTGTGATCTTGCTTAATATTTCCTCTTTTAATGTCATGTGTTTTCCTTTCTTAAATAGTTTTTTGGGGATTTTGCGAATTTTGAGTATGAAAATAAAGCCTTACGTGTGCATAGGCATCAGTCCTTTTTATTTTTAAATTTTAAAATTAGGAAAATCTTCGCAAAGGATTTTGCGAATTAGAATTAGGTTTATACGAAAAAATTTTGTGCATTTTGTGGTTAAACTTTGGTACGCAATTTTCGTATAAAAAATAAAGTCGGCTAAAGTTTTTATACTGTCCATTTTTTATTCAGTACATTTTCTTCAACCGACTTTATATTAAATTGTTTTTTGATACTTGTCAATTAAAATAATTTTTCTAATTGCTAAAGTGTCTCACTTTTTCGCAGTTTATTTTTCATCTTTTTCTTTCATTGCAAGCATTAGAAAGATTCGTGACACATTTAACGGACGTCCCTAATCTCTTCTTCGGTAAGGCCTGTTATCTCTGCGATTGTTTTTATGTCAATACCTTTTTCCAGCATTTTCTTAGCTGTTTCTAGTTTTTCTTCTTTTTTGCCAACTTGCAAGCCTTCTTTTTTGCCAGCTTCTAGTCCTTCTTTTAAACCTTCCTCTTTGCCTTCTTTTATACCTTTCTCTCTTGCATCGCTTAGTTCTTGTGCTCTATCCATTGCTGCGAATTCTTCACGCATTAGGAAATGTTGTAGTTCTGGTTCTTCGGCTATCATTTTTTCGTATTCTGCTTTGGCTTTCTTTATTTCTTCTAGTGTATAACTTGACATCTCGACCATCTCCTTTTTGGTATGGTCGATGAACCATAGCCAAAATTCTTTTTTCTTCGGTTCAATTATATCTAGTTTCCTGAATTTTTGCAACTCTATTACGTGTATTTCAAAGTCATCAAAGTATTTTGTTTGGCCGTTTGTTACTTCAGCAACTTTCCATTTTGAATGGTATTCCGGAAAGTCGTATACTTGCCCGTCTAGTATCCATATGCAAATTGTTTTATTGGCATTCTTATAGTTTTGTCCTTGCTTGAATTGTTCCAAATAAACTTTGCTCCAATATGCTAGACTTCTTTTATCAGTGTAGTCATGCATATTTGTTTGCACTTCAATGTTTACAATTGTGCCGTCATTTAAAGTTGCTCTTACATCTAGTCTTGAGAGTTTGCCGTCGTAGAAGTCTGGCAATAGTTCGGTCCCTAAGTCTACTACTAGTGATTCAATTTCTATGTCTAATATGCTTTCAAGGAAGCTTTTTAAGATTCCTTCGTTTCCTCTCGCTCCGAAAATCTTTTTAAAGATAACGTCATTTTTAGGCGTGATCTTGCTTAATATTTCTTCTTTTAGTATCATGTGTGTTCCTTTCTTAAATGGTTTTTGTGGGGGATTTTGCAAATTTTGAGTATGAAAATAAAGCAGTATAATAGTGAAATAATTTAATTTTGCCACCATTTATACTACGTTCTAATATTGAATTATACGCAAAAAGCCTTACGTGTGCATAGGCATCAGTCCTTTTTATATTTGAATTTTAAAATTTGGAAATTTTCGCAAAGAATTTTGCGAATTAGAATTGGTTTTATACGAAAATTAGTTTATTGCGTTTTGTGGTTGAAACTTTATTATGCAATTTTCGTATAAAAATAAAGTCGGCTAAAGTTTTTATACTGTCCATTTTTTATTCAGTACATTTTCTTCAACCGACTTTATATTAAATTGTTTTTTGATACTTGTCAATTAAAATAATTTTTCTCGTTACAAATAACTTTTTCTCACTGCTAAAGTGTCTCACTTTTTTGCTATTTATTTTTCGCCTTTTTCTTTCACTGCAAGCATTTAAAAGATTGGTGACACATTTAACGGACGTCCCTCTAGAATGGGGAGGTGACTTTTGAGGTTGAACCCCAATTGAAGTATGTTGAATATTCAACGTTGCTTACATTCCAGCCGGATAAGTTTAATTTGTATGATGCTTTTGTTCCGGTGCATGCAAACATTGCTCGCATGTCTGTTACTTTTGATGTGTTCCAACTACTGATGTTTCCTATCTTAAATGTTGTTGCACTACTTCCTGCTCCAAAGAACATTCCTGCCATTTCTTCGGCTTTTGATACGTTCCAGCCACTTAAGTCGCCTATATTAAATGTTTTGCCTTTAGCTCCCGCATTTAAGAACATTCCTACACCATAGAATGATATTGTGCTTCCACTAACTTCTGGCTCATCCCATGCATATCCAAAGCTTATTACATTTGATACATTCCAGTTACTTAAATCTCCTATACTCCAGTTTGTTGTTGTATAACCAGCGTGACTAAACATACCACTCATATCTGTTACATTCGATACGTCCCAATTACTTAAATTGCCTATACTCCATGTTGTAGCTTTATATCCTGTACTATCAAACATACTAGACATATCTGTTACATTTGATACATCCCAACTATCTAAACCTACCAATTTAAATGTAGTTGATGAATATCCAGCGTATTCAAACATACCATCCATGTTTTCTACATTTGATACATCCCAATCACTTAAGTCTCCTATGCTCCATGATTTAGCACTTTCACCTGCGTATTGGAACATTCGACTCATATTAGTTACATTTGATACATCCCAATTACTTAAGTCTCCTATGCTCCAACTTGTACAACTTCTTCCTGCAAAAGAAAACAACCAATGCATATTTTCAACATTTGATACATCCCAATTACTTAAATCTCCTATACTCCATGTTGTTGCCGACATACCCGCATCGCCTAACATATTTTCCATATCCACAACTTTTGATGTTTTCCAATTAGTAAGACTTTCTATTTTGAATGTTGTGGCACTTTCACCAGTTTGTTTAAACATCCATTTCATTTCTTCAACATTTGATACATCCCAATTAGTAAGCCCAAGAATTTTTACTGTCGTCGCATTGCAACCCGCACAGCTAAACATCTCTTTCATATATTTTACATTTGATGTATCCCAATTACTAAGAGTAATTGTCAAAGTGGTAGAACTAGCTCCAGTTCCGTCAAACATTCGCTCCATATCTGTAATCTTTGATGTGTCCCAATTACTTAAATCTAAATTTAATGTTTTTACTTTATTTCCAAAGTACTCAAACATACTATACATCATAGTAACATTTGAAGTATCCCAACTATCTAAACCAGTTAATGTAATGCTTGTTGGCTGATATGCAGCATATTTGAACATATAATGCATATATTTTACTTGTGATGTATTAAGTTTAGTTAAATCGAACTTTTTGCAATTTTCCATACCTTGGAACCAACGTGCAGTAGATATTGGTTTTATTTCATCACTTACTACTACACTTTTTATAGCTTCTACATAATCATACCAAGGAAGTTGACTATATGACCAATATATATCAGTATCAAATCCTGTATACACTGCTGTTACTGTCTTTCCATTGTATGTACTTCCTGCTGCGTACAATGTTGATTGATTTATAAATGTTAGTGATCCGTCTGATGCACAGTAGATTGCTTGTGCTGTTTTTGGTGGATATGCTACGTATGTTGCTGCTGTGTTGTTTGGTATGTATGCTGGTGCATATCCTACTTTTGTTGATTTGTTATACCAGAAGCCATTTGCTCCTGTAATATATGTACTACTTTGTTCTGGCAAGTAGCCGTCTGTTCCTACAAATTTGAAGTTTTTGCCTAATGAAACTTCTTCTAGTTTTACGCAACCATCAAACATGTTTGACATTGTTGTTACACTACTTGTGTCCCATCCACTTAAATTTAGTTCTTTTATTTCATTACAACCCCAAAACATACTTGAAAGGTTTGTTACATTTGATGTTCTCCACGCTCCTAAATCGCCTATATTCCATGTGGTAGCATTTTCACCTGCAACTGCAAACATAGTGCTCATATCTGTTACTTTAGATGTATTCCATCCTCCAATGTCTCCTATATTGAATGTTGTCGCACTATAACCTGCTCCAAAGAACATTGATGACATGCTTTCTGCACTCGATACATCCCAATTACTTAAGTCACCTATATTCCATGTGGTTGCTTTGTATCCAGCGTTTAAAAACATCCCAGTTGCATAAACAGTTATTTTATTTCCATCTATCACTGGACTTTTCCAAGACTTACCAAAGTTAGTTACTTTTGATACATCCCAATTACTTAAGTCACCTATATTCCATGTGGTAGCACTTGTACCTGCAGCATGAAACATTCCAGACATATTTGTTACTTTTGATACATTCCAATTATCTAAATTACCTATGTTAAATGTTTTGGCAGTAGCGCCTGCTAGATAAAACATATCTTCCATATCTGTTACATTCGATACGTTCCAGTTTGTTAAATCTCCTATACTCCACGTTGTAGCATTAAGTCCTGTATCATAAAACATCTTATACATAGTTACTACATTTGATACATTCCAATTATTTAATCCTTCTAATTTAAATGTTGTTGCAGTATGTCCTGCATTATCAAACATTCTGTACATACTTGTTACATTTGACACATCCCAATTACTTAAATTTCCTATAGTCCAAGATTTGATGCTGTATCCAAAATCAGCAAACATCGTGGACATTGAAGTTACTTTTGATGTATCTAATGTATTTATTCCTTTTAGAGTCATGCTTGTTGCACTATACGCTGCACCAAAAAACATCATACTCATGTCTGTAACACTTGATGTTTTCCAGTTGCTTATATCTAGTTTAAATGTTGTAGAATAATATCCTGCTTCATAAAACATACTACTCATGTCGGTTACATTTGATACATCCCAACTGTTAATTCCAATAGAACTTAAATCGAAAGTTGTAAGTTTACTTCCAAAAGTAAAAAACATATTTGACATATCTGTTACTTTGCTTGTGTTCCATTTGCTTAAACTACCAAAACTGAATTTTGTCCATTGTGGACCTCCGTCTACATAAGTTGGTGTGTAGCCAAATAAATGACTCATGTTCGTTACATTACTTACATCCCAATTATTCATTCCTGTTATAGTATATGATGTACAATTTACAGCTGCATCCCAGAACATTCTTGACATTGTTGTTGTATTTGATACATCTAAATTTGTTACATCAAATGTACTACAATTTTTGAATTCATAGAACCAATATGCTGTACTTATTGGTGTTATTGTGTCTTTTACTACAACACTCTTTATGTTTTCTCTATTAGCATACCAAACCGGATTTTTGTTCCATGCGTATTCAACATTTTCAAATCCTGTATATATTGCTGTTATTGTTTTTCCATCATATGTATCGCCTACTGAATATAGTGTTGATTGATTTATGAATGTTAACGAACCGTCTGATTCGCAATAGATTGCTCTTATTACTTTTGGCGCAACTGCTGTATATGTTGCTGCTGTGTTGTTTGGTATAGCAGATGGTGCATAACCTATTCCTGTTGCTTTGTTATACCATAAGCCGTTTGCGTCTGTAATATATGTATTACTTGGCACTGGTAAATAGCCATCTGTTCCAACGAATTTGAAGTTTTTGCCTAATGAAACTTCTTGTAAGTTATAGCAACCAGCAAATATGTTTGACATTGCTGTTACTCTACTTGTATCCCATCCACTTAGGTTTAGTTCTTTTATCTTATCACAACCCCAGAACATGTGTGAAAGGTTTGTTACGTTTGATGTTTTCCATGCTCCTAAATCACCTATATTCCATGTTGTTGCATTTTTTCCTGCTGTTGCGAACATTGCTCTCATATCTGTGACTTTTGCTGTATTCCATCCTCCAATATCTCCTATGTTAAATGTTGTAGCTTTATTAGCTGCACTACAGAACATTCCTGCCATATCGTCTGCATTTGATACATCCCAGCTACTTAAATCGCCTACATCCCATGCCGTGGCATTGTATCCTGCAAATGCAAACATTCCTGTACCTGTATAAGTTATTGTGTCTCCATCAATTACTAAATCATTTAATAAATCACCAAATTTAGTAACTTTTGATACATTCCAATTACTTAAGTTTCCTATATTCCATGTTGTTGCACTATAGCCTGCAGTTTGGAGCATTCCAGCCATAGTCTCAACTTTTGATACGTCCCAGTTATCTAATCCTACTATTTTAAATGTTGTTGCTGTATATCCTGCAGATGCAAACATATTATACATACTTGTTACATTTGATACATCCCAACCACTTAAATCTCCTATGGTTAGAGATTTTATTTTGTATCCGAATTTATTAAACATAGCCGTCATCGAAGTTACTTTTGATGTGTTTAATGTATTTAAACCAGTAATGTTTATTGTTGTTGCACTATACGCAGTTTCATCAAACATCATGGTCATATTTGTTACATTTGATGTGTCCCATCCGCTTATGTCTAATGTGAAACTTGTAGAATTGTAACCTGTACTATAAAACATACTGCTCATATCTGTTACATTTGATACATCCCAACTGTTAAATTTGATAGTGCTTAGATTTAAAGTTTTAACTTTTGATCCAAATGCTGTAAACATATTTGACATATCTGTAACTTTGCTTGTATTCCATTTACTTAAGTCACCTATATTAAATGATGTCCATTGTGGACCTCCATCAGCTGACCAAGATTGTGAATATGCAAACATATAACTCATATCTGTTACATTTGATACGTCCCAGTTATTCATTCCAGTTATTTTGTATGATGTAGATTTTAAACCTGCATTACTGAACATGCTTGTCATATTTTTTACTTTGGATACGTCTAAATTTGTTACAGTAAACGTACTACAGTTTTTGAATTCTTCAAACCAGTATGCTGTACTTTTTGGTGTTATTGTATCTTTTACTGTAACACTCTTTATACTTTCTCTGTAGTTATACCAAGGTACATTATTGTTCCATGAATATTCTTCATCTTCAAACCCTGTGTATACTGCTGTTATTGTTTTATTGCTATATTTACCACCTACTGAATATAGTGTTGTACTATTTACAAATGTTAATGAATTATCTGATGAACAGTAGATTGCTTGCGCTGTTTTTACAGGATATGCTACGTATGTTGCTGCTGTCTTATTTGGTATATCTTCTGGTGCATAACCAACTTTCGTTGCCTTGTTGTACCATAGACCAGTTGCATCTGTAATATATGTACCACTTGGTACTGGTAAGTAGCCATCTGTTCCTACAAAGCTGAATTTTTTACCTAGTGTAACTTCTTGTAAGTTATAACAATGATAGAACATATTTGACATTTTGGTTACATTGCTTGTGTCCCATCCACTTAGGTTTAGTGTTTTTAATTTAGTACATCCTCTGAACATCTCTGACATATTGGTTACTTTTGAAGTATTCCAAGATCCTAAATCTCCTATATTAAGTTCAGTCACATTTTCTGCAACAGCAGTAAACATCCTTCCCATATCTGTCACGTTTGACACATTCCAGTTACTTAAGTCTCCTATATTAAATGTTGTGGCACTATTAGCTGTAGAATCAAACATACCATACATATCTGTAACTTTTGATACATCCCATTTGCCTATATTACCAATGTTAAATGTTGCAGCATTCTGACCTGCTGATTCAAACATACCATGCATATTCGTTACATTTGATACTTTCCAATTACTTAAGTCTCCTATACTCAACGTTGTGGCACTAGCACCTAAATAAGAAAACATTCCCGCCATATTAGTTACGTTTGATACATCCCAATTACTTAAATCGCCTATATTAAATTTAGATGCTTTATTATTAGCACAAACCGCAAACATATATGACATATCTGTTACATTTGACACATTCCAATTACTTAAATCGCCTATATTAAACGTTGTACCTTTATTACATATAACAGAATAGAACATATATGACATGTCTGTTACGCTTGATACATTCCATTTACCTATATCACCAATATCAAATGTTGTACAATAAAAACCACCAATATTACTAAACATGTTTGACATAGTAGTTACTTTTGATACATTCCAATTACTTAAATCGCCTATATTAAACGTTTGACATTCACCAGCAGTATTATTAAACATACTGTCCATTTCCCATACATTTGATACATCCCATTTACCTATATCACCAATGTCAAACGTTGTCGCTCTATCTGCTGTACTATAAAACATACCGCTCATATCATGTACTAAGGAAGTATCCCAGTTACTCAAATCACCTATATCAAATGTTATGGCTTTGGTGCCAGCATATCTAAACATTCTATACATACTCTGTACATTACTTGTATTCCAACTATCCATTCCAATAATTTTAAATGTTGTACTACTTGATTCAAAACCTGCTAATCCAAACATATAAGTCATCGAACTAACATTAGAAGTATCTAAATTAGTTACATCAAAATTTGCACAATTTTCAAACTTATAGAACCAATATGCTGTTCTAAGAGGAGTTATTTTATCTTTAAATACAACACTTGTAATGTTGTTTCTGTTTTCGTACCAAGGTATATCTGTATCTGTAAAATATTCCTCTGTTTCAAATCCTGTATACACTGCTGTTATTGTTTTTCCATTATACGTTCCACCAACCGTATACGGCGTATCTTTTATAAATGTTAATGAACCGTCTGATTCGCAGTAGATTGCTTGTGCTGTTTTCGGTGGAAATGCTGTATACGTTGCTGCTGTGTTATTTGGTATATCTTCCGGTGCATAGCCAATTCCTGTTGCTTTGTTGTACCATAAGCCGTTTGCTCCTGTGATGTGTGTGCTACTTGGGGCTGGTAAGTAACCGTTTGTTCCAACAAATTTGAAATTTTTGCCTAAGCTAATCTCTTCTAATTTATAACATCCATAGAACATTTCTTCCATTGTTGTTACATTGCTTGTATCCCATCCACTTAAGTTTAGTTCTTTTAGATTTCTACACACATAGAACATTTGTCGCATATCTGCAACCTTCGATGTATTCCATGCACCTAAATCTCCTATATTCCATTTTTGTGCACTGTTTCCAGCACCAGCAAACATCAAACTCATATCTGTTACGTTTGAGACATTCCAGGCATCTAAATTTCCTATATCAAATGTAAGGGCTTTTTCACTACCAGCATAACAAAACATTCCATGCATATTAGTTACATTTGAAACATTCCAGTTATTTAGTTTTCCTATATCTAAATCTCTCGATTTACCACCTATGTATGTAAACATTGAGTCCATATTAGTTACACTCGATACGTCCCAGTTGCTTAAATCTCCTATGTCCCAATTAGTAGCTAGAAAACCTGCTGCCATAAACAATTCTTTCATGTTAGTTACATTGGATACATCCCAGTTGCTTAAATCTCCTATACTCCATAATTCAGATGCATTATGTCCTGCACAATGAAACATATTCGACATATTAGTTACGTTTAGCACATCCCATTTGCCTATGTCTCCAATCTTAAATAATTTTGTATTATAACCTGCACAATCAAACATACCACTCATATTTATCACATTCGATACGTTCCAATCACTCAAGTCACCAACGCTCCATACTGTAGAATAATATCCTGCACATGCAAACATGCTTGACATATCTATTACGTTCGATACATTCCAATTACTTAAGTTACCTATACTCCATGTTGTAGTGCTAATAGCTGTAGTATTAAACATACCTTGCATATTGGTTACACTAGAAACATCTAAATTATCTAAATAGTCTAGAGTAAATATCTCAGAAGTACATGCTGTATATTCAAACATGAAACTCATATCTGTTACTTTTGATGTATCCCATGAACGTGGTCCAGCAATTTCTACTCTTTCTGCATTATATCCTGCTCGACTAAACATATATTTCATATCTATTACATTGTCTGTAATAAGCTTTCCTAAATCGAACGATCCACAATTTTCAAAATTTTTAAACCAATATGCTGTACTTATTGGTTCGATACTATCTGTTACTCTAACACTTGTGATTTTTTCTCTATTTTCATACCAAGGTACAGCTGTTCCACTCGAATATTCCTCTGTCTCAAACCCCTTATACACTACTGTTACTATTTTTCCATCATATGTATCGCCTGCTTGGTATTCTGTTAAACTCTTTATAAATGTTAATGAGCCGTCTGATTCGCAGTAGATTGCTTGTGCTACGTATTCTTCTCTTAAGCCACATCTTCTACATTCTCTTGGTGGCTCTTCTGCATCCCAGTCGTGGCCTAGTGCTGCTATTGTTTCGTATCTTATTATACCGTTACATGCTGAGCATACGTATTTCTTTCTTCCTGTTGTTGTACATGTTGCGGCTGTTATTTCTATTTCTTGTATTGTGCCTTCGTGGTTTTCTGGATTTGTTGCTGTTGTTCTTGTTGTTGTGGTTCCACATCTTATACATGTTGCTTCTTCTATTCCTTCTGTTACACATGTTGCAGCTTGTTTTTCTACATATTCTCCATAACTATGTCCTAGTGGTTCACCGTATTCATATGTTTCTGTGCTTTTTTCGTTACATCTTGAACATTTGTAATAGTATGTTGCTGGTTTTGTACATGTTGCTGTTGTGCAGATGTATGTGTCGTTTATTATTTTTTCTGTGAAGTCATGTCCTAGTGGACTTCCTACTGTGTATGTTGCTGTTCCTTTTGCTTCACATTTTGTACATTTGTAGTAGTATGTTGTTGCTACTGTACATGTTGCGTCTGATTTCCAGTATTCTTGTGTTTGTGTTTTTGAAGTGAAGTCGTGGCCGTCTGGTTCTCCGTATTCGTATGTTTCTGTCCCTTTTGCGGCACATCTTGTACATTTGTAGTAGTATGTCGCTTTTTCTGTACATGTTGCTGGTGTACATAGATATGTTGCTGTTGCTGTTTTTGATGTGAAGTCATGGCCTAGTGCTTCGCCATATTCATATGTTTCTGTTCCTTTTTCTGTACATCTTGTACATTTGTAGTAGTATGTTGCTTTTTCTGTACATGTTGTTGCTGTGCATTGATATGCTACTGTTGGTGTTTTTGATGTGAAGTCATGTCCTAGTTTTTCTTTGTTTAGTTTTCCACAATATTTACATACTGAGTCTTCTGTACATGTTACTTCTGTGTATTCGTGCTCACATATGTTTGTTATTTGTAGTTCGTTTGTTCCTAGTATGTTTTCTCCATCTATTGAACGTGCATAAATTGTACAGTCTTCTGTTATTTCAAATGGTCCTCTGTAGTCTTTCCATTCTCCATTGTTTATTTTGTATTGTAGTTTTCCTGGTGTTAGTGTTCTTGTTATTGTTATTTCTAGCTTTTCTACTACTGCTTCTGTGTCTTTTGCTATTGTGATTGTGTCTCCTAGTATTTTGAATGTTTTTGTTATTGTTCCTGCGTAGTTGCCTTTTCCTTCTATTGTTATTGTTGCTGTTCCTACTTTTATGTTGTCTTTATATGTTACTGTGTATTCTTTTCCTTCTTCTAGGTTTCTATTTTGATCATTATCTTTTACTGTTATTGTTTGTGTTATTTGACTACCTGTATATGTTTTGTCTACGATTCCTGATATTGTTAAGTTTCCTGATATATCTTTTGATGTTATTTTTATTGTTTCGTTTCCTGTGTAGTCTTTGAAGTTTGACGCTACTATGTAGTAGTACACTGTTGTTGTTCCTACATCTTTGTATGTTGGATTTGTTGTTGTTCCGTCTGTTTTGTAGTTTGCTTGCGTTAGTTCTATTGTTGAGTAGTATATTGTGTATCCTGCTGTTGGCCATATTGGTGTTACTTTTATTGAGTGATTTGCATTGTCATACATTCCTGTATATCCTGATGCGTCTACTTGCATTGTTGCTGATGTTATTTCAAATGTTGTTGTTAATGTTCCTTCATAGTTGCCTTTTCCTTCTATTGTTATTGTTGCTGTTCCTACATTTACGTTGTTTTTGTATGTTAATGTATAATCGTTTCCGTTTTCTAATGTTGTTTCGCCTTTTTTTACTACTGGAATTGGTGTTATTTCAGTTCCTGTGTATTCTTTATTTGGTATTGTTTCTACGGTAATATCTGCATTTGATAGATTATATCTGGTGATTTCCCATTTTATGTTTTTGGCTGTTGTTGTGTTTGTGTCTTCCCATACATAGTTTTTGATGTCTTTTAGTGTTACTGTTGCTGTGTATTTGCCTGCATTTATTTTTTGATATTCTCCACCTCTTATATAGTATTCGCCTTCTGCTACACCGTATTTTGTTGTTCCATCATATTCTTGTGGTGTTATTGCTGATGGTACTGCTATTTTTTTTGCTGTTATTGTGAAATATATTTTTGTTGTTGATAGTTCTAATGTGTAGTTTGATGCTTTGAAGTCTCCGTTGTCTGCTAATGCTAATGTTCCTATTGTTATTACATATTCCCCTATTTCACTTCCTATTTCTCTTGCTAGTTCTCCTGTGAATTTTGGTGTTTCGCTTCCTTTGTTGCCTGTGTATGTGTATGTTATTGTTGGTGTTAACGCTGTTCCGTCATATTCTTTGTTTTGATTTGCGTCTGGTGTAACTATTATTTTTCTCTTTGTTATTGTTACTTCTACTTTTGCTGTTTGTTCTAAGTATTGATCGTCTTGAGCTAACACTAATGTTATTGTTGCTGTTCCTGTATTTTTTGGTTTTATTGTAAGTGTTTTGTCTGTTGCTGTTGCTGTTGCAACTTCTGAGTTGCTTGTTTGTGTTGATAATGTTGTTGATTTTCCGTTATATGTGAATCCTATTTTTTCACTTGAGTCTCCATATGTGAATTCTGTTTCTGTTTTGTCTAATGTTATTTTTCTTATTCCTCTATTTACTATTACTAGTATTTTTTCTGTTGTTCCTTCTGCATCTTCTGTTACTGTTATTTCTACATCACCGATTTTTGTTCCTGGTGTTATTGTTATTGTGTTGTCTTTTATTGTTGCTGTAGCTTTTTCTGTGTCTGCACTTGATACTGTTATGTTTCCTGTGTATGAACTTTTTGTTACTGTTACTGTTACACTTGGTCCATCTATTTGTGTTGTCACATTTTTCGTGCTTAGCTTGAAGCCTGCTTCACCCCATACTGCTTTTAGTGTGATGTCTGAGTTTATATTTAATATTGCTCCACTTTTAAAGTTTACGTCACTTTCTGTATTGCCTGGTGCTGCTGATGTTGACCATCCTAAGAATGTATATTGTTCTAATTTTGGTTTTTGTGTTGATAACCTTAAGTCTACGTTTTCTAGTTGATATTGTGTTTCTGGTGCATTTGTTCCACCGTTTGCATCATATTTTATTTCGTATGCTTTTATTGATTCTGATACTACGTTTCCTGCTGTGTCTTTTACCCAAAAGTAGTGTTCTCCTTTTTCTTTTATTGTTTTTTCTACTGTTAGGTCTGTTCCTTTTATTTCTTCTGTTTCCCATATTGTTGGTTCTACGTTTGTTTTTGTCCAAGCATATCCAGCAAGGCTTCCTTCGTCATGTGCTGTTGCTATAATTTTTACTTCGCTTGAACCTTCTTCTTGTTTTGGTGTTAATACTAATGTTGGTGGTGTTTCATCTTTCCATACTGCATATATTTCTATGTCTGCATCTTTTGAATATATGTCTCCTGGATTTAAAACTACTTCTTTTGAGTCTGGATTTAATGCCCAGCCTTTGAATACATAATCTTTTCTATATGGTTCGTCTGCACCACCTACTGGGATTGTTATTTTTCCACCTTTTACTTTTGTTATTGATGCAAATTTTCCTATTTCTCCTGCTTTGTTTCCATATCCACCATTCAAGTTGAATGTTAATGTGTATGTTGGAATGTTTTCTTTCCATATTGCATAAAATGTTACGTTTTCTTTTACTGTATATGTTTGTCCTGCAAAGTATGTTCCTTCTGTTGCTGTTTGTTTTAATGACCAACCTACGAAGTCATATCCTGCCCTTGTTGGAATTTTAGGACTTATTATTATTGTGTCGCCGTATTTTGCTGATTCTTCTGATGGTGCACCTTTTCCTTTATTAGCATTGTATTTTACTGTTAAATCTCCAACTTCATAATTTGCTACTATTTCTACATTTTCTTTTGGCATTATGAATGATGTTGTTGTTGATGCTGAATTTTTTAAGTTTATGCTTCCTGATTTTACTGTCCAATTTTTAAATATGTATCCTGGATTTGCTATTGTTGATATGTATGTTTCAACTCCATCTACTTTTGCCGTGCTACCTGTTACTGTTCCTGCTCCTTCTGGATTTGTTGATAGTGTTACTGTGTATGTTCCTTTTGCCCATATTGCATATAATGCTAAATTTTTTGTAAGTGTGATTGTGTCGCCTGGATTGTATGTGGCTGTTGTTGCTCTTGAATCTTCGTTCCAACCTAAGAAGCCATATCCATCTCTAGTTGGAGTTATGTTTGATATTGTATAATCTCCACTTAAGTTTTCTTGTGATAGTGGTCCATTTGTACCACCATTTGCATTATATGTTACATTGTATGTTCTTACTTTTCCTTCTTTCCATACTGCGAAGAATGTTATGTCTCTATCGAATACATACTCACCACCTGGTTTGTATGTTGCTATTGTTGCTGATGGATTTTCGTTCCATCCTAAAAATGTGTAGCCATCTCTATTTGGAATTTGCGTTGATAATCTTGCTATTATATTTTCTGTTTTCAAGTGTGATGCTGGTGCATCTGTTCCACCGTTTGCATCGTATTTCATTACGTATGTGATTACGTCTAGTTCTGTTACTTCTACTGATGATGTTGTTTTTCCTATTGTTCCATCTTTTTCTTCTGCTGCTGTTAGTTTGTATGTTTTGTTTTCAAACACTTCTTTTTCAAATGTATCCATCGTGCCATCATCTGATGTTCCTATTTTTGTTGCATCTTCATCGTCTACTTTTAAGCTTAGATCTCCACTATTGCTTTTCTTTACTACGACTCTTATTATTGCACTCTTTGCATCTGATGATATTATTTTATCTATCGATACGAATTCTGGTCCTAGTCCTTCTATTTCATTTTTTGAATAGTATGTTCCTTCATCCGTTTGATAACCTTTTGCATAAAATACATTTCCGTCTTTATCGCATACATATACATCGTCTTTTCCGAATTCGACAACGTTATTTTCTATGTCTTTAGCAAAACGTTTGTAATCATGTCCTCTGTCTGCATCTTCTGTATGAACGTATTCTAGGTCTATTACATATCCATAGATTTCATCTTCACTAAAGCTCGCAAAACTTACAGGAGGATTTTTTATTTTCGTTTTATAAAAGCCTTTAAACTTTATTTCTTCTGAACTACCTTCAATCTGGTTATCTAATTTCTTTTCGTTAGCTGCTTGTTGAACAAGTGAAAGTTCTCTGACAAACACTCCTCTACCAGCTTGTTTTATTGAATTATTGGAATACGAAAAACCTATTCCAAGCAATATGAATAAGACTACGATTGTTATAACTAACGAAACCATAGAAATACCTTTTTGTTTTCTCATATGTACGATACCTCCTTGAAAACTAATAGCTACTACTATTCGCTATCATAATACCTCTTATATAAATTAGAATCTAGTGGTTAGATTTTCCGAATTTTGTTTCACGTGAAAACCTTTTACGGAAGTATCTTTTAAGTGTTTTATTAAGTTTTTATTACATTTATTTTTCTCAAATATTTCAAAATATTAAAAATGATTTCAAAGGAAATAAAAATGCCTAGGAATGTTTTTCTTTTCCTAGGCATTCAAGCATTTCAAGTTTTAGTTTATTTTAAATGTTTTTATCATATTTTTTATATAATTGTTTTCTTCTTTTTCCTTGCTTATCTCGATAAGTACCATTTTGTTTTCGTCTAATTCAAATATTAAGTTTTGAATAACTAACTTTCCGTTTTCTTTTTCTGTATATACGCCTTCTAAATTAGCTTGCGTTATTTTGCAATCTCCTGTCATATCTGCTGTAGCAATTAAGTTGTTTTTTATTTCTGTATTGTTTTCGTTTTCAAGTATTGTTACTGCAAAATAAATCTCATTCTCGCTATCTTCATCTTCACTTGCAATATACACATATTTATCTTTTTGATCTTCTATTGTTAACTGAATTTTTTCTGCAACGTATTCTATTTCGTATCCTTTGGGACTAGTGTATTTTATTGTTTGTTCTTCTTGTATATTGTTTTCTATTAAATCATTTTTATTTGTTATATCGTCTTTAGGTATATCCGAAGTTGTTTTTGTTTTTATAACTATCAATAAGATTATTAAAACTAAAGCAATTGAACATCCAACGATTGCCGTTATTTTTCTTTTGTTCATTAACATTTCCTCCTACTTTTCATTTGTTTTTGTTATTCTTCTTTTGTCTTCTAAGAATGTACTTCCTGGAATTGTTTTTGCTTTTTTCTTTACGTTTGCTCCGTCTTCACCTATTTCTATTGTTGTTGTATATTTTTTGTATTTGTTACTAATCATTGCTACTGTTATTGTCATAAGTGGATATTTTTCAAGTTTGCCTTTTCTGTTAGCTACTTTTATCCAACCTTTTTCTACGTCTTCCTCTGTGTAATATCTCTTTATTCCATTATCGAATTGCTCAACTATAGCTTTTGCAATTTTTCTAGCATTTTCATAATCGACTACTGCTACAAAGTCGTCGCCACCTATATGACCTAAAAAGTCACCTTTTTTACCATACATTTGTATTGCATCTTGAATGATATCACTTGTAAATTTTATAACATCGTCACCGTTTGTAAAGCCATACTTATCGTTGTATGCTTTGAAATTATCTAAGTCCATGTATAGAACAGCATAAGTTTTTTTAGAGGCAATTCTTCTTTTCAATTCGTTTTCAATTTGAATATTTCCAGGCAAACCTGTTAATGCACTTATACATCTATTTGCACTTATTAGTCTTGAAATATTTTTTATTGTGAATAAGAAAAAGTCTGCATCTATTGGCTTTTTTATATAAAATTCTATTCCCTTTTTTAGTATTTCTAGTTTATGTACTTTTTCTCTTTGCTCTGAAATTAAAACAATCGGTGCTATTGCGTACTCTGATTTTTTTCTTAGTAGTGATATCAATGTATTGATATCATTGTTTTTTAATGAGTCTTCATCTATTATTACTAAGTCTGGGACTGTAAGCATTGCTTCTTTAACATTTTTGGTCGCTGATGATACTTTTGTTATTTGATATTTGTTTCCTTCACGTTCAAATAGCTTGCATAATGTTTCCCATATGTTTTCATCGTCTGCAATTAAAACAACATAATTTGTATTGATCATATATTCGTACCTCTTTCTAAAAATTTACGCTATGTAATCTGCAATTTGTGCAAATGTTTCAATAGATAAATTTTCTGCTCTTAAGTTTGAATCTATTTCAAGTTTGTCTAGCATTTCTTTTATCTCTTGTTTTGATTTTCCGATTCCTGTTAGCGAGTTTCCTATGTTTTTTCTTCTTTGTGAGAAAGCTGCTTTTATAACTTTAAAAAATGTTTTTTCATCTTTTATTGCTATATGTTCTTTTTTTATTTTTAAGTTTACTACGCAAGAATCTACATCAGGAACTGGATTAAAATTGTTTCTTGGAACGTCTATAACTATTGTTGGTTCTGCATAATAATTTATGCTAACTGTTATTGCTCCATATTCTTTTCCATTTGGAGTGGCTGTAAACCTTTCTCCTACTTCTTTCTGTACCATTACTGTTATTTGATCGATATTTAATTTTTCTTCAAGTAGTTTCATGACTATTGGCGTCGTTATGTAATACGGTAAATTTGCAACAACTTTTACATTTGTTTTTTCTGAAATTAGTTCTCTTAAATTTACTTTAAGTACATCTCCATGAATTATTTTTACATTTTGGTACAACGAAAATCTTTCTGTTAAAACGTTTATCATGTTTTCATCTAATTCAATTGCAAATACTTCTTTTGCATTCTCTGCAAGTTTAGCAGTTAATGCTCCTAATCCAGGACCAATTTCAATTATTGTGTCCTCTGCTGTAACATCTGCTTCTTGAATTATTCTATTTACTATTTCATCGCTTATTAAAAAGTTTTGTCCTAACTTTTTATTAGCTTTTAGATTATATTTTTTTAATAAAAACTCTGTTTCTGTTTGTAAGTTCATATTACACCTCACACTAATTATACTTTTTAAAGTTAGCACTTGCAACTATTTCATGAAATAAAAAACCAGTGAGTTTCGCCCACTGGTTACCTATTATTCAACTACGTATATATTTACGCTTCTTCTTCCCCAACTTAAAGCATCTTCATGCGTATCCATGTATAAATCTATTTTTAAGTTTTTGATTGCACTACCTGTGTCTGCTGCTATAGCGTATCCATAATCCCATGCTCCATTTAATCCATCTACATATACTTTTGTTCCTAGTGGTATTACTTTAGGATCAACTGCTATTACTTTCATTCCTGTTCCTGGAACGATTTTTATTCCTGATGCTGTACATCCATAATTAGGATCTGATGGCAATTTTCCACAACATTTTTTGCATAAGCAATATGCTGTTGCAGTCGCTTGCATGACTTCTTTATATTCAGCTGGTGGATTGTCTTCTGCTAAATCTCTATACGAAATGTATTGTGCTTTATTAACTGTTTGTTCTTCTTCATTTTCGATAGAAGTTATTTCTTCTCTAATATCTTCTCTTGTAGCTTTTCTTGATACTGCTGTTTCACTCTTATTTATTCTGTTTGCTCTATTTGCTAGCAATAGTGTTTCTTCTTCTTCACTAATTTCTTCTATAGTTTCATCAATAGTTTCTGCAGTTGCATACTCAATTTGTTCGATCAATACAATATCACTTTCGATTTCTTCCACTTCATTATCGTTTGCAACAGCTACTATTTTTGAACTATTTTGCTGATTTACCATCACATAAAAAATTGATGTTAATGTAAAAATAATTGTAAATACTGCTAATATATTTTTCTTTTGTAAGACTATACTGCCTTGTTCTTCCATTAAATACTCCTTCCTTGATATAACGTCGAACGTATCGCATTCTACTACTATTTTTCACTCTTGTCAAATTTTTATGCAAATTTTAGTATTATTTTCTATTTTTTACCTTGTTTTTACATTTTTTAGAATGATTTTACCATATTTTGTCTGTTATATTTAAGTTATGAAACGTCAACAATACTAGTGACACAAAATATTTAAATATTTTATGGAGGTATTTTTATGAATTTCAAGAAAAAATTTTTAGTGATTACTTCGCTATTTATAATTCTTGGTTCTAGTTTTGCATTAGCTACTAGTCAATTGCCATCAGGAGATGTTTCTGGTGATACTATAACTAGTGGTGATGTTTCAACTGAAGAGCCTACATTAAGCGGAGATTCAATTAGTGGAGATATTGATAATAGTTTTTCAAATGTGTTAGACAGTACTGCTGTAGATTCAGATTTTACTATTGATAAAAATGATTCTTTAGAAGCTGCTTTTGAAGCAATTGTTTCTGGTGATGAAACTTTCAATTTTGTTGTAGTTACAGAACCTTCTCATGGTATTGTTTCACAAGAAACAATAAGTGAACCTTTATTCACATACCAACCTGTTATGGATTTCACAGGTACTGATACGTTTACTTTTAGATTAGAATCTGGTGATTTATATTCTAATGTTGGTACTATTTCTATTACAGTAAGAGGCGTTTCAGAACCTATAATTCCTTTTTACTATGAAGATATGCAAGATCATTGGGCTAACTTTTCTGCTTCTCATTTAGCTGCTCGTGGCATGATTATTGGTGAAGAAATAAATGATGATTTTTATTTTTGTCCTGATAAGGATATGACACGTGCTGAATTTTTATTGTTTGTTTTATCAATAGTTGATGCTAACGATACTGATTATTCTGGCGAAAATATGGAAATCAAGTTTGCTGATGAAAAAGATATGCCAAGCTGGTTATTAGAAAAGGTAACTTTAGCATACAACATGAAAATTATAAGTGGTGTATCTGATAGTGGAACTATCTATTTCCATCCTAATGATTTGATTACTAGAGGTGAAGCTTTTGTGATGATAAATAATGCTTTGCTAATGAAAACAAATTCTTCAAACACTAGCAGTAGATTGAATTACACTGATGCAGATAATATTCCTTCTTGGGCTTTAAAAGCTATTTCTAATCTTACAGCATACAAAATAATTCAAGGTGATTCAAATAACGCGATAAATACAGGTAGAACAACAACTCGTGGAGAAGCTGCTGAACTATGTTATAAGCTATTAAAACAAATTGAAACAAATAGTTTGAATAGTAATTCTGGTGATTTAAAATAGATAAAAAAATGCCAATGGATTTTTCAACCCATTGGCTCTTTTTTTATTTGTTACCATCTAAATCAATTGATTCAAATGTTTCTACTGTGCATTCGCTACCATTGCTGGTGACTACGATTGTTCCTAAAAGATCTGTTCTGTATATTTCTAGATCATACGATTCTAGAAGTTCCATTACTTCTTTGTGTGGATGACCATACGAATTATCTGTACCAACTGAAATAAGTGCTATTTCAGGTTTTACTTGTTCCATAAAGTCTTCTGAAGAACTTGTGCTTGAACCATGATGTGCTACTTTTAAGACATCTACATCGTTCCATAAACGTCTTTCTTCGTTTTCGATTTCTGCATCACCAGTAAATAGAAATTTGTTGTTTCCATATGTCACTTCGATTATGATTGAGTTAATGTTAGGGTCCTTATCTTCATTGTCAATTCCCATTATCTCGCATTTTGCATCACCTAGATAAAATACATATCCTATCTCTGGTGCAATTTTTTCTACGTTTTTACTTTCTGCAGCTTCTACGACATCTCTGTATGTTGCTGAACTGTAAGTAACATCTGGCATGTATAGCACACCTATATCAAAGTTTTCGATTACATTATCAAGTCCACCTATATGATCTTCATGTGTGTGTGTGCCCACCAAATAATCCAGACGAGTTATTCCCATTTCGTTTAACTGTTTGACTATAAGCTTGCCATCTGGGTTATTTCCAGCATCTATCATCATATAAGAATCATTGCATGATACCAATATACAATCAGCTTGTCCAACATCAAATAGATAAACTTTTAATTCGCCATTTTGAATAGTTGGCATACTTTCAAGTTTATCCGTTGCTGTCGTTTGATTTGTTTCAAATGGTATAGTCACATCATCTGGAACATCAGACGACAAAAGAGGTTCAAAATAAATTAAAGCAACGATAATAACTACTGAAAGAATGATTTCAATGATTCTTTGATTCGACTTCGTGTTTTTTCTTTTCTTTTTCATTTGTAAATCCTCCGTTTATTTTAAATAATTTTTTATTACTTGATAAACTTTGTGTATTGGTAATCCCATAACTGTTGCATAACTTCCATTTATTTTGTTTATATGTACTGCAAATTCTTGCTGGATTGCATATGCCCCTGCTTTATCCCAAGCATTGCCTGTGTCAAGCCATGATTGTATTTCTTCTTCTGATAATTCATTCACGTAAACATCAGCTATATCAACGCTTACATCTGTGTTTACAGTGTTTCCGTTTTTTATTATAATTGCCAATCCTGTCATTACTTGATGTACATCTCCTGACAATTTTCTTAGCATTCTTTTTGCGTCTTCTTCATTTTTAGGTTTGCCTAATATTTCATTGTCTTTACACACAACTATTGTGTCACTTCCAATGATAATGCAATCTTCATCATATTTTGAAGCTACATCATTTGCCTTTTGCAATGCTATCTCTTTTACTTGCTCTTCTGGTGTTAACGTATTGTCTACAATTTCATCTGCCGCACTTACAACCACTTCAAATTTATTAGTTATATATGATAGTAATTCCTTTCTTCTAGGCGATTTTGAAGCCAAAATTATTTTCATAAAACTCCCCTCCAACTGTATTTTTTCATACCTCATTATACATCATTTTTATTTTATATCAAGTCTTAAAAACTTACTTATGACTAGATTTCCGTATTTTTGAGCATAAAAAAAAAGACAACCCAAAGTTGTCCTTTTGGCGGAGACAGAGAGATTCGAACTCTCGCGGCCCTTGCGAACCCTAACAGTTTAGCAAACTGTCCCCTTCGACCGGCTTGGGTATGTCTCCAAATTGTTTGGCGGAGAGGGTGGGATTCGAACCCACGGTACGCTCGCACGTACGCCAATTTTCAAGACTGGTGCCTTAAACCAACTCGACCACCTCTCCATGTGACCTATCGCTGTCGACAAGAAATATATTAACATCTAAAATATTTCTTGTCAACAGTATTATTAAAATTTTATTCAGGAAAAATTTCATCAAACATAAATCGCTTTATAACTTTTACTGTCCCCTTATCATTTATTAAGATTCCATTTTCTGATCTTGAAGTCACATTGAAATTTGTATAATCTTTTTCATTTGATATTGTTCCATCATATATTACTAGGTCATTGTCTTTTTTGATTAAAACTGCACTATTTTCAACATAGTTTTCATTTATACCTACTTCTTTTTTAGTTATCGGATCGAAGTATGATACATTAGTACGTGAAACACCTGATACTTTCCACATATACGTATAGAAAAGTTCTAATATTCCATCATTGTTTATATCTGCAAGTCCAAAACTTGTTGTTCCCCTTTCTCTTTTGTTATTTCCTATTTTGTATATATTTTTTTCATAAACAATATATGTTTCTGCTGTATCATTGAATTTGAAGATTTTATAATCTGAATTTTCTTTTACAAAATCAGGTGTAATATTATAACAATTTTCTTCAAGTTCCGATTCAAACTCAATCAAGTTTTCTTTTGCCAATTTTAAAAATTCTTCTACGCCATCTTCATATCCTTTGATCGATGATGTAGAGGTATTTGCATATACATTTGTGAATCTGATAACTTCTGTATTCTCACTATCTTTATTTTTCTTATTCCAAAAATATACCACACAAAATATCATCACCACTATTATCGCTATTATAATAAATAACAGATGTTTCTTATTCAAAAAATTTATCTTCAGTATACTCACTCACTTTCAATTTCATACTTATTTTTTTGTGTTTTCACTATTAACTGTCATAAAATATTTATATCCACTTTGCTTTGCAATATTCAAAGCTTCTTCTTCTTCCTTGACTAAGGTGTATTTTGAAGTGCCTCGTTCTATTGGTTTAGCATATGTATTTGTAGTGTTATCACGCGAATAAATTCCATTTATAACTACTCCGTTATCTTCAAAATCAAGTAGTGCCAACGCAAAACACAAATCGCTTCCTGTATGTTGATATGGATTGTATCTTACCATTCCAACTTTTTGAATGCACTTATTCATATTTTTTTCTAATTCTTTGCAATATTTCTTTAAATTTTGATTTTCTTCACTTACATTTATTACATCTTGAATATATTTACTTAGCATATCTGTTATGTCCTCGCCTTTTCCCAAACGAGTCATAAATTCATTATATTTCTTTTTCAACATTCTTGTCGTATTCATATTGTATATCAATAGTGTAAAATTTATTAAAAGCATTGCAAATACTGCAATTGTAAGAATAAGCAATTCTTTTGATTCTAATAATATTTTCAAATTACCATCCCCTTGCTATGCTTTTTTATAATCTATTTTTCAAATTTTTCTAATAGTCTTTCTAATTCATCAGAATTAAAGTATTCAATTATTATTTTACCTTTTGATTTTGTTTGAGGTCTAAACGCTACTTTAGTTCCTAAAGAATTTTTTAATCTATTTTCAAAATCTTTATAAATTATTTCTAGTTTTTCTGAAGTATTTTTCTTTTGGCTCTTGTCTTTATTGTTTTTTTCTTCTTTTACCAATGTTTCAGCGTCTCTAACGCTCATATCTAAATTAACAATATCCATTGCCAATTTATATTGTTTTTGTTGATTAGAAATTGCTACTAAACTTCTTGCATGTCCTTCAGTTAATTTGCCTTCATTTACTAGCTCAATTACTCTTTCATCTAAGTTTAATATTCTAACCGTGTTTGCTATTGCACTTCTACTTTTTCCAAGTGTTTTAGCCAATTGTTCTTGTGTTAAATTATGTTCTTCCATCAATTCTTTTATAGCTTGTGCTGTTTCTATCGGATTTAAATTTTCTCTTTGTATATTTTCAATCAAAGAAACTTCTCTAATTTTCTTTTCATCATAATCTCTTACTATTGTAGGAATTGTTTTTAATCCTGCTATTTTAGAAGCTCTCCATCTTCTTTCACCTGCTATTATTTGATAATAATCATCTTTTTTAGCAACTATAATTGGTTGTAAAACACCATGTTCTTTTATAGAATCTGCAAGTTCTACCAATTTTTCTTCATTAAATTTTTTTCTTGGTTGATTAGTATCTGGTTCTATTTCTGTAATTTTCATTTCTACAATTTTTTCATTATTTGTTGAAGGAATACCACCTAACGAATCAACATCTACATTTGATGGAAATAAAGCGTCTAAGCCTTTTCCAAGTCCACTCTTACCTAAAGCCATGATTTACCTCCTTAATTTCTTATTTTATTTTGTCTTATAATTTCATTTGCAAGAGCTGTATATGCTCTGGCCCCCTCTGATTTTTTATCATACATATTTATAGGAAGTCCATAACTTGGAGCTTCACTAAGTTTAACGTTTCTAGGTATAATTGTTTTATATACTTTGTTTTTAAAGTATTTTTTAACTTCTTCAATTACTTGTCTTGAAAGATTTGTTCTAGCATCATACATTGTAAGTACAACACCTTCAATATCAAGTTTTTTATTAAGATGTCTTTGTACTAAATCAATAGTGCTCATCAATTGTCCTAATCCCTCTAGTGCATAATATTCGCATTGAATAGGCACCAATACTGAATCAGAAGCCGTCAAAGCATTTAAAGTTACCAATCCTAAAGATGGTGGACAATCTATAATAATATAATCATATTCTGATTTAGCAGGTTCTAGCACTTCTTTTAATTTTGTTTCTCTTGAAATTTGTGAAACAAGCTCTACTTCTGCACCTGCAAGATTTATGTTTGAAGCACATAAATCTAAATTTGTAACAGCAGAAGTTTGTATCACATTCTTTAACTCTTCTTGATGAACTATTAAGTCATATGTAGACTTTTCAACATCTTTTTTACCACCAACACCACTTGTTGCATTTCCTTGAGGATCGGCATCAATTAGTAAAACTTTCTTGCCAGCAAGGGCAAGGCAAGCACTTATATTAACTGAAGTAGTAGTTTTTCCAACTCCTCCCTTTTGATTTGCAATTGATATAATTTTTCCCATTTTTACCTCCGTTTTGTTTCATGTGAAACATTATATTTTCATTTTTTCTTCCATTACCAAAAATATTATATCTATAAAATTTATTTTTGTATACAAAAATGCGTAAAAAAATAAATGTATTTTTAATACATTTATCTTTAAGTTTCACGTGAAACAACATCAGTTATGATAATGGTGTTTTACTTGGCGTTCCAGCCTTTCTAGGATATATTTTAGGTGTTTGTTTTTCTTTTTCATATATGATAATTGTTCTTTCAGCATTTATCTCTGGTAAAACAATATTATCAATTTTTATTTCTTTCATTCCTAATATTTTTAAAGCTGTTTTTGCATTTTTCATTTCTTCTGTAGCATCAGCTTTCATGCATACAAATTCACCACTAATTTTTAGAAATGGGGTACATAACTCTGAAAGTGTTGATATATTGGCAACAGCACGTGCTGTTGCTATGTCAAACTTTTCTCTATATTGAAGATTATGTGCTACATCTTCTGCTCTACCATGTATAGTGCTTATATTGTTTAAATCGCATTCTCTTATAACTTCATTCAAAAAGTTTATTCTTTTATTTAAAGAATCTAAAAGAACTACTTCCACATCAGACCTAACTATTTTTATTGGTATGCCTGGAAAACCAGCACCAGTGCCAACATCAATTATTTTAGCATTTTGAGGAATATATTTTTCTATAGTTAAAGAATCGATAAAATGTTTTATTATTATTTCTTTTTCATCTGTTATTGCTGTTAAATTTATCTTTTCATTCCATTCAAGTAACATCTTTTTGTATGTAAAAAATTGCTCTATCATTTTATCAGTTAAATTTATATTCATTTCATTTGCCAAATTTTTAAGTAGAGTTTCCATAATTTCTCCTTTTGGTTTACTTATATTTTATTTGTTTCATATTTCGTTTATAAAGCATTTTTATCTTCAATCATAAAAGAATACGTTTTTAGTTTTAAAATTCGTTTTAAAGGTATTTTTGTGCTTTAATTATTTTCGTTTTCCATGTTCATATATATTAACAAAACATTTATATCAGCAGGTGATACTCCAGATATTCTTGATGCTTGTCCAATCGAATGAGGTCTTAATTTTTCTAGCTTTTGTCTTGCTTCAATTCTTATACCTTGTACTTTGTTATAATCAATATCTTCTGGAATAAGTTTCTTTTCCAATTTTTTAAATTCTGCTATTTGTTCCAATTGTAGATTTATATATCCTTCATATTTTAATTCTATGTTAACTTCTTCTCTTTCTTCTTTGGTTAATTCTGGTCTTTCTGCATCTATTGGTGCTAACATATCATAGTTTAGTTCTGTTCTTCTAATCAAATCAACCAATTTAAAACCTGTGTTAACTTCAGTTGTGCCAGCATTTCTAAGAATTTCGTTGAGTTTTTCTGTTGGTTTTATATTTGTATTCTTTACTCTTCTTATTTCGTTTTCTATATTTTCATATTTTTTCAAGAATTTATTGTATCTTTCTTTTGAAATCAAGCCTATTTTGTAGCCTATAGGCGTTAATCTCTTATCACTATTGTCCTGTCTTAACATCAATCTATATTCTGCTCTAGAAGTCATCATTCTGTAAGGTTCATTAGTTCCTTTTGTTACTAAATCATCAATAAGTACGCCTATATAAGCATCTGATCTATCAAGTATTAGTGGTTCTTTTCCTTTTATTTTTTGAGCCGCATTTATACCTGCAATTAAGCCTTGTGCAGCAGCTTCTTCGTACCCAGAAGAACCATTTACTTGTCCTGCAAAAAATATGCCACTAATTAGCTTTGATTCTAAAGATAATTTTAACTCTGTTGAATCTATACAATCATATTCTATTGCGTACGCAGGTCTAGTAAATTCAACATTTTCAAGCCCTGGTATTGTTCTATACATAGCAATCTGAACGTCTTCTGGTAAGCTGCTTGACATACCTTGAACATACATTTCTTCTGTATTTAATCCCATCGGTTCAATAAATATTTGATGTCTTTCTTTTTCTGCAAATCTTACAACTTTATCTTCTATTGATGGACAATATCTTGGTCCTGTTCCTTCTATTACCCCAGAAAATAATGGTGAACGATATAAGTTATTTCTTATTATTTCATGCGTTTTTTCGTTTGTGTAAGTCAAATAGCATGGTACTTGTTCAATGCTTAAATCCTTGTTTTCAAAAGAAAAAGGTACTATTTCATCATCACCATTTTGAATTTCCATTTTTGAAAAATCAATACTTCTTCTATTAACCCTAGCAGGAGTTCCTGTCTTGAATCTTCTTGTTTTTATTCCTATTTTATTAAGACTTTCTGTTAAATATCTAGCTGGGAATATGCCATCTGGCCCACTTTCGTAATTTACTTCACCTATATGGATTTTTCCTTTTAGATATGTACCAGAGCATAAAATCACAGCTTTTGCATTATAAATTGCACCAATGTGAGTTTTTACCCCTTTTACTTCATTGTTTTCAACAATATATTCAACAATTTCAGCTTGTTTTACATCCAAGTTTTCTTGAAGTTCTAGTACATGTTTCATCGTTTCATGATATTTTTTTCTATCTGCTTGTGCTCTTAAAGAATATACAGCTGGTCCTTTAGATCTATTCAACATTTTTGACTGAATAAAAGTTTTATCTATATTCTTTCCCATTTCGCCACCAAGCGCGTCTATTTCTCTTACTAAATGTCCTTTTGAAGTTCCCCCGATATTAGGATTACAAGGCATATTAGCTATACTATCTGCATTTATTGTAAAAATACATGTTTTCATGCCCAAACGTGCAGAAGCAAGTGCAGCCTCGCATCCTGCATGTCCAGCACCAATTACTATAACATCATATTTTCCAGCATTATATTCCATATTTTTCTCCTCACTTTTTTATTGTTTCACATGAAACTTTTTTATAAAAAGCTTTATTGGTAAGCATTTGACTATTTTCCCACGCAAAACTTTTCAAATATTTTATTAAGTACATCTTCTGAAACCGATTCGCCTAAAATTTCGCCTAAACTTTCTATTGCTGTTTTAATATTTATAGAAATCATATCTATTGGCAATCCAGTTTCTACTGTGATTTTAGCTTGTTTCAAACCTTCTTTAGTTTTATTTATTAAATCTCTATGTCTTATATTAGTTATAATAAATTCGTTTTCTGTTTCTAGCCCTTTTAAATTGAACATTTCTTCTATTTTGTTTTCTAATTCTTGTATTCCTTCGCCAGTTTTAGCAGAAATTCTAATGATATTTTTATCATCTATATTGATATTCTCGTTTTTTAAATCAATTTTATTTACTAATATGATATAGTTCTTATCAGATATTTCTCTTAATATTTCTTCATCTTCAGATGAAAAGCCTTTAGTTCCATCTACTAAAAATAGAACTAGTTCTGCATTTTTTAGTACATTTTTACTCTTTTCTACGCCTATATTTTCAACTACGTCTTCTGTTTCTCTTATACCTGCTGTATCTATAAGTCTTAGTGTAATTCCCTTTATAGTAACACTTTCTTCTATTGTATCTCTTGTTGTACCTGCTATTTCTGTTACTATTGCTCTTTCTTCTTTTAATAAATTATTTAATAACGATGATTTGCCAACATTTGGTTTTCCTACAATCGCAGTCATTATACCATCTTTTAATATTTTTCCACTCTTAAAAGACTCTTCTAGTTGCTGTAATTTTTGTATTTGTTTTTCTAGTAATCCTTCAATTCTTTCTCTTCTCACATCTTCGATATCTTCATATTCAGGATAATCTATATTTGCTTCAATATCTGCTAGTAAGCCTATAATATCATCTTTTATATTTCTTATTTCGTTTCCCAATTTGCCTTCTAATTGCTTTATAGAAGCCTTGCCTTCTCTTTCACTTTTGCTGTTTATCAAATCTATTACAGCTTCTGCTTGTGTTAAATCTAGTTTTCCGTTTAAAAATGCTCTCTTTGTAAACTCTCCACCTTCTGCAAGTGTTGCACCATTTTGTAAAACTATCTCTAATACTCTATTTAATGCTATATTTCCACCATGACAATTTATTTCACAAACATCTTCTCCAGTATACGATTTTGGTGCCTTAAAGTACGAAACAAGTACTTGATCCACAGCATTTCCGTTCTCATCAATTATATTTCCTAATTTCAATGTAAATGGCTTTATTTCGCCTTTTTTTACTGGAACAAATATTTTATTTATTATATTTAGTGCATCATTTCCACTTATTCTTATAATTCCTATTCCTCCACTTCCTATTGAAGTAGCTATTGCAGCGATTGTTTTCATTTTTTCACCTCTCTTAAAAACTCACAATATTATACTATTTTTTACCTTTTTTTTCAACCATTTACATAATTTTAGTTCTATAATAAAAAAACTACTTGAGATTGCTCTCAAGTAGCGTATTTTTCTTATTTTAATGAAATTATTACTTTTCTATAAGGTTCTTCTCCTGTACTTGCTGTTTTTACCTTTGGATGATTTTGAAGTGCGTTGTGTATTGCTTTTCTTTCAAATGGATTCATTGGTTCCAAAGGAATGCTCTTTTTCTTTGCTACAACTATATTGGCTTTCTTTAAAGCTAATTCTTCTAATGCTTTAATTCTCTTTTTTCTATATCCTTCGATATCTATTATTATTCTAACATAATTTTTAACATTTTTATTTCCTATTGTAGCTGCTATCATTTGTAAAGCTTCCATTGTTTCGCCTCTGTATCCTATTACAATACCAGCATTTTCACCAGTCACATCAAATTTTAACATATTATCTTCAACATAACTTTTTATATCTAGTGTTAATCCCAATTTTGAAAAATAATCGTTTAGGAATTTAATTACTCTTTCTTTTACAATATTAGCATCTTCTTCTGTAAATTCCTTAATTTCTCTTTTTCTTTCTACTGACTTTTGCTCAACTTTTTCAGCAGTTTGTTCGATCTCTGTAACTCTAACTTTTACTTGCTTTGGATCTAAAATACTAAAAATTCTTTTTTTAGGTTCTTCGATAATTTCAACAGAAACTTGCTCTTTTGTTAATCCGATTTTATTTAATGCATCTATAACTGCATCATCAAAGTTTTTCCCAATACCTTCAGCAACTTTAGCCATTTAAAAACCTCCTTTATTTTTAAT
Organism: uncultured Eubacteriales bacterium; assembly: GCA_964400015.1. Lineage (GTDB taxonomy): Bacteria > Bacillota > Clostridia > TANB77 > UBA1234 > UBA1234. The sequence continues at coordinate 31,737 of CAYNRR010000008.1, read as the reverse complement.
GGAACACCATATTTTATGATGTTCCATATATTATCAATCTACGACTTATTTTATATGATTTATAAAAGATTTCAACTATTTTTTCTTTTTGCTTTTATTTTTATTCTTTTTAGACTTATTGTTTTGGTTTTGTTTTTGATTATTTTTCTTTACTTTTTTTACTTCTTCTGCCTTTTGAGTTTCTTCTAATACTTCTGTTTCTGCCTCTATTGGTTTTACTTCAATAATTTCTTTGCTTTCTAGTTTTAAAACTTGACCATTTCTTATTTCTGGGTCAAATACGATTCTTTGAAATACAGTTTGAACAACACCAATAAAATTACTTAAAGCCCAATACAAACCAACACCTTGTGGTATAGAATACGCAACATATCCAAGCATTAGTGGCATCATTATATTTACAACTCTCATATCTGGCATTGGAATTTCCATATCTTCTGGTTTTGGTTGAACAATTCCCTTTTTCTTGTTAATTATATTATTTATTGCCAACGAAATATAAGTGAAAATCATTGATAATACTGGAATTACTAGCAATAATTTATTGTCTTTGTTTTTAGATGCTACATCTCCTAAATTTATTGAGAAGAATTCTAAATTCATAAGATTATTTTCTTTGATAATATCTATTTCATAATATCTTGGATCGATATATAGTGAATCATCTCCACTTTCTATTTCAGCTATCGCAAGATTTAGCTCTTCTTCTGTTAGAATATCACCACTTATTTCATAAACTTCTTCAATTGCCTCTTGCTTTCTATTTGCAATTATTTCATTCTTATATTTTAATATCTCATCTTGGTCCATTTTCATGATATGTGTAAGTGGACTTACCATCATATAAAACATACCTAATAAAATTGGTAACTGTATCAAATTTATCAAACAACCTGAACAGCCCATCCCTGTAAGCATTGACATATCATTTTCTTTAAGAGCTTTTTGATATTCAATCATAAATCTTTCTTGATCATTTGCATACTTTTTTTGCAATTCTTGCATTATAGTTTGCATTTTTTGTGCTTTTTCTAATGATTTTTGTTGTTTGTGTGACAATGGTATTAAAAGTGCTTTTACTAAAACTGTAAAAACAATAATTGCTATTCCATAATTTTCAACTATTGAACATATAAAACTCATTAGATATCCACAAAGTCCTGCAACAAAATTCAACATAATAATCCTCCTCTATGCCTTTTTAATTAAATTTGCTTTACCAAGGCATTTTAAAAGACTTTTTTGTACATTATCAAAATTTGTATTATCTATACTAGTGCTGCTTCTCCAAAGAATAATTATATCAAAACTTTTTTCTAATTTTTCCTCGTTTAATCTATATGCTTCCCTAATTAGACGTTTAATTCGATTCCTAACAACGCTTTTTCCTGCCTTTTTCCCTACTGCAACGCCTACTCTATTTTCATCTTTTTCGTTTTCACTTACATATATAACTAAACATTCAGAACTAAACCATTTTCCAGATTTAAGTACTTTTTGAAATTCAGAATTTTCCTTTATTATATTCACAGGCGTCACCTCCCAATTTCTTTCTAGATAAGTAAAAAGGCCCTCTTGGGGCCCGACTATACATGGTTAAAATTATGCAGAAAGTTTCTTTCTACCTTTTAACATTCTTCTTTTTAATACTTTTCTACCGTTAGCTGTTTTCATTCTTGCTCTAAAACCATGTTCTCTTTTTTCTTGTCTATTTTTTGGTTGGAATGTTCTTTTCATGTTATTGCACCTCCGATATTTTGATTTATCTATTTTAGTATTATTTAATAATACCCTCAAGACTTATAGCAGTTGATATTTTACAATATGAACTGTATTTTTGTCAACTATTTTATTATAAATATTACGACTAATATTTTTATCTTTTTTGTCTATTATCAATTTAGATTTAATTTTGAAGCACGAGGATCGTCATATTTGCATTTTTTAGTTTTGGTTCAATACATTTCACATATTTTAATATTTAAGGCTAAAAATCGATTTTAAAAGATTTTATTGAATTTTATCACCAAAAAGAAAACATAATTTACACATAGACTCTTAAAAGGGTATCTATATAAATAAATAATAAGTAATTATCTTTTTTATGTTAATTCATTATTTACATTAAGAACGTTTACGGAAATAGTCGTTTGGGTTTTTTTATATAAATTCTTGCTTTTATTTTAACAAACATATATAATGTGGATAACTCTGAAAATTATTGATATATCAGTATTTGTAAAGTATATTCACATAATTAAAATTATGTGTTGTAAACATAAAAATAATATAAGCTTTCAAATGTATGTTCGCATTATTTTTATGTTAAAAACAAGCTTTTTTTAAAAAAGCTACTGTTATCAACACTTTTAAATCATTAGTAGTTACTAACATTCTTTTTGTTGGGGAAATAGCCACTTTGAAGATATTTTTAAGAGTTATCCACAAAATTATTAACATTTGTGAATAAAATGTTAGTAACTTTGTAAATTTTGTTAGGAGGCAGGTATGCAAGAAGAGATGAATGACGTATTGGCTAGGGCTAAAGAGCTTATACGCGAGGAAATAACACCACTAAGATACAATACAACAATCAAGCCTATTGAAATAATTTCTCTCACAGATACGAACGTTTGTCTGAAAGTTCAGACACTTTATCAAAAAAATAAGATTATGGAACAGTATTGTGCAGATTTATTAAAAGAAGCTTTATTGCTTGTTACAGAAAAAGATTTAAATATAGAAATTATTTGTGAAGAAGAACTTGCCAAAGAAAAAGAAAATGAAGAAGAAAATATAACAAGTTTACCTATAACTCAAAGTCAAACTGGTAAAGCAGCAAACAATGGTGTCTTAAATCCAAAGTACACTTTTGATTCTTTCGTTATAGGTAAAAGTAATGAACTTGCGCACGCTGCAGCACTTGCAACTGCTGAAAATCCAGGTAAAGCATATAATCCACTTTTTCTATATGGAGGAGTGGGACTTGGAAAAACTCATTTGATGCAAGCTGTTGGGAATTATGTATTATCGCAAAATAGAAGTGCTAGAGTACTTTATATAACCGGTGAAAAATTTACAAATGAACTAGTTTTTTCTATTCAATCTAATAAAAATGAAGATTTTAGAGCTAAATATAGAAATATAGATTTATTATTAGTAGATGATATTCAATTTATAAGTGGAAAAGAGAGAAGCCAAGAAGAATTTTTCCATACTTTTAATGAACTTTATGAAAATAATAAACAAATTGTTATTTCTAGTGATAGACCACCTAAAGATCTTAATCCATTGGAAGAAAGACTTCGTTCACGTTTTGAATGGGGACTAATTACTGATCTTAGTAAACCAGATTATGAAACGAGATACGCAATTCTTAGAAAAAAGATTGAATCGGACAAAATTATAATTGATGAAGAGATTCTTTCACTTATAGCCAATAAAGTTGAGTCTAACATTCGTGAATTGGAAGGTACTTTAAATAAGATTGTTGCAATGGCATCACTTACTAATATGCCTATAACAATGTCACTTGCAGAAAGAGCACTTGGAGATTTGCAACATTCTAAAGAAAAAGTGATAACAGTTGATTATATACAAAGCGTTGTTGCAAAATACTATAATATAGATAAAGCTGACTTCAAAGTACAAAGACGTTCTGGAGATATTGCATTTCCAAGACAAATAGCAATGTACTTGTCTAAACAATTAACAGGTCAACCTTTAGTTGAAATAGGGAAGTCATTCGGTGGTAGAGATCATACAACCGTTATTTATGCAATTAACAAAATCGAGTCAATTATAAAAACTGATCCTAATACTAGAACAATAGTTGATAATATAAGAAAAATGATTATAAATTAGATAGTGTTAACAAGTGCAAACCCTACGGAAGTAGTTATCCACATTTTGTGGAATGATGTTAATAACTTTGTTTATTTATTTTTCAATAGTTTAATCAATTTAGAATTTTTTGTAAAACAAAGTCGAATCTTAGAGGTTAAACAATCTTAAGAGATATTAACATTCAATTGTTAAAAGTATGTCAGTAACCTGTTAATAAATCGTTTTCCACAAAATGTTGTTAGTTACTGTGGATTATTGTTGTTGAATTTCCACACGTTATCCACATAGCTTCGACCTTACGGCACAACGATTTTGACCACTTATCCACATTACTAACATACACTACTACTACTACTACTAATTATTATTATTTATATTATATTTATAAAAAGGATTTTTTATAAACGATACTTTTTAATTTTTACTTATATAAAATTTTATTTATTTTTACTAAAGATATTTAAATTTATATAGAAAAGAATGAGTTAAAGAAAGACGAGGTTTTAATTATGAAATTTATATGCGAAAAAGACAAATTATTGATTGGTTTAAACTCTGTAAGTCGTACTTCCGTAGGAAGAACAACTACACCAATCTTAGAAGGAATATTTATAAATGTTAAAAAGAATGTAGTAATTCTTACAACTAACGATTTAGATATAGGAATGGAATATACATTAGAAGATGTTGAAACAATAGAAGAAGGAAAAGCTGTAATTGATTGTAAAATGTTTGGTGAAATTATAAGAAAACTTCCTAATGAAAGAATTACATTCTTTATAAACGATAAAAATTTACTTGTAATAGAATGTGAAGGTTCTGTATACAAACTTTCTACAATGAATGCAGATGAATTTCCTGTTTTACCACAAATTGATGTTGAAAAGAAAATATCTCTTTCTCAAGGTGCTTTAAAGGAAATGATTAAGAAAACAATATTTGCTGTTAGCGTTGAAGAGAATAGACCTATTTTTACAGGATGTTTAATAGAGGTTAAAGATGATGAACTAAATGTAGTTGCTGTAGATGGTTACAGATTAGCTTTAAGAAAATTACCTATGGGTCCTGGTATTGAAAAATTCAATGCAATTGTTCCTGGTAAATATTTAAATGAAATTGTTAAGAATTTACAAGATATAGATGAAATTATAGAAATTGGAATTTCTAAAAATCAAGCTTTATTTGAACTAAAAAATTGTAAAATTGTTTCTAGATTATTAGAAGGAGAATTCTTAAATTATAATAGTGTAATTCCTGCTGAGAGAGAAACAAGAATAAAAGTTAACAAAGTTGCTCTTCAAAATGCAATAGAAAGAGCTGCAATTTTCTCTAGTTCATCTGCAGAAAAAGAAAAGAAATATCCTATTAAGATGTTTGTAAGTCTTGGTAGTGTTATTATTTCTTGTACATCGCAAGTTGGAGATGCTAAAGAAGAAGTTTTAGTTGAAACTACTGGTAAAGAACTTGAAATTGGATTTAATCATAAATATTTATTAGATGCTTTGAAAGTTATTGAAGATGATGAAGTTTATTTAGATTTTGGAAGTAGCATTTCTCCATGTATTATCAGACCTATTGTTGATAATAAATATACATACATGGTATTGCCAGTAAGATTGAAAGAATAAACGATGTGGATATGTTAGTTTATCCACTTTCAAAAATAGAAAAGTGTTAAATGTTTTCTATTTTGAAAATGAGGTACATATGATTGTAAAAAGTATATATTTAGAAAACTTTAGAAATTATAAAGCACAAGAGATTAAGTTAGAAGACAATATAAACGTTTTTTATGGAAATAATGCTCAAGGAAAAACGAACATATTAGAAGCTCTGTACTTTTGTGCTTTAGGAAGATCTTTTAGAACACATAAAGATGCAGAGCTTATAAATTTCGACGCAGAAAATTCTAAAATTGTTGTCGAGTTTAATAAATCAGATAGAGATAAAAAAATTGAAATTGTTATTGGAAAAAAAACAAAAAAGCAGATTAAAGTTAATGGAATTAAAATAAATAAAAACAGTGAGCTTTTAGGAAATATGAATTTGGTTATTTTTTCGCCAGATGACAGTATAATTCTAAAAGAATCACCAGCTTCTAGAAGAAAATTTTTAGATATTTTAATTAGTCAACTTAGACCAAGGTATGCTCATATATTAAGTGAGTACAACAAAATTTTAGATAATAGAAATGCAATTTTAAAATCTCAAAAGCACGATGGCATCGATATTTGGGATGAACAGCTTGCAACTTATGCAGAAAAAATTTATGAATATAGAAAAGAATATATAGATAAGATTTCACAAAATATAAAAAAAATATCTCCGAATTTAACAAATGATAAAGAAATGTTAACAATTAAATACAAAACTCAATTTAATGTTAAAAAAGATTTTATCGAACATCTAAAAAGAAATTTTAAGATTGATTCGATAAGAGGTTTCACTAGTGTTGGAATTCATAGAGATGATTTTGAACTTTTTGTTAATGAGCGTGAACTTAATTTATATGGTTCTCAAGGCCAGCATCGTACTGCAGTTTTAGCACTTAAATTTGCTGAGATGGAAATCATAAAAGAGGAAGTTGGAGAAAAACCAATTTTGCTTTTAGATGATATTACATCAGAATTAGATCTTGAAAGAATTAGCTTAATTTTTGATAAAATTAGTGGCTATCAAGTGTTAATAACCTGTACGGATGCCAATATTGTAAGAAATTTAGAAGGTTTGACAAAAAATATAAAATTGTATAAAATAATTGATGGTAATTTGGAAACGTAATTGCTAATTTGATTTTTGAGGTAGGTTTATGTACGTTCATATTGGAAATGATGAAATTTTGAATAGAGATGACATTATTGCAATTTTAGATTTAGCTAAAATTTGCGAGAGTAGACAAAATTTAAGAATAATAAACGAAATGAAGTCACGTAATAATCCTGCAGATCAATCAGTTATAATAGTTCAAAAAGGGGATAAAGAAGAAAGAATTTTTACTAATATTGCTGTTTCAACTTTAAGAAAAAGACTTAGTACAAATGTTTATACTTTTTTCCCTGGTGAAAAAAATATTTAAAATTTAGCAATATATTAGTTTTATGAAAGGATTTGTGAAATGAGTAATAATGAAAAAGTAACAAATGCATATAATGAAGATAGTATACAAGTACTTGAAGGGTTAGAAGCTGTTAGGAAAAGACCTGGTATGTATATTGGTACAGTTTCTGTAAGAGGATTACATCATTTGATTTATGAAATCGTTGATAACTCTGTTGATGAAGCACTTGCTGGATATTGTACAGAAATAAATATAACAATTAACCAAGATAAGAGTGTAGTTGTTGAAGATAATGGTAGAGGAATTCCGATAGGTATTCACCACAAAATGGGTATTCCTACTGTAGAAGTTGTATACACTGTATTACATGCTGGTGGTAAATTTGGTGGTGGAGGCTATAAGGTTTCTGGTGGTCTTCATGGTGTTGGTGCATCTGTTGTTAATGCACTTTCAGAATGGTTACAAGTTGAAGTATCTAATGGCGAAGGGGTTTATAGACAAAAATTTGCAAGGGGAAAAACTGTAACTAAACTTGAAAGAATAGGTGATACAAAAAAGACAGGTACTAAAGTTACATTTTTACCAGATGATACGATTTTTGAAACATTAGATTATGAACTAGATACTCTAATTCAAAGATTTAGAGAAATGGCATTTTTAAACAAAGGTTTGAAATTCACAGTTCAAGATTATAGAGGTGTTGATAATAGTATTCAAGAATTTTGTTATGAAGGTGGTTTGACATCTTTTGTTGAATTCTTAAATAAAAACAAAGAACCTTTACACAAAAAGCCTATATACATTGAAGGTGGTACTGATGTACCTGTAGAAATTGCTATTCAATATACTACAGCATATAGTGAAAATACGTATAGTTTTGTAAATAATATAAATACTCCAGAGGGAGGAACTCATTTAGAAGGTTTTAAACGTTCTCTTACAAAATGTTTTAATGATTATGCTAGAAAGTATAATATTTTGAAGGAGAAAGATTCTAATCTTCAAGGTGAAGATATTCGTGAAGGTATAACAGCAGTCATCAGTGTTAAAGTTTCTGATCCTCAATTTGAAGGACAAACTAAAACAAAACTTGGAAACAGCAATGTTGCAGGTGTAGTTTCAAGTGTAATGAATGATAAACTTGCAGCGTTTTTAGAGGAAAATCCTCAAATAGCAAAAACAGTTCTTGAAAAATGTATAACAGCTTCAAGAGCGAGAGAAGCAGCTAGAAAAGCAAGAGATTTAGCTAGAAGAAAAACAGCTTTGGAAAGTAATTCACTTCCTGGAAAACTTGCAGACTGTTCTTCTAAAAATCCTGATGAATGTGAATTATATCTTGTCGAGGGTGATTCAGCTGGTGGTAGTGCTAAACAAGGTAGAGATAGAAAATTCCAAGCTATTCTTGCCATGTTTGGTAAAATGCTAAATGTTGAAAAAACAAGAATTGATAAAATTTATAATAATGAAAAATTACTTCCTGTAATTACTGCAATAGGTGCAGGTATTGGTAGTGATTTTGATATTTCAAAAATAAGATATGGAAAAATTATCATGATGGCCGATGCCGACGTCGATGGTGCACATATTAGAACTCTTCTTTTGACATTCTTCTTTAGATATATGAGACCACTTTTAGAAGAAGGAAGAATTTTTGCTGCACAGCCTCCACTTTATAAGATTACAAAAAGAGGTATAAAAGAAGACATGTATTGCTATAGCGATGATGAACTTGCTAAAAAGCTTGAAGAAATCGGAAAAGAAAATACAGTTATTCAACGTTATAAAGGTCTTGGTGAAATGAATCCAGAACAATTGTGGGAAACTACAATGAATCCTGAAACAAGAATTCTTATGAAAATAGAACTTGAAGATGCTGCAAGAGCAGATCAAATATTTACAATACTTATGGGCGACGATGTTGCACCAAGACGTGCATTCATTGAAGAAAACGCACATACAGTTACAAACTTAGATATTTAATTATTAAATTTAAATATAAAGTGAAAAGAAATAAAGTCATTTAAAATTTGCTAATATGTATTATTTCATACACGGCTAGATTTTAGATGACTTTTATTTTACGATAAGCAAAGAAAGGAGAGCTTTGCATTTTGTGCGAAGCAAAAAAAAGTTATGGAAATACCAAAGAATATTTTTAGAGGATACGATATAAGAGGAATATATCCTAGTGAAATTGATAGAGAAGTTGCAAGAAAAATAGGATTAGGATTTGCAACTTGGATGAAAAACGAGGGAGAAACAAAAATAATAGTAGGACATGACAATAGAAAATCTTATGAAGATTTACATGACGGTCTTGTAGAAGGAATACTTGAAACAGGTATGAACATTGTAGATATTGGATTTTGTGTTACACCAATGTCTTATTTTGCGAGAGAATTACTAGGAATAAAACCTTCAATAATGATTACAGCCAGCCATAATCCTAAAGAATACAATGGATTTAAAATATGTGCATTAGGAACTGATACTATATATGGTGAAACAATTCAAGATTTAAGAAAATTTATTGAAAAAGGTGAATTTGCACAATCTGATATAAAGGGAACTGTTGAACATAAAGATATTAGAGAAGAATATATAAATTATATTGTAAATAAAGTGAAGTTAGGCGATAGAAAACTCAAAGTGGCTATTGATTGTGGAAATGGTGTAGGTTCACTATTTGCAAAAGAAATTTTCACTAAACTTGGTTGCGAAGTTTTACCAGTATGTTGCGAATCTGATGGAGATTTTCCAATACATCATCCAGATCCATCACAAGAAAAAAATATGCTAGATTTTGAAAAATTTGTTGTAGATAATAAATGTGATATAGGATTAGGATTTGACGGAGATGCAGATAGAGTAATTGCATTTGATGAAAATGGAAAAATATTATTTGGTGATGAATATATGGCTTTAATTTGGAGAGACTTGATGCCAAAATATCCAGGTTCAAAAGGAATTCTTGATGTAAAATGTACACAAGCATTGTATGAAGAAATTGAAAAATTAGGAGGAATACCTGAATTTTGTAAAGTAGGAAGTTCTTTAATTAAAGCAAAAATAAGAGAAGAAAATTTAATTTTTGCAGGAGAATATGCTGGTCATATATATTTTAATGATGAGCATTATGGTTATGATGATGCAATGTATGCAGGAGCAAGATTATTAAGAATCTTATCAAATACAGACAAAAAAATGTCAGAGCTTTCAGAGGGATTGCCAAGATACGCTGGAACACCAGAAATTATCGTAAAAGTTACAGACGACACCAAAGCTCAAATAGTTGAAAATGTAAAGAACAGATATATTTCAGAAGGATATAAAGTTATAGGTGTAGACGGTGCTAGAGTCATAGTAGGTCACGGATGGGGACTTGTAAGATATTCAAATACTGGACCAAATCTTACAATAAAGGCAGAATCAACAACACCAGAAGCAGCCAATGAAATAATTGAACAAATAAAGAAATACATAAATGAAGAAATTGAAAAATTAAATATATAAAAGGGAAACCCCTGTTTCGAGTTGAAACAGGGGTTAATTGTTTTACTCTTCAATATTAACGTACGCGACGTTCAAAATTGTAGAGCCGTTGGGTAAAGTCATACCCGGTTTGAGGTTGTGCCTGTTGTCGGAAACAAACTTGCCAATGGGAGAAGCAGTGCTGATTTGCATTTTGCCGGGATTGTATATAATGCAACTTTCCCTGCTCGAAACAATACACGTAATGGGCGAACCATTGGGAGAAGAGATTGTCAGCTCTGCTAATGCGTGGGAATCGGCTTGGACATCAGGAAAATGACTTTTAAGAGTTAAAGTATCGTTGTCGACACCCTCAAGCATTTTCAGGTAAGCGTCTCCGTCCTTTTCTGCACTTATGTCAATATAAGACATCTCTGGTGTACCTCCATACATAATAAATTTTGATGCCAAGATTATTGTAGCATTTTATTAAAATTATGTCAAGTGTGAGAAAAGTATGAAGGATACAGAGAATCATATGAATGATATAGTTATAAGTAAATCGGAAATTCAGAAATCTCAATTGAAGGATTTTGTTTATCACATTTTATATGGCAGTAACCGCCAATCGGGATTGTAAGTATTGGTGTCGTATGACCAAAATCAACCCCATATAAAACAGGAATATTATTTAGTTCTTTCTTATTCTTCACAATTTTAACGATATTTTTTATAGGTTCTGGTAATATACCAGGAAGCCTGCCAATTACTAGTCCTTTAACTTTTATAAATGTTGGATTTAAAAGTAAGGTCTCTAATTTCATATCAAATGTTCTATAAAAAGTAGATGAGTCTTCACATACATCTTCGATAAAAAGAATTTTGTTAGAAAGATCAGGTGCATATTTTGTTGCCATTAGTGTACACAGAGACGTTATGTTACCACCAATAATTTCGCCACAAACTTCTCCCTCATTGATTGTAAAAAATCCTTTATTAGCAATATATTTTCTATCTTTTTGATTGATGAACCAAGAATCATCACTCCAATATTGTGCAGGATAAATTTTATGAGTAAGGGAAGTTGTAGAAAGCATTTTCATAAAGTTTAACTCTGTATATTCAAATCCTTCAAGCATACCGAAACTTGAAAAATGTGGTCCATAGTAAGTTAATAATCCAGTTTGAGATGTAATGGCATTTTCAATTATTGTAATATCAGAAAATCCACAGAAGATTTTTGGATTTTTCTCTATTACAGAGTAGTCAATTCCATCTATAACGTCTATAGATGAGTATCCACCTATAGCACTTAAAATACATTTTACATTTTGGTCATTAAAGGCATCGTTAATATCTTTAATCCGATGCGTATAAGGTGCGTTGTTCAAAAGATTATCGGTTTCCCAAACAAAATTTCCAAAAGATACTTTGAATCCAAGATCGTTAAGACGTTTCATTGCAATTTCGATTACAGAATCACTTACAATGCGTAGAGTTTGAGCTGGAGCTAATATTCTAATTTCATCCCCAGGTTTGAGTTTAGGTGGAATAACCATAAAAATATCTCCTTACAGTTAATTTTCAAAATAAAAAAGGAGCAACTGTTATAATGACAGTTGCTCCATAAAATATTATATTTTGTTAAATAAATTCGTCAAATGCCACGAGTTTTTTTTCACCAGTTCGAATATTTTCGAGTTCAGCAACCCCTGAAGGAGTTTTTGTTCCTATGATGATTGCGTTAGGGATTCCCATAGCTTTGCAATCATTCATTTTTACACCAATTCGTTCATCTCTATCGTCTAGAATAGCAGAGATGCCTTTTTTACGCAAACATTCATACAACTTAAAGGCTTGTGTGAATTTTTCAGAATCTTTATTAAAAGCTACAATGTAGTATTTATAAGGAGCGATTTCTTCCGGTAGAGAAAAACCAACAGTTTTATTATTATAAACAAGCGTGTTCATCTCATAAATCATGGCAACAATTCTGCTAATTCCAATGCCAAAGCATCCCATATGATAGGGCTGTTTTTGACCGGCAGAATCGGTGTACATGATATTCATGTTTTTAGAATACGATGTGCCGAGTTGAAAAATATGCCCAATTTCAACACCACGAACTTGCTTTAAAGAATTGATATCATCAATTCCAAACTCTTGTGAAAGATATTCAGAAGCATCAGCACGTTCGAGAATTTCGGTATTAAAACCAATTTTCTTTTCGAGATTAACCAGTATTTTATCATCGCCATATTTTGAAAGAATCATGAATTCTTCAGATTTTTTGCCACCGAATTCAGCATTGTTTGCAGCAATTGGAATAACTTCAAATCCTAATCTTGCAAAAATGCGAAAATAAGCTTCACGAATTTTGTTATAACTTTCAACAACTTCCTCGTTAGATTTAGCAAAAGTATATGCGTCCATCATTTCAAAACTTTTACAACGAATCATGTAGCCACGAGTACGAAGTTCGTTACGATACTTTTGACCAATTTGATAATATGTGAATGGAAGTGTGCGATAAGATTTGGAATATTGATTGATGAAAGTAGTCATTGCTTCTTCACCTGTAGGTGCGAGACAATATTCACCGATTTTATTAGAAATAGTGAACATCGCATCAGACTTTACGTATTTTTCCCAGCGTCCAGAAGCCTTCCAAATATTAGACGGTTGAAGAATCGGTAGAGAAACTTCAATACATCCAATAGAATCAAGTTCTTCACGAATGATATTTGATACATTTCTCATGACCTTTGAAGGAATTGTACTGAATCCCCAAAGACCACTTTCGAATTTAACAATTTGCCCTGTTTGCTCAAGAATATCTTGAGCTGGGAACATTTCGTCGAGTTTTTCAATTCTTCGAGAAATATAGGCACTTTTAGACATTAACATAATACTTATCTCCTTATCTTTTATGGAATCATAGTGAGACCATTATAACGTAGACAAATTTGCATATCACGAATATCATTATGTTGCAAGAGCCACATAAGATAGCGTTCGATTCCCATACCAAAACCAGAAGTCTTAAGAGGAAATTGATTCTTCATAGTAATGTACCATTCGTAGGGTTTAGAATCAACATTTCTTTTATTAAGACTTTCAATTACCTGATCGGAAGTTTCATGACGTTCACCAGAGCCAACTACTTCACCTATGCCAAAAAGAAGATCAGCATTTTTGGTTGTAGTAGTTGCGCAAGGATCAGTCATTTGATAAAAAGGCACGCTGAGAATATCATAATTAGTAATCCAAACAAAATCTCCGAGAATCTTTAAAATTTCAAGTTCGCCAGCGGAGTTGATTACCCGATATCCTTCGTTGAATTGCACATATTTTTCGATGTCTTTATGATAAGACTTTAATAGTTCGATTGCTTCTTCAAAAGTAATGCGCTTGAAAATTTTTTTACCTTGAGAAAGAAATTCTTCGATGTGTGATAGAGACGGTACGATTTCTTCAAGATCTTTTTTCATTTCTACATAAATCGCATGAGTTATATGAAGCAGATAGTCTTCAACAACAGAAATGATACCATTTAAATCACAAGGAAGTTCAGCTTCACTATGATAAAATTGGCATAAATGGCGTTCATCAGCATTTTCTCCACGAAATGAAGGCATAATATAATAGCAGCCATCATTTAAAAATCTGCAACCGTATTCAAGCATGAATTGCATAGAATCTGCAAGATATGTTTGAATACCGAAGAGATTAACACTAACAGGAGAAGAATCACTTCCTAATCCCATAGGACTTGAAATAGATGAAGTGGTGATAGGAAGGTAAAGCGTTTTCACATTTCTACTAGACCAAAAAGCCATTGTTGCTCTAGAAATAACATCGTGTAACTTTGTGAGGGTAATATACCATTTGGATGATATGATGTTGAGATAATAACTTTCGGGATATTCGCGAAAATCAGGGACATTAGGGTTGTTTTTCATAGTACGAACCTCCTTTAAATAGTTTGAATTTTCGTTAGAATTCTACCATCATTTTCGAAATAAGTCAACAAAAAACGTTGACAGTAAAAATAATGTGTGCTAGAATTCTGGTGTCTGAATGGCTTATAAGTATTCCCAACCATTTAATAAAGGAGGAAATTTCATGGCAACAACTATTACAGGTGTGCAGAGCTATTTTGCTCAGAAAGCTTCGGCATATGATGATGTCGAAAATCAGATTTACTGGGTTTTATCAGATAAGTTACTTTGGTACTTTTTTAAGAATGAAGTCTTAAATAAACTTCCACCTAATTTTGTTTTCCTTGATGCAGGTGGAGGAACAGGACGGTGGACTAAGAAAATTCTTGAAGAATATCCGAATTCAAGAGGATATCTTGTTGATTTATCTGTCGATATGCTTGCTGAAGCAAAGAAGAAATTTGTATTGCCGGAATATTCAAGTAGGCTTTGCATTTCTGAAGGTAACATTGAACATTTGGAATATGCATCTAATATAGTTGATGTAAGCTTTAATTTTCACAATGTTTTGGGGTTTGTTCAATATCCACAAGTTGCACTAAATGAGTTATCCCGAGTAACTAAGCCTGGTGGCTATGTTGTTTCGCTGGTTCCAAATCTTTATCATAATTTATTTTTCAATATTTCGGTAAACAATTTTAAATATGTTGAAACAGCTATGCACGATGAAATGTCGAAATTCACTGATAATATGCCTTTTATGCATATGTATACTCCTACTAAAATTCGTAATATGTATGATGTAGCTGAAATCACAGTAGAAAGAGTTTCTGGTTTTCCTAACGTTATTTATCCTGGTTATGCTGAAACTCAACTTCATGGTTCTACTGAGGTATTGGAAGATATTCTTGAAAAGAAGGATATTTTTGATAAAGTTTTTGAAATTGAGAAAAAACTTTTTTATGCAGATGATATTGCAGCAAGAGGTAACCAGATTTTTATTGTAGGAAAGGTTTAATTCATAATACTACCTTAAAAGGCGGTGAGTGTTTATGAGTTCGGAGAGTAAAATTTCACAGGTGTATGATGTTTATGGGGAAGAAATCGCATGTATTGAATATATATACGATATTATTTCCAACATTGCAGATGCTAATGGTTTTTTAAAACTTCAAACTGCTCCTTTTGAAGAAAAAGAAAGGTATCTTAAAGCAACAAAAGTCCATTTTAGCAAAATTTTTGAAGTTGTACGATCTAAACAAAAATCAATCTTTTTATTAAAATCAGATCTTGCGATGTCGATGAGTAGATTTATAGCAGATTTACCTAATTCAGCTTCTATAACACATAAATTCATTCAAATGGATGATTTATATAGAGACAGAATTCCCAATTTGCCAGGATACAGAAAAAATTTTAAACAAATTTTATTAGGAATTTGGGGGACCACGTCACTTTATGCTGATGCAGAACTTATATCCATATGTATTGAAATGTTATCAAAACTTCAATGCTTTGATAATGAATATCTACAAATTTCAAATCAAAATCTTCTTAATGTTTTAGGAGAAGATATTGCTAGCAAGGTTAGATTTAATGATATCACTGTCATAGAAACATTACTTGAAAAACATAGTGATTATCTTATTTTAAGAGAACTTTACTTGAAAAATAATATTTCATTTGATGAACTTGAGGAAATTTCAAAAAAGATTTCTGATTTCAGAGTTGTAGAAGAAATTAAAAAGTCGATTGAATTGTATGAAATACTACAAAATATTTTTAAAATCAGCATTCCAATTCGCTTTTCGCTTAGCAATCTTGGTGGTACAAATCATTATTCTGGTATGAATTATCGTATATATGCATCTAAAGATAGTTGTGAATATTTACTTATTGACGGTGGAAGAATTGATTTTCTTACCAATTGTTTTAATAATTCTTTGAATGTACCCGGTGTATGTATGGGCATAGGTGTTCAAGTTATGGCTCAACTTATGCAGGAAGATAAGCAAAAGAAAAAGAAAGTTTACTTGATTCTTGATGGAGTATACGATTTTGAAAAATTATGTACTATCAACAATTTAATGTGCAAATTGAATGCTTCGACTTTAAATGAAGATTATCAATTTTGTATTTTGCCGTGCAAAAAGTTTAATATTAAAGCATTCTTTTCTTCTGAATTTTACAAAGAAAGCGTAGCCATGTTTTTTAATTCAAAAGGTATCAATATTCGATCAAATAAAATTGATGATGAACTGACAATTAAGAAAGTTTTAGCAATACTTTAATAAAAGCCATCCCTATCTAATTTTATAGGGATGGCTTTTTGTTGTAAAATTTTTTTAATTCAAAACTAACTTTAGTTATTCAACTACATTTTCTAAAAAGTATAATTTTTTGTTATCTAAATCTAATTCACAGTCTATTCCGTAAGGAATTATTCCGTATTGGAAGATTATGACCAAAATTCAAATTGTACATAACAGGTAAATTTTCTAAATTATATTCTTTAAGTACTTCTTTAATTATAGCTTTATATTCCTCATAATAAATATTTCCTTGTGGTTTTCCAAAAATAATTCCTTTTATAGAATTTAAAATACCTTGGGCAGCCAGTCCTCTAAGGTAATATTTTAACATTTGAGGTTTGAGAGCTTCTTCACTTGTTTCTAAAAATAAAACTTTATTTTTCCATTCATCAAGAGATGGCCAGATGCTTGTACCAATTAACATTGGAAAAACATCAATGCACCCTCCTAATAATTTTCCGGATTATTTTACCACTACCTTGTAAGATTTCGTAACCTGTTGTATCAGTAATTCTTTCTTTAACTTTATCAATATTTTTTGCATCCCATTCTATAAAATCATTAACCCAATATGAACTTTTTTTCATTTCGTACTTAGAATTAGCAAGGAAAAGTAATTCTTTTATTGCATTTTCGGTATATTCGTACATATTTCCATATTCAGCAAAATCACACATAATGTTTGGACCGTAAAAAGAGGTGACGCCGGCTTTATACATCATAAAATGATTTATTGTAGTATCCGAATATCCTAAAAAAATTTTAGGATTATTTTTTATTACTTCAAAATCGATATAAGGAAGTAATCGAATTGTATCTTCGCCACCTATTGCGCAAATAATTCCTTGTATATTTTCATCTTTAAAAGCATTCATAAAATCTTCAGCACGTTTTTCAGGGTGATCGTAAAGATATTCTATTCCTTTTAGAGAATTTGGCATAGCAATCAAATTAAGTCCAAAAATTTCTTTTAATCTTTTTTGAGCTAAAGTATATTTGTGGATGAATGCACTTTCACCAATTAGTCCACTAGATAAGCTAACAAGAGCTATAGTATCTCCTTCTTTGAGTCTTTTAGGTTTTATCATATATAATATCATCTCCTTAAAAAGTACACTCGTAAAAGTGGTGTATATTTGAAATATACCATTTAAAAAATTTTTTGTAAATAATAACAAATATATTTTAAATATATTGTGTACTGAAAAATAATTAGATGATAAAACGGAGAAAATATATGATATAAGAATGTAAGCCGAGTATGTATAAATAAACAAGAAAACGTGCCATTCGCAAGCGAATAGCACGTTGAATACAAGAATCAGATAACGATCACGGAAAAATAAATACCGTTAGCAGTCTGATGCTTGTTGGTGATGCCGTTCTTTTCATTGTAATAGAACGGTTCCGGAAGCCGGAGGTCGGAAGGAGAGCAAGATACCTTGATCCAATCATAGGTATCATCGTACTCAAACGCAACCGTGGGATTGAGCTGGATGAGCGATTCCACAAGGGCGTGAGCACACGTAATCTTAGTAGAACCCTTGAACTTTTTCGACTTACCGAACATAGTAAATCCCTCCAATATAATGATGCCAAATCACTGTTGCCTAGCCTAGGGATAAAAACAAATGACTTGTTAACAGTATTATAACATGATTTACATAAAATTTAAAGAAATATTATTTTACATTAAGATTTTTAGTTATTTCTATAAAAAACAATAACATCTTCTTTAGCATCATTTTCTTCGATAATGTTTATTCCTAAAGGATAAACATTTGATGGTATATCTCTATATAAAAATACTCCGAATTGGTTTTATACATTTTTTTCTTCTTTTTATCATAAGTAGCATTTGTAAAAGCTGTTACTTTTTCAGGAATTATACCATAATATGACAATTCAAAATCAAATGATAAATAAGACGGTCCATAAATACTTCCTGCTAGAAGATATCCGTTTATAGTTGAATCAGTTTCATATAAACCGTTTATTAAATTTTCATTTTTTACTTCTCTACATATTTTAGTATCTTTATTCGAATAACCTTGTAAATTTAACTTTATAATATCATTAGTCAATATCATATTATCACCTATTTTTATCGTTATACGATAATTTGTGGAGAAAATCAAGTACGTATTACTGCTTATTATAATATGTAAAATATGCTTAAAATATTCGTTAAATGAATAAAAAATAGGAAATTTTAAGTAATGAAATGACTGAAAGGGAATTTTTGAAAACAAATTAACCTTCAAAATGCTGATTTAAAATAAAAAACAAAAAGACTTGAAAGATTACTCTTTCAAGTCTTTAACTGGTCGGGGTGAGAGGACTCGAACCTCCGGCCCCATGGTCCCAAACCACGTACTCTACCAACTGAGCCACACCCCGTTACAAGTTGTAAGTATAACATCATTTTGATTCTTTTGCAACATAAATTTGTAAAAAATATAAAAAATTTATAAGTCAATTGTAAAATATTGAAAAATAGGCAATATTATTCTTTTCAAAAGTTTTTGTATGAAATATAATATCTTTGGATACTTAGAAAATAAAATATAACGAGGTGTAAAAATATATGAAAATCAAGAAAAATTCAGGCCTTTCGCTTATGACAGTTGCGATTACGGTTATAGTAATGGTTATATTAGCAGGAGTTGCAACAAGATATTCTTTGAGAATGATAGATGATTCGGGAGAAGCTAAAAAAGAAGCTACTATATATGCAGACAATGAAATAATTCGTTCTTTGCTAACACAAGCAATGGTTGATAAAAATGTAATGGTTGGAATTGCTTTAGTTGATGGTGATAAGGTTGTTATTGGTTCTGGTGATAAAGAATATGGAACAGGCTATTATCTTGTGCCAGGAGGAGAAGAAGACGAAGAATTGGGCGATATTAGGTATAAAGTTGGAGATGATTCTTTAGCAGCATATAAAGGTTTATCTGCACCATATGTTGTAGATTATTTAACTGGAAAATATGAAAGAGTAGAAGATATAAAATTTAAAGAGTAATTTTGGAGGAAGATATGAAAGCGATTTTAAGTCCTATGAGAAAAGCAATTGAAGACTATAATATGATAGAAGAAGGCGATAAGATTGCTGTTGGTTTGTCCGGTGGCAAAGATAGCGTGACTTTACTTTTAGCACTTAAAAATTTGCAAATATTTTATCCAAAGAAATTTGAAATTGTCGCTGTTACAATAGATCCAGGTTCTAATACATTTGATACTAAAATACTTGAGGATTTATGTAAGAAGATTGAAGTAGAGTATGTAATAGAAAAAACTAATATTAGAGAAGTTGTTTTTGATATAAGAAAGGAAAAAAATCCTTGCTCACTTTGTGCTAATTTAAGAAGAGGAGCACTTAATGATGTGGCGAAAAGAATTGGTTGCAACAAGATTGCATTAGGACATCATAAAGATGACGTAATTGAAACATTTTTCTTAAGTCTTTTTTATGAAGGAAATATACATACTTTTTCGCCTGTTACATATCTTTCAAGAAGTAATATAACGACTATAAGACCTTTTATTTATATAGAAGAAAAAGAAATAAAAGCTTTTGCAAAAAGAAATAATATACCTGTAATGAAAAAAACTTGTGCTGTAGATGGAAACACAAAAAGAGAATTTATGAAAAATATAATTTTGGAACTTTCAAAATATATTCCACGTCTAAAAGCGTGTATATTTGGTGCGATTGAACGTTCAAATATTAAAGGTTGGGAAAAATTTAAGACTAAGGAGGAATAGCTTTTGAAGAAAAAGATTTTTTTAGCAATTGCAACGGTTGCTATTATTACGAGATTTTCTACATCATACGCATTAACAACCATAGATGAAAAAGTTACAACTGAGCAAATGACGTCTGGTGTAGTTTTAAAAAATTATGATAGATTTACAGAAAAAGGTTGGCTTAATATAAATATTCTTGAAGTTGATTTAAATGATGCTTATACGGAAGTAGGACTTTTAAATTCTGAAAACGGTTTAAATACATTTCAAACTGTTTATCAAATGGCTAGCAAAGAAGAAAATGTAGTTGCTGCTATAAACGGAGATTTTTTTAATGGAACATCAGTTAATGGAAATACAATAGGACTATCTATTAAAGACGGCAAGCTACTTACAACAACATACTATGAAAATGAAACTAAAGATACTTTTGCCAGTTTTATTTTAAATGATGAAAATGAAGCATGGTTTGATTATTTTACACATAAAATCACTTTAAAAAATAAGAAAAACGGAAGTGAACTTCCAATAGCAGAATATAACAAAGTTTCTAATAATTATGAATATCCGGTGCTATACACAAGTGATTGGGGAAAAACAACATATGGTTCAAAGTTATCACTTACAGAAATGCTTGTTGTAGATAATAAAGTAAAAGAAATTAGAGAAAATGGAGAACCTTTTGAAATACCAGAGAATGGTTTTGTAGTAGCAACTTATGGAGAAACAGCCAAAAACATGATTTCAAACTTTAAAAAAGGAAATAAAATTGAATTAGATGTTGAAATGGATTTAGACATTGAAGCAATAAAAATGGCTGTTTCAGGAGGAGCATTATTATTAGAAAATGGTGAAATACCAGAAAAATTCACGGCAAACATAACTGGGTTAAATCCAAGAACAGCCATCGGAACATCTAAAGATGGAGAAACTTTATACTTAATAACAGTAGACGGCAGACAATCTTCGAGTATTGGAATGACACAAACAGAACTTGCAGAATTTCTAAAAGAAAAAGGCGTGTATAACGCCATGAATTTAGATGGTGGAGGTTCTACAACAATGGTAGGAAGAAAACTTGGAGAGTTTGCTATAAAAACATTAAATTCTCCAAGTGGCACAACTTTACGAATGGTCACAAATGCCATTGGAATTTTTAACACATCAAAAACAAGTTCACTAGCAAATATTGTAGTGAAAATACCTGAAGAAAACGTATTCGTAAATTCAAAAAGAAAAATTGAAATATTAGGATATGATAAATATTACAATCCTGTAGAAGTTGATTTTGATGACTTTGATTTTGAAGTATCAGGAGCAAATGTAACAATAAAAGATGGATATATCTATTCGACAGATGAAGTTGGAACAGCAACTATCAAAGTGAAAAAAGGTAAAGTTTCAAAAACAATTTCAATAGATGTACTTAGCACACCAAATGAAATAGAAATTACTCCACAAAAAACAGCAATCTCATTAGGTGAAAGTGTTGAGTATTCGTTCAAAGCAAAAAATAAAAATGGTTACACTGCAACACTTGAAAAAGATGAACTTGAATATGAAGTGATAAGTGGATCAGGCAAATTTGAAGAAAATAAATTTATACCATCAAAAGAAGGAGACCATATAATAGCTATATCAATAGGAAATGCGAAAGCATATGCATTGGTTAGTGTTGGAGAATCAAAAGAAAAATCGGTAGAAAGCTTTGAAAAAGAAACATTCAAATTTGTATCATATCCAACTTCTGTAACAGGAAGTGCAGAAGTTTCAAACGAAGAAAGTTATGACTTAAAAAAATCTGCAAAATTAGAATATGACTTTACACAAACAGATGCAACAAGAGCAGCTTACTTAAGATTTAACGAGCCAATAGAAATAGATGCAGAAGCACTAGAAATATCATTTAAAGTGTACAGCAATGAATACTTAAACGATTATATAAAATTTAAAATCATTGATGCAAAAGGAAATACACAATTACTAATGGCTAGCAAAGAAATTCCAAAAGACAAATGGACGGAAATAAAATATAATCTAAACTCAATTTCATTACCAGCGACATTAACAGATATCTATATAGCACAAGATAATCCAGAAATAAAAAACGAAGGAACAGTATATATTGATGACTTAAAAATAATAAGCGAAAGTTCTTCAAAAATAGCAAACATAACACTTCCAGAAGATGAAAAAGGAATAGATGAGCTTCAAAAAAGTACAGAATTAACAAGTGGCGATTCACTAAAAATAATGGTTTATGATAAAATTGAAGACGAAGTAATTTTATTAGATTCATTAAAAAATAAGAAAATAATAGAAAAAGCAAACAGTGAAGCAGATGTTATCATATTTACAAATCAAGAAAACGAAGAAAAAACAAAAGATATAAAAATCTCTAAAATAAATGCAAAAGGTTATGAAACACAAGAAATAGAAAACGCATTATTTATAAATATAGACGTATCATCAGGGGGACTAAGAGTTACAGACTACAATCAATGGTTAGAATTAGAGGAAACAATTAAAACATCAAAGCAAAAAAATATAATAATAATTATGAATGGAACACTAAACGATTTCACAGATAAAAAAGAAAAGCAACTATTTATAGATACGCTATGTGAAATAAAAAGAGAAAGCACTAAAAACATTTGGGTATTACATCAAGGCGAAAACTCAAACTACTCAATGGAAAGAGGAATAAAATATCTAAGTATAAATAATGATGCAATAAATAAAGAAGACCCATTAGACGTAGCAAAAGGAGAAAAATATTTAGAAATAACAATATCAGAAACAAACGAACTAAGTTATGAATACAAAAAAATATTTTAAATAAAAAACAGAGTCCTACAAATAAAAAGTAGGACTCTATTTTAATTTAACTTGCTTGCTTTTTTACAGCTTTCTTTTTCTTTTTATTTTTATTTTTATTAAAATACATATTTATAGTATCAATAACATCACTATCAATAATTAAATTTCCAAACTCCTTCAATCTAGAATCAACAAGTGAAGTAGACTTCACCATTTCAGCATATTCAAGAATAGACGTAGCAGGAATCATACCAGCTTTCAAATAATAATGGTTATTATAAGAATAAAGCAAAGTTTCTAAAACATTTTTATTATTCGCATTTTTACAAAAAGCACAAACATCATCAAAATTTTCAAATTTATAAATTCCATTTTTCAAAAAATAAGGAATTTTCTTTCTTTTCAACTTTACGGAATCTTTTGAATGTTTAGTTGAACTAATTTTAAAAGATGGTTTTTCTTCTGTTTTCGTAACAATAAAAGTAAAATTGCCAGAATTAGAAGCAGAAGCTTCAACATAAATCATAGAATCATTCACATCAAAACCATATTCCTTTTCAGCCTCAATCATAAGGTCCCAAAATAAATCTTGCGAAGCAGGCGAATTATAAATAAAAGAATCTAAATCAATATTTCTAGCTTCCAAATCATCAACAGTAATAGTAATTTTAATTTTATCTTCTGCTAATTTTTCAATTTTCAAAAGAATACCTCCTTTCGCTTTAGTGTACAATCAAATTATACGGTCTAAAGTAAAAAAATAAAATGATAAAAACTTGGGTTAATTAGCAAATTTATCATAATATAGTATATTTTCAAAATTCGTTTTTGTACGTTGTACAGTCGCATTATATTTATAAATTTTTTAAAAGTCAACGTGAAAAGTAATATTTAACAGATTATCACATTCTTGTAACATAAATTTAATAAAAAGACGGGTTATGAGGGTCCGTAAGGGCAGGACAGAAAATAAAAAATGTGCAAGTCACCATAGCTAGCTTTTAATTATTAAACATGTTATGGTGTTAATGGATAGAACTGATTTGTATATAAGTACAAAATCAAAAATAACGTGAAAAGGAATGAGTACATGAAAAAACAAAAAGGTGTTTCAATGGTATCGTTAGTTATAACGATAATAGTTATAATAATATTATCGGCGATAACATTCGTTGGTTCAAAAACAGCAATGGAAGGTGCAGACTATTCAAAATATACAAGTGGAATAGACGAAGTAAGAATGGCAGCTCAAGAAACAGCTAAACTCGTAAACGGCAAATTCTTAAGCGAAAGTCAAATAAATCAAATGGAACAAATCTATAACTATATCGCAAAAGACGGAAACGGTACGGAAGATATGTTAAAAATAGACGAAGTTCCTAACTATACAATAATTCAAAACAACGGCCAACTAGGAATAGAACTGCCAGAAAAGAAAGTAGAATCAGGCACAGGTACAAAAGTAAATGTCAAATATGCAGTAACAAAAGAAGGACAAATATTCACATGGCCACCATACGATTATGATGACAAATTCTACATAACAGAAAAAGATACAGTAGACGACAAAATGCAGACAACAATAAAAGTAGGAAACGAAGAATTTGAAATAAAAATAGACAATAAAGATGGTACTTTGCTAGACTGGGACGGACCAATGAAAAAAGATGATGACAATATAAAAGATCCAACAGACGACGAAGACAAAAAAGATCCATCAGAGCACGTACACAAATTCACATCAAAAGTGCCAACAGAACAATATTTATGCAACGAAGCAACATGTACAGAACCATCGAGATATTACTACAAATGCATAAGTTGTGAAGAAAAAGGAACAACAACATATGTAGTAGGTTCAGCAAAAGGACACTCTTATGGCGAAAAAGAAATTGTACAAGAAGCAAATTGTACACAAAAAGGAATAGAACAAAGAAAATGTATAAGATGTGGAAAAGAATTTAACACAGACATACCAATAAACTCAGAAAACCATCACGGAAAAGAATTAGAGCAAATAACAAAAGAAGCAACTTGCGTAGAAGAAGGAATAAAAATATATAAATGCTCTTCATGTAACGTTGTACTTAGAACAGAAAATATAGAAAAGACAGAACACAACGAAGAAAAAATAGAAACAACCAAAGAACCAACATGTACAGAAAAAGGAATAAAAACATATAGATGCCTTGGCTGCAATAAAGAAATGAGAACGGAAGAAATAGCAGCATTAGGACACAAAGAAGATAAATTTGAAATAACCAAAACACCAACATGTAAAGACAAAGGAACAAAAGTATACAAATGTTCAGTATGTAATCAAGAAATAAGAACAGAAGAAATAGAAATAGACACAAGCAAACACTATGGCACAACAATAACAACCACAACAAAAGAGCCAACCTGTACAGAAGAAGGCAGTACAACAAAAACCTGTTCACTATGTAAGGCAACAATAGGAACAGGAAGTCTAGCAGCATTAGGACATAACTGGGTAGAAAGCAAAGAAACAAGAAAATGCAGTAGATGTAACCTAGAAGAAAAAGCAATAGCAAAAGCGATATACTCAGAAACAGACGGCTCACTAACATTTGTGAAAAACTTTACAAACTACAAAGCAGGCGATACGTATAACGATAAAGAAGTAACAGAAGTGTATACGGGGTTTGAGGAAGACAACTATACAGAATATAATATTCCATGGTACGAAAATAGAACCAATATAACAAACGTAGTAGTAGCAGATGAAATCGCACCAACAAGCACAGCATATTGGTTCTATGAATTTGAAGACTGTGCCACACTCGATTTGACAAAACTAAACACATCAAATGTAACAAGTATAAGTCGTATGTTTTGGCATGCAGGTTATAATGCAACAACATTTAAAATAACTGGTTTAGAAAATTGGGATGTATCAAAAGTAACAACTATGGGTTGTATGTTTGCGTATGCAGGTTATAAAGCAAAAACATTTGATATAGGAGATTTAAGTAACTGGGATGTATCAAAAGTAACAATTATGAACTGCATGTTTGAGGGGGCAGGCTATAGTGCAGCTACGTTTAATATAGGTAACTTAGAAAATTGGGATGTATCAAAAGTAACAAATATGGAGTATATGTTTAGGTATCCCGGTCGTAAAGCCACGACGTGGAATATAGGAGATTTAAGCAATTGG
Source organism: uncultured Eubacteriales bacterium (assembly GCA_964400015.1). Taxonomy (GTDB): domain Bacteria; phylum Bacillota; class Clostridia; order TANB77; family UBA1234; genus UBA1234. The sequence goes on along the minus strand of CAYNRR010000008.1, from coordinate 5,355 downwards.
GATGTATCAAATGTAATATATATGGAATATATGTTTTATGCTGCTGGGGAAAATGCCACGACGTGGAATATAGGAAACTTAAGTAATTGGAATGTATCAAAAGTAACAACAATGAAGTATATGTTTAATAGTGCAGGTTATAATGCCACGACGTGGAACATAGGAGATTTAAGCAATTGGAATGTATCAAAAGTAACAAGAATGGAGTATATGTTTCAATTTGCAGGTTATAATGCCACGACATGGAACATAGGAGATTTAAGCAATTGGGATGTATCAAAAGTAACAACAATGAAGTATATGTTTTATATGGCAGGCTATAATGCGATGACATGGAGCATAGGAGATTTAAGCAATTGGGAAGTATCAAAAGTAACAACAATGGAGTATATGTTTTTGGGTGCGGGCTATAATGCCACGACGTGGAATATAGGTAACTTAGATAATTGGGAAGTATCAAAAGTAACAACAATGGCGTGTATGTTTGAATTTGCAGGTTATAACGCTACAACATGGAATATAGGAAAATTAAGTAACTGGGATGTATCAAATGTAACGAGTATGGGTGGAATGTTTTTATATGCGGGTTATAATGCCACGACATGGAATATAGGTAACTTAGAAAATTGGAATGTATCAAAAGTAACAACAATGGCGAGTATGTTTCAATTTGCAGGTTATAATGCAACGACGTGGAATATAGGTAACTTAGAAAATTGGAATGTATCAAAAGTAACAAATATGAATAGCATGTTTTTTTGTGCAGGTCATAAAGCCACGATGTGGGATATAGGCGATTTAGGAGCATGGAATACATCGAATGTTAAGGAAATGGACTACATGTTTTATAATTGCTGGAATTTAAAAGAATTAAACTTAAGTGGCTGGGACACAAGTAGTGTAACAACAATGAAAAATATGTTTAGTGGCTGTATAAACCTACAAGAAGTTACACTAGGTAAAAATTTCAAATTTGTTGGTACAGACGGATATTTACCAACTCCAAGCAATCAATACATCACAGGTGCAAATGGTTTATGGTACAACAAAACAACAAATGTAGGCTATGCACCATCAGAAATACCAAACAACACAGCAGCAACGTATACAGCAATACCACCAGAAATAGCACAAGCAATTTACTGTGAATCAGACGGTTCATTAACGTTTGTAAAAGCTACACCATATACATCAGGTGACACATATAATGGAAAAACAATAACAGAAGTATATACGGGATTTGAAACAAATGAATATGCATATGATAAAGTTCCATGGCATGCTAAAATTGAAAAGATTACAAGTGTTGTAGTAGCAGATGAAATCGCACCAATAAGTACAGTGTTTTGGTTCTATGGACTTACTAATTGTTCTACACTTGATTTGACAAAACTAAACACATCAAATGTAACAAATATGTATGGTATGTTTTATGAAACTGGCTATACTGCAACAACATTAAAAATAACTGGTTTAGAAAATTGGGATGTATCAAATGTAAATTATATGACTTATATGTTTTATCATGCAGGTAGTAATGCCAAAAACTTTGATATAGGAGACTTAAGCAATTGGAATGTATCCGAAGTTAAAAGTATGTCTTTTATGTTTCAATGGGCAGGAGATAATACTGCAACATTTGATATAGGTAATTTAGATAATTGGAATGTGCTGAACGTAACAGCTATGGACAATATGTTTTATGGAGCAGGTCAAAAAGCGAAAACATGGAATATAGGTGATTTGAGTAAATGGAACGTATCAAGCGTAACTAATATGATGAATATGTTTTTAAAGGCAGGATATAGTGCGACAACGTGGAGCATAGGTGATTTAAGCAATTGGAATGTATCAAATGTAATAAATATGGCAGGAATGTTTCAAGATGCAGGTTACACTACAAAAACATTTAATATAGGAAATATAGGCACCTGGAATGTATCGAATGTAAAAAGCATGATGCAAATGTTTGAAAGAGCAGGATATAATGCAACAACGTGGTACATAGGTGATTTAAATAGTTGGGATGTATCAAAAGTAGTAAATATGGGATATATATTTTCATATGCTGGGTATAATGCAACAAACTTTAATATAGGTGATTTAGGAGTATGGAATACTTCGAGTACTAATAATATGTACATGATGTTTTATAATTGTAGAAATTTAAAAGAACTAAACTTAAGCGGTTGGGACACAAGCAAAATAACTGATATGAATTATATGTTTACAGGTTGCCAAAACTTACAAGAAATTACTTTAGGTAAGAACTTTAAATTCAAAAATACATCTAGCTATTTACCAACTCCAAATAGCCAATACATCGCAGGAGCAAATGGCTTATGGTACAACAAAGCAACAAATGTAGGCTATGCACCATCAGAAATACCAAGTAACACAGCAGCCACATACACAGCAGTTGCTCCAATAATAGCACAAGCAATTTACTGCGAATCAGATGGTTCATTAACGTTTGTAAAAGCTACACCATATAAAGTAGGCGATACGTATAACGATAAAGAAGTAACAGCAGTATATACAGGGTTTGAAAAAACAAATTATGGATATGCTACTAAAGTTCCTTGGTATGAAAATAGAAAAAATATAAAAAGTGTAGTAGTAGTAGATGAAATTACACCTATAAGCACATTAGGATGGTTTTATGAATTTGAAAATTGTGCAACGCTTGATTTAACAAAACTTAATACAGTAAGTGTAGAAACTATGAAATATATGTTTTATAGCACGGGTAAAAATGTTGAAACTTTTACAATAAGTGGCTTAAACGATTGGAATACATCAAACGTAAAAGATATGGAAGGAATATTTTATTATGCTGGACATTCGGCAACGACGTTTGATATAGGTAAATTAGACAAATGGGACGTTTCAAGTGTTACTAATATGCAATATATGTTCCGACGAGCAGGAACTAATGCAACAAAATTTGATATAGGAAACTTAAATAATTGGAATGTTTCAAACGTAACTAATATGGATAGCTTATTTTTAAGTGCAGGTAAAAGTGCTACAACGTGGAATATAGGTAACTTGAGTAACTGGGATGTATCAAATGTAAGCAATATGGCTATAATGTTTAACGAAGCTGGATATAGTGCAGCAACATTTGATATAGGAAATCTAAACGATTGGAAAGTGTCAAAAGTAACAGAAATGCAAAGTATGTTCTGGAATGCAGGGTATACTGCCACAACATTTAATATAGGAGATTTAAGTAGTTGGGATGTGTCGAATGTTACAAATATGTCATACATGTTTTCTGCATTAGGATATAGTGCAACAAAATGGAATATAGGAAATCTAAACAATTGGAACGTATCAAAAGTAACAGATATGCATGGCATGTTTTACAATGCAGGGTATACTGCCACAACATTTAATATAGGAGATTTAAGTAGTTGGGATGTGTCGAATGTTACAAATATGTCATACATGTTTTCTGCATTAGGATATAGTGCAACAAAATGGAATATAGGAAATCTAAACAATTGGAACGTATCAAAAGTAACAGATATGCATGGCATGTTTTACAATGCAGGGTATACTGCCACAACATTTAATATAGGAGATTTAAGTAGTTGGGATGTGTCGAATGTTACAAATATGAAATATATATTTTATAGTTCAGGTTACAATGCTACAACATTTAACATAGGCAACATAGGAAAATGGAATGTTTCAAACGTAACGGATATGTATAGCATGCTAAAAAAATCAGGATATAACGCAACAACATGGACTGTGGGAGATTTAAGCAATTGGAACGTATTGAAAGTAACAAACATGAGTTGCATGTTTGAAGCTGCAGGCTATAATGCAGAAACAATTGATATCGGAGACTTAGGTGTATGGAGAACATCAAACGTAACAGACACAAGCAAGATGTTTTGCAACTGTAGAAAACTAAAAGAACTAAACTTAAGTGGCTGGGACACAAGTAGTGTAACAACAATGACAGATATGTTTACAGCATGTTTTAAATTAGAAGAAGTTAGCTTAGGTAAAAACTTTAAATTTGTAGGAACAGATGGATATTTGCCAACACCATATGCAGAATACATCACAGGAGCAAACGGCTTATGGTACAACAAAACAACAAATGTAGGCTACGCACCATCAGAAATACCAAACAACACAGCAGCAACATATACATCAATAGCACCACAAATAGCAAAAGCAATTTACTGTGAATCAGATGGTTCATTAACATTTGTAAAAGACAGAAAAATATACTCACAAGGAAGTACATACAACGGAAAGACAATAACAGCAGTGTATACAGGGCTTGAAACAGCAAGATACACAGCTGAATCTGCAGTACCATGGTATGAAAATAGATATAACATTATAAGTGTTATAGTAAAAGATGAAATTGTACCAACAAGCACTGCATACTGGTTTGCAAGATTAAAAAAATGTGAGGCTTTTGACTTAACGAAACTTAATACTTCAAAAGTAATAGATATGAAATATATGTTCTTATATGCAAGCGAAGATACTACAACGCTCAATATAAAAGGTTTAAGCAATTGGGATGTATCAAAAGTAACAGACATGACTGGTATGTTTTGTGACCTAGGTTGGAATGCAACAACATTTGATATAGGAGATTTAAGTAAATGGAACGTATCAAAAGTAGAAAATATGTATGGTATGTTTAATTTAGCAGGTAGGACAGCAACAACGTTTAATATAGGAAATTTAAATAATTGGGACGTATCAAATGTAACTAATATGATGAGTATGTTTACTGGGGCGGGTACTTCTGCAACGACATTTAATATAGGCGATTTAAGTAAATGGAACGTATCAAAAGTAGAAAATATGTATGGTATGTTTAATCTTACAGCTAATGGTACTACAACATTTAATATAGGAAATTTAAATAATTGGGATGTATCAAAAGTAACAGATATGAGTTATATGTTTGAACATACGGCTTGGCTTGCCACAACATTTAATATAGGTGATATAAGTAAGTGGAACACGTCAAACGTAACTACAATGTATCATATGTTTAATTACGCAGCACCAAGAGCAACATATTCATTAAATCTATCAAGTTGGAATGTAAACAAAGTAACAGAATATGAAGACTTCAACACAGGCTCAACATCCAAAGTAACAGCCCCAACTTGGGTCAACTAGAGGGACGTCCGTTAAATGTGTCACGAATCTTTCGAACGCTTGCAATGAAAGAAAAAGACGAAAAATAAAATGCAAAAAGTGAGACATTTTAGCAGGAAGAAAAAATATTTGTAACTAGAAAAATTATTTTAATGTCAATCATTTTCGAAAATGTCTCAAAAAATTTTAAACATTAGTACTAGTTTT
>CAYNRR010000007.1:0-75352 GCA_964400015.1 uncultured Eubacteriales bacterium | reverse complement strand
AAAAGCTAGTACTAATGTTTAAAAATTTTTGAGACATTTTCGAAAATGATTGACATCTTTTTTTAAGAAATTATTAACAAATACTTTTTGAATATATTTTTGTTTTTTTTACAATAATAATTATAGATTCATAATGAATTTTATGAATCTACTACAGTTGTATTTTACAACTTAGTATATCAGGAGGTTTTTATGTGTAGAAAAATACTTTGCACTTTTGCATTAACAATGTCAATAATGTGTTCTTCTCTAGTATTTGCTACAACTTCTTCTTCTATGACTGATAAAGCTGCTAGAAATATTAGTGGTGCTGGAAATGCTGTTGGAAATACAGCTGGTAATGTTATGAGTGATATTGGTGAAGGCGTTGGTGGCGTAATAAATGGTGCTGGTAGTGCAGTAAACAGCGTTGGTAATGCTGTTTCTGACGTTGGAAACGATTTAGGAAAAGGTATGAATAATACTACCGATTCTTTAACAAACACTAATTCAACGGGAACAACTTACAATGCTACTCGTACAGGTGCTAATACAAATGACGCATCTACTGAAAACACAACTTGGACTTGGTTCTTTGTTATATTCGCAGCAGCAGCTATAATTGGACTAATTATTTTTTATAGTTCAATGGGTTCAAGCTCGAACAAGGACAGATATTAAATTTAATTCGTGAACTTTATTTCTAAGTTCATATCCAAATAAAGGCGGGAATCCATATTCTCGTCTTTATTTTCTAATTAAACTGTGCTATAATTGTTTTACTTTGTTGTGATAAGGAGGTATTATGAAAAACGGTAACGACGTTGATAAAAAAATAGTTTCAAAAAATAGTAAAGCTTATCATGATTATTTTATAGATTCAAAACTTGAGTGTGGCATTGCACTTGCAGGCACCGAAGTTAAGTCTATTCGCGATGGAAAAGTAAACATGAAAGATAGTTATGCACAAATCAAAAATGGCGAATTATATATATATTCTCTACATATTAGTCCATATGAAAAAGGAAATATTTTCAATAAAGATCCTTTAAGGACAAGAAAACTTTTAGTTCATAAAAGTGAGATTTTAAAGTTGATAGGAATGGTTAAGCAAAAAGGAGTTGCTTTAGTTCCACTATGTATGTATTGGGATAAAAACCATGTAAAGGTTGAAATCGGTATTGCAAGAGGAAAGAAACTTTATGATAAACGACAAGATATTGCTAAGAAGGAAGCCGAAAGACGCATAGCACAACATATGAGTGAGAAATATTAAAAAAGCCTAAGTCAGTCTTACTTTATAAAAAAATCAATAAAAAATGTGTTATTTAGTGAAAACAACGATATATTTTCTATAAAAAATAACAAATGAGTGTACTTTATTGCATAACTCATTTGTTATTTTTTGTTATTGTAAAATTGGATTTAACCTATAATTATATCTTGCAAATAAACTCAATGTTCTGGATCAGAATTTTCGAATATATAATAGCTTACTTGGCTAGCTCCAAAGTAACTACTTGAATTATATGTTGACATACGTCTGTCATTTGTGTGTGCAGAATACGACCTATTTACCGTGTCATTTTGCACATTCATTACAGCATGATATGGTTTACCAGAACTTCCCTTTAGTAGTATAATTCCACCAGCATTACAACTAGCAAAATCTGATTTTGTCCAGTAGTTAGTGGTATCAGTAAAATAAGTTTCTAGTGCTCCACAATTTATCCATGCATAACTATCTTTCTTCCATGTATTTGTAGTAGGAACTCCTGCATATGCCATTGCTTGAGATACATAATTTGCACAATCGTTACAACAATACCAACTATAATTGCTATTGTATTTACTAGTATCTTGTCTAATAGAAGAATTATAATTAGTACAATTTTGATTCGTACAAGTTCTAGACGCTGCATTACTTGTATAAGTGTTAGCATAATCTTTAGCATTAGTTCGCATATACACAAAATCCGTATTATAATTATTGATATTTTCTAACTTTTCTTCTTTTATTATCTCTTTGCTTACATTATTCACATACTCCCCTATTTGTTCTATGCCTAGCTCTAGCATTACATTTTTTGAGTTAGGAATAACAAGGCTAATGTCTTGTGTATATCCATCAAAAATCATATATAACGTATTTATAATTTTTCCATCTTGATCTGTTTCAATTCTAAGACCCACGCTAAAGCAACTATCAACGCCAATATATTCTTCATTTATTTCATTTACAAAGTCTATTGATTTTTCAGCCACTAAATTCGATATTTTTTCAGAGTTAATCTGTATAAGTTTATCAAAAGTCATCTCGCTATTATTCAAAGTGGCTTCATCAGCGAAAGCTATATTTTCTTCGTTTATATTATTTAGTATATTCTTAGAATTATTTTCTATTAGTTTAGCATAATTTTCTATAAAATTAGTAGATGTCAAGGCTTGAACAAATTTTTCAGTATTCGTTACCGTTTCATCTAAATTCAACGCTTTAATCATTCCTTGTATTTGTGGAAGTTCTGTTGCATCCTCATACTTTAAGCACCCAGTTATTTCAACGAAATAATCTATATAACTCCCGCCATCTTCTTTTAACGTTTCTGTAACATCACATATTTCGACATTTTTAATATTATAATATTCTTCATTAGCTCTTATTACTGGAGTTGCAATTTTTAACAAAGTGTTTTCTGAAATAGAAATTTTATTGTCAGTTGCAAATATAGTTTGCTTTATTGTTAATGTTAGTAGTAAACATAACATAATAGAAAATACTACTACTCTTTTAAAATTCGATATCATTAAGATTCCTCCTTTTCTTTTTATAATAATATATACGTGCACAATATATATCATCAATTTAGAATATATTTTTCTATTTTTATACTATATAAACTCTTCTTTTAATTTCTATATTATTTAACATATTCATCTATTGTTATAGGTTCCCAACTCTCTCCTTTAGCTGCAACATTAGTATAAAGTTTAAGCTCATCATTTTCTAACACAATTTTAAAATCATAACTAAGATAATGCGGTTCCAGATACTCTTTTTTTAATAATTCATACATTTCTATATTTCCGTTTTCTTTTTCTTTTTTTATGTATTCAATTGTATCAACATCTTGTTCAAAATATTTATAAACCATATTGTAGAAAAACGTGGCTTCATTATTTTCTTCATTCCAATCCGAAATATATAAATCAAGAATTTCCTGATATGGAGAATATACTCTATCAAACTCATCTTTTAAATATTTCTCCGTTTGTTTATATAAGTTTGAGTGTAGAACATTTTCATTCTCCATATTTAATATATTTTGTTTATTACTAAAATAAACCATTGTACAACTTGTTATACAAACTATGAATACAATAATCCAAATTATAACCGATTTATTTTTCATTACTTTCCTCCTTCTCTATTGTTAATAATACGAACCATATATAATATAAGCATAAAATAAGCTGATTATTATTCATAAATAATTTCTTGACTATAAGAAGTTGAAGATTCTACATATTCCATGTTTGATGTATAAGCATTATGTGTCACCATAAGTCTATATGTATAACCGCTAGCTACATACCATTCTTTTTCCAAGCTGATATAATCTTCATCTAAACCACTCCAATTTTTGATTGGTGTCCAATTATTACCGTTCTCGTCTCTGCAACTCTATTATTACTTCAGCAACATATCCATCTCTCACTTCCGTTTTTCCATAACATTGCATCTTTCCATAATTGCCCAAAACCAACGAATTCCAACATTTAATCATCGCTTCAAATCTGAGTTGATTCTGATTGTAGTTTTCTGTTGAAATATTTTTTCCCGCAAAAACACTTGTTGGCATTAGCAATAAAAAAGCCATAATACTAACTATTAAAAAATTTTTCATATAAACCCTCCTTTTATTATATTCACAAATAATAACCCTAATAAAGAAAGTTTTTAGACAAATTTTATATATTTTTTAAATTATTTATTATATTAACTATATCATTTTCTGTAATATTTCCATATATCGAATAAGCAAATTTATTATCCACCCAATATGCTATAATTTCATTATCTTTTTGGATCATCATAATATTCCATTCTTTTAATTTTATACTTTTAACCTCAGAGTTTTCCGTATCTAATTGTGTAGTTCCTTCAATAGATTCAATCGATACCGAAAAATACTTATCTTCAAATTCAAATTTCAAATAAATACTTGTATCACTTATGTCTTCTTTTTTTATTTTAAAGTTTGCTGGTATGTACATAAGTTTAACTCTGTTCGAAATGTATTTATTATCTGTATTAAAAGTAATTTCAGTATATTTTTCATTTTGTTCAATTTTATAATTTAAAAATCTAATTCTAATCGCTTCTACACTAAGTGTAAGTATATTTATACTAATAAAAAGAGCAATAAAGATTACAGCTATTTTTTTAGTAGCATTTATGCTATTTATTAACAATTCTTTTCTACGTTGATGAGCAAAAAGTTTTTTCATATCACTTTCATGTCTTTCAGAAAATATTATATTATCATTAACTTCTATATCCTTAGTTTTATCTACTTTAAACTCTTCTTTAAGAGCTTCTTCAATTAAAATTTCTAATCTATTTTCATTTTTATTTTTCACTTTTCCCATTTTCATCTCTTTCCAATATTTTTAATAATATTTTTCGTGCTCGAATACTTCTTTTATAAGCAGCTTCCACTGATATATCTAATAATTTAGCTACTTCTTTTTCTGTATAGCCATATAAACGTTCTAATATCAAAACATCTTTGTAAATAATAGGCAGACTGTTTATAGCCTTTTTTATCCTTCTAACATTTTCATTACTAATTATAATTTCATTAGGAAATTCCAATCTTCTATCTTCTAAAATTTCAATATTTTCTATTGATACAAATTTTTTCTTTTTTTCATTATATAAATCAATTGCTACATTGCGACAAATTACTGCCAAGAAATTTTTAGTTTTCACAGAATCAATTTCTTCAATCTTACTAATATTTCTTATTATTTTAATAAAAGATTGGTGTACAGCATCTTCTGCCAAATAATTATCATTCAATATACTATAAGCTTGATTATACATAAAAAATTTATACTTATTGTAGAGCAATTCTACTTTTTTGCAATTACTACTTTTACTATCAAACATTTTTACCATCCTTACTTTTCTAGACATCCTTTTAAAATTGTATAAATTATTGGTAGCTAATTAAATCTTCATTTTATTAGATAATCTGTTTTTATATTTATTTTTAAGTCACATATAAAATTCTCTTATTACATTTGACAATAGCGTTACATCATTTAATATGTAATTTTCTATAGGAATTCTAATTGTATTTTTCTTTCTTATTTTAGTAGCATTTACCTCACCATTTAATACCTTATAATAAAAACCTTTTTCGCCTTTTAATGATATATATATTAGCACAACAAGAATATTCCTTTGAAAAGAATAATTTAGATTAGATTCACTTATATTCGGGCACGATATATAATCATGATTTTTTATTAACGGAAGTATTGCATTTTGAGTTGCTTTTATTTGAAGGAAACAAATTTTACCTGTTGGCATTTCATTTTCAAACAATTCAATAATTGCATCAATTCCATAGTCTCGTCCTGTTAATTCTCTAAATAACATATTAGGGTCTGAGTTTATTTTCATTCTAATGCAATCTTTTGACATTTCCTCTACTTGATGCGGTAAAATTCTAGCTCCCATATCTTCCACTCTCCCTTTCTTGTTTGTCATAATTTTATATTAACATTACTTTTATTTCAATATGAGTGAGAAATATTAAAAAAGCCTAAGTCTTACTTTATTTTAAGTAAGCATTTAGGCTTTTTATTTTATATAATTTCTTTCATTGGTGGAAATGCTTGATTTTTCACTAATTCTAATAGTTCATTTAATTTTTTTAAAGCATCTTCCTTTTGGCTAATTGTTATTAACGATTGTTCCAATGCTTCGTCAAGTTCGTCTATATCAAGTGTTTCATATGTACCGTCTGGATATATTTTTAAGTCTACTAATAAGTCTGTAGTAGTTAATGTGTCTGCTTCTTCATTATAATCTGCTTCAATTATATCGCAATACCAATATTTTAGTTCATTTTCAAAGTCATAAAATTTACTGATTTTCCAACCTTTGTTTAATAGTGTATATGATATCCCCCACGAAACATCATCTCTTGGGTGGATTGGTTTCCATTTTGTAACTATCATATTTTCGTCTTTATAAATCAGTTCGTCACCCGATATATCAACAACTTCGTTTGGTATATATCTTTTTCTATAAATTTTCATTTTTTACGCCTTCTTTCTTTATTTGCATTCTAAGTCGTTTACTGTATATCCTAATTTTTTTAATTCTTCATATATTCTATGAATCGGTAACCCTATTATGCTTTTATAGTCACCATTTATTTTTTCGACAAATAGTGATGCAGAGGTGTCTATGGCATATCCAGAGCAATCATATACTGAAGCCTCATGATCTATATACCAATTGATTTCATCATCACTCATCTTGTTTAAATATATTTCTGTTATTTCCACAAAGCTAACCGTTTTTTGTTTATATAAATCTATTATAGTAACTCCAGTAGCAGTGTAGTTGATATTTCCAGAAAGTTTTTTCATGTTTTGAAAAGCTTCTTCCCTGTTTTTTGGCTTTTCAAATTTTTCATTATTCATATATCCAATTGTATCTGAAGCTATTATGATTCCCTCTTCTACCTTGGAAGCTACATTTTCTGCTTTTAATCTTGATAGTTTTTCAACATATTCTTTGGGATTAGTATATTCTACAATACTTTCATCTAAATCGCTTGATATAGCTGTATATTTTAAATTTGCCATATCCAATATTTCTTTTCTCCATTTTGAATTTGATGCTAATATTAGTTTCATACTACCACCTCTTCTAGCATATATTTTTATCGAATATTATACCTCACTATAAAAAGTTATGTCAAGAAATGGTTTGGATTTCAACTCCTGTATAATAGTGTTTTATTATCTCATCGTATTTTTTGCCGTTTAAAGCCATTTGATTTGCTCCTACTTGACTCATTCCTACACCATGTCCGTACCCTTTTGTTACTATTTGTATTTCTTCATCGTTCGCTATTATACTTTCAATAGCTGTTGATTTTAAACCTAATAATGTTCGTAGTTCTGTTGCTTTTAAAATATTTTCACCTATTTTTAAGGTGTTTACTCTTCCACTTGTTGTATAGTCTAATATTTTTATTTCACCACTTGCGTAAATATAAGGTTCATATTTAGTTCTTATTTTGTTTTCAAATTCGCCACTGGAAAAGATTTTTATTTCGTTATTTAAGTCGTTTTCAAATCCTTCAACGCTTTTCAAATAAGGTATTTCAACCTCACCCCATATATATTTTACATCTTCTGTTTTTCCAGCACTATTGGCATGAAAGAATGCTGCTATTACATCATTATTATAAGTTATATATTGATTTTTGGTTGAGTTTACTGCTTCTTCTACTTTTAACCATTTCGCGTTTTCTTCTTCATCATCCCAAGAAGCAAATGCGTATTCTTTTGTTTTATAGCATTGACAGCAATTTATGTCATCGCACATATCTGCATTTTCATGTGATGAATCTGTATTTTTTAATTTGTATAGTGTATATGTTCTAGCTACTAGTGCCTGTGCTTTCAAAGCTTCTATTTCATATGTTACAGGCATCTCGCCTATTAAAACTCCTTTTATATATTCGTCAAAATCTAGTTCTATTATTTCGTTTGAGTCTGTCATTAGAAGTCTTATTTTATTTTGTTCTTCTCTTTTAGGCTCTTCTTTCTCTTTTTCGAAGAACTTTTCTTGTATTTTTGAAAAAATATTTTTTCCGGAGTTTGAAATAATTGGTTCTTCATTTATAGCTAAAACATCTCTTATAAATAGGTTTGGAGTGATAAAGCTTATAACCATTACTATAAGAAAGAAAATTATAAAATTTTTCATAAATGCCTCCATAAATTAAATATATTAAATTTTATGGACAAGAAAGTTTTTTAGAACAAAAAATGAGACAAACCATAAAGATTTGTCTCATAATTTTATATTATCTTATTTAGTTGCAGCAGCTACTAATTCTGAAAATGCTTTAGGATCATTTACTGCCATTTCTGCTAACATCTTTCTGTTTACGTTGATATTAGCCTTTTTCATACCGTTAATCAATGTGCTGTAGTTGATTCCATTTGCTCTTGCAGCAGCGTTGATTCTTGTAATCCATAATTTTCTAAAATCTCTTTTCTTTAATTTTCTACCTACGTATGCATATTGTAAAGATTTCATAACAGCTTGTTTAGCCATTCTAAATCTTGTGCTTTTTGCTCCATAGTAACCTTTAGCCATTTTTAAAACTTTTTTATGTTTCTTTCTTGTTATAATCGCTGTCTTTACTCTTGCCATTATCTATTCTCTCCTTTCATCTACTTTTATTAACCGTATGGTAACATTCTCTTTACTGTTGCTTCCATTGTCTTATCAACAGTTGTTGGTCTTCTTAATCTTGCTTTTCTCTTAGATGTTTTTACATTTAGTAAATGTCTTCTATTCATTCTGTTTCTTTTGATTTTTCCTGTACCTGTAAAGCTAACTCTCTTTTTTGTAGCTCTATGTGTTTTCATTTTAGGCATAGTTAAAAACTCCCTTCTAAAATTTAATTATTATTGTTCTTTGGGTTAATCATAAGCATCATGCTTCTGCCTTCCAACTTAGGTGCTTTATCCACAACTCCAACGTCTTCTAAAGACTCAGCAAATTTTGTTAATACATTTGCTCCAAACGCAGTGTTATTGACTTCTCTACCTTTAAACTTAATTGTGGCTTTGACCTTATTTCCATCTTCTAAAAATTTTCTTGCATTTTTAGATTTAAATTCAAAATCATGCGTATCAATTGTTGATGATAAGCGAATCTCTTTAACTTCAACAACTTTTTGTTTTTTCTTAGATTCTTTTTCTTTTCTAGCTTGCTCATACTTATATTTTCCATAGTTCATAATTTTGCAAACTACTGGATTTGCATTTGGTGCAACTTCAACTAAGTCTAATTCTCTTTCTTCAGCCATTTTTAAAGCTTCTGATATAGGAAGTATACCTAATTGTTCTCCATTTTCATCAATAACTTTGACTTCTTTCGCAACGATTTCTTCATTTATAGAAAGTTCTTGTTTGATAAAAACCAACCCCCTTATTTTATTTAAATAAAGTCTGTGCTTTTAACACAAAAAAAGACTTAAGATCAATCTTAAGTCAAACCACAATATAATAATTCGTAATCTCGCAAATCAAATACTACTAATTATTAACCAACAGTACATAGCAAATACTGAGGTGAGAAGTGGATGACTTCTTCTTGAACTTCGCTAATTATACTATCCAGCCCATCAAGTGTCAAGATGTTTTTGAAATTTTGTCTAATTTCTTCTACTCTCCCATAAAAATGAGGCGAAATATATAATTTCGCCTCACTCTTAAATTACCTTAAAAGTATTTCTTCAGTTTCAGACCAAAAAAGTTTCCATTCTTCTTCAAGCGTAGCAGGCATTGTAGGTTCTGGTGCTAAGCCATGCCACACTCCACAAGATACGTTCGCACAGTTATCGCATTCCCCATAATAGCACCTGGGATTTTGAGAGAAATAACTGCGTTCCTCCAATTCTTTGAAACTCTGCATTAGAGAAGCAACCTTGCCAAATCTGACTTTTCCACTGTTTACGGGGCATCCAAGTTCCACGCACTGCAAGCAATCTGTTGCTTTGCACTGGTTATACAAAGGAATGAATGCAACTTCACTTCTGTAAATTTTCATAGTTTACCTCCCTTTCATTATAAAGCGCGGCTTTTCTACGAACAATACGAACAGTTAGTTTTCATAACGACTTACTTCTTACGATTGCATTTTAACACCTTTTACTCGCTTTTTCAACTTTTCCTAAGGATTTTGTTGCATTTTTCGTTGACAAAATCACCTTTTAGTATTAGAATATACACGCATGGTATTAGGAAGGATACCCCGGAAGCCTTATAATATCAGTAAAATAACGAAAATTTAATAAAATAATAATATTTGAAATGGAGGTTTAAGGTATACCATGAATAATACTACATATAGCGCTAAAGCTAGCGAACTTGAAAAGAAATGGTATGTAATCGATGCTGAAGGAAAAGTTGTTGGTAGACTTGCTTCAGAGGTTGCAAAAATATTAAGAGGAAAACACAAACCAACTTATACACCAAACGTTGATACAGGTGATTTTGTAATAGTTATCAACACTGATAAAATGGTGTTCACAGGAAACAAATTAGAAGACAAAATTTATAGAAGACATACAGGTTATATCGGTAACATGAAGGAAACTCAAGCTAAAGATATGATGTCTAAAGATTCAACAAAAGTTCTTATGTTAGCTGTTAAAGGAATGCTTCCAAAAAATAGCTTAGGAAGAAAAATGTTAACAAAATTAAGAGTATATGCAGGTAACGAACATGAGCAAGCAGCTCAAAAACCTGAAGTATACAACTTTTAAGGAGGAGAAATAGATGGCTAGAGTAGCAAAAAAAGATACAGCTGTATTTATGGGTACAGGTAGAAGAAAAACTTCTATCGCTAGAGTTAGAATTATGCCAGGTAAAGGTAACTTTACAATAAATGGTAAAAATATTGATGAATATTTAAACACTGATGTTCTTAGAACACTTGCAAAACAACCATTCGTAGTAAGTGGAACAGAAGGTAAATTTGATACTATCGTTAAAGTTGAAGGTGGCGGACTTTCTGGTCAAGCTGGTGCTATCAGACACGGTATCGCTAGAGCTTTAGTATTAGCTGATGAAGCTAATAAACCTGCTATTAAAGCTGCTGGTTTATTAACAAGAGATCCTAGAATGAAGGAAAGAAAGAAACCAGGTCTTAAGAAAGCAAGAAAAGCTCCACAATTCTCTAAGAGATAATATTTATATTATACAAAAAACCTACAGTCGAACGGCTGTAGGTTTTATTTTATTTATCTCTTAATCTAATTTCTTTTGAAAAGTTTAGATCCCTTTTTATTAAATTTTCCATATTGTTTAATTCCATATTTAGATTTGCTATATTATCTTTTTGTGAAGATTCCAAAAATGATTTTGCATTTTCTAGCAGTTTCATTGTCATTGGCTCTATTCTCTTGTAATAACTATTCCCCTCTTCATCAAGCACTTTGTTTGAAAAATTTATTCCTGACGATATGTATTTATCACTATGTTTATATTTCTCCGAAATTGAATTATTGTTTAATTCTATTAAATTTTCTAATTTGTTTTCTATGCTTAAGTACTGTGAATCTTCTTTTTGTTTGTTTTGTGCTACTCTTCTTGCCTCTTCTAATAATGTTCCAAGTTCTAATGAATTTTGTATTGGACTATAAAATATTGAATCATATGATATTTTACATTTTAGTGTTTCTGTATTTGAAGTGCTTACTAAATTTTTAGCACAATCTTCCCCTATTCCTATAGTTTGCATATATTTTTTCGTATGTTTTTCTATATTTTTTAAAGCTTTTAAAGTATCTTTACATTTCATAAGAGTTAACGGTGTATCGTTTATATGTTTTTCAAATGATTCTAATTCATTTGCTAAAATTTCATCCTGCAATTTAAATACTTCTAAGTCCGAATCTATATTTTGCTTTCCTATCATACTTAAATTTTGATACACATATGCTCTATCATTTATTAAAGCTGCATTCTTTTCTTGAATATTCGATACATATTTTAATAATTCAATGTAATCTTCTATTTCATAGTTGCTCATGTTATCTATTATTTTTTCTGTTATGCTATTTAATTTTTGTTCAACGTTAATAATTCTCGAGATGTAATCATAAAATTTTGAATCATTATCTATATGTACTGTATTTCCATTTTTCATTTCTATTTCTAATGATTTACCATTTATATAATACATTTTCATCCTCCGTTTCATATTTATAATTATATTATTTATATTTTTCCATTACAAGTGCTTATTTTTTTACCATGTATTTAATGAGTCATCTGGCGTTACTTCAGTCATTCCCACCAAGTTATAATATGTTTCTGGAACTTCTCCAACCAAAACGGTTTCTGCTACATTTAATTCTGTTATTACTTCTACCCTATTTGATACAAATGGTGCTACTATCCCCATTTTACTTTTTATTTGCAAATATACTCTATGTCTTGTTTGGTTTATTCCTGAAGATAGAAATTCTGTTTTAAATTCTACATTTACAGTTCCTGTTGGAACTATTTTTACTTTTATTTTTGGACCTAATCCTGCTACTAAACTGTTTCCAAAAAAGTTTCCTATTGGTATTTCTACATATGTTACTTCTAACTCGTTATTTTTTTCTTGTATTGCAAGTGAAACTTCTGATGCAATTCTGTTCATTTCTATAACATTTGCTCGCAGTGCCATTATTTTTCCTGTTTCGTCCCTGTCTAATATTATCAAATCCAGATAGCCTACATTACTCATTACATCTTCTACTACTTTATGAGAAATTGAAATTCCTAGACTTTCAGCTTTTACCTGACAAAGTTCTATGAGCGTTGGTTCTATATAATTCGTTATAGTTATAAATGATATAAGTATAGAAGCTACAAATGCAATGATATATATTAAATAGTTATTTCTATTTTTTCTGCCCAAACCAAATCTTTCAGGCATTTTATATCAGTTCTAAATTTTTCACTTTGCTTCTTTTCGGAATTAGTAACTGTTGGTTTGGATATATCATATCGTCTTTTAATTGATTGTTTTCCTTAATTTCTTTAACTGTTGTTTTATATTTTTTTGCTATGTTCCACAATGTATCACCATCTTTCACATAGTAAACTATTATGCTTGGCAACTGTTCATCAGTGTTTTCATTAACTTCTATTTCTGTAATGCCTTCGATATTTTGTTCTTCTTTTAATAAAATTTTAAAGCATAAAATTAACTTTATTTGTAGTTCTGTACTATTTGCTTTTCGATATTCAAGGTCTTTAACTTTTACGTCTAATATTATATTCATATCACTTTCTATTTCTGGCACTTTTAAAACTTGTTGATATGGTAATTCCATCTTTTTCGTTTCTATTACTCTTTTTTGTTCATTGTAATAAACAATTGTAAATTCTATATTGCCTTCTACTGCAATTTTTTCATTTAGTATGTTTTTATTGTTTATACTTGGCTTTGCATCTATAGATAATATATTCAAGTTGTCTAACTCAGGTATCATAAGGCTTTGAAGCATTTCAACTTCTTTGGTTGTATTTATTTTTTCATTTGATATAATCATTTTTTCTGTTTTGTATTTTAAATCCGCATCTGGATTATACAAGTCTGAAATTATTTCTATTTGCCTTTTTTGATACACATTAGCTAGTATTTCTATTTCACTATCAACCGAAAAACTAGTAGATTTTAAGTCTTGATATATTGGTCTTAATGCAAATGTTTTTACTGTAAATTCTAATGTTACTTCTGAATTTTCATCTAAATTGTCACTATTTATAAAGCCCATAACCGGCAATAGTGTTTCATATGTTTCAATTGTGTTTGCTTGTGTATCTGATACATATATTATTTTTATAAGTGCATCTGCCTTAGCTAGTATTTTGTTATAGCTTATTTTATAATCTGTGTTTTTTATCTCTATACTTGCCTTTAAGATTTCTGCTATCGGTGCTTTTTCTTCTGAAAGATTTACTATTTCGTTCAATTCTATATTTTGCGTTTTTGAATCTGTTAAAGAATAGAGTTCTATTTGTTGTTTTTGCATTTCTATATTTTGATTTTCTAATACATCTTTTGCTATTGTGTGTTCACAATTTTTTTCTGCAGATACTTCTAATGTTATTGGTATTCTAATACTTAATTTTCTTCCATTTAGCACTTTGTATTCAACCGGTTCTTTTTCTACATTTACTCTTATTATACTTTCTGCATTTATCCCTTCTAGTTCAAATACTTCTGAAAAATCAAATACATTATTTAAACTTTTTATTGATGTATTTTTATCTTCTGCCATATAAATTGCAGATACATCTGCTAGTCCTTCCACATATATTTTTCCATCCCTTATTTCTTTTTTACTTATAAATATATCACTATCAATATTTGATATACTTAATATATCAGGTTTTATGTCTGGAACAATCATATCACCTTCTATTATTTTTGTTCTTTTTTCTCTTGAAATTATTTCACACAATTTTACTGTTTCACTATTTATTTCTAGATTCAAAAAAACCCCTCCTATAAATTTATTTTAGTAAATTATATTAGGAAAGGTTTTAATTTATTACTTATTAAAATTCAAAAAGAGAACTTATTTTAGAAGTTCTCTTTGTTTACTGTATTATCTCCTATTAAATCTAAAATTGAAGTGCAATTCTCATTGTTGACTAGTAATAGTTCGACTGGATTTGATGTTAATAAATCTATATATTTATTGGTGTATTTTTGGTTTGTCACATCGTTTGATTGGACTGTAAAAAAATCATTTTGTCCACCAACTAGAGTTCCTTCGATTTTTAATGATTTGCCTCTTTTTAAACTGTCACGAAGAACTACTTGTTGACCAACACACTCTTTTATTTTTTCTCTTAGTTCATTAACATTTCTTTTTTCTATCCCCACGAAAACCACCCCTTATTCTTCAGTATGAGCACAGTATAGCACAAAAATGTTTAATTGTCAAAAGTAAATGTTACTTTATAGTCTTAGAGCACCAAGGGTTTGCACGTTTTATTATGTCAAGAATACATAATGAATTTCATTTTAAAATATGGGGTTAATTTTTGCTTTTTATATAAATTTTTTATGTTATCTTTCAGTTATTTCAACATATTTTTTAAGAATTTTCCTGTATATGATTTTGGTATTTGAGCAACTTCTTCTGGAGTTCCTTCTGCTATAATTGTTCCTCCATTTATTCCACCTTCTGGTCCAATGTCGATTATGTGATCAGCAATTTTTATTATATCTAGATTATGTTCTATTATAATCATGCTGTTTCCTGCATCAACTAATCTATTTAATATTTCTATTAACTTATGAATATCTGCTGAATGAAGACCAGTTGTAGGTTCATCTAAAATATACATTGTTTTTCCTGTAGATTTTTTGCATAATTCATTTGCAAGTTTTATTCTTTGTGCTTCACCACCAGATAATGTAGTTGATGATTGACCAAGCTTTATATATCCAAGTCCTACATCATACAAAGTTTGTATTTTGTTTTTTATTTTTGGAATGTTTGCAAAAAATTCTAATGCTTCTTCAACTGTCATTTCTAAAACATCATATATATTTTTACCTTTGTATTTTACTTCTAAAGTTTCTCTATTATATCTTTTTCCGTTGCAGATATCACAAGGTACATATACATCTGATAAGAAGTGCATTTCTATTCTTGTAATTCCTTCTCCCTCGCAAGCTTCACAGCGTCCACCACTAACGTTAAAACTAAATCTTCCTTTTTGATATCCACGCATTTTGGCTTCATTTGTGTTCGCAAACAAATCTCTTATAAGGTCAAATACACCAACATAAGTTGCAGGATTTGAACGTGGAGTTCTTCCTATTGGTGATTGGTCTATTGCAATTACTTTATCTAAGTTTTCTATTCCTTTTATCTGCTTGCATTTTCCTGGACGCAATGATGCTCTATTTAATTCGTTCGCAAGTTTTTTATATAATACTTCATTTATCAAAGATGATTTTCCCGAACCTGATACTCCTGTTACTGCAATCATTTTTCCAAGTGGTATTTTTACGTTTACATCTTTTAAATTGTTTTCTGCTGCACCGATTATTTCTAAATATTTTTTATTTCCTTTTCTTCTTTTTTCTGGTACTTCAATTTTTAATTTACCACTCAAATATTTTCCTGTTATCGAGTTTTCATTTTTCTTTATTTCTTCTGCTGTACCTTGTGCTATTACTTGTCCTCCGTGAACACCTGCACCTGGTCCGATATCTATAATATGGTCTGCTGCATACATTGTATCTTCATCATGTTCTACAACAATAAGTGTGTTACCTAAGTCTCTTAATTTTTTTAGTGTTGCTATTAGTTTTTCATTATCCCTTTGATGAAGTCCTATGCTTGGTTCATCTAATATATATAATACACCCGTTAATCCTGATCCTATTTGTGTGGCAAGTCTTATTCTTTGTGCTTCTCCTCCTGACAATGTTCCTGAACTTCTTGATAATGTTAAATATTCAAGACCAACATCAATTAAGAATTGTAATCTTGCATGTAGTTCTTTCATTATTTGATGTGCTATCATTTCTTCTTTTGTTGTTAATTCTAAGTTAGAAATGAATTTTTTTATTTCTGTAATTGAAAGTTCTGTTAATTCATGAATGTTTTTTCCACCAACTGTCACAGATAATGCTACTTTGTTAAGCCTTGCACCATCACATTCATAACAATGAGATTCTGCCATATACATTTCATAAAATTGTCTCATCCCATTTGATGATGTTTCTCTATAACGTCTTTCCATTGTGTTTATAACACCTTCAAATGGTGCAGTAAAGTTTCTAACTCCTGCAGCACTTTCATATCTAAAATCTAATTTTTCATCGCCTGTACCATATAACACTTTATCCATAAAATCTTCTGGTAATTCTGATATTGGTTTTGAAACATCGATCTTATAATGTTTTCCTAATGCTTTTAAATACATGACTCCCATATTGTTTTCTTTTGCTTGATTCCAACCCATTCCTTTTAATCCACCGTCTAGTAGTGAAATGCTAGTATCTGGTACAATTAAATATGGATCAATTTTTTGAATAGAACCTAAGCCACTACAAGTTGGACATGCACCTAACGGATTATTAAATGAAAACATTCTAGGTGATAATTCTTCTATGCTTATTCCACAATCTGGGCAAGAATAATTTTGTGAAAATAACATTTCTTCTCCACCTATTACATCTACAAGCACTAGTTTGTCAGCATATTTTAATGCCGTTTCAACAGAATCTGTTAAGCGATTTTTTATTGTATCCTTTACAACTAATCTATCTACTACAATTTCAATATTATGTTTTTTGGTTTTCGTTATCTTTATTTCATCTTCACTTAAATCATACATTGTACCGTCTACACGTATTCTTACGAAACCATCTTTTTTAGCATCTTCAATTAACTTAGTATATTCACCTTTTTTCCCACGCACAACAGGTGCCAATATTTGAATCTTAGTACCTTCTCCAAGTTCCATTATCGCATCTATTATTTGATCAATTGATTGTTGTTTGATAGTTTTTCCACACTTTGGACAATGTGGAATTCCTATACGTGCATATAGTAATCTTAAGTAGTCATAAATTTCAGTAACTGTTCCTACTGTTGAACGTGGATTTTTTGACGTTGTTTTTTGGTCAATTGCTATTGCTGGAGATAATCCTTCGATATATTCAACATCTGGTTTTTCCATTATTCCTAAGAATTGTCTTGCATATGATGATAAACTTTCCACATATCTACGTTGTCCTTCTGCATAAATTGTATCAAATGCAAGCGAAGATTTTCCACTTCCACTAAGTCCTGTGATAACAACAAGTTTATCTCTAGGAATTGTTATACTTATATTTTTTAAATTATTAACTTTTGCACCTTTTATAGTTATGTTTTCTATCATTTTATCCCCCTTAACATTTTAAGAGTATATATGAATATATTCCCATTTTTCAGGCTTTTTATAGCCACGCCTACAGAAAAATTCTAACACAAGTTCGCCTTTTTTTCAATCTATCGATTTTATTTTGCATTAAGTTTACGCAATTAGATAAATATGCTATAATTTTAATCAGACGGGAGGCTTATAAATGAAAAACATATACATAGTTCTTACACAATCAGGTACTATTCTATCTAGAATACTTAAAATAGCAACTTCAGAAGCATATAATCATGCTTCAATTTGTTTAGATGAAAGTTTTGATAAATTTTATTCATTTGGTCGACTTAGACCTTATAATCCATTCATTGGAGGCTTTATTATAGAAAATGCATTCACTCATGTATTTGGAAGATTTAAGAATGTTCCTTGCATGATTATTAAAAGAGAAGTAACTGACGAACAATATGAAGTCATTTCAAATACTATTGAGCATTTT
Source organism: uncultured Eubacteriales bacterium (assembly GCA_964400015.1). Taxonomy (GTDB): domain Bacteria; phylum Bacillota; class Clostridia; order TANB77; family UBA1234; genus UBA1234. The sequence continues at coordinate 57,150 of CAYNRR010000007.1, read as the reverse complement.
GTAAAAAATTCTAGTAAATATAAATATGATATTCCTAATTTAGTTTTAGCAAAAACAAGTTTTACATGTGATCATGAATATAGTTTCTTCTGTAGTGAGTTTGTAGGACACGTTTTAGAAGAAGCTGGAATTGAAATTCCAAACACGTTAGAAAAAATGAGACCTTACCAATTTTCTTTATTAAATAATTCAGAAATTATTTATAAGGGCGAATTAAAAGAATGGTGCGGAAAAGAAGCAAAAAAAGTGTTAGCGAGTAATTAAACTCTCTAACACTTTTCTTTTTTTAAAATTCAATATATAGCTTTTTCGCTTTCATATAAATCTGAACCATTTTAGATTTTGGAAATTCTCTACGAATACAGCTTGGAATGAAAATTCTTTTACCTTCAGTGAATTTAATCGGACCGGTAACAAATTTCAGCTCGTCATATTGAGAAATTTCTTCTAATGGGATAAGACAATATACATTGTCTTCAATTTGTGCCCATACTAATTCGATTTCACTTTTGCCATATGCAATCTTTGCAAGGCCTTCAGGTATGCTTATTCGCCATTCTTTATCAATCTTGTGCATTTTTCTCCTCTTTTATGATACAAATTGGATTGCGAAGTTCCACATTCTCGATACATTTGGGAAACTCAAATTGATTTTTACGAATCCATCGTTTTCGTAAATATCTTTCAAAAATCCTTCACATGATATAGCACACTTCAATGCTTTTTTTATTTGAGTAATGCTAAAGCTTTCCATGGAATTGGTTTGAATTTTGCTTACGTTTTCCTCGATTTCATGAATACTTTTTCCTTCTACAAACACTTCGGATATTTCTTGGGGAACTGACAAAGTAAAACCATACACTTCTGCACTAGGGATTACGATTTCATTTGTTCCGTACAACACTTTCAAATACCTCCAAAATTATTTTTTTACAGAGATTATTTATAACGTATGCTACCGAATATATTTTAGCACATTATGTAAATTATGTCAAAAACTTACTATAAAAAAAGCGAGCTTTTTTAGCTCGCTTTCACTTTTAACCTACAACCTCTTCAGTTTCGTCTATTTTTTCTGGTACCGTTGTTGATGTTGGAACTCCTGTTTCAGCATCTACTGGTTGCATTTCTCTATATTTCATCAATCCTGTTCCAGCTGGTATTAACTTACCGATGATAACATTTTCTTTTAATCCAACTAGTGGGTCAACTTTACCTTTTATCGCAGCTTCTGTAAGAACCCTTGTTGTTTCTTGGAATGATGCTGCTGACAAGAATGAATCTGTTGCTAATGAAGCTTTTGTGATACCTAATAAAATTCTCTTGCCTTCTGCAGGTCTTAATCCTGCTTCTTTTGCTTTTTCATTTTCTTCTTCAAATGCTAGTAAATCAACCATTGTTCCTGGAAGTAAATTTGTATCTCCTGGATCTTCAACTTTAACTTTTCTAAGCATTTGTCTGATAATTGCTTCAATGTGTCTATCGTTGATGTCAACACCTTGGCTACGATAAACTTTTTGAACTTCGTGTACAATATATCTTTGAACGCCTTCTGCACCTTTAATTCTCATTATATCTTGTGGATAAATTGAACCTTCTGTGATTTCATCACCAGCTTCAATTTCATCTCCATCATGTACTACAAGTCTTGAACCGAATGGAATCAAATATGATTTTGATTCTTCGCTATTTGTTATAATAGCTTCTCTCTTCTTCTTTGTATCACTAATTGTTACTTTACCTGCAATGTCAGATATAATAGCAAGTCCCTTTGGTTTTCTAGCTTCAAATAATTCTTCAACTCTAGGAAGACCTTGTGTGATGTCTCCACCAGCAAGACCACCCATGTGGAACGTTCTCATTGTAAGCTGTGTACCTGGCTCACCAATTGATTGAGCAGCTATAATACCAACAGCTTCACCGATGTTAACAACTTGTCTACCTGCTAAGTCATTACCGTAACATTTTGCACAGATACCACGTTTTGCTCTACATGTAAGAATTGTTCTTACCTTAGCTTTTGTAATACCTGCTGCAACTATGGCTGATGCCATTTTTTCAGTAATCATTGTATTTCTTTCTACTAGAACTTCACCTGTTTCTGGATGAACGATATCTTCAGCAGCAAATCTACCTGAAAGTCTTTCTGCTAGACCTTCAATTAGTTCTGAAGCATTCTTAATATCTTCTACCCACATTCCGTCTGTTGTTCCACAGTCGTCTTCTCTTACTATGATTTCTTGTGATACGTCAACAAGTCTTCTTGTTAGGTAACCAGAGTCAGCTGTACGAAGCGCTGTATCAACAAGACCTTTTCTCGCACCATGGGCTGATACGAAATATTCTAGAACGTCCATACCTTCTCTAAAGCATGATCTGATAGGAATTTCGATTGTTCTACCAGCAGTATCGGCCATAAGACCTCTCATACCTGCTAATTGTCTAATCTGTTTCATATCACCACGTGCTCCAGATGTAGCCATCATGTATATTGGGTTTTCTTCTGTGAAGTTTGCAATCATGGCATCTGTAATATCGTTTGTAGCTTTATCCCAAACTTTAATTACAGAGTTATATCTTTCTTCGTCAGATATTAAACCTCTCTTATATTGTTTTGTAATTTGGTCTACTTTTTCTTCAGAAGCTGCTAGAATTTCTTTCTTTTCAGCTGGAATTATAACGTCTGAAATAGAAACTGTTATAGCACCTTTTGTTGAATATTTGTATCCTAATGCTTTTATATTATCTAGAAGTTCTGCAGTATCACTTATTCCGTGTACTTTAATTGATGCAGAAATAATTTTCTTGATTGTTTTCTTTGTAACTGGGAAATCAACTTCTAAGTCAAATTCTTTTGATGGATCTGATCTATCTACAAGTCCTAAGTCTTGTGGAATTACTTCGTTGTAGATTATCTTTCCTATTGTTGTTGTGATAATCTTAGATTTCATTTCTCCATCAATTTCTTTAAACATTCTAACTTTTATTTTAGCATGTATAGAAATTACGCCATCTTGGTATGCCATCATAGCTTCATCTTTGTCTTTGAAGATCATACCTTCACCTTTATCGCCATCTTTTTCGATTGTTAAATAGTAAGCACCAAGGATCATATCTTGAGTTGGTACTGTAACTGGTTTACCATCTTGAGGTTTTAATAGGTTGTTAGCTGATAGCATTAAGTATCTTGCTTCTGCTTGTGCTTCTGGTGTAAGTGGTAGATGGACAGCCATTTGGTCTCCGTCGAAGTCAGCGTTGAATGCTGTACAAACTAATGGATGTAGTTTTATAGCTCTACCTTCTATTAGTACTGGTTCAAACGCTTGAATACCTAATCTGTGAAGTGTTGGAGCACGGTTAAGCATAACTGGATGATCTTTAATTACATATTCTAGTACATCCCATACTTCTGGCTTTAATCTTTCTACCATTCTCTTAGCATTTTTAATATTGTGTGCAATTCCTCTTGAAACTAGTTCTTTCATTACGAAAGGTTTGAATAATTCAATTGCCATTTCTTTTGGAAGACCACATTGATATAGTTTTAGTTCTGGTCCTACTACGATAACAGAACGTCCTGAATAGTCAACACGTTTACCAAGTAGGTTTTGTCTAAATCTACCTTGTTTACCTTTTAATAGGTCTGATAAAGATTTTAACGCTCTGTTACCAGGTCCTGTTACAGGTCTACCTCTTCTACCATTATCTATTAAGCTATCTACTGCTTCTTGTAGCATTCTTTTTTCGTTTCTTACGATGATGTCTGGTGCTCCAAGTTCTAATAATCTCTTTAATCTGTTATTTCTATTGATAATTCTTCTATATAAATCGTTCAAATCAGATGTTGCAAATCTACCACCATCTAATTGTACCATTGGTCTTAAATCTGGAGGTATTACTGGAAGAACATCTAAAATCATCCATTCTGGTTTATTTCCAGAAAGTCTAAAACTATCAACTGTTTCAAGTCTTTTAATTATTTTAGCTTTCTTTTGTCCAGATGATTTTTCTAAGTCTTTTCTAAGATCAGCTGCAAGTTTCTCAACATCAATTTCTTGTAGCATTTCTTTTATTATTTCAGCTCCCATACCTACTCTAAATGACTTTTCACCATATTTTTCTACGTATTCTCTATATTCTTTTTCTGAAAGCACTTGTCCTTTTACAAGAGAAGTATTTCCAGCATCTGCAACGATATATGCAGCAAAATATAGTACTCTTTCAAGTGCTTTTGGTGTAATGTCTAACATCAAACCAATTCTACTTGGAATTCCTTTGAAATACCAAATGTGAGATACTGGGGCAGCTAATTCTATGTGCCCCATTCTCTCTCTTCTTACTTTTGCCTTTGTTACTTCTACGCCACATCTGTCGCAAATAATTCCTTTATATCTAGCTCTTTTATATTTTCCACAATGACATTCCCAATCTTTTGTAGGTCCGAATATTCTTTCACAGAATAATCCATCACGTTCTGGTTTTAAAGTTCTGTAATTTATAGTTTCTGGTTTTTTAACTTCGCCTTTCGACCATTCTCTAATTTTATCTGGAGATGCAAGTCCTATTCTAATACGGTCAAATACTTCTAAATCAACCATTTTTATACTCCTTCCTATTATACAATCTTTTAAATTTGAATTTTAAGAATTACTCTTCATCATAAACGTCATCGTCTTCAAAGATTTCGTCTTCATCAAATAAATCTTCATCAAATTCGTTTTCTTCGTCTTCAATGATGTTTCCATCTTCATCTTCAATAAGCATATCGCCATCAAGTTCATCATCCGAAATTGGAGTAACTTGAGCTGTCGTTGTTGTTTCATCGTCATCGATATCTTCTTTCAATTCAACTTCATTTTCATCACTTTGATTATATAATTTCATGTCTAATCCTAAACTTTGTAACTCTTTTACAAGAACTCTAAAGCTTTCTGGGATTCCTGGTTCTGGTATATTTTCGCCTTTTACTATTGATTCGTAAGTTTTTACTCTACCAACAGTATCGTCTGATTTCATTGTTAAGATTTCTTGAAGTGTATAAGCTGCACCATATGCTTCTAATGCCCAAACTTCCATTTCACCGAATCTTTGTCCACCAAATTGAGCTTTACCTCCTAGTGGTTGTTGTGTAACTAATGAATATGGTCCAGTTGAACGAGCATGTATCTTATCGTCTACTAAATGGTGTAGTTTTAACATGTACATGATACCTACTGTTACTTCATTATCAAATGGTTCACCAGTTCTTCCATCATATAGAATTGTTTTTCCTGATGCTGGTAATCCTGCTTTTTCATACATTTCAGCAAAATCTTCATCTTTAGCACCATCAAATACTGGTGTTGCAACTTTAAATCCTAGTGCTTTTGCAGCATATCCTAAATGTACTTCTAGTACCTGTCCTATGTTCATACGTGAAGGAACACCTAGTGGATTTAATACGATTTGTAGTGGTGTACCATCTGGTAAGAATGGCATATCTTCTTCTGGTAATATTCTTGATATAACACCTTTGTTACCATGACGACCAGCCATCTTATCACCAACAGAAATTTTTCTCTTTTGAGCAATGTATACTCTAATTACTTCATTTACACCTGTTCCTAGTTCATCTGAATTTTCTTTCGTAAATATTTTTACATCTACGATTGTTCCAGCTTCTCCATGTGGACAACGAAGTGAAGTATCTCTAACTTCTCTTGATTTTTCACCAAAGATTGCTCTTAATAATCTTTCTTCTGCTGTAAGCTCTGTTTCACCCTTTGGTGTAACTTTACCTACAAGAATATCTCCTGCTCTAACTTCAGCACCTATTCTGATAATACCTCTATCATCTAGATCTTTTAATGCGTCATCGCCTACGTTTGGAATATCTCTTGTGATTTCTTCTGGTCCTAATTTTGTGTCTCTACATTCACAATCATATTCTTCTATATGTATTGATGTTAGTACATCTTCCTTAACTAATTTTTCATTTATAAGAATAGCATCCTCGTAGTTGTAACCTTCCCAAGTCATGAAACCAACAAGAATATTTTTACCAAGTGCTAATTCGCCCTTATCTGTTGATGGTCCGTCACTTATTATCTCACCTGCTTCTACTTTATCACCTTTTTTCACTATAGGTCTTTGATTTGAGCAAGTACCTTGGTTTGAACGTTTGAATTTAATTAAATTATATTCATCTATTCCTTTTTTAGTCTTTATTGTAATTTTATCAGCAGTTACTTTTTGAACTGTACCTGAATTTTTAGCTATTACACAAACTCCTGAGTCTTTTGCTGTTCTATATTCCATACCTGTACCTACTATTGGAGAATCTGTTTTTATTAGTGGAACAGCTTGACGTTGCATGTTTGATCCCATTAGTGCACGTTTTGCGTCGTCGTTTTCTAAGAATGGAATTAACGCTGCAGCTACTGATACAAGTTGTCTTGGAGATACGTCCATTAAATCAACTTCGTTTGGACTAACTTCCATGATTTCATCTTGATATCTAACTTTGATTTTTGAATTTATAAAGTTGCCTTTTTCATCTAATGGTTCATTGGCCTGTGCAACAATATATTGATCTTCTTTTTCTGCTGTAAAGTATCTGATTTCTTCAGTAACTCTACCTTTTTTCTTATCTACAATTCTATATGGTGTTTCAATGAAACCATAGTCGTTGATTATTGAGTATGTAGATAGTGAACAGATAAGACCAACGTTTGGTCCTTCTGGGCTTTCTATTGGACATAATCTACCATAATGTGAATGGTGAATATCTCTAACTTCAAAGCTTGCTCTATCTCTTGATAAACCACCAGGTCCTAATGCTGAAATTCTTCTCTTATGAGTAAGTTCTGTAAGTGGATTATTTTGGTCCATGAATTGTGATAATTGGCTGCTTCCAAAGAATTCTCTAATTGATGATACTACTGGTTTAATGTTTATCAATGATTGTGGTGTTACTACATCTAAATCTTGAACGGCCATTCTTTCTCTAACAACTCTTTCAAGTCTTGTAATACCAATTCTAAATTGGTTTTGTAATAATTCACCAACACATCTTACACGTCTATTACCTAAGTGGTCGATATCATCAATGCTACCAATACCGTTTGCAAGACAGTTCACATAGTTAATTGATGCAAACATATCTTCTTTTGTGATATGGTTTGGTAATAATCTTTCTAGATTTTCTTCTAAAGCTTTATATAAATCTTTTGGTTTTGTTGTTTCAATAATTTCTTTTAAAACTGCATAATTAACTCTTTCTTTAATTCCTAATTCTGAAAGGTCACCATCAACATAACTGCTGATCCAAACAGTTCCGTTACCAATTACATTTATTATTTTGTCTTCAACTTTTACTTTTACTTCATTTATACCAGATTCTTGGATAGCTTCTGCTACTTCTGGAGTAATCATCTTATCTTTTGATACTAATAATTCTCCTGTTTCTGGATTAACAACTTTTTCTGCTGATATTTGTCCAGCAATTCTTGTTGCTAATGATAATTTTGAATTATATTTAAAACGTCCTACTTTTGTTAAATCATATCTTCTTGGATCGAAGAATAATGCTGTAAGTAAGTTTCTTGCAGCTTCAACAGAAGGCATTTCACCTGGTCTTAATCTCTTATAAATTTCGATTAAAGCCTCTTCTTCTGTTTTTATAGGATCTTTTTCAATTGTTGCAAGAATTCTTTCATCTTCTCCGAAAAATTCAATAATTTGATTGTCTGTTGCTATACCCATAGCTCTTAAGAATAGTGTAACTGGTAACTTTCTCGCTTTATCTATTCTAATATTGAAAATATCATTTGAGTCAGTTTCAAACTCTAACCATGCACCACGGTTTGGCATGATTGTTGCTGTGTATAATTTTTTACCAAGTTTATCGTATTCTCTACCATAATAGCATCCTGGTGAACGCACTAATTGTGATACAATAACTCTCTCTGCACCATTGATTATAAATGTTCCATAATCAGTCATTACAGGGAAATCTCCCATAAAGATTTCTTGTTCTTTTACTTCCCCTGTTTCTCTGTTGATAAGTCTAACTTTCACTTGCAATCTTGTTGCATATGTTGTGTTTCTAGCTTTTGCCTCATCAATTGTATACTTTGTTTCTTCATTGAAATGATAGTCTACAAATTCAAGTATCAATTTTCCTGAATAGTCTGTGATTGGAGAACATTCTGTTAAAACTTCTTTCAATCCTTTTGTTTTGAACCATTCATAAGAATCTTTTTGTACTTGTATTAGGTTAGGCATTTCAATTACATCATGTATTTTGCCAAAGTACATTCTGCTAGTTCTTTCGCTTTTAACCTCACGCATAAAAATAAATCACCCCATAATATAATTTAGTTAAATTTAAAACTCTACTAGCCACCACGTCAATCATTTAATTCTACCTACGTTCAAGATGCCACGCGAATGTCATATATTCATTTGTTTGGTATTAAATTCAAAGCTAACTAATATTTTCAGATTATCATTATTAGGGTTGAATAAGTAAAATTTATAGAACGACAAAAAGGCAACTAGCTAAACACTGAAAATTCGCCAATTACCCCTATTACTAATCTATTTTATTTTCTTATATAATGATAATCTTTTTATATCAATCAACCCTTACTTAATACATTATCGCCTAGTATTATACCAGACGTTGGTGTGTTTAGTCAAGGTTTGAATTGCATTATTTTCAATATTTTTCGCAAAAATATAAGGGGAGCATAACGCCCCCCTTTGAATCAATTCCGAACAATCCGATTGGAATTAACCTTCACAGACTGCTTTGCACGTTGCGCTGCCTTACGCTTTTTCCGAATAATAACGTCGACACGCTTAGCTCTCTTGCAATCTTCTTTGTACTGTGCGACACAATAACGGTTCCAGAGGACAACAAAGTTAGCTGCAATAAAGCAAAAGATGGCGAAATTCAGAATATTGCTCAATGCGAAAATACCCTGAGTGAGAATAACTACTTTGGTAAAGCAATCTTCACACACCAAAAACAGCATAATGGAAGCAAAAAGCAATTCAGCAATCAGTAACACCGGAACAGCGATAGCTGCGAGCAACATGACATACCGATAATTGATTTTCTTGGTTTTAAACTTAATGAGTTTCATATTATTGAAGATCTCCCTTGCACAAATTTTTGTAAGATAGTTATATTATAGCACATTTGCAGTTTTTTGTAAAATTTATACAAATTTATCGTAAACCATTTTTATAATTTTTGCCATTTCGGCTCGAGTTATTGTATTTTCAGGATAAAATCTACCATTTTCATAACCATTTAATATTCCATATTCAGCTAATTGAATAATGTTTTTATATGCCCAGTAATTTTCGCTAATGTCTGAAAATTCAGTATAAGTAATGTTATTTGAATCAATATCTATATTTTCCAACAATCTAGCAACAATTGTTGCGACTTCTGCTCTACTAACTTTATTGTCTGGTCGAAATTCGTTATTCTCATAACCTACGAGTATTTGCATTTTTTGAAGTTTTTGTATTTCTTCTTTTGCCCAATGATTTGAAATATCGGAGAAACTAGTTTCTGACATTTCATTTTTTTCTATTGTTATATTGTTCTTTTCTATAATTCTGCTAATTATTGTTGCTAGTTCTGCTCTAGTTAAAGCATTTTCCTCACCAAATACATTTGCTCCTTCACCTATCATTATTTCTTCTTTCTTTACAAATTCTATGTATTCATATGCCCAATATGTTGAGTTTACTACTTCTTTGCTAATCTTTTTATTGGCTATAGTTGCCCAAGTTTCTTGCGTTTCGAGTCCTATTTTCCACATTCCCACACCCTTTATGTCGTATTTTTCAATCAACGCAAGTTTAGCCTCCATACTTTTTTCATTTTCATACCAAAATTCATATTGACCCGTTTTTAACGTTTTGCCCCCTATCGTAGGAAAGCTATCAGTACTTTTTATAGTAACAATTGCTTTTACAGATTGTGTTTTTTCATCGTATGTAATTTCTGAATTATATTTTTTTACTATTTCATCTAATTTTTTTAAAGAGATTGCTTCGCCACCTTCTCCTGTTTTAACATTCCAATATCTGCCGTACATTGGTACACCTAATACTAGTTTTTCTTTACTTACATTTTTAAGTGCATATTGTAAAGAATTTTCAACAAATCTAATGCTAGCAACTGGGCCTGCCGCGCCTCCCTCATAATGTTCATCGTATGCCATTATCATCAGATAATCTGCATATTTACTAAGTTCTTTATAATTATATGAGCCTTGCCAACCAACTTTTATTCCATACGGATTGGCAGCCGCACTTACAACTAGCATTTTATCTGATGGCATTTTTTCTCTTATCCTTTTTACTAAATTGGTATAGTTTTCTTCATCAGCCTCTGTTAAATTTTCAATATCCACGTTTACGCCATCCAAGTCGTTCTCCACTACGCTTTTGGCTATTTGAGTTGAAATATATTCAAAGTTATTCACTGCTTTTCTACCAATTTTTCTATCCCAATGGTTACTTAAAAACGGAACAACTTTTATGCCTTTATTTTTCATTTCGCATACAAAAGTTTTGTCTATATCATTTATTTTTAGCGTACCGTTTTCAGTTATATCAAAATAAGACGGTGAAACTTCATCAAACTTGTTATCTCTTTCTTCAACCATTTCAGAATAGTTTCCGGTTCCATATAGGTATGTCATTATATATTTATTCGCATTGACTTTTGGTGTAAAAATTATTAAGAAAGCAGTCAAAACACCTAACATTCCTATGAGTATTTTTGATGGATTCTTTTTCCATATTTTTCTCATTTGTACCAGCTCCTCCCTCTTCTTAATTCAATTTTAAGAAGCAGAAGAAATTTTTTCAATGTAAAGAAATTGGCTAATATTCTAGATTTTAGGCCTATTTACAATATCTAACATTTATTTTTTAGTGCATTTTTCTATAATCGTGATATAATCTCTGCTTGAGAGGGAAACTTATTTTTTACTACAAGGAGGTAACAAAATGGCTATAAACAAAGATGGAACTATCGAATACAATTTAACTAGAACTTCTAGAAAAAACGTTAATATTACAATTAAAAATGATGGAATCATATATGTTTCAGCTCCTAAAAGAGTGACTCTTGCTGACATAAATAAAATCGTGCTTTCTAAAAGAGATTGGATTATAAATGCTCAAAGGAATGTTAAAGCACGAAAAGTAATCAAAAATAATATTGTTTTAAAAAATAATTCATGTGTACGCTTGTACGGTAAAATGAAGAAAATTTTGCTTGTGCCATGCATGAAAAATTATGTTGCTTTAAATGATGACACTATCATTTTTTACATAAAAGAGGCTTATTCTGATAATCAAAAATATAAAAGTACGGTTTTTAATAAATTTTTAAAAGAAGAACTTCAAAACACTGTTGATAAGTTTGCTTTTAAATATTTAAAAATGCTTAACTTAAATTTGAATTCTATAGAATTTAGATCTATGAAATCACGCTGGGGAACGTGTATACCGTCTAAGAAAAAAATTCTTTTTAATTCAAAATTAGTTCATTGCCCTGTTGAAGCAATTGAATATGTGGTTCTTCATGAAATAGTACATTTAATTCATGCTAATCACAGTAAAGCTTTTTATAATACTATAGAAATGTATATGCCCGATTGGAAAGATAGAAAAAGAATTTTACAAGATTATTTAATTCAATAATGTTAAAAGGTTGATACAAGTTAATGTACCAACCTTTTTATTATTCTTCAGTATCATCATCACGATCAGAATCTTCGAAGAATTCTACCATTCCTGCCGCTTCTGATTTCTTTACTACTGTATCTATCGATGTGATTTTAAATTTTATTATTTTTTCGCCATATTTTATTTCTACTACATCGCCTATTTTTACATCATATCCAGCTTTAGCAATTTTTCCATTTACTACAACTCTTCCCGAGTCACATGCTTCATTTGCTACAGTTCTTCTTTTTATAACTCTACTAACTTTTAAAAATTTATCTAATCTCATATTTGCCTCCAAAGTTTAATCTATATTTAGGTTAATAATTATAAAGAGGCTGCATTAAATGCACCCTCTTTGATAACGTTTATTTTTTAATAACCATCCTCAATTATTTATCGAAAAACAAATTATTTTTTGTTTACTAAATCTTTAAGTGGTTTACCAGCTCTGAATACTGGAGCTTTTGATGCAGGTATCTTAATTTCCTCTTTAGTTTGAGGGTTTCTACCTTTTCTAGCAGCTCTCTTTCTAACTTCGAAAGAACCAAATCCAACTAATTGAACTTTTTCACCTTTCTTTAGAGCTGTTTCAACAGCGCTAATAAATGCGTTTAATGCAGCTTCAGCTGATTTTTTTGATAATTCAGCATCTTCAGCGATTTTTGCAACTAAATCAAGTTTGTTCATTTTAAATTACCTCCTAATATAGATTTATCTTTATTTGATATAGTATTTACTACTACAATCACTATATTTATATTTCGCCATTTTTTTCAATAATCCTGCTATTTTTCAATATTTTTTGAAATTTTTTTCTAAAAAATGCTTATTTTTCAACGTTTTTACGTTTTATGTATACTAAAAGTGCTTTATCTCTATGGTTTCACAAGTTTTATTTTTTCTAAAAACTTATATATCTTATCTCCATAAGGTAGCATATGATAATCTTCCCTATCAAATATTTTTAATTTTAATACTGCTAATAAATATACAATAACTGCTATAAGTATTGCAATTAAAGTAGCTATAGCGTTTTTAAATAAATATGTCGATATTAAATAATATGAAATGTATGCTGCAACTCCCATTATAATTGTTGCTAAAATTGGTTTAAATATCATTTGTCTTTTTGAATTGTCAAATTTTAAAGTTCTTGTTAAGATAAACATTTCAATCAAAGTTACTGTACACGATGATGCTACTGAACTAAAAGCTGCTCCGTATATTCCTATTTCAGGTATTCTTATTAGTGTTAAGTTTAATACAAGTTTAACCAAAGCTCCACATGCCATACTTGCTGCTGGTACTAAAACTTTTCCTAAACCTTGTAGAGCACCACCAATTGTTTGGTTTATCAATGTAAATATTATTGTAAATGCACTTATTTGTAATAATCTTGGTGCCTCTATCGCATATACATTTGGGAATAATAAATTTAAAATTGGTTCTGCTAATACTGCCATTCCAATTGCACAAGGCAATGCTATAAGTAAAGTTGTTCTAAATGAAAAAGTAACTCTCTTTTTAGCTGTTTTTTCATCACCTTTTGACATCGATTCTGAAACTGCTGGAACTAACGCTGTTGCAAATGCTACATTTAACGCTGTCGGTAATCCTATCAAAGTATCTACTCTACCCGATAATATTCCATAAAGTCTTGTTGCTTCTGCTGTTATCATTTCTGCCGAATCATACATTCCTTTTAACGCAACTTTTAATCCATTCATTACAGTAAATGTGTCTATGTTTCTGTTAACTGCTGCAACTATAGAAGCAAGTGAAATCGGAATTGATACTGCTAATATAGTTTTCATTATTTTTCCACGTTTTTCTTTTTTATATTCGCCCTTTGATTTTTGTATATCTGCCCATATTTCTTTTTTTACTTTTTGATAATACAAAAGTAAATATCCTGTACATAATATTGCTGCAATTGTTGATGCTGCATTTGCTATGACTGCCATTTTAGCTGTAACAGTATCTACTGAAAGATTGAATATTTCAGAAATTCTATTAGGATTTACCACTGATAAAAAGTATACTGCTAAAACTAATAAAATTGTTAAGACACTTTTGAATAATTGCTCTAACATTTGCGATCTAGATGTAACTTTCATGTTATACATTCCATTAAAGTATCCCCTTATTACTGCTGATAGCGAAACAAAAAATATTGCTGGTGCTAGCACTTGCATTATTCCTTTTACTTCAATATTACCTATTTTTAATGCAATCCATTCTGCTCCACAAAATAAAAATAGACTTCCTGTAAAACCAATCATTCCAAAAAGTATTAACGCTGTTTTGAAAATATCATGTGCTTCTCTGTTTTTTCCTTGTGCAATTCTTTCTGAAACTAATTTTGCAATTGCATTTGGTACACCTATTGATGCTACTGCTAAAAGCAATGTATAAATTTGATATCCTGCCGAATACAATCCATTGCCTTCATCTCCGAAATATGGAATATTTGTAATTACTAATCTATATACTAATCCCAATACTTTAATAACTAATTGGGCAATTAAAATTGTAAGAACTCCAGACATAAATGACTGTTTTTTATTATTATGTATTTCTTCTACTTTTTCTTTTTTCATTATACCTCCATCATTTCACTAATTTTATTATTTAATTAACTATACACAATTATATTGTTTTTATTACACTTTTTCAATCTAAAAATGCCTTGAAATTAAATTGAGCGTTGGACTTTTTCCCAACGCTCCTATTTTTATTTTATTATTCTTCCATTTGCTTTCCTAAGAATCCTGCTGCCGATTGAACCACTTTCATTTCTACATCATTCATTTTGATAGTTGGCTCTTTTGATAATAGCATTACTGTACCTATCGTATCGCCTTCTGCTATTATGGGATATATTACTTGTGAAGTATATTTTTCACTAGCACCATCTTCTGTTGTTAGTACTGGCAACTTTTTTTCATGTCTTTCTTTTGAAGTCCATATCGTTTTGTCTTGCATTAGTTTTTCTAATTCTATACTTATGCTTTTTTCAAGATATTCTTTCTTTGGAGCTCCTGAAACAGCAATTATTGTATCTTTATCTGATATGCATGCAATATGACCCGTAGTTTTAGCTAAGGTTTCTGCATACTGTGATGCAAATTCATTTAATTCACCAATTGGAGAATATTTTTTTAATATAATTTCTCCTTCTCTATCTGTAAAAATCTCGAGCGGATCGCCTTCTCTTATTCTTAATGTTTTTCTAATTTCTTTTGGAACAACGATTCTACCGAGATCATCAATTCTTCTTACAACACCTGTAGCTTTCATTTCTTCCCTCCTTTATAGCTTCATATATGTATATTGTTTTGTTTTTTGTCAAATTTTATACAATTTTCTATAAGGAGTTTTCACAAATTACGCTATTTCAGTTTCGGAATCTATTTTTACAGTTTTTCTTCTTCCTCTTTTTGGCTTTTCTTTTGGTCTTAGTAAAATCATATCTAATGATTTTATGAAGTCTTCAATCAAAATTACTTTTATTGTTGGAACTTTACCTCTTATGTAGTCTTCCATAGCTTGTTTTAACAAACGTATATTTCTTTCTTCATTTGAAATATCCTTTATGTTTTGATATCTAGCAGTAATCAAGTCTTTTACTAAAACTATGTCTTCGTTACTTAAAAGTAATATTCTTTCAAATAAAGTATTCATATTATAGTATTTCATTATTGGGATATCTAAATATTGTTCAACAAATACATCTGGCATTTTGTCTACTCTATCTGGAATCATTTCGAATAATTGTTTTGCCACTTCAATATATTCTTTTTCTTTCGTTTGAAGATTTAAGTTGTTAAAATGTTCTAATATATAGTTTATGTTTTCATCGGGTTCTACTAAGTTTGTTCCTATCATATATGCTTCTATGTCTTTACAGTATTTTGAGGTCGCAGCAGCTATATTCATTCCGTTTATAAATGTTAATTTTAAATATTCAGAATCTATATCTACTAAGCCTTTTTGTATAAAGAAGTTAAATATTACGTACAGTTTGAAGTACTCTGCAAGTTGTAATTTCCCAGCTTTAACATCTTCTAATGTTTCGCTAATTACTTGATTGAATTCATTGTCTTCTATTTTCCAATAATCTTCTGTTAATAATCTTTTGTAACTTGCAACATGGCCTTTTGTTTCTTGGGCAACTATTGCTTCCATATCATCTTTAAATGTTCTCATATCAAATATTCTTGTTCTTACGTATTTTTCTACGAATTTAAAGAATCTATAATCTGTCTTAAATGTAAAATAGTAGTTGTTATCAAATTCTTTTATATAGAATTGTCTATTATCTTTTAAGACTTTTGAAGCAACTAAGATTGTCTTATATTCATCTAATGAATTTATATTTTTTAATTTATCTTTTGTTACTTTACCTGCTTTTATTTCAAATGAGATAGCTATAGTAAATATTAGCAATGACTTTAATACTAGCTCACTTATATCTGGATAATATTTTTTTGTTGTTTCAAATATTTTTTGAAAATCATTTAATGCATGCTTTAAAATTCTTAAGTTTCTTGTTCCACTTCTGTTAAAGGTTTGTGTTATTATTGAAGAATTTTTTCTTAAGAATTGAATAAGTTGTGGATTGCTTTCATAACGCATAAGAACACCATTTATTATGTAATTAAATTCTGGAATATATTCAAATGTTTCTCCTATTAGTTTTTCTTTTATTCTTTCATAGTCATTTGCTTTATCAAATATGTGTTCTATCTTGTCTTCTATAAGTTCAACCATAGGCTTGTCTTCGCGATCCGTATCTTCTTCTGCTTCGTCATCATAATTTTCTGGTTTTATTTTGCCTTCATTATTTAAAATGTATGTAGCAATAAATGTTTTCATTTCAACATTTGTGCTTTTTAATTTTTTTGATAATTCTTTTTCATTACATATTATGATTGTTTTCATATGGTCATGTTCAACAAAATTGTTTATATACCCTAGAACGTCTATAACGTCTAAGTTAGCTCTTTCCAAGTCATCAAAGCATAACACTTTATCATCTATTTCAAAAAATTTTGAGTAATCTATTTTTTCATTCATTTGCATGAATCCAAAGGAATTTGCCATATCTATACCAGTTTTTACGTACTCTGGAATGCTAGATATATTATGTGTATCTATTACTTTTTTTATTGATTTATTTAAGCTTGGATTCATTTCTATAAATATTTTTTTGCTTATATCATCTAAGTTAGAGATACCATAAAGCGACATATATATAGTTTTATAACGTTTACCATTTATTTCTGTTGATTCTATTTTACTTCTTATTTTATTGTTCCAAAAATAAGTTTTTCCACTTCCCCATTCACCGTTTATCATTATAGCATGATCTGTATATGGTTTTCGTATATAATCCATTACGCTTTCGACTAATTCATCCATCTTTTAAAGCTCCTTTCTTTTTCTTTATGAAACTTTAAATATTGAATTAAATTATTCTAATTCACTATACATAACTGTACACGCAATGACTTCTTTAGCACCGTAATTTTTCAAAATTTTAGCACACTCATTTAACGTAGCACCTGTAGTGTATATATCATCTATTAGAATTATTTTTTTGCATTTTATTGATTCAATATTTTTTATCGAATATGCGTTTTTTACATTTCTTTGTCTTTCGTATAAAGTAAGTTCACTTTGTCTTAAATTATTTTTGTGTTTTATAAGAACTTTTTCAGTATAAGGTATTTTTGTAATTCTAGAAATCTTTCGAGCTATTATCGCACTTTGATTGTACCCTCTTTCTTTTAATCGTTCTTTACTAATTGGTACTGCCATAATAATGTCTGCTTGTATGGCTTCGTTTAATATTTTGTTTGCTAATATTTCAGCAAACACCATACCTAGATACTTAGCTCCTTGAAATTTATAATTTAACATTTTGATTTTAAAAATACCTTTATAAGGTAATATTGAAATAATTTTGTCGTAATAGTTTTCTTTATTTTCAGATATTACAACTCTTTTATGGTAATATTCTATTATATTTACACATTTTCGACAAGTGTATCTTTCATTTATTTTTTCGCCACATAGACCACATGTTACGGGGAAAAATATTCTTGCTATTTTGTCTATAAAATTCATATAACTCCTTATTAAACATAAAAAGAGAAGGAATTATTATTCCCCCTCTCATATTAAAATTCTAACGTTTCAACAATTTCATTAAATACTTCTTCCCCTATTTGTATCATGCCCTCTTCATCACCAGTAAAAATCAAATTATACAAGTTGTTTCCTATTACTACATATAGTGAATATATGATTTTCCCTTCTGATTCTATTTTATATTTAATTGCATTGTTATTCATAATTTTAAAAGAACTTGTTTCTTTGATTTCTCCATCTTTACCAACAATTGATGTAAGTAAAAGTTTAATTTCACCTAACGAATAATTTTGCATATCTGTTATTGTATTTACTTGTATAAATAGTTTGAAGAAGTTTTTTTCTTCGTTTATCACATTAGTATTGTATGAATCATCTACCGATACGTATTTATCTTTATACGAAAATTTCAATGATAATTTTGAATTTTTGTAAGTCATAATTTTCGCATCAATAACCTTATCTGTTTCAAAAAATTCTGTTGTAGCGATAACATTATCTACTAGATTTGAACTTTCTATATTATAGAATTTCAAGCTATACAATATGTTATCTCTTTTTATTACTAATAAGTAATTATCGTTTCTATCTACAAATAGTTGATATTTATTAGAGTCTAGTTTTCCCTCTTCAAGTTTTTTATAAAGATTATCGTATCTACTTATAACTATATCTGAAAGTGTGTTTATATTTTTCATATAATATAAATCATTTTCTTCAATGTTTATTACAATTAAATCTTTAGTTCCATAGTCTATATCTTTATTTGCAGATATAAGTTTTATTTTTGCACTTTGTGGTACTGCAAAACTTATTCCATATTCATTATTCTTATAACTGTTTAAACTTTCTTCTTTATATGAAAATTCATAAACATTACCGTTTACATTTAATTTGTTAATGCATTCTTGATTTTTATCTATTATAACAAGATTTTTCTTTACCGTAACATCTTTTATTTTCAACGTGCTTAGTGCTTTGTTTGAAATTATAAGATTACCATCTACTGTTAAGTTATTTAAAACGATATTATCTTCATATACTAAAGCATTTCCTGTTATCAAGCCTTGATAAACATCTGTTGTAAGAATATTTGGAATGATTCTGTGTATTAAAGTTAATGCTTCTGCTCTAGTTATATTATTATGAGGCTTTATTGTATTATCGTTATAGCCATTTATATAACCTGCATTTATCGCAGAATACACATCTAATTTTGCCCAGCTTGATATTTCATCTAAGTCATCATATCCTTTTGGAATAGCAGATGTCTTTTTCAATTTGAATGCTCTATTTAAAATAGCTATAGCTTCCTGTCTTGTTATCTTATCTTCAGGATAAGTAAATCCAGATAAATCTCCTTCTATAACTCCTATCTTTACTGCCTTTCTAATTTCTGAATAATACCAATCATTTCTATTTATATCAGGAATATATTTTGAAGATTCTTCTTGTAAATTTAGCATTCTATTGACTATTGTTACAAATTCAGCACGAGTCATATTTTCATCTGGTCTAAAAGAATTGTCTTCATAACCATTTATAATTTTTGTATCTTGTAATTTTTGAATGGTTGTAGTAGCCCAATGTCCTTCTGTATCACTAAACGCGAAACTAGGTTTTGCAACAATTAAAAATATTAAAATGGATATAATAAAAATGTTGTTTTTTTTCATTTCTACCTCCAATTCACATGTTAAAAATACCTATATACTTTTCTATTTTGTATTTTAATCCTGTATTTCTTTTCTTTGTATCTACATTATCTATCATTCTAGTAAGTAGATTTTCTTTACCTAATATTATAAGTAGTTCTTTTGCTCTCGTAACACCTGTGTATAATAAATTTCTTGTATATAGCATTGGTGGGCCATTAGTTATAATCATTACACCTACAGGAAATTCACTACCTTGGCTTTTATGTATCGTTATTGCATATGCAAGTTCTAATTCTTCTATTATATTAGATTCGTATTTAACTAGTTTCTCGTCATCAAATATTACTTCAACATAGTCTGGCGTTATTTTATTTACTATTCCTAAATCCCCATTATAAACGCCACTTCCATACGATTTTCCATCTGTTCCTTCCCAATATATATCGTAATTATTTCTAATTTGCATTACCTTGTCGCCTTCTCTTAGTATGAACTCTCCAAATTCACGTTCATTTTTAAATTTGGCCCTCGGATTTAATGCTTCTTGCAAATTTTTGTTTAAATTTTTCGTACCCGCATCTCCTTTTTTAGTAGGAGTTAGTATTTGTACGTCCCTCATTATATCATACTTACCGCATTTTTGGAAGTCTTCTATCAACTAATTCAATTATTTGACTCACAATGGCATTTTCTCTAAGAAAGAAGCAATCGCCATCTTTTTGATTAAAAGTTAGTTCTTTATTTCCTTCGTTAATTTTGTGTGCGTTCATAACAATGTGGCTTTCTGCGGCTTGTCTATATATTTCCGTCAATTTCTTAGTAACAATACTATCACTATCTATTAAATCTTTCAGTACGCTACCAGGTCCAACAGAGGCTAATTGATCGCTATCACCAATCAAAATCAATTTTGCATCATCTGATAAGCCTTTCATTAAATAGTTCATTAAAACTATATCTACCATTGACATTTCATCAACAATAACTACTTTTTGCTTGATTTTATTTACTGCAAAGTCTATGTTTGGCATATTTTCTTCTGATTTGCCTATTTCAAGTAGTCTATGTAAAGTTTTTGCATCTTCGCCAGTTGTCTCTGTCATTCGACGTGCAGCACGTCCTGTTGGTGCACATAAGGCAACTTCTAAATCTGCTTTTTTAAATAAGTTTATTAAAACTTTTATTATGGTTGTTTTTCCTGTACCAGGTCCACCTGTTATAATAACAACTTGGTTTTTGAAGCAAGCTTTTACTGCTTCTTTTTGCTCTTTTGAGAGCTCTATTTTTAGTTCTTTTTCAGCTTCTTTTATTCTATCATCCAAGCTTTTATAATTTTTAGAAAAATTATTTGAAAGCATTAAAATCTTTTTTGCAACGTTTTCTTCTACTTGATAATAATCTTTCAAAAATACATATTCATCTTCCAAATAAACTTCTTTAGCATATTTTAATGCAGTCAATTCATTTGTTACCAATTCTTGTTCTACTCCAAGTATATCTGAAACATAGCCTATCAAATTCACTTCTAGCACGCATGTATGTCCATTTCTTGAAGCAAGTGATAAAGCATATTTTATTCCACTAGATATTCTAAAAGCTGATGTTCTTTCAATACCCATAGAAATTGCCATTTTATCTATATGTTTAAAATCGACTCCATATAATACTTTTAACAATATATATGGATTTTCTTTTATTACATTTATAGCATTCATTCCAAATTCTTTATATATACGATTAGCATTAGCTGTACCTATACCGTATTTTTGTAGAAACATAACAATCTGCCAAAGTTCCCAGACTTTATTGAATGATTCTGAAATTTCTTTTGCACGAGAATTAGTAATTCCTTTTATTGCAACTAGTTTTTCTGGTTCGTATTGAAGTACATATATTGTATCTTCTCCAAACCTATCTACTATTTTTTTGCTTGTTGCAGGACCGATGCCTTTAATAATTCCACTGCCCAAATATTTTTCTATCTCAGCAGTAGTATTTGGCATTGCTTTTTCAAAGGTATTTATTTTAAATTGTTTGCCATATATATTATGATTTACAAATTCTCCTTCTGCCACAATTAAATCTCCGATATTTACAAATGGTAAATATCCCGTAGCAGTTATTTCATTTCCTCCAATTGACATACTGCAAACTGTATAACTATTAAGTTCATTTGAAAAAATTATTTCTTCAATCTGACCTTTTAATTCCATATCTATATTTTCTCTCTTTCATTCTTAAGTAAAAATAATTATACATTTATCTTGTTTTTTTTACAATGTATTTTATAGATAATTTAGCTATGTAAATACACTTTAGAATACAATAACAAAATATTTCTAAGAAATATTCTTGCATAAAAGAAATAAAACCATATATCGCGAAACTCCAGATGAGTACATCTAAAACATAACCGTACATATTACCACTCCTTTTTATATTTTATGTACTTATGTTTCAAACGTGAAAAAGCCGACAAACATATATTTGCCGACTTTCTTGTTATTAACCTATTTGAGAAACTATTTCACTTAAACCTTTTATCAGTCCATCTACTTTATAATTATTTTCTGAAAAAGCTATAACAGTACCTGTATAAAAGTTTATTATATAGTCATTCTTCACATCTTGTATAGTTATATTTCCTTTTGTGAAATTCTTATCTTCAAATAATTTCTTTTCTGCTGGAACGTAATAGTACTTATACTTGCTAGCTAACTCTGATGAGTTAACATCAACTATATTACTTAGTTCTACGCTCGTCAAATAATCATCTGCTAAAAGATATAATAGTTCATTTGTCATTTCTATATCATTTGTTTCAAATTTATAATCATCATCTAATATAATTTTTGACTGCATGTTTAAAACAAAATCTCTTACATTTGAAAATTCTGATTCCGATATTGCTTCGTTACTCTTTTCAATGTTTTCCAAAGAATAAGTTCCTACAACACCTATCAATATTAACATTACAACCATTGTGACAACCAATGTTATAAGACTTATTCCTTTTTGGTTTTTCATTTTCAAAACTCCCTTAAGTTAAATTTTTATCTTTTAAAGTCTACTATTATCTGCTCTATACGCTTCCATGTTTATAGTTCCATAAACTTTGCCTGTATAATAATCTACAATGAAGTAATGATCTTCTTGTACAGATGAAACACCTAACGCAACTGCCGAAATTGAATCTACAATTCTAAAATATTCTTGACTTTCAGAATCTACACTTTGTATAAAATCCTGTAATTCCGTTGCACTCATTTTGTCAATGTAATATGCATATTCTATTATATCTTCTACTTTTTGGCCTGGCATCCCGATTGTAGAATCTGTTTCAATTTCTATCATTCTATCTGCCACAGCTTTTTTTATTTCTGATATTTCAACAGCAATTTTAGTATCAGTCGCTTCATTTACACTATCCATTCCATTTGATAACACTATACCTGCCAATATTATTATGATGACAACCATAATTACTACTGAAAGCAAAGATATTCCTGAATTTTTCATATTTGCTCCTTTTTAGTATTCTATAAATGTTTTTTCAAATTTCAAAGTTGGTTTTGATGTATATGCGTCCATTTCCCATATATCAAAATTCCAGTCTGTATATGTTGATCTTATTTTCAATTCATCTTCTGTCTTATGTGTAAAGTTTAATCTATTACTTGTTTGAGAAATACCTATATCACTTAAAGATTCACCTTGTGCAAGTTTCTTTTGCCAATATACATAGTTAGCTGATAATCTAGCTGTTGAACTAGCGTCTGATTCACCAATACAACCACCTGTTGTTTCATTCTTATTAGGAATTTCAACTGCTGTATATATTGCTTCCATATTTATTGCACCTGAAGAACCAACACGAAGTTTACCTATTATACCACCTTGATTTGTCTTACCTTCACTTATATAACCTTCTGCATAGCAATTGTTCATGTTTAATGCATATTGACTTAAAATTTCAACTCTACCTATTAAACCACCTACATCTTGGCTAGCAGAAATTCCTGCTGAAGATAATGTTGTTGGATTTTCTGGATCTATAACATTTCCAATTGTTATAGCACATTCTTCTAATGTTGCTTCGTTGCTAGCAGATACTAATCCTGCAATACCTCCTACTGCTGTATCACCATTTATTGTTGAAACTTGTGATTTCACTTGTCTAATAGAACCAAAGTTGTATCTTCCTACAACTCCACCAATTTCAGTTTGACCAGATACAATATCAAGAGCTATTTTACATGAAGAAATATCACCTTGATGCGCTCCTACTAGTCCACCTACTTTGTCACTTCCTGCAATTGAACCATTCTTTATAATTACATTTGAAACTTTTCCAGACATTGTACCTGCTAAAGTTCCTGTGTAGTCTTCACCTACGATATCTACATTATCGAAAATTACATTTTTAATAATTCCGTCTTCAACATCACCAAATAAACCTACATATGATTCTGTTGGTCTTCTTATTGTTAAACCAGAAATTGTGTACCCTCTTCCGTCGAAAGTACCTTTAAAGCTTTTAACAGGCTCCCATC
Source organism: uncultured Eubacteriales bacterium (assembly GCA_964400015.1). Classification (GTDB taxonomy): domain Bacteria; phylum Bacillota; class Clostridia; order TANB77; family UBA1234; genus UBA1234. The sequence goes on along the minus strand of CAYNRR010000007.1, from coordinate 33,038 downwards.
CTTTACCTGATGTGTATTTTGTCATATCAATGTTTCCAGCAAGTTTAAAGTTAGCTGTAGGATATAGTTGTAGTTTTACCATATCTTCTGCACTCTTTATTATGTATGTATTTGCTGATGGAATAAGGATATTTGATTCTGGATTATTTTCTTTTTCAGAGATAGCTAGCAAATCATCCATAGAATGATATCTACCATTTCCGTATTTTATTCCTGTAACATTTACTATGTCTAAAGTATTGTAATTAACAATATACTCTTCCGTTGAATAATTTAACTTTGTTTGAAGTTTGCTTAAATAGTCAGCTGGTGTAAGGTGATAGTAACCATATCTATATTCTTCTGTAACACCATTTATATTTAATGTTTCGGCAGATTCATCACCAGAACGATTTAAATCAATACCTGGATATACGAAATCAGGATCTGTTTTCGCTTCTTGATTCCATATAATCATAGCTGCTTTTAACGAGCTCATGTCTACCGTGATTTTTTCTCTTCTTTCTTTATCGACATCTCCCATGTTTTGCCATACAATTAACGCAATTATTACTATGAACAATACTACCGAGAAAACTATCATCATTTTCATTGCTTGTTTTTTTCTGTCAATAAGAATTGAATCTTCATCGTTTTTAAATACTTCTCCTATTTTAAATCCCATACTATATACTCCTCTCAGGAAAATTTAATCATATCTATAAATTAGATTACTATTTATAGAATTTAAAGTCAATAACATTATTGTTACATTTTTACAAATTATTTTTCCCAAGGTAAATATTCCTTTCCAAAGTGTCCGTAGTTTGTCGTCGATTTATAAATTGGTTTTCTTAAATCCAAATTCTTTATAATTGCTTTTGGTGTCATTTCATATTCAGATATGATTTTTCTTAGTATTTCATCATCTGAAATCTTACCTGTTCCATATGTTTCTACACAAATTGAAACTGGTTTTGCTACTCCTATTGCATACGCAACTTGTATTTGACATCTTTCAGCAAGGCCTTGTTTTACTATGTCTTTTGCTATTTTTCTCATCATGTATGCAGCCGAACGATCCACCTTTGTTGGATCTTTTCCTGAAAAAGCTCCACCTCCATGTGGGGCATATCCTCCGTACGTATCAACTATTATTTTTCTTCCTGTAAGTCCACTATCCCCAAGTGGTCCTCCTATCACAAAACGTCCTGTTGGATTGATATAATATTTGGTTTCTGAATCTAATAATTCTTTTGGAATAACAGGTTCTATTACATTTTTTATAATATCTTTTTCAATTTGTTCATGTTCTACGTTATCATCATGTTGCGTAGAAACTACTATTGTATCTATTCTTTTTAATTTATTATTTTCATCATATTCTACGGTTACTTGAGTTTTACCATCTGGTCTTAAATAATTTATTATTCCTGCTTTTCTTACGGCTGTTAGTTTTTCTGCCAATTTGTGAGCATAATGTATAGCAGCTGGCATATACGTATCTGTTTCATTGCACGCATAACCAAAAATTATTCCTTGGTCCCCTGCACCTTCGCCAAGTTCTTCACCTGATTTTTCTTCGATCGAATTGTCTACCCCTAAAGCTATATCAGGTGATTGTTTTTTTAACATCACTTTAATTTCACAAGTATCTGCATTAAAACCATATTCTTCTTTTGTATAACCTATTTCTCGTATTGTATTTCTAACTATACTTTCCACATCAATTTTAGCATTTGTTGTAATTTCTCCCATTACAAGAACAAAATTACCATTTGCACATGTTTCACACGCAACTCTTGAATTGCTATCTTGTTCTAATAAAGCATCTAATATACTATCTGATATTAAGTCACACACTTTGTCTGGATGTCCCTCTGTAACACTTTCACTAGTAAATAATTTTTTCATATTATCATTCTCCTTTTTATAAATTGAAAACAAAATAAAAAAACAGCAGGACACAAAATCCTACTGCATTAGTATTTTGTATCATTCAGTAATTTATACTGTCGGTATTAGCACCTTTCAATGTAGGTTGCTGTGGAGTCATAAAGCCGTTCTCTCGTCCACTCTTGATATAAACATTATTCAATTTAAAATTATGCAAGTTTTTCTCTTACTATCTCATTTACAATTTTGTTGTCAGCTCTTCCTGCAACTTTAGGTTTTACTGCTTGCATTACTTTTCCCATTTCTTTCATAGTAGTAGCACCAATCTCTGCAATTGTTTCTACTATAATCTTTTCAATTTCTTCTCTAGAAAGTTCTTCTGGCAAATATGCTTTTATTATTGCAATTTCCTCATTAACACTAGCAATCATATCATCTCTTCCACTTTTTTCGATATCTACTAATGTTTCTCTTCTTTTCTTTAATTCTTTTGAAATAATCTCGATTATTTCATTTTCTGTCATTTCTTTTTGAGTATCTTTTTCTACTTGCAATATTGCTGAACGAATCATTGTGATTGTGTTTTTCTTTGCTTCGTTCTTTTCTCTCATTGCACTTTTAAAATCTTCCATCAATTGCTCTTTTAGCATCTTGTGCACCTCCTATATATTTAACAAATAAGGCAGATTTAAAATCTGCCTATTATTTATTGTGTTATCTATATATTAAAACTTTCTTTTTCTTGCAGCCTCTGATTTCTTCTTTCTTTTTACGCTTGGTTTTTCATAATGCTCTCTTTTTCTAACCTCTTGTAAAACTCCACTCTTGGCGCAATCTCTTTTAAATCTCTTTAAAGCATTATCGATAGATTCGTTATCTCTTACTTTAACTCCTGACATATTTTTCCCTCCTTCCAAAGCAGCTTTAACATAACACTATAAGTACTAAAGTGTATTTAAAGTTCTTGCAAGGCTTGATTTCTTTCTTGAAGCTGTGTTGTCTTTTATAACACCTTTATTAGCAGCTTTATCAACAGCTTTTGTTGCTACTTTAAATAATTCTGTTGCTTTTTCTTTATTTCCTTCTTCAACAGCAGCTTTAAAGTTCTTTACAGCTGTTTTATATGCAGTTTTAACCATAGAGTTTTCCATAGTTCTTGTTTTTGTAGTTTTTACTCTTTTCATTGCTGATTTTATATTAGGCATCTTAAATTGCACCTCCTTTTGCTCTGTTAGTCAGATTACTTTCGATAGTTTAGCATAATTAAAGATAAATTGCAACCCTTATTTTTTATAGTTTTACAAAGTTTTTTTGCCAAATTTTACATTTTTTCTTCGATATGCACTTTTTACCAATATATGTAATTTCGCTTATTTCCGTAGGGTTTGCAGGTTTCCATAAAAAATAAACAAAAAACATGATATATTTTTTTATTTTCGTATACTTCTTATTTCCCTAGTAGTTTTCACATTCGTTCTTAGAGTTTCAAGGCTTTTAGAGATTTTCTTTATTGATTTTAATGCATTTACGTGCTATAATTATGTTATACAGTTAGTCAAAAGGAGATGGTTAACATGGTAAAGAAAATCGTAAAAGAACTTAATTCTATAAATAATTTTTCAAAAAATATCATTGTGTATGTATCTATAGCTTCGTCTATATTATGTATATCTGGAATTGGTATCATTTTATATAATATGTTAGCTGATTTCAGTAAAGTTTCTTTACATACTTTAGGTTCAACACTTATCTATTCTTCTATCGTTTTATTTGCACAATTTGTTATAGGTAGTTTAATCATCGACTTTTTCAACGCCGTTATACGTGATGATAATTAAATTTGATATTTTTTAGCTGTCTAATTTGATTAGACAGTTTTTTTATTTTAATTATTTTCTCTCATATAGTAAAACAAATATTGTTGTGCAATACCTGCGTTTTCTCCAAATCTTTCTGATGCGAAATTTGCTATTTTCTTTATATCCTTAGATTCATTATAAAGTTCTGACATAACTTTTTTTATCCAAGTGTCTACAGGGAACGCTTCATGTTTTTTCATTGAAAATAGTAAAATACAATCTGCTACTTTATCTCCCACACCTGCAACTTTTTTTAATTCTTTTTTAGCATCTTTGTAATTCATTTTTGATATTTCATTTAAATCTATGGTTTTATCACATACCATTTTAGTAGCACCATATACATATTTATCTCTAAATCCTAAATTTAGTGATCGTAATTCTTCAACGGATGCCTTTGAAAGCTCTTCTGGAGTTGGGAATAAATGATATTTATTCCCTTTAAAAAGAACTTCTTTTCCATATTTTCTTGAAATGTTTTCTATAGTTTTAGATATTCTAGGAATGTTATTTGCAGCTGAAATAATAAAACTAATCAACATTTCCCATGAGTCTTGGTTTAAAATTCTAATTCCACTTCCATATTCAATTGCTTTTTCTAAGTTGATATCATTTTTTGAAATTATATTTTTTATTTTTGAATAGTCTGTATTTAGATCAAAATATTCTATGAGCTCTTTTTTATTTTTTTCTAGGTCATCAGAATTATAATTTTCATATTCTACACATATACTAGTAGGTGTAGTCCTTTTTACTTCAACTACCCCGTTTTTTATAATTCCTATATAATCATCATTTTGTATTTTTCGCCACCTAAAACATTGCCCACATTCAAAGATGTGGGCAAGTTCAAAGTCGCTTAAATTATTAAATTCAACTAGTGCCATTTTCCCTCCCGTGCATTTCAGTAATACTTTACTAAGTTGTGTTTGGTTAAATGGCTTTATACGTTTTTTTTGCAGTCATTTTTTAAGTGCATTCTTCTAGTCCAACATTCTCTACAAAGAGGAATGTATTCCTTATCGCCAACAAACACATCAGCATCCTTTTTTCCCAAGAAGAAAGAATGAGTCGCATTACTATTTTTACATTCTACACAAATTGCTTTTCGCTTTTCAACTTCGTCTGCAATGCAAAGAAGTTGTTGCATTATTGCAAATGGCTTTCCTTCTGCTGTCATATCAAGTCCAGAAATGTAGAAATTTTTACCTAAGCCGGCCAGTCTTTGAATGATTTGGATATCTCCATGCAAAAACTGAAATTCATCGATGAAGTAATCTTGTGCATCGTATTTTTCAATTTCCTTGAGATTGTCAATACAAATTGCATCAATCTCTCCAGCATTTCTACTCTTTATGATATCCTTACCAAACCGACCGTCAATCGCAGGTTTAAACGCAATGGTTTTTCTTTCTGCAATTTGTGAACGTTCGTATTCTGCAAGCAAAAATGCTGTTTTTCTAGAGAACATTGGTCCGGTGTAAACAACAATCCTACCCATTTTCTTTTCCTCCCTACAGAAGTATTATATTATTTTTGCCAAAAATAATATAATACAATTAGATATGTTTGCGCAACATATTTTTTCGTGGTAAAATTCTAAAAAATAAAAATTCTTCTATTTGTTCACAAAAAAAGCATATTTATCTTGTATAATTTTTTAGAAGGAGTGTGATTTTAATTTATGAATAATTTTAAAATTCTTATTGTTGATGATGAAGCTCGTATGAGAAAAATAATTAAAGACTTTTTAGTAACTAATGGCTATGAAATTTTAGAAGCTGAAAATGGCCAAAAGGCTTTAGAGCTTTTTTCGATGCATGAAAATATAAATCTTGTTATTTTAGATGTTATGATGCCTATTTTAGATGGTTGGTCTACTCTTCGTGAAATTCGTAAAATTTCAAATTTACCAGTAATCATGCTTACAGCACGTGGTGAAGAAAACGATGAATTGTTTGGCTTTGAACTTGGTGTTGATGAATACATTTCAAAACCATTTAGTCCTAAAATTCTTGTTGCACGTGTCGAAGCTTTATTAAAAAGATGTTATCCTAATAACAAATCTGTTACTGACTTTGATGGAATCGTTATTGATACAGATGCTCACATAGTAACTATCGACGGCGTAAATGCTGATTTAAGTATGAAAGAATTTGAACTTTTACAATATTTAATAAACAATAAAGGAAGTGCATTATCTAGAGAAAAAATTCTTAATAATGTTTGGAATTATGATTATTATGGTGATTCCAGAACTATAGATAGTCACATTAAAAAATTAAGAAAAAAACTTGGCAAGAAAGGTCATCATATTCAAACTATTCGTGGCCTAGGTTATAAATTTGAATAAATTAGAGGTGCGAAATGAAAAAAAAGTCTATAAATTTCAGACTATTTTTATGGTTTTCTTTTTTAGTTCTTATAGTTATTTTTACAATATGGATTTCTAATACTGCTATTCTCGCAAAATATTATAGATATTATAAGGAAGAAAGTTTGGCTAAAACTTTTTATTCAATAAAAGATATGTATAGTCATGGCAATAGTCCTGACTCATTGGAATTAGAAAAAATTGAAAATAATCAAAATATAGATATCGTTATAAAAGATAACGAAAAATTAACTGTTTATTCTACTGCAAAAGATTTTTCAAATAATATGCTTTTAGTCACAAATTATGCAAAATTTATAAATAGTGATTATATTTCAAGTAGACTTTCTGATGACACAGAATATTTTACTGAAATCATTAGAGATAATCGAACACGTTCTGATTTTGTTGCTCTTTTTGGAAAGCTTGAAAACAAGAATATTATTTTCATAAGAACGCCAATCGAATCAATTAAGGAAAGTGTGGCAGTAACAAATAGCTTCTTGTCTATAATAGCTGTTTTTTCACTTGGTATTTCATGTATTTTAGCATTTTTTATTTCAAGATCTTTTACAAAACCTATAAAAGAACTTAATAATATTGCTAAAAATATTAGCGAACTTGATTTTTCTAAATCATATACAATTCAAACTGAAGATGAACTCGGCATGCTTGGAAAAAGTATTAACACTCTTTCTAAAAGCTTAGAAAATAAAATTCAAGAATTGAGTGATATAAATCTAGAACTTGAAAAAGATGTTGAAGAGAAATCTAAATTAGCTGAAATGCGTAGTCAATTTGTTTCTGATGTTTCTCATGAATTAAAAACGCCTATTGCTTTAATTCAAGGATATGCAGAAGGTCTTGTTGATGGAATTGCAACTACTGAAGAAGATATAAAATATTATTGTGAAGTTATTTTAGATGAAGCTAATAAAATGAGTACCTTAACTCGTGACTTGCTAGATTTATCAAATTTAGAATACGGCAAAAACAATTTGAGTATAGAACCTTTTGATATTGTCGAATTGATAAATAACATTTTAAAAAAGTATGAAATTCGATTTGCTGAAAAAGAGTTAGTACCTGTTTTCAATTTTGAAGATTCTTCTTTATATACTCTTGGAGATGTTTTCAGAATTGAACAAGTTATTACTAATTATTTAAACAATGCTTTAAAAAATGTTGATGATCAAAAAGAAATTACTATTAGAATAGAAAAGCATGAGGATGTTGCAAGAATCTTTGTATTTAATTCCGGAAAGAATATTAGTAAAGAACATTTATTAAAAATATGGACAAAATTTTATAAAGCTGATAGTTCAAGAAACAGAGAACTTAGTGGTTCAGGCATTGGGCTTTCTCTTGTTCAAGCAATTCTTAACCAACATCATAATAAGTATGGCGTTGAAAATAAAGAAAATGGTGTTGAGTTTTGGTTTGAATTGAATTTGGCAAATGATAACAAATAATTCACTATTTTTACACAAAGCCCTGATATATTATTTTCAGGGTAATAAATAACAAAATAAATTTATACCTTTACGGCAAACTTTATTTTTAGGTTCCCCCTTTTTATAAAGTTTGCCTATTTTAATTTTGGAGGTTATATATGTTAACAAAAAGTTCTTTCTTTTTAAGAAACAAGAGAAAAATCGCATTTTTATTTGTACTAGTGATGTTTATCACAATTGGTTTCTTATTTTTTAGAAATTCTAGGAAGTCAATGCACACTACATACGCTTCTAATAGAGAAGCTTACACGGTTGAAAAAGGTAATATTACTTCTAGCATAACAGGAAGTGGTACTATTAAGTCGTCAAACACAAAAGATGTTACTTCTGAAGTAGCTGCCGATGTACTTGTCTGTAATGTAAAAGTTGGTGATAAAGTTTCAAAAGGTGATATTTTATTTGAATTGGATAAAAGCTCTCTTGAATCACAAATACGTAGACAAGAAAAAACAATATCTTCTGCTAAGAAAAGTTTATCTTCTTATAAAACCGATTTGAATAATTTGTATATTTACGCCCCTACTTCTGGTTACATTTCTGGATTTAATGGAAAAGTTGGCGATGATATAAATAAAAATTCCAACTTATTATCAATTTTAAATACCGATAATTATTATATGGAATGTTATTTTTATTACAATGCAAATGTTGATATTGAAATTGGAAATAGCGTTTCTGTTTTTATCGCTAATACTTTAAATGAAGTTAAAGGTACTATTTCTTACGTTAGTGCTTATAAAGAAGTTTCTGATGAAGGTACACCTATGATTTTAGCTGAAATTACAATTCCTAATCCTGGCTATTCTTTAAATGGTATTTCAGCTTTACCAACCGTCTATACTGCAACTAAAGCAATTAAAGGAATTGAATATGGAAAGATTAAAGAAGATAATACCGTAACTGTAAAATCTGAATCAAGTGGAACAATTTCTACTTTAAATTTCAAAAATGGTGACTTTGTGAATGCTGGTGATCTTTTGATTGTTCTTTCAAATAGTGATTTAAAAGATAACTTATCTGATGCACAAACAACACTAAATGATGCTTACGAAGATTTAAATGATATTACTGATACATATGATTTTTATACAATCACTGCTCCTATTGATGGTGTAATAACTGAAGTAAATGTGGCAGTAGATGATTATGTTCGTAGTGAATCTGTTCTTGCGACAATAGTAAATACTTCTAATTTAGAGTTTAGTATTTCCGTTGACGAATTAGAAATTTCAGATGTCGAAATTGGTCAAGAAGTTAAAATAGTTATTGATGCACTTGAAGAAACTGAATCAAATCCTATCATTGGATATGTTTCAGAGATTGCTCTTGAAGGATATTCTTCAAACAGTGTAACTACCTACCCTGTTACAATCTCTCTTTCTGGTGATGATTCTATTAAAATAGGTTTTAACTGCAGTGCTGAAATCATAATTGAAAGTGCGGAAGATGTAATTACTGTACCTGTGGAAGCAATCAACAGTAGAAAAGGTAAATACTTTGTCACGCTTGAAGATATGAGTGAAAAAGAAGTTACAGTAGGTATGTATGATGAAGATAATATAGAAATTTTATCTGGTCTTGAAATTGGCGATGTAATATTATTGCCAGAAAAAATAGCATCAACATCTAGCGAAAATAATTCAAAAGAAAATTCTGGCGGAATGAGTTTCCCAGGTGGTAGTATGCCTAATATGAATGGTGGTGGCAATATGCCTATGATGAACGGTGGCGGCAATGGTGGCGGCAACCGTAATGGTGGTGGCATGCCTGGTGGATTTTAATTTGGAGGTGAACGTTTTTGATTATTTTACTTAATATAAAAATGGCACTTCAAAGTATTTTTTCTAACAAGTTACGAACCTTTTTAACTATGCTAGGAGTTATCATTGGTGTCGCATCAGTTATAACTGCTGTTGGTTTTGCAGAAGGAAGTACTAAAAGTATTACAAGTGATTTAGAAAGTAATACCAAAACTAATTTACTTACAATTAGAATGATGGGACGAATATCTTCTGATGTAGAATATGAAGATATTGCCGAAAAGCTTGATGAATTTGAGTTACTTGATGGTTATTCACCATCGGTTAACGGAAGTAGTTATATAAAAAATTCTTCTAATACCAGTCTTTCAACAAGCTATATTGGAACTGATCAAAATTACACAACTGTTCAAGATAAGACAATTGCAGAAGGAAGATTTTTAACCTCATTTGATATTGATGGTGCATTAAATACTGTAGTAATTGGAAGCTATGTATCAAACGAATTGTTTCCAGATGGCGATGCCATTGGATCATACATTAGTTTAAATGGTCAAAAATTTAAAGTTGTTGGCGTTTTTACTGAAATAGCAAGTAGCGAGGAAGGTTCAGAAGATGATTTAATTGTAATTCCTTATACTGTTGCCCAAAGGCTTAGTAGAGCTGGCTCAATAAGCACAATCTATGTTAAAGTAACTAATGCAAGTGATGTTGAAAAAACAATTACTGATTTGGAAAATATGCTTTTCAAATTATATGAAAATGAAGATTATTACAGTGTAACAAGTCAGGAAGCAATGCTTGAAACTTTAAGTTCTGTAACAGATACTTTATCAATTATTTTAGGTGGCATAGCTGCAATTTCTTTATTAGTAGGCGGCATCGGTCTTATGAACATTATGATTGTTTCAGTTACCGAAAGAACAAAAGAAATTGGAATAAGAAAAGCTATTGGTGCGAAAAAATTTGATATCATGTTGCAGTTCTTAATAGAAGGGTTATTATTAACCGTTATTGGTGGAATTGCAGGTATTTTATTTGGTTGCCTAGCCATAACTATAATTGGAAAAATTGGCTTAGTTCCAGCAGTTTATTCGTTCAAATGGATTATGATTTCTTTTTTAGTATCACTTTCTATTGGAGTTATATTTGGATTATTTCCAGCATACAAAGCTGCGAATTTAAATCCTATAGAAGCTCTAAGAAGCAACTAAATAATATAGATTTTGAAAAAAGTAGATGCTTTATATTAAGCATCTACTTTCTATTTTTAGAATTAAATTAACTCTTTTATTATTTTTTCTAATTCCTCTTCTTCCATATAGCCAACATATCTTTCTATTTCTTGACCATCTTTAAAAAAGATTAGTGTAGGCATTGCTGTAACTCCATATCTCATAGTCGCTGCTTGAGATTCATCTACATTTACTTTATATATTTCTACTTTATCAGAATATTTTTGTTCCAAATTTTTTAATATTGGAGCAAGCATTTGACAAGGGCCACACCATTCTGCGAAAAAATCTACTATTACTAATTTTTCATTTTTTATCACTTCGGATAAAATTTGTTCATTTTCTATATAGTGTATCATTTTCTCTCCTCCTCTTAATACAAGTATTTTTCCTATAATTTCAAAATAAAATTCACTTTTTAAAGTCTAACACATATATTTTTTGTCATCAATTATTTAATGAAAATTTTTCAATTTACAACTATTTTTATGAATGTTAGAATATATTATATTATGATTAAAAGAGGTGCAATATGGACAATAGAGCTATAGGAATGTTTGATTCTGGGTGTGGTGGTCTTACAGTTTTAAAACAATATACTAAATTGATGCCTAATGAAAATTTTATATATTTTGGTGACACTGCTCATCTACCATATGGCGACAAATCGCCCGAAACAATAATTGAATACTGTGAAAAAATAGTTGAATTTTTAATAGCTAAAAATGTGAAAATGATTATTATTGCATGTGGTACAGCTAGTGCTACTGCATATGAGCATTTAAAAAATAAGTATAATATAGAAATTAGAAATATTATCCTTCCTACTGCAGAAACTATTACAGAAAACTGTGTGGGAGTAATTGCTACACAAGCAACTATCAAAAGTGATGCATGGGCGAAAGCAATAAAAACGAATTCACCTCATACAAAAATAGTATCTGTTGCTTGTCCTCTTTTCGTTCCAATAATTGAAAATGGTTTAATAGAAAATGATGGCACACCCTACTTCATAAAAGAATACATGGATAAATTACAACTACATGAAAATCACATTTCTTCAATCATATTAGGTTGTACTCACTACCCTCTTCTAAAAGAAAAAATTCAAAATGAAGTTGGAGATACAATAAATCTTATTGATATCGGTGAATATTCTGCAATAAACACATTAGAATATCTAACTTCAAATAACTTATTAAACGATTCCTCAAATATTGGCAAAATAGAATTATACTCAAGTGATGATTTTGAAGAATTTAAAATTAAAGCCCAAAAGATGGGATTAGAAATTTAACAAAAAAGAGCTTATTTTGAAGTGAACTATTTCTAGCTCACTTCATTAAAAGCTCTTTTTATTATTTATACCCATTATTATAATATTCTATCTTGCTATGAATGTTTTCTTCTTCTGACATAGGAATTACAACATTCAATTTGTAATTTACTACATATGTTTCATCTATAAATTCAATCCCCATTTCATTTAAAGCACTTTCATCTAAGAAATACCACTCTTCACCAATTGGTTGACCAGCTAATTCAGCATTTTTTATTCCATACAAATTCGCATTAGCAGGAGTAAAAACTCCACTAGTCGCAACTTTAGCAGCTTCTCTATTTACTAAATTCTTTACACTAGCTAAGTTATCTTCCTTAACTTGTTCTTTAGATTCTCTTACTACTTCAACACCACCAGTTATTGAAACTGTTGCAATAATGGCCATAACAACAATCATAACAACCATTGTAACAAGAGTAATACCATTTTGACTTTTCATTCATCATCCCTCCACGCCTAATAGTATATCATTTATTATTTTCTCCTACAAGAAAAAAGCTATCACATAACGTGATAGCTTTCCTATTTTTATCAAATTTTATATTATTCAGCTGTATAAGGTAATAAACCAATATGTCTAGCTCTTTTAATAGCTACTGTTACTTCTCTTTGATGTTTTGCACAAAGACCTGTAACTCTTCTTGGTAAGATTTTACCTTTTTCACTAACATATTTTCTTAGCTTTTCAGCATCTTTATAATCGATAACTAAATTTTTATCAGCACAGAAAGCACATACTTTCTTCTTAATTCTTCTTTGTCTTGGCATTGAATCGTCATCGTTATTATTTCTGTTATTGAATTTTCTAGCGCCTTTTTTATCAGCCATTTTCATTTCCTCCAATCTTAATATTTTAAGGGAACCATATGTAATCAACCAAGTTTAAAATGGCAAATCGTCATCTGTAACTTGTGTAAAATCGTTTGGTGCTGTGTTAGCATCAAATGTAGCTCCTGTAGCATTTCCTCCAAATGGACTTGCTTCACCATCTCTTCTAGTGTCAGCAAAATATGCTTCTTCAGCAATTACTTCTGTTACGTATACTTTTTTACCATCTTTATCATCATAATTTCTTGTTTGTATTCTTCCAATTACGCCAACTTGTTGACCTTTTTTAAAATATTTACTACAAAACTCTCCAGTTTTGTCCCAAGCAACTATGTTGATAAAATCTGCTTGTCTTTCTTCTCCTTGTCTAGCAAATCTTCTATTAACTGCTAGTGAAAAAGATGCAACAAGTGTATTATTATTACTTGTGTATCTTACTTCTGGATCTCTAGTTAATCTTCCCATTAGAACAACTTTATTCATAATAAAAAGTCCTCCTCTTAATTATTTTTTGACAACTATATGCTTTATAACTTCATCAGTAATGTTATAAATTCTATCTAGTTCATCAATAAATTCTGGGTTACTTGTAAAATTAACTAGAACATAATATCCTTCAGCTTGTTTTTTGATAGGATAAGCTAATTTTTTCTTTCCCCACTCCTCTGTTGATTCTACTTTACCATTAGCGTTGATTAAAGATTGAAACTTTTCAACTGTTGCTTTGATAGTAGCTTCTTCAAGATTAGAGTTGATAATCATGATTGTTTCATAATTATTTTGCATCTATTACACCTCCTTTTGGACTCACGGCCCTATGATTTAACATAGAGCAAGGCAGTTTCACTGCGACCAATATGTTATCATAAAAGTAACAATTTTGCAACATTTTTCTATATATTCATTCTTTTTCGAGTAAGTTCCACTAAATTTAATTCAGTATAACCTTTTATATCTATTCTGCTTCTATCTTTTAATATTTCTGCATTCATTGCAGCTATGATTTTTTGCTGATTTTCCTTTTTATTCAAGTCTATATAATCAATAACTATTATTCCACCTATATCTTTTAAGCGTATTTGCTTCATTATTTCCTTAGCCGCCTCTAAATTAACTTCTAAAGCTGTTTGTTCTAAATCACTATTTCCAACGAATTTACCTGAATTTACGTCAATTGCTGTAAGTGCCTCAGTTTTATCAATCACTATATAGCCACCGTTTTTTAACCAGACTTTTCTACTTGTAACATTTAATAATTCTGATTTTAGCCCAAACTCATCGATTATATCTTTCACTTTCATAAATTCTATTGGAATATTCTTCTTATTTTCATTCAAACTAATATATTGTTTTATATCATCATAAAGCTTTTCGCTATTTATATATATCTTTTCTAATTTTTGATTTATAAGATCTCTACCGATCTTAGAAACTATTTCATGCTCATCATAAACTAACGCTATTTCATCAGCTTTGGACTTTTTCTCAATTTGTTTCCACTTTTCCATGACTGCATTAAAATCATTTATTAAGTCACTTTCAGAAACGCCTTCTGCATCTGTCCTTATTATTGCTCCAAAATTTTCAGGCATTACAGATTTTACAATATTTAGCAAACGTTTTCTTTCAACATCTGATTCAATTTTTTGTGAAACAGTTACCACTTCAAAATTAGGCATCAAAACTAAATAATTTCCAGGAAGCGTTATATGTGTTGAAACTCTCGCTCCTTTTTCTAACGTTGGCATTTTCTTTACTTGAACTAGTATATTAGAATTTGGTTTTACAATTTTAGATATCTTAAAATCTATAATCTGTTTTTCTTTTACTACATCAACTTTAGGTGCAGCATCTTTTACCGATATAAAAGCATTTTTATCCATACCTATATCTACAAATGCAGCTTGCATTCCATCAACCACATTTCTAACTTTACCTAAATAAATATTCCCCATAATATTATTTTTTTCATCATCATATACATAAAGTTCACATATTGAATTATCTTCTAACACACATACTTCAATTTTTTCATCTTTATGATTTATTATTAGTTCACTCATATTATACAACCTCGTTTTTGTTGTTATACATGCTCATCGCTTTTTCAAGTCCGTGTTCAAGCATTTCAATCACTGAATTATATACATTTTCAGTAACTTTTTCAATAATATTTTTTTCTTCTTTTGACATTTTCATAAGTACAAAATCTTTTAAGTCAATTCCTATAATTACTTTTCCAGTACCAATTCTAACCCTAGGGAAATCCGTGCTTTGAAGCATATACGCAATATTACGCATACCATTGTGTGTCCCAGTTCCACCTTTTGGTTTTATTCTAATACTTCCTATATCTAAATCTATATCATCATATATTACTATCACATCTTTTATTTCAACTTTATAAAAATCAACAATTTGCTTTATTGCTTCACCACTCAAATTCATGTATGTCTGAGGTTTTGCTAATAAAATCTTTTCTCCGTTATACATTCCCTCTCCAATTATTGAGTCAAACTTGTTTTTATTAGTTTGTATTGAAAGTTTCTGAGCTATTTTATCTATCGCTGCAAATCCAACATTATGACGAGTATCATCATACCTAGAACCTGGATTTCCGTAATCCTACAATCACTTTCATAGTTGTTCCTCCATGCTTTTTCAAATTTACATAAATTTTCAAGTATTTTACCGATATTACTTGAATTTTTAACTAAAATATAGCATAATATAGATGACTGATTTTGTCAATAAATGAACCTTTGGAGGGTATTTTATGGTAAGAACAATTTTATCATTTTTTAAGAAAGTTATATACAAATTGATGGATCCAATAAACTCACTTTTAAAACCATTCAATATAGATTTGAATTCTTTCTTTGGATATCTATTTTCAATATTAACAATTATATTTGCTTTTGATAGAGTCCTAGAAATTATATCTGTATTGTTCACTGGACAATTCGTAAATTATTGGTCTCCACTCATGTATACGTTCGCATTATTTATATTGGTGGCTGGTTATTCAATATTATGTGCTTCACCATTTTGCAAAACAATAACCCAACCAATTACATATTACATATATTATGTAATTGCTTTTAGAATTATTGCTACCGTAATGATAGCTCAATGGATTAACGAATTTTCATGGTTCTGGTTAATGAATCTTTCAAATTTCAAATACATAGCAATAAATATGCCTGAGCTAATTGCACCAGCACTAAAGGCGGTTACTTTAATTTATCCATTACTTTCTCTTAAACAAGGAATTTTTTACCACCTTGAAGATATCATGGATGCTGACCAAGATTGGATTGACTCATTTGAAGATTTCAAAGGCTTCAAATTAGTTCCTTCAAAATCTTTAATTAAAACTCCTGATGTATTTATGTGTAATGCTCAAATTTGTATTGATGACCAAACAGGAAAACCAGCAGTTATTCCTGAAAAGAAAAGATACGAAGCCGTACTAGTTGAAGGTGCTACTGGTACAGGTAAGACAGCAACTATTGTTGAACCTATGTGTGCAATGGACTTAGAGCGTAAATATTTCTTTAGAGAAGTTAGTAAGAAGTTAGGTTATAATGCATTACATGCAGGTTTAGCAACGCTTAGAGTTCCTTATAGTAACGAATATTTGAATAGCACTTTCACATTATCTTATCTAAAGCCTAAAGAATCCAGAATTGATGAATATAAAGCTTATGTTAAAGATATGTTCAAATATCAAGATCCAGAAACAAATGAAATATATTATCGCGGTATCGGTTTTACACTTGTAGCTCCTGATAATGCGTGTATCGAACGTGTTAGAAAAGTTGCTAAAGCTTATGATATTCCTGTAAATATTATTGACCCTTCTGATCCAAATTCAAAAGGTATCAATCCATTTATAGGAAATGACCCTGCTAAAGTAGCAAGTATTATTTCAACAGTTTTAAAGGGTATGTACGAATCTGAAAATTCAGGTGGAGATAACGTTTTCTTTGCAAACGTTTCTCAACAAGCTTTTGAAAACTTAGCTATTTTATTAAAACTTATTTATCCAAGAATGCACAATGGCGACCTTCCTACTCTTGAAGATATGCTTGCCATTCTTAATAATTTTGATATTGCAGAAGAAATGACGGAAGTATTGAAGAAAGATCCTGTTCTTTCAGAAGACTACAAATCGCTTGTAGGATATTTTGAAAAGAACTTCTATAAGCCACCAGTTAACATCCACGGTTATGAAATCGCATCAACTTATGGTAGTGGTAGAAAAGAAACTGAAAAACACGTTTATGGAGCAATTACACAGCTTGATAACTTCTTAAGAAATCCTGGCGTTAAACATGTATTATGTAGTAGAGATAACAACGTTGACCTTGATAAAGCTCTTGCAAATGGTGAGATAATCACAGCTTGTACAAGACAAGGTGACCTTGGTGAACTACATCAAAGAGCATTTGGTATGTTTGTAATACTTTCATTAAAAGATGCTGTTTTAAGAAGACCTGGTATCGAAGATACTAGAACTCCTCATTTTATATACATTGATGAGTTCCCATTATACGTAAATAAAGATACTGAAGCTTTCTTCACATTATTTAGAAAATATCGTGTAGGAACATTGATAACAATTCAGAACTTATCTCAGCTTACAAAAAATAAGTCGCTTGCTTATTTTAAAGACGTTATAATAACAAATACAAAAACTCAAATTGTATTTGGTGATATGACTGCTGAAGAATCAGAATTCTGGTCTAAAGAATTTGGTAACAAGAAAAAATGGAAATACAAGAGAATACTTGCCGACTCATCTACACAAGAAGGTGCCGACAAGATAACAGCCAACTTAATGACTGCTGAAACAAACTATTCTCCACATTATAAGCCAGCTAAAATTGTTAACTTAGCATTTAAGACTTGTGTATATAGAACTAAAAACGAATCTGGAAAATCAATTGTTGGTAGAGGTAAGACTGATTTCATAAATAAAAAGTATTATGAACCTCATAAATCCGCAAATTACAACTTTGAAATATTCCAACCTGATGAAACTGTTGAAAACGATATCAACTTAAATGTTCCATCATATGTTTCAGATACTGTTCAAAATACTCAAACAGCTGTTACTGACAGCTATGTTCCAAACTCAAGTTATTATAACCCTACTATTACAGATGATTTAATCGATATCAATATCGATAACTCAAATCTTAATACTTCAAAAGATAATGATGTTTTAAATACAAATATAACACCTACTCTATCAGAAGAAAACATGAAAATATTAGTTGAAAATAACGAACTATTTATAGATGTTAATCACGATGGTATCAACGATTTCGTTATTGATAGTTTATTCTTACCAAATACAAATCAAGATACAAACACAAACGAAGATGACAATAGTGAAATTATAGATTTAGACATTCATAAAAAAGAAGATTAAAAAGGATTAAAAAAAGCCTTCAAGTATTCCTACTTGAAGGTTTTTTTATTATTTTAAATTGCAATTTTGTTGCCATCTCCATGAATCTTTACACATTTGAACAAGATCTCTTTCAGCATGCCAATTTAATAGTTCAGCAGCTTTAGAAGCATCAGCATAACATTCTGCAATATCACCTGGTCTTCTTTCAACAATTGCATAAGGAACTTCTACATTATTGGCTTCTTCAAAAGCTTTAACAATATCTAAAACGCTACAACCTTTTCCAGTACCAAGATTAAAAATCTCAACTCCTCTATTCTTAAAAGAAAAATCAATAGCTTTTACGTGTCCTTTAGCCAAATCTACAACATGAATATAATCTCTAACACCTGTACCATCTTTAGTTGGATAATCATTTCCAAAAATATTAAGTAATGGTAGTCTCTTATTAGCTACTTGAGTTATGTATGGCATTAAGTTATTAGGAATCCCATTTGGATCTTCACCTATCAAACCACTTTCGTGAGCACCAATAGGATTAAAATATCTTAACAAAATTACTGACATTTGCGGATTTGCTTTTGCAACATCTTTCAATATTTGCTCATTCATATACTTTGTCCAACCGTATGGATTAGTGCAAGAAGTAGGCATATCCTCTTTTAAAGGAATTTCTTTAGGAATACCATATACTGTTGCAGATGAACTAAAAACAATATTGTTTACGCCATATTTTTTCATAGCTTTCAATAAAACCAATGTACTATCAATATTATTTCTGTAATATTCTAAAGGAATTGAACACGACTCTCCAACAGCTTTAAGACCTGCAAAATGTATTACAGCATCAAAATTTTCTTTTGCAAATAGCTCATCAACAGCTTCATAATTTGTAAAATCGATTTCGTAGAATTTAACTTGCTTATCTAATATTTTTTCTAGTCTTCCAATAACTTCAGGTTTGCTATTTGAGAAATTATCTCCTATAACAATATCATATCCTGCTTGTACTAATTCAATAGCTGTGTGCGAGCCAATATATCCTGCTCCACCCGTCAATAAAATTTTCATAAAAAACCTCCTTAAATTTCAAAAAAGAGGTTACATTAAAGCAACCTCTCTCTTATAATTATTTGTTTTCAAGAAATGAAACTGGGCCCATTTCCATACTATATCTACCTGTTGTAGGATCTTGCTTAAATACTATAATAGTTTTATCAATTTCATTTTCTAACTGTCTTAAATCAGTTGAAAAATAAATTTCAATACCCTTCAATTCAACATTTATTCTTTTAATATTCTTAAACAATTCAATTAAATGTTCATCATCTTCAGCAATCAAAACTAGCTGTGGTCTCTTATCAAATCCACAGTCCTTTGCTTGATAATTAGCATAAAACTCCTCGTATAATTTCATTTTTTCCATGAATTTTTCTTCCCAACCAGGATTTCTTCTAACCACTTCAAAAATAAAATCAACCTTAATATCATCTTTAACAACTGTAACTTGACCACCCGATGGTTGAAATCTTGTATTTTGTCTTTTAGCATACATCATAGGATTTAAAGCAAAGCTTTTATATGCAGCAACCTTTTGCATATATGCAATTATTACTTGGTTTCCAGCAAGTCTTCTCTTTAACATATATACAGGCTTAGTATTATCAGTTGGTTGCCATGTAGTTTTTATACCTCTCGAATTTAATAAATACTTACCGATTTTATCTAAACAATAAATTCTATATATTCCTTTACCTTCATCACTAGAGAAATAATATCTCGTTATAATTTTGCTCTTTATCATATCTTCAAGCTTTTTATTTAACTTATCTTGAGACTTTATTTCAATTCCCTTATAAGTTAACATTTGATATATTTGTCTTGAAGTAATAAATTCAAAATCGTTGATAATTTCAAGTATTTGAAAATGAAGTTCATTTATATATCCCATATCAATCTTGAATACAACTTGGTCTATTGAGGCATATCCGTCTTTTCCATCAAAGACCTTAATTTCATTCTCCCTCATCGCAAAAGGTGATTTAGGAGCTTTAATAGCACTATCTTCTATCATTCTTATTCCTCCCTTAAAATTAAATCCAGAATTTCTAGTTTAATCTTCTACTTTTCTTAAACATATCTTCATATATTAAAGAAAAATAGTCTACACGTAATACTTCATATAAGTTCAATATAAACGTGTAAAAATCAAAAATTAAAAATATTATATGGAGTATACCTACTCACAAAAACATTATATCTCAATCAATAAATATAATCAAGTATACTTTAATAGACAAAAAAAGAACTAAGATATCTCATATCTTAGTTCTCCAATATTTTTATTAAACTAATTGTAAAATAACAGCTTCTGCTGCATCGCCTTTTCTTTGACCAAGTTTAATTATTCTTGTATAACCGCCTTTTCTATCTGCATATTTTTCAGCAAGTTCTCCGAACATTTTTCCTGGTAAATCAACATTATTACCTTCAGCGTCTTTTACTTTATTTAAGTTAGCAATAATTTTCTTTCTTGCAGCAAGTCTTGATGGATTATCTTTTTTAACTGTTCTTGTAACGTTTTCTCTAACAACTTTTGTGTAAGTTTTACCGTTAGCACTTGTAACAGTTTCAGTAACTTTATTACCTGTTTTCTCATCAATTTTAGCTAATGAAACAGTTTCTTCTACCATTTCATAGTTATCTTTTTCTTTTATAGCAAGAGAAATTAAGCTATCAACTATGCTCTTTACTTCTTTAGCTTTAGCCTCAGTAGTTTCGATTTGACCATGCCAAATCACGCTAGTTGTCAAGTTTTTAAGCATCGCTAATCTATGATCAGTTTTTCTTCCCAACTTTCTAATTTCTGCCACTTTATTTCACCCTTCCTTATTTCGCATTATTCTTCACTAGGCATAAAATCTAGTCCTAAAGAATGTAACTTATTAGTTACTTCTTCTAAAGATTTTCTACCTAAATTTCTAACTTTCATCATTTCTTCTTCTGTCTTGTTAGTTAAATCTTCAACATTGATAATTCCAGCTCTTTTTAAGCAATTATATGATCTTACAGATAAATCTAATTCTTCGATTGTAGTTTCTAAAACTTTTTCTTTCTTAGATTCTTCTTTTTCAACCATAATTTCTGTATTTTTTGTTGCTTCTGATAAGTCTATAAATAGTGCTAAATGTTCGTTCATAACTTTAGCAGCCAAGCTTAATGCCTCATCAGGAAGCAAGCTACCATCTGTCCATAATTCAATTGTCAATTTGTCAAAGTCAGTAATTTGACCTACTCTTGTATTCTCTACATAAAAATTAACTTTCTTAACTGGAGTGTAAATTGAATCTATAGCAATAACTCCTATTGGTTGGTCTGGATTTTTATTTTTTACTGATGGATTATATCCTCTACCTCTGTTAGCTGTAAGTTCCATATGTAAACTTCCACCTTCAGAAATTGTACAGATATGTAAGTCAGGATTTAAGATTTCTACATTAGCATCACCAGTGATACATCCAGCAGTTACTTCTCCTTCTTCATCAACATCTATTCTTAAGTTCTTAACTTCGTTATCAAATATTTTTAATCTAACGTTCTTTAAATTTAATATTATTTCTACTACATCTTCAACGATTCCTGGAATAGTTGAAAACTCATGTTGAATTCCATCAACTTTAATGCTTGTTATTGCTGCACCTGGTAATGATGATAACAAAATTCTACGAAGTGAATTACCTAAAGTAATTCCGTAACCTCTTTCTAAAGGTTCACATACAAATTTTGCATACATATTGTCATTATCCAACTTTAAACATTCGATTCTTGGCTTTTCGAATTCAATCATCTTTGACCTCCTAAATATAATTTTATTTTTTACTTATTTCTATTTAGAATACAATTCAACAATCAAATGCTCTTGAACTGGTAAATCTATTTCTTCTCTTGATGGAAGAGCAACTATTTTTCCTGTTCTGTTCGCTAAATCAGCTTCTAACCATGTTGGAACTGGTCTACCATTTTCTGTTGATTCAACGATTTGTTTGAATATTTCGCTATTAGCACTTGATTCTTTTACTTTAACAACTTCTCCTACTTTTGTTAAATATGATGGAATATTTACTTTTACGCCATCTACTTCAAAGTGACCATGTCTAACTAATTGTCTTGCTTGTGCTCTTGATGTAGCTAAACCTAATCTATATACTACGTTATCAAGTCTACTTTCAAGAATTTGAAGTAATCTTGTACCTGTAACACCTTTTGATCTAGCAGCCTCTTCAAAATATTTTCTAAATTGAGACTCTAAAACTCCATAAAATGATTTTGCTTTTTGTTTTTCTCTTAATTGAGTGCCATATTCTGATTGTTTCTTTCTTTTTTGTCCATGTTGACCTGGTGCATATGCTCTTCTAGCTAGTGCACATTTATCAGTATAACATCTTGAACCTTTAAGAAACAATTTCTCGCCTTCTCTACGGCAAACACGGCATGACTCTCCTGTATATCTTGCCATTTATCTATTCATCCTTTCTTAATCTAAATTTCAAAAAATAATAAAACTATACTCTTCTTCTTTTTGGTGGTCTACAACCATTGTGTGGAATTGGAGTAACATCTTTAATCATACTGATTTCAAGTCCAGCTGTTTGAAGTGCACGAATTGCTGCTTCTCTACCAGCTCCTGGTCCTTTAACGAAAACTTCTATTGTTTTTAAACCATGTTCCATAGCTGCTTTTGCTGCTGTTTCAGCAGTCATTTGTGAAGCATATGGAGTACTTTTTCTTGAACCTTTGAATCCTAGTCCACCTGAACTAGCCCAAGAAATTGTATTTCCTTGTACGTCAGTAATTGTAACTATTGTGTTATTGAAACTAGAGTGAATATGAGCTTGACCTTTTTCAATGTTTTTACGCTCTCTTCTTTTTCTAGTAACATTTTTCTTTGCTTGTACTTTAGCCACTATAATTCACCCTCCCTTATTTCTTCTTATTAGCTACTAATTTTCTTGGACCTTTTCTAGTTCTAGCATTAGTTTTTGTTCTTTGTCCTCTAACTGGTAGATTCTTTCTGTGTCTTAATCCTCTGTAGCAACCGATTTCCATCAATCTTTTGATGTTTAATGCAGTTTCTCTTCTTAAGTCACCTTCAACTTTGTAGCCATTTTTGTCAATTACTTCTCTTATTTTTATAACTTCATCCTCTGTTAAGTCTTTAACTCTTGTATCTGGGTTTACACCAGATGCTTTTAAAATTTCGTTTGATTTTGTTCTTCCTATACCATAGATATATGTTAAGCCTATTTCAACTCTTTTTTCTCTTGGTAAGTCAACTCCTGCAATACGAGCCATTTAAAAAATACACCTCCATAAATTTTACATTACTACTTATGTCTTTATGCCTTGCCATTCGCTTAGTGACGTAAGCGGTTGATCTATATAAATACTAAAAAGAATCCTTTCGGACAGCCGCACCTTTTTAATATTTATTAACTTTTGTTTTGTACTAGCCTTGACGTTGCTTATGCTTTGGGTTTTCGCATATTACTCTTACTACGCCTTTTCTTTTGATTACTTTGCATTTGTCGCAAATTTTCTTAGCTGATGGTCTAACTTTCATTCTTTTCCCCTCCTTAAAAACAACCAGTTTAATAAAAATATTATATATTTTTTACATTCTCTTTTAAAGAATGTGCCGCGCAAAACAATTATTTTGCCCTCCAAGTAATTCTTCCACGATTAAGATCATATGGTGATAATTCCAATTTAACCTTATCCCCTGGTAGTATTCTTATAAAATTCATTCTTAATTTACCTGATATATGTGCATGCAATTTATGTCCATTCTCAAGTTCAACAATAAATTCAGTGTTTGGTAAAGCTTCTACAACCGTACCTTCAACTTCGATAATATCTTCTTTAGACATTTCATCCTCCTACCCGATTTTTAGAATTTCTTTTAAGGCTTTCTTTAAATCTTGATTTGATATCTTGTTTTTGTTTTTTACTTTTTCGGCAATAACATCAGAATGATATTCTGTTGTTTGTACATGCTTGATTTTTTTCTTTTTAGGTCTTTCTATTTTTCTAGTCGACCCATCAACTAAAAACACGTACCTATCATCTGAATCAATTACTATAAAATACATGCCTTTATCTCGTCCCATTGTTGAGATTACAATATTTCCAACTTGTATTCCGCAATTTATTCTCTACCTTTCTTGTTTAGACTAGCAAAAAGCCACTTTCTAACTCAATAAGTATACAACCAATCATGCTATATGTCAATGTTTTTTTGTTGTTTATTCATTTATTTTATATTCAAAAAGAAGATATTGCTAGCATGTAAACTTGTAATATCTTCTTTAGTAATCATATTTATAAAACTGTTAAAATTTCAGGCCCATTTTTGCCTATATAAACTGTATTTTCGTAATGTGCTGATAATTTCCCATCAGCTGTTATTACAGTCCATTCATCATCCAAAACTTCAACATCAGGTGAACCTTCATTTATCATAGGTTCAATAGCTAAGGTCATTCCCACAGCAAGTCTTGGTCCTTTACCAGGCTTTCCGAAATTAGGTACACCCGGATCTTCATGCATGTGAGTACCGATACCATGTCCTTGATATTCTCTAACAACAGAGTATCCTCTACTTTCTGCAGCTACTTGTATAGCGTGTGATATATCAGAAACTCTGTTACCAGCTTTCGCCATTTTAACGCCTTCCCAAAAACAAGCCTCTGCAGCCTCAACAATTGCATATGCTTCTGGCGTTCCTTCACCTACAACATAACACCTTGTGGCATCACCAAAGAATCCATCTTTATCTGCAACAATGTCTACACAAACTACATCACCATTTTTCAATACTCTACTTCCTGGCATACCATGAATTACTTCATCGTTAACTGAAATACAAGAAGCTGCCGGGAATGGATTTCTAGAATTTTTAGGATATCCTTTACAAGAAGGATTAGCACCATTTTCTTTGAAAACTCTTTCTGTTATATCATCTATATCTTGAGTAGTCATTCCCACTTTTAAAGATTTTTTTATTTCTTCATGAGCTAAAGCAACAATCTTACATACTTCTCTCATCTTTTTTATTTCACGTTCAGTTTTTATATCTATCATTATTATCCCTCTTAACTTTATTTAGCTAATTCTGCTTTTACTAAAGCTATTGTATCGTTTATATCATCTTGTCCAACTATAGTTGCTAACAAACCTTTACTTGTGTAAAACTCAATTAAAGGTTCTGTTTGATTGTGATATACTACTAATCTATTTTTTACTGTTGCTTCATTGTCATCAGCTCTTTGGAATAACTTGCTTCCACATTTGTCACATGTGTTTTCAACTTTTGGTGGATTATCTCTCAAATTGTATATTTCCTTACATTCTGGATTTTCACAAGTTCTTCTGTTGATTGCTCTTGCCATAATTTCTTCATCTGGAACATGTAGGTTTATAACTTTATCTATTGAAAGATTTTGCTCATTTAAAAATTCTTCTAATGCCTCGGCTTGAAAAATTGTTCTTGGAAATCCATCTAGCAAAAATCCTTTTTCTTTGCAATCACTTTCTAGTAATCTAGCTTTTAAAATATCTATAACTAATTCGTCTGGTACTAATGCACCTTGATCGATATATCCTTTAGCTTTTTGACCTAATTCAGTTCCTTCAGAAATATTCTTTCTCAATATATCTCCTGTTGAAATATGTGGAACATCGTAATCCCTTGTAATCCATTTACATTGTGAACCTTTTCCACTTCCAGGTGCACCTAATATTATCAATCTCATAATTTACCTCCCATTTTAATTATATATATTTTAAAAATTATTCTGCTAATTCACCACTTAGAATTTCGCCAGAAACTTCAGCAACTTCACCAGAAACAAGTTTTTCTCCTGATTCATCAGCTACATTGTCTTCTTCATTTTTTTCTCCGCTAACTAATTCAACTTCGTTTAAGTCTCCTGATTCGTTTGTATCTCCACTTTCTAGAAGTTCGTTGTCTCCACTCACTTCTTCCAATTCACCTGAATTGATTGTATCTCCACTAGCGATTGAGGGGTCATCAATAATATTATTGTATCTATCATTTTGGCCCATTAAAAACATGGATGAACCTACAACAGCTGCTACTACTAATAATAATAAAAATATTCTTAATAAATTTTTCATGTCTTTTCCTCCTTTTCTCATACGAAGTAAGTATACTACACATTTTGTCTTTTATCAATAAAAAAAGCTCCACTCTAAAAGAGTGAAGCTATATTTTTTTATTCTAAAAATCCTTTATAATGTCTTGTCAACATTTGTGACTCTAATTGTCTTACAGATTCAAGTGCAACACCTACAACGATTAGTATCGCTGTTCCACCGAATGATATTTGAAGACCAGCAAATTGTGCAAGTATTGGTAATACAGCTATTATTGCCAAGAAAATTGAACCAAATGCTGTTATACTTGTTAAAACTGCTGTTAAGTAATCTGCTGTTGGCTTACCTGCTCTTATACCTGGTATAAATCCACCATTTTTCTTTAAGTTGTTAGATACTTCTGTTGGATTGAATGCCATAAACATTGTATAAAAGAATGTAAATCCTACTATCAACAAGATGTATATTAAGATATGTAATAAACCAAATCCTAATAAACTCCAATTAAATGTACTTGTAGCAGAGTCCCAAAGACCAGTTGTACCAAGTGATGTAAATGCACATACTTTGTATACTCCAGCCCAGAAACCTGAGCTTGTAGCTATATCATGATTTACTAATTGTAAAATCAATGCTGGTAGTTGTAAAAATGACATTGCAAAAATAACTGGCATAACTCCTGCCATAGAAAGTTTCATTGGTATGTGTGTACTTTGTCCACCATACATTTTTCTTCCAGATACTCTCTTTGCGTATTGGATTGGAACTCTTCTTTCAGCTTCTGTTACCCATACAACGCCTGCGACTAAAATCACAGCGCCAATAACTACAGCAGCTGAAATTAAGCCACCAACTACACCACGTTCAACAACTAATTCATATAGATATTCAACTGCAGATGGTAATTTTGAAACGATACCAGCAAAAATCAATAATGAAGTACCATTTCCTATTCCCTTACTTGATAATTGTTCTGCAATCCACATCAAGAATGTTGAACCACATGTAAGTGATAAAACAAATACAAAAGGTGTTAATGGTGAATTTATGAAATGTATTCCTGTATCTTTATACATTACATAAATACCAAAAGCCTCAATTGCTGCTAATACAACAGCAGTATATCTTGTATATTGGCTAAGTCTTTTTCTACCATTTTCTCCTTCTTTTGACATATCTTCCAAAGCTGGAATAGCAAATGTCAAAAGTTGAATAATAATTGATGCTGTAATATAAGGACTTATTGATAGAGCAAATATAGAAAAACTAGAAAATGCTCCACCAGTAATTATATTTATTGTCCCCATAATTGAGTTTGAGTTATAATTTGCAATTAGTTGTAAGTTTTCAATATCAACACCAGGTGCTGTTATTACACAACCGAATCTAAATATTGCTAATAACAATAAGGTATATAATATCCTTTTTCTTAATTCAGGAATTTTCCAAGCGTTAAATAGTGTCTTAAACAACTATATCACCTCAACCTTTCCGCCAGCAGCTTTGATTTTTTCTTCAGCTGTTTTTGTAAATCTAGATGCTTTTACGTTTAATTTTTTAGTTAATTCTCCATTACCTAAAACAACGATTCCATCATTAACTTTTTTAATTACACCTAGTTCTAAAAGTGTTTCAGCTGTAACATCTGCTCCGTTTTCAAATCTTTCTTCAAGCATAGCTAATGTTACTTCTGCATACTCTTTTGAATTTCTATTGTTGAATCCTCTCTTTGGAATTCTTCTGAATAAAGGCATTTGACCACCTTCGAAGCCTGGTCTTACTCCACCACCACTTCTAGCATTTTGTCCTTTATGACCTTTGCCTGCAGTTTTACCTAATCCAGATCCAATACCTCTACCAACTCTTCTTCTAGTTGTTTTTGAACCAGGTGCTGGTCTTAATTCATCAAGTTTCATCTCTGCACCTCCTTTTATTAACCTAAACAATAATTTTATTTAAATATTTTTCTTATTCAAGAAAATTATAGAATTTCTTCTACTTTTTTACCTCTTAATGCTGCAACCATTTCAGCTGTTTTCATTTCTGAAAGCGCATTTAATGTAGCGTAAACAGCATTTCTTGGATTGTTTGAACCTAAATTCTTTGTTCTAATATTTTTGTATCCTGCAAGTTCTAATACTGATCTAGCAGCACCACCAGCGATAAGTCCAGTACCTTCGCCAGCTGGTTTTAATAAAACTTTACCAGAACCAAAGTTACCAATCAATTCATGTGGAATAGTATCATTAACTATTGGAACTTCTACAACATTCTTTTTAGCATCATCAATTGCTTTTTTAATAGCATCTGGAACTTCAGCAGCTTTACCGTTGCCTACTCCAACGTGTCCAGCACCATCTCCAACAACTACTAGCGCGCTAAATCTAAAAGTTCTACCACCTTTAACAACTTTAGCAACTCTATTGATTGCAACAACTTTCTCTTGAAGATCTAATGTGCTTGCATCTATCATTTTATTTACTCCTTTCGATTAAAATTCTAATCCACCTTCACGTGCAGCTTCAGCTAATGCTTTTACTTTACCGTGATATTGGTATCCACCTCTATCAAATACTATTGTTTTGATACCAGCTTTTGTAGCTCTTTTTGCTACTAAAGCACCAACTTCTTTGGCAGCTTCAATATTACTTGCTTTAGTTTTTACTTCTTTATCTAATGTAGAAGCAGCAACTAAAGTTTTACCGTTAACATCATCAATTATTTGAGCATAGATACCTGTTAAGCTTTTATATACACTAAGTCTTGGACGCTCTGGAGTTCCACTAATCTTTTTACGAACTCTAGCATGTCTAACTAGTCTTGATTCATTTTTAGCTTGTTTCTTAATCAACTGTTATCTCTCCCTTCTAAATGTTCATAATTCTTTTATTTAAGAATTATTTTTTGCCCATTTTTCCTTCTTTTCTAATTATTCTTTCATCAACATATTTAATACCTTTACCTTTGTATGGTTCTGGTGGTCTTATTTTTCTAATTTCTGCTGCAAGTTGTCCTACAGCTTCTTTATCTGGGCCTGTAACAATTATACTTGTTTGAGATGGAGCTTCAATCTTTGTTTCTCCTCTATCTTCAAACTCTACAGTATGAGAATATCCCATGTTCATAACTAATTTGTTACCTTGTTTTTGAACTCTATAACCAACACCGTTTATTTCAAGTTCTTTTTTGAATCCTTCTGTTACACCAACAATCATGTTGTTTAGAAGTGTTCTTGTTAAACCTTGTAAAGCGTTTTGGCTTTCATCTTTAAGTTCTATTGTTATAACGCCTGCATTGTTATTGATAATCATATCTTTATGTAGAGCTTTTGTTAAAGTTCCTTTTGGTCCTTTTACAGTTACTAGGTTATCTTTTTCTACTTTTACTTCTACACCAGCAGGTACTGTTATAGGTTGTTTTCCTATTCTAGACATTTCTATTTCTCCTTTCTTTAAAATATGTTATTTACATCATTTACTACCAAACGAATGCAAGAACTTCTCCTCCGATACCTTCTTTACGAGCATTCTTGTCAGTCATTATTCCTTTTGATGTTGAGATCAATGCTATTCCAAGTCCACCTAATACTTTTGGTAACTCGTCTTTTGTAGCATATACTCTAAGACCTGGTTTGCTGATTCTCTTTAAACCAGTAATAACTTTTTGTTTATTAACATATTTTAAAGTTATTCTAATAATACCTTGTGCATTATCTTCTATTTCTTCAAAAGACTTAATGTAACCTTCATTTAATAAGATTTCAGCAATTGATTTCTTTAATTTTGATGAAGGAACATCAACTGTTTCATGTCTTTGTGTATTTGCATTTCTAATTCTTGTTAGCATATCTGCTATTGGATCAGTAATGTTCATTTTTACGTAACTCCTTTCACTCTAGATTTTAGAACTTAGAGAATAAATTCTCTATTTCTTTTCAATTTATTTGAATATTGTAGAGCATTTATTTTCTATGCTCTAATACCTTTTATTTGCTGATATAAGCTCAAAGTTATTCTTACCAGCTTGCTTTTTTAACACCTGGTATTTGACCCTTGTGAGCTAATTCTCTAAAACAAATTCTGCATATTCCAAATTTACGAATGTAAGCATGTGGTCTTCCACAAATTTTACATCTGTTGTAATATCTTGTGCTAAATTTTGGAGCTAGCTTTTGTTTTGCGATCATAGATTTTTTTGCCATGGTTTACCTCCTTATTTTGAAAATGGCATACCAAGAAGTCTTAATAACTCTTTTGCCTCTTCGTCTGTATTAGCTGTTGTAACGAAAATTACGTCCATTCCTCTAATTTTATCAATTTTATCATACTCAATTTCAGGGAATATCAATTGTTCTTTTACGCCCATTGAATAATTTCCTCTTCCATCGAAAGAATTTGGAGATAACCCTCTAAAATCTCTAACTCTTGGAAGTGCAACTGCAAATAATTTTTCAGCAAAATCATACATTTTTTCATTTCTTAAAGTTACTTTACAACCAATTTCCATTCCTTCTCTGATTTTGAAACCAGCGATAGATTTTTTAGCTTTAGTTGAAACAACTTTTTGTCCTGTAATTATTGTTAAATCTCTCATAGCATTTTCTAAAGCTTTTGCATTTTCACGAACATCGCTAACACCCATGTTAATAACGATTTTTTCTAGCTTTGGAACTTGCATTACTGATGTGTAGTTGAATTTTTTCATCATTTCTGGAACTACTTCACTTTTATATCTTTCTTTTAAACTTGACATTAGAAATTACCTCCTTTCCTATTTAGCTTCTGAATTTTTAAATTCAGTTCCACATTTTGTACAAACTCTAACTTTTGTACCGTCTTTCTTTATTTCTTTTCTTGCTCTTCTTGGAGCATCACATTTTGAACAATATAAGTTAACTTTTGAAGCATTGATTGCTAATTCACCTTTTACAAGGCCACCAGCTTCACCAGCTTTTCTTGGTTTTACATGTTTTGTTCTAACATTTACGCCTTCAACAACTACTCTGTTATCTTTTGGCATAGCTTCTAGTACTTTACCCTTTTTACCTTTATCGGCACCAGAGCTAACTACTACAACATCACCTTTTTTAACGTGCATGTTATTCATTTATTTTTACACCTACCTCTCGGATTATTTCTTATGCTATTTGCTCATCTCATAAGCAAATTTGAACTTCCATTGGAATATCTTATAAAACTTCTGGAGCAAGTGATACGATTTTCATATAATCTCTATCTCTTAATTCTCTTGCAACAGGTCCAAATATACGTGTTCCTCTTGGAGTTTTATCTTCTTTTATAATAACGGCAGCATTTTCGTCAAATCTGATGTAAGATCCGTCTGGTCTTTGAATACCTTTTTTACTTCTTACGATAACAGCTTTAACAACATCACCTTTTTTAACCATACCGCCTGGTGCAGCACTCTTTACAGAAGCAACTATAACATCACCAATATTAGCTGTTTTTCTAAAAGAACCACCTAAGCATCTGATACACATTAATTCTTTTGCGCCAGTATTATCAGCAACTTTAAGTCTTGATTGTTGTTGTATCATTTTATTTTCTCCTTTCAAATGCATCTATCCCTATTTAACTGGGACCTACATTTTATTTACATTTCTTTTAGCCTTTTATAGACTATTTAACTTTTTCTACTATTTCTACTAGTCTCCATCTCTTATCTTTAGATAATGGTCTAGTTTCCATTACTTTTACAGTATCACCGATTTGACATTCATTGTTCTCATCATGAGCTTTTAATCTGAATGTTCTTTTCATTGTTTTACCATATAAAGGATGTTTGTAACTTGTTTGAACAGCAACAACGATTGTTTTGTCCATTTTGTCACTTACAACTTTACCAACTCTTGTTTTTCTTAAAGCTCTTTCTTCAGACATCTTCTTTCTCCTTTCTTAGGATAATCTAAACTTTATTCAGCTTCGCTTAATTCTTTTTCTTTAAGAATTGTTTTGATTCTAGCGATATCTTTTTTAGTTGTTTTTATTTTCATCGGATTCTCTAATCCATTTAGAGATAATTGAAATCTTAATTTGAATAATTCAGATTTTAATTCTCCTAATTCTTTTTCTAAATCCGATGAAGTCATTTTTCTATATTCATTAGCCTTCATCGTCTTCACCACCTTCGTTTTTATCCGCAATGATAAATTTTGTTTTAACTGGAAGTTTGTGAGCTGCAAGTCTAAATGCTTCTCTAGCAACTTCTTCAGGTACTCCTGCCATCTCGAACATTATTCTTCCTGGTTTAACAACTGCAACCCAGTATTCTAGTGAACCTTTACCACTACCCATACGAGTTTCAGCAGGTTTCTTTGTTATTGGCTTGTCTGGGAATATTTTAATCCAAACTTTACCACCTCTTTTAATGAAACGAGTCATTGCTATTCTGGCAGCTTCTATTTGGTTAGATGTAATCCAACCAGCTTCAAGAGTTTGTAGTCCATATTCGCCATATGCTACTGTATTACCTCTTGTAGCTTTACCTCTATTTCTACCTTTTTGCATTTTTCTATGTTTTGATCTTTTTGGCATCAATGGCATTATTTTCTACCTCCTTCTGCTTCTTTTTTTCCTGGAAGAACTTCACCTTTATAAATCCAAACTTTAACACCGATTTTTCCGTATGTTGTAT
>CAYNRR010000006.1:0-82732 GCA_964400015.1 uncultured Eubacteriales bacterium | reverse complement strand
TATTTCAAATGCAAGCGTATCTAAGTGAGTGTGACATATGTTTGACAAACCTACAGATAATAAGACACTAATAATAAAATTCCGTCTTTACAACAAGAAAAAAACTTGGTATAATACAACACATCAGGGAACTTATAGTTCTAAATTTATAAATGACTATGAAGAGGATAGTAGGTTACTCCAAAGCTAAAAAGCGAGCTGGGTACGGTGAAAGACCAGTAGCAAAAGAGTATCTCGAAAATCACCTCGGAGTTTCAAAACTGAATATCAAAATAAGTTTTGACGTATTTTCTCACGTTATAGAGAACTCATATGATTGTATGTAGGTGGTATAGCAAAGTTAAAGCACTTTGTCCTAGCATTAGTAGAGCAGGGCAAAGTGCTTTTTTTTAAAAAGCAACACGAGGGACGTCCGTTAAATGTCCCAAAATTTCCAGTATAAGGGAAAAATGAAACATTTAACGGACGTCCCCGGTGTCCCACCAAAAGAAAGGAGAATGTTAAAATGTGCAAGGAATGTGATTCAATGTACAAGAAAGTTTCAACTGATTTGAATTTTGTCGAAAGAGAAAAAGAGGTTATCGAGTTTTGGAAGAAGAACGATATCTTCAAAAAGAGTATTAAGAATAGAGAAGGGCACCCAACTTTTATGTTTTATGATGGACCTCCAACTGCAAATGGTAAGCCTCATATAGGACATATTGAAACTCGTGTTTTCAAAGATGTTATTCCTAGATTTTGGACGATGAAGGGTTATGAAGTACCAAGAAAAGCTGGTTGGGATACTCATGGTCTTCCTGTTGAACTTGAAGTTGAGAAAATGCTTGGAATAGATGGCAAGCCTCAAATTGAAAAATATGGTGTTGAGCCTTTTATAAAGCAATGTAAAGAAAGTGTTTGGAAGTACAAACACGAATGGGAAATAATGAGCGATCGTGTTGGTTTCTGGGCTGACATGGATGACCCTTATGTTACTTATCATGATAATTACATCGAATCTGAATGGTGGGCTTTAAAAACAATAAATGAAAAAGGTCTTTTATACAAAGGTCACAAGATTGTTCCTTACTGCCCAAGATGTGGTACTTCGCTTTCTTCTCATGAAGTTGCACAAGGTTACAAGGATGTTAAAGAAACATCTTGTATCGCTAAGTTTAAAGTTAAAAATGAAGAAAACAAATATATTTTAGCATGGACTACAACACCATGGACTTTACCTTCAAATGTTGCACTTTGTGTAAGTCCTAAAGATACTTATGTTGAAATAAAAGTTGCAAGTGGCGAAAAATATATTTTGGCTGAAGCTTTAGTTGGTAGTGTAATAAGTGAAGAGTATGAAGTTATAAGAAAATTTGTAGGTAACGACTTGTACGGCTTGGAATATGAACCATTATTTGATTTCGCAACTCTTGATAAAAAAGCATATTTTGTAGTTGTAGATGGATACGTTACATTAACTGACGGTACTGGTGTCGTTCATATCGCCCCTGCGTTTGGTGAAGACGACTCTAGAGTTGGTAAGGACAATGATTTACCATTTTTACAATTAGTTGATGAAGCTGGTAACTTTACAAAAGAAACAGGCGAGTGGGCTGGAACTTTTGTAAAAGATGCAGATAAACTAGTTTTGAAAGATTTGGAAGACAGAAACTTATTATTTGCAGCATTACCTTATGAACATTCATATCCTTTCTGCTGGAGATGCGATACACCACTTCTATATTATGCAATAGATACATGGTTTATAAAAATGTCAGCCTTAAGAGATAGACTAGTAGCAAACAACAATACTGTTAACTGGATGCCTGAAAATATCAAAGACGGTAGATTTGGTAATTTCCTAGAAAACGTTATCGACTGGGGATTATCTCGTTCTAGATATTGGGGTACACCACTTCCAGTATGGGAATGCGAATGTGGTCACTATCATGTAATCGGTAGTAAAGAAGAATTGAAAGCTCTTGGCGACAATGTTTCTGATGATATCGAATTGCATAAGCCATACATAGATGAAGTAAAAATAAAGTGCGAAAAATGTGGAAAAATGATGAAGAGAGTCCCAGATGTAATCGATTGTTGGTTTGATTCTGGTTCAATGCCTTTCGCACAATATCATTATCCATTTGAAAATAAAGAATTGTTTGAAAAACACTTTCCAGCTCAATTCATAAGTGAAGCAATTGACCAAACAAGAGGTTGGTTCTACACACTTATGGCGATATCTACTTTATTATTTGACAGAGCACCATTTGAAAATTGTTTGGTTCTAGGTCATGTTCAAGATAAAGATGGCTTGAAAATGTCAAAACACAAAGGTAACGTTGTTGACCCTTGGGCTGTATTAGACAAGCAAGGTGCCGATGCTGTAAGATGGTATTTCTGTGCAAGTTCATCACCATGGCTTCCAACAAGATTTTATCCAGAAGGAATTAGTGAATATCAAAGAAAATTCATCGGAACATTTTGGAATACATATGCATTCTACGTATTGTATGCTGATATAGATAAATTCAATCCAACAGAATATAAACTAGAATATGATAAATTATCACAAATGGACAAATGGGTTCTTTCAAAGCTTAACACATTAGTTAAAGAAGTAGACGCTGGAATGACAGAATACAGAGTTACAGATAGCTCAAGATTGATTCAAGACTTCACAGATGAACTTTCAAACTGGTATGTAAGAAGATGTAGAGAAAGATTCTGGGGAAGTGGAATGGAACAAGACAAAATAAACGCATATATGACACTTTATACATGTCTTGTAACACTTGCAAAAGTTTCTGCACCATTCGTTCCATTCATGACAGAACAAATATATCAAAACCTAGTTGTAAACTTTGATAAAACAGCACCTGAAAGTATACATTTATGCGATTATCCAGTAGCTGATGAAAGCATGATTGATATCAAATTAGAAGAAAACATGGAAAAAGTTCTATCAATAGTTACACTTGGAAGAGCATGTAGAAATGTTTCTGGAATGAAGAACAGACAAGTACTAGCTAAAGCATATGTAGGTACAAACAGAACTTTAGACGAAGACTATTACTACATCATAAAAGAAGAATTAAATGTAAAAGAAATAGAATTTAAAACAGATGTAAGTGAATTTGTATCATATAACGTAAAACCAAACCTAAAAACAGTAGGACCAAAATATGGAGCAATATTACCAACAATAAATCAACTACTAAGAGCAGGAAATGGAACAGCATATGTAAAAGAACTAAAAGAAAATGGAGTAGTTGTATTAGAAATTGGTGATGCAAAAGTTGAATTGAAAGAAGAAGATCTTTTAATAGAAACAACAAAATCAGAAAAATACATTTCATCACAAGATGGCGATATGACTGTAGTTTTAGATATTGAATTAACAGACAAATTGATAGAAGAAGGATTCGTAAGAGAACTTATATCAAAAATTCAAAATCTAAGAAAAGAATCAGGATTTGAAGTACAAAACCATATAGAAATGTATTATTCAAACAACAAAAAAATAGCAGAAATAATCGAAAATAACAAAGCGCAGATTGCCGATGAAATATTAGCAGACGTAATAGTAGAAGGCGATGGAGAAAACGAACTAGACATCAACGGTGAAAAAATAAATGTAAAACTAGTTGTTGTAAAATAACAAATATAAAATTTGAAAAATATGATTCAACCTTAAGCAAGTTGGATCATATTTTTTATTAAATAAAAGCTAGAAGCACGTTAAAATGAATAAATAAAACATAAAAGGACATATTATTTATAAGTAAAAATAGAGTTACTTTTTTATTACATGTTTATTACATTTTAGTAACATCGGTTGCTTTTAATATAGTAAACAGATAAAATAAATGTGAAATATGGAACAGACGGCAATTCTTACGCAAGTAAGAATTTGCGAGAATTTACTAAAAAAGGTGTGGAATGATGAAGAAAAATAGCTTAGGAATAATAAAATCAATAATTATATTGACGATTGTTGCTTCAACACTTTCGACTTCTGCTTTTGCTGCGTGGACGTGGTCAACGCCAGGATATGAATGGGCTAGAGAAAAACGTTTGACTTCAATAACAAGTACTTCTACGTTAAACAATAAAGTTTCGCATGCAAATTTTTATTCAATATTGATAAAATATTTAAGTATGAAAGGTGTTATGCCAAAACAAAACGTAAAGCAAAATGTCACAGATGTTAGTACATTTAACAAAGCACTTGAAGGAATCGTTGCAGATGTTGAAAAATATATTTCAAAAGATTCGTTAACACCACAAGAATATAGAGAAGTTGTAACATACATTAACCATATGCGTTCAGTTGTTGATGGTCATAATGTTGGAACTTTACCAAACAATGCAGATATGCTAACAAGAGATTCGTTAAAAGATATATATTTATACTTTTCTCTTGCAAAATATAAAGCAGCTACTTTAATATCTGATTCAAGTTATAGAAACATGGTATTAAAGAACTTAGGACCAACTGCAGCGTACAATGTTGGTGAAGTTGCCTACAAAGAAATAATAGATTACAATATAAAACCTTATTTTGGAGACATTTCAAGAAAAGAATTCTTAATACTAATGTTTAGTTTACTATCTGAACAAGATTTATCTGATGATGATGTTTTAAATCAGTTTGAAGAAGCAGGTGTTCTTGTAGGATACACAAACGGAACAATGCAATTAGATAATCCATTGACATATGCAGAGATGTTCACGTTTTTAAGAAGATTTGAAATATTCGATTTTAATCCAGAACCAGAAGAGGAAGAAACAAATTCTCAAGATGAAGTAAAAGAGTATAATTAGATTCAAAAGAAAAGAGGGAAAGAAATGCCAAGTTGCTTAGGAATTTATACTGACAAAAATATGATAAAATACGCAAAAGTAACAACTACAACAGATAAAATCGCAGGTCAGTCAATAACACTTGATTCTTATGGCGTCAAATTTTATGATAATATACATGTTACAATGGGTGAAATTGCAGAAGAAGTAGGAATGGACCAAACAACTGTAGCATTAGCTCTATCGAGTGAAGATTACAACTTAACGCATGTGTTCAGTAATCTAAAGAAAAAAGACATGATGGATTTCATAATGTCTGAGTATGCAGAAAGAAAAGGAGAAAATGCTCTTCATTCTTCAGTTTTAGAAATGAGAACGAAAGTTGCAGAAAACAGTGGCTCACTAGATAAAAAACTTGTTTTATGTGTTACATCAAGTAAAGGTGAACTTGCAAACATAAGAAATAATTTTGGAGATTACAAGATATCAAGCATATCGCCATTGCCAGTCAGCGTTAAAAACTTATTTCCAAACCAAGCAATCGACGAAGAATCAGTTGTAATAAATATAGAAGACAAAACAACAATAACAGTATTCCATAGAAGTGAAATTCAATATTTAGGTGCAATACAACTTGGAACTCAAGAAATAATAACAAAGCTTGCTACAAAATATAATTCAACAGCAAAAGCGTATGAAGCTTGTAAAAAAGTATCTGCATACATATCAGATGCTTACGATATAGATGATGAGTCAAGAGATATATTAGATGTAGTAATTCCAGTTTTATACGATATACGTCAACAAGTAGAAGCAATATTAACACCATACCTAAAAGATGTAAAGAAAATCTACATCACAGGTACAGGTGCTATAATAAATAATATTGATTTATATTTTAGTGAAGTATTTTTAGATAGCGAATGTGAAATATTAAGACCATTCTTTGTTTATAGAGAACAAGCGAATCTAAAAGAAATAATTGAAGTTAACAGTGCAATAGCATTAGCACTAGATGGATGTGGAATGAGCGATCCAGACTTAGACTTCAATGCAATAGCTAAAAAGGCAGCTGGTGTTGTCAGTGTGAAGAAAAAGTTCGATGAACTTCATATTAAAGAAAAGTTTTTGGACTACAAAAAACAAGCAACTGACTTTATGAAAAAAGCAAATGCACCAGTGAAGAAAAAGAAAAAGAAGAGAAACGTTGCATTTGATGAAGGACTGCTACAAGGAAATTCAGATACATCAATTGGAACAGGTGAAAATGAAGAAGAACCAGCAACAGGCTATGGAAGAATAGACTCATCACTAGTTAAACTAGCAACATTTTCAGCAACGTTTTTAATAACTTATTGTATTGCTGCAACATTGATTAGCAATCAAATGCTTGATAAAACCACACAAGTTAAAAAAGAAATTGCAACAGCAAACAACACGATATCAGCAGCAAAAAGTGATGCAGAGTACTTAAAAGGTGTAGCAGATGATTACGTAGAAGTAACAAACAAATTATCAGCAATACTTGTAAAAATCAATCAATCAGCTTTAGAGAAAGCAAATGACTTTAATATACCTAACTTTTTAAGTGAATTGATGTTCATAATGCCATCAAACGTAAAAGTAACATCTATAACAGTCGACAAAAATGGTGCAGTAAAAATGGAAGCAGAATCAGGTCAATATGCACAGTTAGGATATTTTGTATCAAAATTAAAACTAGCAAAAGTCCTAAAAGATGTTGACATGGAAGTAGTTAGTGATAGTGGAAATATAAAAATTATTGTTACGGGGTTATGCCATGAGTAAAAAAATAATATTAGCTTTAGTTGTAATAATATCTGTTTATGGTAGTTTTACAGCTTTGAAAAATGGATATGTAGGAATTGTAACAGAAAAATTTTCGTTACAATTTCCAGTTCCATCATATGAACAATTAAAAGAAGAAAAATCGGAATTTGATTCTAAAGTAAAAGAACTAAATAATTTAAACAAAAGTGGAATTCCAAATGCGAGTGGAGAAGTAGACACTGAATTAAAAAATTACGCAGAAAAGAAAGACGCTTATGAACAATTAAAAAGTACAGCAAACGTAGAACAAATTGCCGAAGCTAATAAAATAGAAATATATTTGTTGGATTATTTATGGATTAAAGTTGGAAATTATGCCAATGATAATGCAGTAAAATTCAAAATGACACCAAAATCTGAAACAGCAACATTAGACTTTAATATAACAGGTTCTTATGTTTCAGTAATTAACTTCATTTATGACATTCAAAATGATGATGAACTAAACTTTAAATTAAATGGAATTGTAATAGAAGGTGCAAGCTCAGATAAAGAAGTAAAAGCTAAGTTCACAGTTGAAGACATAAATGTAGTTACATCGCCAGACCAACAATTAGAACAGGAGGCTAGATAATTATGAAAGAAAATACAATGCTTGTTTTAAAAGAAGTAGCAATATGCTTAGGATTAGTTGTAATTGCCTTAGGACTTAACGTATTTCTATTCAAAGATTATCTTACAAATGATGTTCAAATAGAAAAAGCAAAAACAGATATATATGCATCAGTTCAAAGAGATAAATATATAGTAATAAACGCAGACATTCAAGATGAACAAAATCCAACGCAAAAATATGAAACATTAACTGGAGAATTAGATACTTATACAACAGAATTAAGATATATTCAAGGAACTATAAATCCTTTTGTATCAAATGATACAGGCAGTGATTTACCAACAGAAATGGTTGGTACTTCTGGAGATATAACACAGTAAAATAATTGCTAATATAGGGACAAGAATAAAAACTTGTCCCTTAATTTTTAAAAGAAAAGAGAAGAAAAATGTTATTTATAGAAATATTTTTATACACAGCACTATTTATAATGGGGTCAGTATTTGGCAGCTTTTTCACGTTGGCAGTATACAGACTACCACGAAAAGAAAATATCACATACGTTAGATCACATTGCACATCATGCAATCACAAATTAAATTTTTTAGATTTAATACCAATATGGAGCTATATATTCTTAGGTGGAAAATGTAGATACTGTAAAGAAAAAATAAGAAGTAGATATATACTATTAGAAACTTTTTCAGGACTAGTTTTTTTGTTAGTAGCATTAAGCTTAAAAATATCAGCATTTAGTACAATGATTGAATTTATAAACTTAGCATTTATATATCTGTTCTTATGTGCTGTATTCATAATTGGTGGAATAGATAAAGAAACATTCACAATACATGATGGAACAATTTTATACGGACTAGTTGTAGCGATGGCATATGGAATTTTTAATACTTATAAAGGACTATCAATGAAATATGCACTAGTAGGTTTCATTGCATATCCACTTGTATTTTTCTTAATAAATCTAGCAATAAAGACAATAAAAAAATCAGAAGATTTGCCAATAGGTTTTGGTGATATCGAATACATAGCACTAATTGGTTTGTTTTTAGGTTTTGGAATGCAAAGCTTATCGATATTACTTGCAATAGTATTAGGAATAATCTATGTAATAACATTAAAAATAAAAAAGAAAGAAATAAAAATTCCATTCGGATTTTTATTAAGTATATCAACAGCTGTGGTAATAATACTTGCACCGTATTGTGGAAGTATTGCAGAACTAATAAACATTACAATGATTTGATTTGTAAGGAGTGTGAATAATGAATCCAAAATCACAAAAGGGATATTCACTATTAGAAATAGGTGTAGGACTTGTTTTAATAACAATATTTATGGTTTATGGTGTTACTATGTTAAAAGGAACATATAACACGTATAGATTTATAGAACAACAAAACATAGTAATGAATTATCTAGTAAGAGCGGTTGAAAGAGAATTATTAGACAATGCCAATTTCGATATTACAGATAATCCAGCAGATACAGTTATACAAGAAAACACCAAAACAAAAAGAGTTACTGTTACAACAATAGACAAACATAAATTAACAATAACAACAACATTAGAAACATTGCCTGCAAAAAACGGCAAAACTTACGAAGACTCAAAAGTAAAAATGTTAACAGCAAATGCAGAATTTTACACTAAAAATAATGATAACTCAAGCAAAAGAACATTAACATTAAAAACTCTAAAGATAGGGGGTAGTGACCTTGGTGCGTAAAAAAAGTAATAAAGGTGTTACACTAACCTCATTAAGTGTATATGTAGTTGTTTCAGTAATAGTATTAGCATCATTTACATTCTTGAATGTAAACTATATGTCTCAAATAGCAGAATTATCACAAAAAAGTGAAGGAATAAACGACTTACTAAAAGTAAGAAGTATGTTGATTTCCGATATAAAATCAGCAAGAGAAATAAAACAATATGCAAAAGATTATTTGTTATTAGATAACGGTGTAGAATACAAAATAAAATATAGAGCAAACACAAAAAAAGATACAAACCAAACATACGACATCTATGAATTATATCGTAACGATGTGCTAATAGCAGATAATATGAGCAACTTATCATTTGACTATGAA
Organism: uncultured Eubacteriales bacterium; assembly: GCA_964400015.1. Taxonomy (GTDB): domain Bacteria; phylum Bacillota; class Clostridia; order TANB77; family UBA1234; genus UBA1234. Next base: position 73,425 of record CAYNRR010000006.1, on the reverse strand, counting down.
CAAGCAAACGACAATTACTTGCAAGACGATGTAGAAAAATGGGTAATCATAAATGTAGTTGATTCAAATTATGATGGAGGAGAACTTTATCTAAAAGTTGGTAAAGGATATTAAGGAAGGTGCATTAGATATGTTTAATAATAGAGGTTCAATAACATTAACAGCACTTATGGCTATGTTAGTTTTTTCATTATATGGAATTGCGTTATATGGTAGAAGTGTAAGCATGTACAAGCTTCAAGAAATGCAAATAGAACAAATACAAGAAACTTATTCTAGTGACATTTCAAGAGCGTATGAAATTGCTGATAAATTAGATAGATAGGATAAATTTTCTAAAATAACTAAATAATTGAAGTTACTTGTTTATTATTGACTTATTAAATCAATATTTATAAAATAATATATGATAGTGATTATAGAGATGTACAAAAGAGGAGGATTATAAATGGCAATCTTTGATAATAATGCAAATACAAAAAAAGTACCTTTGGGTGTTGCGTTAATCAGAAAAGGTTTAATTAAAGATTCTGATATTGATAAAGCAATAGAATATCAACGAATGCACAGAGGAATAAAGCTTGGTGAAGCATTCCACGCATTACAAATTTGTAATGACCAAGAACTTATAAATACAATCGGAGAAGTTATTGGATTTAAAGCAGTTCAACTAGATCCAGCAAGTTTTAGATTTAACTTCACGCAATATATATCAATGGATATAGTAAAACAGCATAAAGTAATGCCATTTGAAATAAATGAAAATAGAATAAAAGTAGCATTCGCTGATCCAACAGATAAAGATGTTCAAAAGATGATTCGTCTTATACTTTTAAGCAAAGGATTATCAATGGACAGTTACGTTACTTTTGAATCATATATAGATACAATAGTAAAAAGCATTGAAAGTAAAATAGAAGATGATAGAGCACTTGATTCATATGGAAAAGATACATCACAACTTATAGACAACATTATAAGATCAGCTATGGCAAAAAGAACAAGTGATATTCATATCGAACCAATGGAAGACAAAGTAAGAGTTAGATATAGAATAGATGGTGAACTTTTAGTAGTTGCGAATATTGAAAAATCAAAACAAGCTCAAGTAATAGGTAGATTAAAATCAATATCAAATATGCACCAAGAAGTTCAATTATCACAAGATGGTAGAATTTTGTTATATCCAGATTACAACATCCGTGTATCTTCACAGATGAATGTAAATGGTGAAAAATTCGTTCTAAGACTTATGAAAAAAGAAGCACACTTTAGTGGACTTCAAGAACTAGGTTATCCAGATGAAGAAACAGTAATGAATAAATGTTTTAACAAGAGAAACTGTATCGCAGTAATAGCAGCTCCAACAGGTGAAGGTAAAACAACAACACTATATAGTGCACTTGCATTATTAAATAAACCAGAAGTAAATATTACAACAGTTGAAGACCCAGTTGAAATTCGTATACCAGGGTTAAACCAAGTCGAAGTTAATAAAAGAGTTTCATTCGCAGACTCACTAAGAACAATCTTAAGACAAGACCCTGACATCATACTATTACGGAGAAATTCGTGATAAAGAAACAGCAGAAATAGCAGTACAAGCAGGACAAACAGGTCACTTCGTGCTATCAACAATACATACAGTAGACTCAATCGAGGTTATAACACGTTTTAGAAAATTGGGAATATCAAGCTATGACGTAGGAAGCGTTTTAGCAACATCAATAGCACAAAGACTTGTAAGAAGAATATGTAAAGACTGTGCAAAACAAAGACCATTAAATGAAAAAGAAATAGAAGAATTTAATGCAATAGCAAAAAGATATGATACAACATTCAACTTAGAAGGAGCTACAACATACGAACCAGTAGGTTGCGAAAACTGTAACCATACAGGATTTAAAGGAAGAATTGCAGCAAATGAAATTCTAGAAGTTACAGACGAAATAAAAGACTTAATAATATCAGAAGGAAGCATCACAGACATTAGAGCAGCAGCATATAAAACAGGTTACAGACCTTTAGTAGTAGATGCATTCAATAAAGTACTTCAAGGTCATACAACAATAGGAGAAGTAAAGAAGAAACTTGCGTACTAGTGAAAAAGTAAAGCAGAAAGGAGAACAAAATGCCTAAGTTTAGATATAGAGCACTTTCAAGTATGGGTAAAGTAGTTACCGGTACTATGGATGATGAATCAGCACAAAAGGTAAAAGAAAGATTAAAAAATAACGGCTTTAAACCTTTATCAGTTGAAAAAAGTAGATTCTTAAGTACATTTTCAACTAAAAAAGTAAAAAAGAATAAAACGACATCTTCTGCTGTTACAAAGTACACAAGAGATAAACTTATCGAAGAACAAAGAAAACGTCAACAAAAAGGTTTGCAAAAAGAAATCACATTTGACTTATCTTTTTTGAAAAAAATAAAACAAAGAGATATATATACATTTACACAAAGTTTATACTTACTAAAAAGAGCTAACTTTACAAATGTAAGAGCATTTACAACATTACTTGAAAACACTGAACATCCAAGAATGAGAGATATCATCGAAGATATTCTAAATGGTGTTGAAAGTGGTGAATACATATATTCAACATTGGAATATTACAATGATATTTTCCCAGATATTTATGTTGCAACAATAAAAGTTGGTGAATTGTCAGGCTCACTTACAAACGCGTTATTCCAAGCGATGAACTACTTGGATAGCAGTGAAAAAACTAAAAAAGAAGTAAAAAAAGCCTTAGTAGGACCATTATTATCAGCAGGTGGTATGTTTTTAGGAACAGTAATTGGTGTATTAGTAGGTGTGCCAATACTTGAAAATTTATACACAGGTATGGGACTAGAGGATCAAATACCAGCAGCAACAATGGCAGCATCACGTTTAATAAAAGGTGCAATTAGCAAATGGTACATAACAGTTGCAGTTGTCATTGCAGCAATAGTTGCATTCAAAACATGGAAATCATCTATTCGTGGTCAGTACCAATGGGACATGTTTAAAATAAAAATGCCAGTATTCGGTGGATTGATTCTAAGACTTCAATTGCAAAAGTTCTTCATGGCCATGCAACTAAACTTAGCCAACAATGCAAAACTTGTTGATGCAATTGACATAAGTAAAGATACAGTTAAAAACTACGTTTTACTATCAGTTGCAGAATCAGCACAAGAAAACTTACAACAAGGTGAATCTTGGATAGAACCATTTGAGCGATTGCCAAACATACCGAACATGGTATTAGAAATGCTTAGAATAGGTATGGAAACAGACATCAATGAAATGGTAGACAAAATAGTAGAATTTATATCAGATGATATAACAATAACAATTGAAAAAACAGTAAAAATATTACCACAGATAAGTACGTTAATCATGGGTGTATTCTTAATTATATTCGTATTGATAGTATTAACACCAATCATGCAAGTATACATGGGATCATTCTTATTCGATGCGTATCTATAAAAACAAGAATAAAAGTAAAAGCAAAAACAGAAACAGATGTAGACATAAAATTTCTACATCTGTTTTTTTGTAAATTAGCAACAATGCTGTAATAATAATGTAACCATAATTTAATGATAAAATGTATTGCATTATCAAATCTGTTTGATTATACTTACATTGTAAACAGATTTAAGAAATTGTGTTGATATAGTGCGAGTATCAATATAATTTAAAATTAAATCATTTATGCCGAGTCTAGAGGAGTTACTCCAATGGACGGCGAGAGAGCTAGAGTAATTCATAACAGCTCTAGACAAAGCAAAATAAAAGGAGGATTTTTATTATGAAAAAAAATCAAAGTGGTGTATCAATGGTATCATTGGTTATAACAATCATTGTTATCATCATATTAGCAGCAGTTGCATTTAGTGGTTCTCAAGAAACAATCGGTAGAGCTGGTTTCTCAGGATTCACAACAGATATCGACTCAGTTAGAACAGCATTCTTAACAGAAAGCATTCCAACTTTAATGGGTAACCAAACAGCTGCTAACAATGCAGTAAGTGAAGCTCAAGCTTACAACTATTTAGCAAAAGGTGCTACAACAACATTAGTAGCAGCAGATGCTCAAGAACATGCATGGTTATCAAGAGCTCAAGCTAGCTCAATTCCAGCTACACGTATCGAAAAAGAATCAGCAAAAGCTGCTATAGGTATTGAATTACCTGAAAGAACAGTTAACACATTCGCAGCTACAGGTGTTGAAATGTCATACTTCGTAACAAACAAAGGTGACATCTTCGTATGGCCTCCATATGCAAGAAGCGATGATGGTTTATTCTATGTAAACGATACAGTAACAGTTACAACTCCAGCAGGTGTTCAAATCTCTGGTGATGACGAAGAAGATATGTACAAAGACGGATTTAAATTCGTAGTAAACGGTGTTGAAATCGAAGTTGACGCTACAGAACACGCTACACCTGTTACTCCAGATACACAAGCAGCTGCATTCGCAGCAATGCCAGCAGTATACTATGTAGACCAAAGAAATGCAGCTTCTCCAGAAGGAATCGAATCTAAAGCAATTTATCGTGATGACACTGGAACAGCTACAGGTATGGATACAGAAGACTACGGTGCTTAATTTAAATAAGTAACTTATAAAAAGCTAGAAACTTAAGTTTCTAGCTTTTTTGTTGTTTTTCTTGAATATATTATCCAACATGAGATATACTACTACTTGGGTGTAACTATACATGAAAGGATGGTACTTATTTTGAAAGAATCAGTTATAAGAATAAATGAAAAAGTATTTATACATTTAATTAAAACAAATAAATTTAAATCAAATGTTATTGCAGCATTTTTACTTACCGAGCTTAGTAGAGAAAATATTACTAAAAATGCACTTATACCAGCAGTATTAAGAAGAGGAACTGCAAATTCAAAAACAATGAAAGATATCTCTATAAAAATGGATGATATGTATGGAGCTATCTTTGATGCAAGTACAGATAAAATAGGAAACAAACAAGCAATGCAATTATATACATCAGTAATAAATAATAAATTTGCATTAAAAGGCGAAGACCTATTAACAGAAGCTTTAGACTTTATGTATGAAGCTATTTACAATCCATATCTAGAAAACGGCATATTCAGTGCAGAATACGTAAATGGCGAAAAAGAAACATTAAGAGAACTTATAAAAAGTAAAATAAATAATAAAGCTTCTTACGCAATGTTTAGATGCACAGAAGAAATGTTTGGAGATGATCCATATGCGTTATTCAAATATGGAATTGAAGAGGATTTAGAAAATATTACACCAGCAAATCTTTATGAACAATATACAAATTTATTAGAAACATCTGAAAAACATTTCTATGTATGTGGAGATGTTGATGAAGAAAAAATAAAACAATTCTTTTGTTCAAAATTTGAAAAAGCAGAAGTAAAAACAGAGTGTAAGAAAGCAGAAAAATCAATCATAAAAAATAACGGTACAAAAGAAATTGTAGAGAAAATGGAAGTAACGCAAGGCAAACTAGTATTAGGTTATGATGTCGATTTAGATTTATCAAAAGAAAGTTATTATAAAATGACATTATATAATGCTATATTAGGTGGTTCTTCAAATTCTAAACTATTTCAAAATGTTAGAGAAAAAGCAAGTTTAGCATACACAACACGTTCCACTTATTTAAAACATAAAGGTGTACTATTTGTAACAGCAGGTATAGAACTAGATAAATATGAGCAAGCATTAGAGCTAATAAAAATACAAGTTGACGATATGAGAAAAGGCAATTTCACAGATGAAGACATAGTTGATGCAAAAGTATTTTTAAAGAATTTATTTAATTCAGTAAAAGACGATCAAATAACAGTTATAGAACTTAGTCTTGGTCAATTTATATTAGGCTATGATGACACAATTGATGAAATGATAGCAGGTTTTGAAAAAGTAACAAGAGAAGATATAATCGAAGTTGCAAATAAAGTAAATCTAGTTACAAATTATTGGCTAACTGGAGTTTAATACTTGCTATAAATATGAGTGGAGGTTTTTATGATTTACGAATGTTTAAATGAAAAAATATATACAGAAAAATTAGATAACGGTTTACAAGTTGTAATTATTCCTAAAAAAGGTGGACTAAAAAAATATGCTGCATATGCAACTCATTTTGGTTCAATAAATTATAAATTTAAAACAGAAAATGAAGAAGGAGTTATAACAGTTCCTGATGGAGTAGCACATTTTTTAGAACATAAATTATTCGAACAAGAAGATGGAGTAAATGCACTAGATAAACTTACAAAAATGGGTGCAAACCCAAATGCATATACAAGCTTTAATCATACATCATACTTGTTTGAATGTACTGAAAACTTTGAAGAAGTTTTAAAAGCACTTATTCATTTTGTACAAAATCCATATTTAACAGAAGAAAATGTTGAAAAAGAAAAAGGAATAATAGGACAAGAAATACAAATGTATGACGATGATCCAAGCTGGCAATTATTCTTTGGACTTTTAAATTCTTTATATGGAAAACACGCTATAACAAAAGACATAGCAGGAACAATCGAAAGCATTGCAGATATAACACCAGAAATTTTATATCACTGCTATAACAACTTTTATGATCCATCAAATATGATACTTTGCGTTTGTGGAGATGTAGATGTAGAAAAAACAATGTCGATAATAAAATCAGACACAAAGCCACAAAAACTATTTTCAGAAATAGATAGATTTTACGGAGATGAAGATACTTCAATAAAAGCAAAAAGAACAGAAAAGAAAATGGATGTAAGCATGCCGATGTTTATGATGGGCTTTAAAGATTTATCTAATATCGGCAAATTAAAAAGTGGTTTGCCTGATGATATAAACAATACAATAAAATATGATGTTGCTATGCAAATAATATTGGAACTTATAACAGGTGAAAGTACAAAATTATTTGAAGAATTATATAATGAAGGCTTAATCACAAAATGTTTAGGTGGTGAATTTGCATCAGAAGAAGATTATTCATACTCAGCAATTTCAGGTGAAACAAAAGACATAGATGAAGTAGTTTCAAGAATCAATAAAACAATACAAAATTTCAAAGAAAACGGATTAGACAACCAAGAGTTTGAAAGAGCTAAAAAAATGCTTTATGGAAGATTTGTAAGAGGATTTGAAGATGTATCAACAATAGCTAATATGTTTGTAAATGATTTCTTCAGAGGTGTAAACTCTTCAAAATATGTAGAAGCATATCAAGTAATCGATAAAGAATATGTTGAATCAGTTTTAAGAAATCATTTCGATTTTGACAAACAAGCAATTTCAATAATAAATCCACAAAAGTAAAATAAAGGAGCTTAAAATATGTACCCGATTATTTTGTTTGGAAAAGAAATAAATATAAATCCAATAATGATAAGTTGTGGTCTTTTAAAAATATATTGGTATGGAGCAATAATAGTTTCAGCAATGTTATTAAGTTTTTTCTTAGTTAAGAAAAGAATAGCCAAGAAAAAAGATGATTATGGAATAACAGAAAACAACGTAGATGACTTTATTGTAGGAGCCATTTTGATAGGAATAATATTTGCTAGGCTCTATTATGTGTTATTTAATTTAAAATATTATCTTTCAAATCCAAGTGAAATTTTAAAAATTTGGAACGGTGGACTTGCCATATATGGTGGATTGATAGGTGCAGTTTTATATGCAATAATGTTTTGTAAAATTAAAAAAATAAAATTTTACAATCTAGCTGATTTGGCTGCACCATATCTAGCTTTATCGCAAGCAATAGGAAGATGGGGAAACTTTGTTAATCAAGAAGCATACGGTTATGCTACAACACTTCCTTGGAAAATGGGGATATTTAGTTCTGAGCTAAGTGAGTACATATATGTTCATCCAACATTTTTTTATGAATCAATTTGTAACTTGATACTATTTTTTATTTTGAAAAAAATATCTAAGAATAGAAAATTTGAAGGACAAATTTTTTATCTTTATTTTATAGGCTATGGAATCGTACGAAGTGTAATAGAAGGGTTAAGAACAGATTCTCTTATGATGGGGAATTTTAGAGTTTCTCAACTATTAAGCTTGATATTCGTCGTATTATTTGGAATAATGTATTATTATAAGGAAAAAAGTCGAACGAAACATACAAACTAGGTTTGACAAACCATGTGTACTATATGTAGAATTAAATCATAAAGAACTTAACTTGTAGTAAGGAGGGTCATCTATGACAAATGAAAAAATAGAAGCTCTAAGGGACAAGCTAAATGATTTAATTAAGGCCAATGCTAGCTATGACGAAATTTATGAAGTAAGTAAGCAAATTGATGAACATATTGTGCAATGTTATAAATCACAATTAAAGTTACAATCAAAATAAATTAAAGAATGAGGGTGCTTACGATGGAAGAATTAAAAAAAGATTTAGCCGAACTAGAAGCTTTAATGGTGCCAGAAGCCATTCAAAATCTAGACGATGAGGAAATAGAAAACTTAAAAGAAATGCTTGAAAAAATTAAAGATAGGCTTATCGGTTTAGATTATGAAAATTAAGAAGAAAAAAGAAAAAGCTAATAAGATGAAAATAAATCTTATTAGCTTTTTTAATGCAATCAATAGTTTAGACATTTGATAGATCAAAGTTAGGTACATACTCTTCTTCAAACTCTTCTAAATCTTGAATATAGCCATTTTCAATATCCTTTAACATATTGCAAACTAAGGCATATTCCTTTCTATTTAACTTCCTACCAATTTCCGAAAACAAAGCATCATTCTTAGCTTTATAAGTTGGAAAATATTGAGCCATCACACTAACATAAATTTCTTTAGGCAAATTGCATTTAATCCAATCCAAAATTTTCTTCGTTTCAGTAAGGTGAGAAGGTAAAACCAAATGCCTTACAATAACACCTTTTTGAATAATTCCATTATCATCAAACACAGGAGTACCAACCTGCCTAACCATTTCCTTAATAGCAGTAGTAGCAACATCAAAATACTTAGGAGCCTTAGAAAATTTAATTGCAGTATCATCATCAAAATATTTAAGATCAGGCAAATAAACATCAACATAGCCTTCCAACAACTTCAAAGTTTCAACATTCTCATAAGAATTAGTATTATAAACAATCGGAATATTCAAACCCCTTGCTCTAGCAATATCCAAAGCATGAATAATATTATGCACATAAGGAGTAGGCGAAACCAAATTTATATTATGCACATTCTTACCTTGAAGTTCCAAAAAAATCTCAGCCAGCCTTTCATCCGATATAACCTTACCAAAATTCTCATGAGAAATCTTAAAATTTTGGCAAAACACACAATCAAAATTACACCCCGAAAAAAACACAGTGCCAGAACCATTGCACCCACTAATACAAGGCTCCTCCCACAAATGAACAGAAGCCAACGCAACCTTAACACAATCAGAGCACTTGCAAACACCCAACTCACTTACTCTATCAACACCACACCCAAAAGCACATAGCTTGCAACCATTATCCACCATAAACCCTAAACCATTCCTTTCTGACACACGAGGGACGTCCGTTAAATGTCTCATTTTTGCTAAAAAATTCCTGTTAATGTTCCATCTGGTAATATATCAACTTTTTCAGCAGCTGGTATCCTAGGAAGACCAGGCATTGTCATTATATTTCCAGCGATGACAACTATAAAACCAGCACCATTTGAAATGGTTACTTCCTTTACATTTATAGAAAAAGAAGTAGGGCGTCCAAGTTTTTTTGCATCATCAGATAGCGAGTATTGAGTTTTAGCAATACAAACAGGTTTTTTATCTAAACCAATATTTTCGATTTGCGCAATTTGCATTAAAGCTTTTTCAGAATATGTAACACTATCAGCGCCATAAATTTTTTGTGCCACACTCAAAATTTTATCTTGGATACTTAAAGTTTCATCATAAATAGGCGAGAAGTGAGATTCACACTTATCTAAAACATTCAAAAGACTATTAGCAAGTTCGATACCACCTTCGCCGCCTTTTTCAAACACTTCAGAAACACTGCAACTAGTTCCATTTTTTTCGCAAAGAGCTTTCAACAAATTTACTTCATTAAAAGTGTCAGATTCAAACTTGTTTATAGTGACTAAAACTGGAACATTATACTTTTTCATGTTTTCAATATGTTTTTGCAAATTAGAAAATCCATTTTCTAGTGCAGACAAATTTTCATTTTTCAATTCTTCAAGTTTCATGCCACCATTATATTTTAAAGAACGAATAGTTGCTACGATGATAATAGCATCTGGCTTTAAATTGGCACTTCTACACTTAATATCTAAAAATTTCTCAGCACCTAAATCAGCACCAAATCCGGCTTCAGTTATAACAATTTCTCCAAGCTTTAAAGCAGTTTTCGTAGCGATAACACTATTACATCCATGAGCAATATTAGCAAAAGGTCCACCATGAATAATGCAAGGAGTATTTTCTAAAGTCTGTACTAGATTAGGCTTGATGGCATCTTTTAAAAGAGCAGCTAAAGCACCTTCAGCTTTTAAATCAGAAGCAAATACAGGTTTTTTATCAAAAGTATATCCGATAAGAATGTTAGAAATTCGCTTCTTCAAATCTTCTAAATTTTCTGAAAGACAAAGAATAGCCATCATTTCAGAAGCAGTTGTAATAGAAAAACCATCGTTTCTCATAACACCATTATTTTCGCCATGTCCAATACTAATATTTCTAAGAGCACGATCATTAACATCTAAAGCACGCTTCCAAGTAATATTATTAGGATCGATTCCAAGACTATTACCTTGATAAATATGATTATCAATCATGGCAGCAAGAAGATTATTAGCAGCAGTTAAGGCATGAATATCACCGGTAAAATGGAGATTGATATCATCCATAGGGATAACTTGACTATATCCACCACCAGTAGCTCCACCTTTAACACCCATAACAGGACCAAGCGATGGTTCTCTTAAAGCAAGAACACAATTCTTATTAAGTCTGCAAAGTGCTTGCCCAAGCCCGATACTAATAGTAGTTTTACCTTCACCAGCAGGGGTAGGATTGATAGCAGTAATAAGAACAAGCTTACCATCTTTAATAGAAGTATCATTTAAAGTCTTATTAAGAAAATCGCTAGAGAACTTTGCTTTATATTTGCCATATAACTCCAAATCCTCTTCGCAAACATTCAATTTTTTTGCAATATCTTGAATAGGAAGCATATTGCAATTTTTAGAAATTTCAATATCACTAAGCAAATAAATCACTCCTTCAAATCGTTTTATCAAGAACTAATAATATACTAAAAAAGGCACAATGCCAAGAAGAAAAATACACACACACAAACTCAAACCGCCATGACTTGACAAGAAAAACAAAAGGGAATATAATGCAAGAGAAATGCGAGGAAGAAGAGGAGTACGGTTATACATCTTAAACAGAGAAAGATACCAAGGCTGGAAGTATCTAAAGAAAAATAATCCGAAGACACTTTGGAGCAGATTTATGAAAAGAAAATAAATCCGTAATACATGCGTTAAATTTCTAATGAGAATAAAATTGGGTGGTACCACGTAAAACCATACGTCCCATGAACTAATAAGTTCATGGGACTCTTTTTTTGGAACACGAGGGACGTCCGTTAAATGTTCCAAAAATGTAAATATTTAGGGAAAAAGTGGACATTTAACGGACGTCCCCGGTGTCCCGAGGAGGTATAAAGATGAATGAATACAGAACACATTATTGCCACGAGCTTAGAATGGCTAATGTTGGCGAAGAGGTAAGACTTGCAGGATGGGTTCAAACTATAAGAGATTTGGGTTCAATGATGTTTGTTGATTTGAGAGATCATTATGGTATTACACAGCTTGCGATTCAAGATGAAAAGCATTTGGAACAAATGAGAAAGGTAACTACTGAGAGCACTATTTCAATTACTGGTAAGGTTTGTGAAAGAAGTAATAAAAATCCTAATATGCCTACTGGAGATATTGAAGTTATTCCTAGTGAAATTAGAGTTACTGGTAAAGCAAAGAACGTATTGCCTTTTGAAATAAATATAGGACAAGATGTTAGAGAAGATTTAAGACTTGAGTATAGATTTTTAGATTTAAGAAATGAAAAAATTCATAATAATATAGTTTTCAGAGCTCAAATTATGAAAACTATTAGAGAAATAATGGACGATATGAATTTTGTTGAAATTCAAACTCCAATTTTAACAAGTTCTTCACCAGAAGGTGCAAGAGATTTCTTGGTTCCTAGTAGACTTCATCCAGGTGAATTTTATGCTTTGCCACAAGCACCACAACAATTCAAACAACTTTTGATGATGTCTGGATTTGATAAGTATTATCAAATCGCTCCTTGTTTCAGAGATGAAGATCCAAGAGCAGACCGTTCACCAGGAGAATTTTATCAATTAGACCTTGAAATGTCTTTTGCAACTCAAGAAGATGTTTTAAATGTTGTTGAAAACGTTGTGTTAAATACATTTAGAAGACATACAAAATGGAAAGTTAGTGAAGATGGTATCTTAAGAATTCCATATAGAGAAGCTATGAGTAAATATGGTAGCGATAAACCTGATCTTAGAAATCCATTGATTCTTCAAGATGTTACAAAACTTTTTAAAGGTACAGAATTTAAGGCTTTCCAAGACAAGCACATAATAACAATAGTAGTTCCAGGTGCTGCTAAAGAAACTAGAAAGTTCTTTGATAGCATGGGAGAATTTGCACAAGTTGAAGGTGGAGCAAAAGGTCTTGCTTATGTAAAAGTTGAAGAGGGCAATACATTAGCAGGTGGAATCGCAAAATTCTTTACACCAGAAATGACAGAAGAATTTTTGAAAAATTATGCTAAGGAAAATGACGCAGCATTCTTTATAGCAGAAGAAGATCTTGAAAAAGCACAAAAACTTGCTGGGTTAATAAGAATTGAATTAGCGAAGAGATTAGATTTATTAGAAAAAGAAATTTATAAATTCTGCTGGATAGTAGATTTTCCAATGTATGAAAAAGATGATGAAGGAAAAGTAGAATTTAATCATAATCCTTTCTCAATGCCACAAGGTGGTTTGGAAGCTTTAAATACAAAGGATCCACTAGACATATATGCATATCAATATGATTTAGTATGTAACGGATATGAACTAGCATCAGGAGCTGTTAGAAATCATGACGTTGAAATAATGGAAAGAGCATTTGAAATAGCTGGTTATACTAGAGAACACGTTGAAGCAAAATTCCCAGCATTATTTAATGCATTCCAATACGGCGCACCTCCACACGCTGGTGCTGCTCCAGGACTTGATAGAATAGTAATGCTACTTGCACAAGAAGACAGCATAAGAGAAGTAATCGCATTCCCTAAGAATAGTAAAGCAAGAGATTTACTAATGGGAGCACCTTCTAGAGTATATCCAAATCAATTAAAAGATGTACATATCAAATTAGATGTAGAAGAGAAAAAATAAAAAATAAGAAAAGTCACATTTTAATAGTGTGACTTTTTTATTTATGTGATAAAATTGTTTAAAGAATTGTATGGAAGGATGATAATATGAATTTAGAAGATGCTAAAGTTTTACTTGAAAAATATAATCAAGAACATCTTTGGAAATCATACGAAAGGTTAAATGATGACGATAAAAACAAGCTATTAGAACAGATTGCAAGAATTGATTTTGAAAAAATGAAAAATCTATATGCATTATCACAAACAAAAAATGAAATTAAAGATGCTCTTATCGAACCAATGGTATATCAAGATTCAGCTAAACTTACAGAAGTTGAAAAACAAGAAATAATAAGTCTAGGAGAAAAAGCAATTAAAGAAAATAAACTTGCAGTCGTTACTATGGCTGGAGGACAAGGAACACGTCTTGGTCATAATGGTCCAAAAGGAACATTTGATTTAGGTCTTGATTCACATAAGAGTTTATTTGAAATTCAATGCGATATATTGAAAAACGCAAAAGAAAAATATGGAGTTGCAATTCCTTGGTATATAATGACAAGTAGAGAAAATAATGATGACACAGTAGCGTTCTTTGAAAAAAATAATTTCTTTGGTTATCCAAGAGAAGAAGCAAATTACTTTTTCAAACAAGGCGAATTACCAATGATGGACGAACAAGGTAAATTTATAATCGAAGAAAACGGTTTAATAAAAGAAGCAGCAGATGGACATGGAGGAGTATTTGAAGCATTAGGAAGAAATGGAATATTAGCAGATATGAAAAAAAGAGGTATCGAATGGATATTCATAGCAGGCATAGATAATGTATTAGTGCAACTAGTAGATCCACTTTTAATAGGATATGCTATAAAGAACAATTTCAAGGCAGTTTCAAAAACTGTTCCAAAATCTAATCCAGATGAAAAAGTAGGAGTATTTTGTAAGAAAGATAACCAACCATACGTTATAGAATATACAGAAATATCTAAAGAACAAGCACATATGCGTGATGAAAACGGTGAACTTGTATATGGTGAAGGACACGTATTATTAAATTTATTTAATATAGAAGTTTTAGAAAAAATCGAAAAATTCAAATTGCCATATCATGTAGCACATAAAAAAACTTCATACGTAAATGAAGATGGTGAATACATAACACCAGAAACACCAAACGCATACAAATTTGAATCATTCTTGTTTGATGCATTTTCACAAATCACAGAATTCGGATTGTTGAGAGGAAAAAGAGAGGAAGACTTTTCACCTGTAAAAAATGCAACAGGAGTAGATTCGCCAGAAACAGCGAGAAGAGATTATTTGAATTACCATAGTAAATAAAAGGAGGTAGAATATGATTGCATATGTAATTACAGGTATAATAGTTTTATTAACTTTAATAAATTTATTGTTAGGTGCCAAATTGTATAAAGAGCCGAAAGAATCGGGATATTACACAAACGTAACAGACATAGATTATTCGCGTGAAAAAAATATTTGTGCCTCTCCAAAGTATATAGCTGGAACATCAATAATAGTTGGAATATTACTTGGCTTATACGTAGCCTTTTTAACATCATTCAATATGAGTGGTTTACTTTTTACAGCAACAACATTGATAATAATTGTAATGTACTTATTTGAATTAACAAGAAGAATAACATTAAAAGATGGAAAACTAATTTTGAGTAAATTTTTCTTCATAACTAAAGAAATAAACTTATCAGAAATAAAAGGAATGTATATATATAGTTACAATAAGAAATTTTTGAAAAGTCATGCGTATACAACAAAATTAGTCATAACGAATTCAACTGGAGCTAGAATTAAATTTACATTGTCTAGTATCGATAATAGAGCTGTTTTAAACTTGATGAAAGATAACTTTGGCATAAATAGTTATAAAATGTACATAGCTAAAAAATAAAAAAAGGCAAAAGTAAAGCGTTTAAGAATTTATTTTCTTAAGCGCTTTTTGCATATAAAAAGAAATATTGGAAATAATTATAAAAAACAAGAGGAGGCTATTTATGATAAGTAATGCTGATAAAAATATTATACTTATAAAAGATATTCCTTCGAATATTATTAAAGAGGCAATTTTTATTTTGAAAGAAAATACTTCTGATAAAATGGACGAAATAAAAATCGAACTTGCAAAATCAGAATCTGAAATGATATTACAAAACTATATCGATGAAGAGCTAGTAAGTTCATTAAGAGATAGGAAAACAGAAAAACGAAAAAAACAAAAAATTAAAAATGTATTTGTAATCGGAGTATGTATAATTCTTTCACTAATAGTCTCAGTAATAAGCCGAACATAAGAATAAAAAGGCATGTATGACATATAATAGAACCGGAGGCGAAAATGAATTTAAAGAAAAAAGTTGCAATAGTTCTTATAGTCGGTTCTATTTTTGTCATAAGTAAAAATGATAATGCAAAAGAAATTGAGAACAAAAGACAAAACAATATGTTTTTAAAAGAAATAAAAAACGAAACAAATTTCAACTTAGAAAATAGTAAATTATTACTGCCATGTGTAGGTGTATTAACATCTAAATTCGGAACTAGAGAATCAAACAATCCGATAGTTAGTAAAAACCATAAAGGAATTGATATAGGAGCTGATAAAGGTAGTAAAATTGTTGCAGCACATGATGGAATTGTATTAAAGGCAGAAACGATAGGCAACTATGGTAAATGTGTAATTATTCAAAGTGAAGAATATATAACATTGTATGCACATTGTTCAAAGATAACGGTAAAAGAAGGAAGTAATGTAGAAAAAGGTGAAAAAATTGCAGAAGTCGGAATGACACGGAAATGCTACTGGATATCATTTGCATTTTGAAGTAATAAAAGATGGAGAAAATATAGATCCAGAGGATGTGATAGCATGGTAATAAAAATACATATATACTTGTTACTAGTTTTAGCATATATGTATGCAATTCACAAAATAGAAATATTTGCATACACATACATTTTTATAATAATGCACGAATTGGCACATATAGCAATTGCATCATTATTGAATGTAAAAATATGCGAAATGGAATTACTACCAATAGGAGTAAATGCAAAATATGAAGAAAAAATATCAATATTTAAAGAACTTATAATAAGTCTGGCAGGTCCTATTGCCAGCTTTTTATTTTATAAAGTTTTAAAAGTAGGTTTGCTAAAAAATATAAATCTATTTATTGCCGTTACCAATTTAATTCCATTAAAACCTTATGATGGAGGGCGAATAATAAAGTCGATATTAACAATGATACTAGGTCCACAATTATCAAATGAAATATGTATAGCATTACAAAAAATTTGTCTAAATTTATTAGTGATTATCGCGATAATTTCAACACTGTATTTTAAAAATTATTATATGGCAATAGCATGTATATACGCTATTTGCATTTTCAAAGAAGAACTGAAAAATGAAAAATTTAATGCACTAATAAATTGTTTACAAATTGACTAATAAATAATAAAATTGATGTGAGGTGAATTGGATGAAAACAAAAGAAAAAGGATATTCGTTAAATGTATTAGTTATAACAATAGCAGTCATGCTAATACTTACATCAACAGCTATTGTAACACTAAAAAGTTTAACTAAAGATACAAATATATCAGAATTTATGAATGATCTTCAAGAAGTTGAATCATTCGTACTTGCATATTATTCAAATAAAAATATTTTACCAATTGTATATGAAGATGGAGTATCAAATCCAATAAATTTACCTGACGATATGAATTCACAAATAAACTCGTTAGACAAAGGCGAATACTATCAGGTAGATCTTTCAAAGCTAGGTTCAATAAAACTATACGATTATGATAGAGGAGGATATATCATAAATGAAAATACACTTAAAGTGTATGTCTTAAAACCAGTAGAATATGAAGGTGTTAAGTATTATACATTAACAGACGAAATATTAGGTGTAAATAAAATATATGGATCAGTAAATGATTTTGAAATCAGCATTACTGGAAATCCAATAACATGGTCGTCAAAATTTAATTTGTTAGTTTCAATTCCAGATGAAGAAAATGTAGATGGAAATTGGACGTTTAAATATTATAAAGACGGGCCAATTACAGCAGAACAATTTACTACGTTAGGAACATTTTTTGAATACGGACAACCTATACCAGTAAAAGAAAATGGTGTTCATAGTATATACGTAGAAAACGCAGAAGGACAAGCAAGAGTAGTAAACGTAATAGTAAACAAAATAGATGAAATAGACCCATATGTATATACAGACAACGGTAATATAATTGTAGGAGATGATGAATTAGGAATCGAAAGAATTCATTACAAAATAATGGATTATTCTATATCAGACACTGATAGAGCACAAGACATAAAGACGTATGTCCAAGGTCCACGTTCAGTATTGCCAGATGGTTCAAATGCTGGATTGATAACATACGAAGAGGCATATACAGGAAGTAGAATTAACGGAGTTGAAGAGGGCGATATCGGAAGAAGCATTTCAACATACAAAATGGAATATCAAGAATACTTGGCTAGATACAATGAAGAATTTAACAATCCGTCAGGAGATGTTAGTGTATTAGATGAAGAATATCCACAATTTCAAAAAGATGGAGTTCCTTATTCAGATGATGAATTAAATATAGTTCTTTATGTAGAAGACTATGCAGGTAATTATAGCGTAACAAATAAAGAAAATGAACTATGTCTTGTTTCAAGAAAAATGCTTATAAATAGTCATTTTATAGAAACGGTTATAAAGCCATTAAATGGAGCTAAAGTAGTGATAAATGATGATGACGAATATACAAATAATCATTTAGTAACATTAGCAATAAAAGCACAAGCTGCAGAACAAATGTATATTACATGTAATGAAGATGTCGAAATAGACTCAATTGTATGGGAATCATTTGAAACTTTAGTTGAAAACTTTGCATTGCCAGAAGAAGATGGCATGGTAAAAGTATACGTATATGTAACAGCAAATCAATACGAAGATGGAGCGTTGGTATATGAAAAAATTTCAGATACTATTTATCTAGACGAAACACCACCAACAGATACTGCACCAGAAGTTGAAGAAATAGATAATGATTTAAAACTATACGTAAAATGTAAGCAAAAAGATTCTCAATCAGGAATAGAAAAAATCGAATATGGATATAAACTAAAAGAAGATACAAACTTTATGTGGCAAACATCTTTGGATGGTACTGTTCTAAAAGAAGGAAAAATATATGAAGTAAAGACAAGAGCAACAGATAGAGCAGGTAATAAAACAGAATCAAAAATAACAGAAATAAAATCGCCAAATCAAGTAACAAGAACTTTACCAAATGAACCAGCAATGGCAACAGGAATGCAAGCAATTATATGGGATGGAACATTTGAAAGACCACAATCGGAATTACTAGTAAATCACTCAACTAATACGTTGGTAGATGATTCTAGCACAGAAGTAACATGGTATAACTATGATGCAGCAACAGGAATATATGATACGAAGAAAAGCATTTGGGCCAACGCAAAAACATCAGATGGTAGCTATTGGGTATGGATTCCAAGATATGCATATAAAATAGTATATTATTCAGATTCAGCAAAAACTAATATAAAAGGATATTATCAAAACTCAATAGAATATGGTCAAAGATATTTTGAAGCTGATGGAGTTACGTTAGCATCTGATCCTGAATTAGTAAAAACAAAAAATGTAAATATCGAAATTATTTTCTTGGATGGTAGATCTAGTACACAATACAAAGAAGAAACTATAGGAACAAAACACATAACTGTAAAACAATTACCATCAGATTATATAGTTCATCCAGCATTTACAAAAACAGAAAGTTCAACAGTAAATAATGCAGCAGGAAAATGGAGTACAGAACTTACAGGTATATGGGTTTCAAAATTTGAGATGAGTAGAGCAGATGCAACAATAGAAGACGTAGGAACAAGTGAAGAAATAAAATCAGTTCCATCTGTAAAAAGTTATACAAACATAAAAGAAGGCGATGCATATGAAGCAGCAAGAGATATGTTACCAGCATTATCATCACACTTAATGAAAAACAGTGAATGGGGTGCAGTAACCTACTTGGCATATAGTGTATATGGAAGAAACGGTACAGAACCTTCAGCAAACAGAAGCACAGATTATATAACAGGTGGTGGAGGCTCAGGCACAAGTAGCTTTAGTTCTACACCAACTAAATTTGAAACTTTATATGCGTATAATTCACGAGGAACAAACAAAACTTCAGGAATGTATGCAAGTACAACAGGAAATATATACGGCATATATGACATGGTAGGTGGAGTAGCAGAATATGTTGCTGCGTATTTAAAGAACGGAGATTCAAACATTCAAACAAATGCTCCAACAATGACGCAAACAACAAACCCAGCATTAAGAGAAGCATTTACGGTTGCAGATAACGACCAACCAATAAATAACTATAAAAAAGCCGGAATTCAAGATTCTATATATGGAGATGCGATTTACGAAACATCAAAAGGATATGATTCAAATGATGCAATAGCTGGAGATACATCAAAATTTCCATATAAATCATTGCCATTCTTCACAAGAGGAGGAGCTGCAGAAAGCGGAGCAACTGCAGGATTATTTAATTTTGATAGAGCAGATGGCTCAGCAAAAGACAATGTAGGATTTAGAGCAGTATTAGCCTTCAACTAATACTGCTTCAAGAAAAGATATAAAAATCTCAATTTGATGTTGACAATAATTGGTACGGATAGTATAATATCAGTCGTGTAATCCGCCTAATTAAGGTTATAAATGTCACTTGTGACTACCTAAATAAGAGATTAGCGAGTTTTATATGAAGGAGGTGCTTTAGATGTACGCTATAATCGAAGCATGTGGTAAACAATACAAAGTAGCAGAAGGCGAAGAAATTTTCATGGAAAAATTATCTGTAAATGAAGGAGAAAAAGTTACTTTTGATCAAGTTCTATTGATTTCAGACGGAGAAAAAGTAAAAGTAGGAGCTCCAACAGTTAAAAACGCTAAAGTAGAAGCTACAGTAGTTGCACACGGTAAAGACAAAAAGGTTGTTGTATTCAAATACAAAGCTAAAAAGAATGAAAGAAAGAAACAAGGACACAGACAACCATACACAAAAGTAAAGATTGAAAAAATTAGTCAAAGAGCAAGTGCTAA
Organism: uncultured Eubacteriales bacterium; assembly: GCA_964400015.1. GTDB lineage: Bacteria > Bacillota > Clostridia > TANB77 > UBA1234 > UBA1234. Next base: position 52,753 of record CAYNRR010000006.1, on the reverse strand, counting down.
GAAAGCTGCTGCTGCAGAAGAAGTTGCTGAATAATTAGGATTTGTAAAAAGCTAATAAGAATAAATTAGTATTTAATGAATTGCTAATAGAAAAAGATTTCGAAAGGAGTGAAAAACATGGCACATAAGAAAGGTATGGGTAGTACCAAAAACGGACGTGATAGTGAGTCGAAAAGACTTGGTGCCAAAAGAGCCGATGGACAATTTGTTTTAGCTGGAAACATCCTAGTAAGACAAAGAGGAACAAAAATACATCCAGGTACAAACGTAGGAATTGGCAGTGATGATACTCTATACGCAAAAGCAGACGGTATAGTAAAATTTGAAAGAAAAGGTAAAGATAAAAAACAAGTAAGTATCGTTACAGAAAATAAATAGCCATTCAAAAGCATCTACAAAGGTAGGTGCTTTTTTCATTGAAAAAAAGGTTACATAAAACAGAAAAATGTGTTGAATAAAAATCCTTATTATAGTAAAATATACGTGTTAATGAGAGGAAGGTAAATATGTTTATTGATTATACAAAAATCGTGATTGCTTCTGGTAACGGTGGCAACGGTGCTATTTCGTTCAGAAGAGAAAAATATGTTGCTAACGGTGGCCCAGATGGTGGTGACGGTGGAAAAGGTGGAAGCGTATATTTTAGAGTTGACTTAGGATTAAATACTTTAATCGACTTTAGATACAATAAAAGATATGCAGCTAAAAATGGTATGCCAGGTGGTGGAAGCCGTTGTGCAGGTAAAAAAGGTGAAGACCTTTATATAGATGTGCCTCAAGGGACAGTTGTTAAAGACGAAGAAACTGGAAAGATAATTGCTGACTTATCAGAAGAAGGACAAGTTGAGTGTATTCTAGAGGGAGGAAAAGGTGGAAAAGGTAATATGCACTTTGCCACTGCAACTAGACAAATTCCTAATTTCGCAGAAACAGGTGAACCAGGTGTTGAGAAAACAGTAATTCTAGAACTAAAAATGATTGCTGATGTTGGGTTAGTTGGTTATCCAAATGTAGGAAAATCAACATTATTATCAAGAATGACACTTGCAAGACCAAAAGTAGCCAATTATCACTTTACAACTCTAGAACCAAGCTTGGGAGTTGTTAAATTGAAAAATGGATCAAGCTTTGTAATGGCTGATATACCAGGACTTATAGAGGGTGCAAGCGAAGGCATAGGACTAGGATTAAAATTCTTAAGACACGTTGAAAGAACAAGAGTTTTATTGCACGTTATAGATGTGGCTGGAACAGAAGGTCGCGATCCAGTCGAAGATTTCAGAAAAATAAATATTGAATTAGAAAAATATAGTGATAAGTTACCTAAAAAACTTCAAATAATAGCTGCTAATAAAGTAGATGTTTTACAAGACGACGAAAATTACAATAGACTAGAAAAAGAAGTAAAATCTAAAGGCTATGAAATATATAAGATTTCTGCAGTTACAGGAGAAGGCTTAGAAACTTTATTTACAAGAATTGCAGAACTATTAAAAGATATTCCTAAAGTTGAGTTGGAACCAGTTGAAAAAATTATGCACTATACTATGGAAGACGAACCATCATGGCAAGTTAGAAAAGAAGGTTCTTACTTCGTTGTAGAAGGTAAAGAGATTGAAACGATAATGAGAAGAGTTAACTTTTCGGACTATGAGTCACTAGCATATTTTCATAAAACTTTAAGAAAAATGGGCGTAGATGCTGCATTAAGAAGAAAAGGTATAAAAGAAGGCGATATAGTAAAAATATTCGATTGGGAATTTGAATACGAAGAATAAAATAATAAATATATAAAAGAGTTCTATATGTAGAACTCTTTTTCTTTTTATGATACAATGAGGTGGTCAAATTAGATATTTATATGAAAGGAGAACAAATGAAGAAGAACGTTATAAAAACTTTTGCTTTTATGTTCAGTGCAATATTTCTTGCTAAAATTTTAGGATTAGTTAGACAGATTATTTTTGCAAATTCTTATGGTACAGGTTACGAAGCAACAGCATTTTTTACGGCGTCTAGGATACCACTTCAATTATTAGATATGACTTTGGGTGCCGCAATTTCATCATCATTCATTCCAGTCTTTAATGAATTCTTTCAAAAAAAGGGAAAAGACAGAGCTGTTAAATTTGCAAATAATTTTTTAAATATAATAATTTTAATATCGTTGATACTTACAGTATTAGGAATGGTTTGTGCACCAGTAATTATCAAACTAATAGCTCCAAATTTGGATACAGTAACGTTTGACCTCACGGTAAAACTAATAAAAATATTATTTCCAATTATGATTTTTACAGCAGTAGCATTTGTATTTGTTGGCTTTTTACAATCATTGGACGAGTTTAACATTCCATCAATAATCAGTGCAGTTGCAAATGGAATACTTATATTGTATTTACTTATATTTAATGATAAATATGGAATTGAAGGCGTAGCGATTGCGATGCTAATAGGTTGGGCTACTCAGATAATAGTTCAATTGCCATCAGTAAAGAAAAAAGGATTTAAATACAAATTCGGTTTAGATTTTAAAGATGAAGGTATAAGAAAAGTAGTAAAGCTTGCTATACCAATACTTATTAGCACGTGGGTTCAACCAATAAATAATCTTATAAACTTAAGACTTGCATCAGGACTTGAAAATGGTGAAGCAGTTTCAGCGATAGAATATTCATATAACTTGTATTTAATAATAGTAGGTGTATTTTCATACACTTTATCGAATATTATTTTTCCAGAAATGTCAAAACTCACAGCAGATAATAATAAAGATGATATGAAAAAAATATTAAACAATTCAGTAAAAATATCATTACTATTTATAATTCCAATGTCTGTTGGAGTAGCACTTATAAGCAATGATATAATAAAAATAATTTATGAAAGAGGAGAATTTACAGCTCATTCAACATTATTAACCAGCAGTGCACTAATGTACTACGCAATAGGCATGATAGGATATGGCTTAATGGAAGTGCTAAACAAAGCATTTTATGCTATGCAAGATTCAAAAACACCAATGCTAACAAGCATAATTGCAATAATTTTAAATTTAGGATTAAGTATTATTTTAGTTAAAACGATGGGTTATACAGGATTACCTTTAGCAGCTTCGATAACTTCTATTGTGACAAGTATTCTAATGTTGATACTTATAAACAGAAAAATAAATGGAATAGTTACTAAAAAAGATTTAAAAGAACTACTGAAAATAGTGATTTCAGCAACGGTTATGGGATTTTTAATAATTGTATTAAAAAACATAATAATTGGAGATACATTTATAAAAACTATTATAAGGGTGGCTTGTAGTGTAGGTGCTGGAGTTATTTCATACTTTATATGCGTAGCACTATTAAAAAATGAAACACTAAACGAATATATTTTAAAGATAAAAAAGGAAAGATGAGTATGTTAAAACAAAGTTTTATTTACAAAATGTTTGTTTGTTTATCGAATTGGATAAATAAAATTTTTTCTGAAAGCTTTTTGATGAGCATATTTGTACGTGATGTAAATAATGAAAAAAAAGAAACAGAAACAATATTTGTTAGATTTTTAAATAAAGTTATAGAAATTTTTAGAAAAATATTTTGTAAATTGAAATTAGACAAATTACTAGACAACAGTATATTTACAAAACCGTTTATCTGGCTTTCAATGTTAGTTTTCTTAACACCATTTTTACCTACAATGTTGTGCGTAGGAATGCTGATTTTTACAGGAATTACATTATTTTTAAAACTGATGATTACGCCAGATATGAAGCTTAAATATTTTAGAGCAAACGTATGGGTATTGCTATTTATAGTCGTGATTGCGATAAGTGCAATTACATCTATTTCATTAGAAGAAAGTATCAATATAGCTTTAGTAATGATAGCATTTGCAATGGCATATTTTATTATAATAAATACGGTAGAAACAAAAAAACAATTCAAAGCTATTTTATATATGTTTGTTATAGCTGCAGGCATATCAGCAATATATGGTATACAGCAATATATTTTTGGCGATGTATATTCTCAAGCGTGGCTGGATGAAGATATGTTTGAAGATATAAAAATGAGAGTATATTCAACATTTGAAAATCCAAATGTATACGGAGAATATTTGATTTTGGCGATTCCAATTGCAGCTTCGCTATTTTGGACAGAAAAAGGATTTTGGAAGAAAACATTATTATTAGGAATTACAGGAATAACACTACTTGCAATGGTATTAACATTTTCAAGAGGTTGCTGGCTTGGAATACTATTTTCACTAGCAGTTCTTGCAGTAATTATAGATAGAAGATTTATTATACTCGGAATTATTGGACTTATGCTGATGCCATTTGTATTGCCAGATACAATAATAAATAGATTTATGAGTATAGGAAATATGTCGGACTCTTCAACATCATATAGAGTGTATATATGGATGGGAACTTTAGCCATGCTAAAAGATTATTGGATTTCAGGAATCGGTTTAGGAGAAACAAGCTTCAACACTATTTATCCGTTGTATTCTTATAATAATATAGAAGCACCACATTCGCACAATTTATATTTACAAATAATTTCACAGTTTGGAATATTAGGATTGATTGTTTTTATGGGTATTGTGTATAATTTCTATAAAGATACAATAATAAGTATGTTAAAAGAAAAAAATATAGTATTAGCAGGAATTATAGCAGGTTCGTTAGGCTTCTTTTTAGAAAGTATGTTTGATTATACTTGGTACAATTATAGAGTAATTTTAATTTTCTGGATGGTAATAGCTTTTGGAACAGTAGCTACTAATCTAAAAGAAAATAAAGATGGAAAGGAAAATAATATATGATAAAAGTAATGAATATTATAAGCGACACCAATATCGGTGGTGCTGGAAAATGTATAATAAATTTTTCAAGAAACTATGATTCAAAAAAGTATGAAATTGTTGTAGTACTACCAAAAGGAAGCGACTTAGTAAAAGAATTAAAAAATACAAAAGTAAAGGTAATTGAAGTTGATGGAATAAAAGATAAATCTTTTGATATAAAATCTTTATTCAAATTTATAAAAATAATAAAAAAAGAAAAACCAGATATTGTGCATACTCATGCATCTAGTGTTGCAAGATTAGCAGCTAGAATGGTGAGAGGAACAAGAGTAATTTATACAAGACATTGTGCTTATCCTGTAAGTGACAAAATAAAAAAAGGTATAGGAAGATTTATATATAAAAATGTAAATGAATATTTTTCAGATAGAATAATTGCAGTTGGAAATGCAGCAGAAGAAAATTTGTTAGAAGGTGGAATATCAAAAGAAAATATTGATACATTTTTTAATGGCGTAGAAAAAATTGCAACAACATCATTAGAAGAAAAGAAAAAATTAAAAGAAAAATATAACATAGCAGAAGATGAATATGTTGTTGGTATTCTAGCAAGACTTGAATTTGTAAAAGGTCACGACACATTTATAGATGCGGCAAAAATTTTAATAAAAGATAAAAAGTTAAAAGCTAAATTCTTTATAATAGGTACTGGAAGCGAAGAAGAAAGATTAAAAGCTAAAGTAAAAGAAATGGGCTTAGAAAAAGATATAATATTTACAGGATTTATAAAAAATGTAGGTGATTATCTAAATATATTTGATGTTCAAGTAAACTGTTCATTTGGAACAGAAACATCAAGCTTATCTTTATTAGAGGGAATGAGTATAGGAGTACCAGCAGTTGCTTCAGATTATGGTGGAAATCCATATTTAATTTTTAATGGCGAAAATGGTTACATAGTGCCAATAAAAGATAGTGAAAAATTTGCAACGGCTATTGAAGATATACTAGTAAATGAAAAAACAAGAAAATATATGCAAGAAAAATCAATTGAAATCTTCAATGAAAAATTCACAATACAAAGATATGTAAATAACGTTCAAGGAGTGTATGAAAAAGTGTACGTACAACCAGAGAGAAAGAGAATAAATATATTAGATATAATAATAGCACTTATTGTAATAGTAGCATGCGTTGTAGGCTTTTTATTTATGAATAAGCAAGATGTAACAGTAACTCAAAATGCTAATAAAGTAGTGTATAGTGTCAAAGCAACCAGTTGTTTACCAACAGTAGAAAAATATTTAGAAGAGGGAATGACAGTATATGATAGTTTGAAAAACTATAATATAGGAAACTTAATAGAATATAAAGTAGAACCAAACGAAGTACTTGTACCAGATTATGAAAATGGAACAATGAAATCAAACATAGTAGAAGAAAAAGTAGATGTTACATTAAAAATAGAAGCAAATGCAGACATTGGTGAAAAACTTATATCGGTTGGTGAATATGATCTAAAGGTCGGAAAAGAAGCATTTGTAAGAGGCAAAGGCTTTGCATTAAGTGGCTATATAATCTCAATAGAAAGATAGGTGATAAAAATGAGTAAAAACAAATTTTTAAAATTCAATATTATAGATGTAGCAGCAGTACTTTTAATAATTTTATTAGTTGTTGCTGCAAATGCAAAATTCAATAAATATAATGTAAAAACAGAAGATAGTAGTGAAACAACAATAAATTATACGATTCTTGTTAATAATGTAAGAGATTACTCATTAGATGCATATCAAATCGGAGATTATATATATGATTCGCTAACAGGAGTAAAAATAGGTACAATTACAAAAATTGAATCTAGAGATGCTGTAACTTATGAAAACAGTGAGGCTGGAGATGTAGTAAAAATAACAAATCCATATAAAAAAGATTTGACACTATATGTAGAAACACCTGGTACAATTGAAACAAATGCATATTATGCAAATAAAAGTATAGAGCTAAAAGTAAATAGTCAAAAAGCAATTGAAACAAAATATATAAAAACAACTGGAATTATTTATGATATTGCAGTAGAATAAACAAGAATATATGGTGGAGGATACAAATGAATATACTTTTGGTAACGATGGAAATGAATATAGGTGGCGCTGAAACTCACGTACTAGAATTAGCTAAAGAACTAAAAAGGCAAAATAATGAAGTAATAGTTATTTCAGCAGGTGGCAATTTTGTGCCAAAGTTACAAGAAAGTGGTATAACTCATATATACGCACCGCTTAAAGACAAGAAACCTTCACATGTAATTTCATCTGCTAAAATAATAAAAAAAGCAATAATAGAAAAAAACATAGATGTAGTTCATGCTCATGCTAGAATACCAGGCGTTATATGTGGGTATATATGCAAAAAACTAAAAATTCATTTTGTAACTACAATTCACGGAATATATAGAGTAAACTTCATTTTAAAGAAGCTTACAAATTGGGGCGAAAAGACACTAGCAGTTAGCGAAGACATTCGCAATCACGCTATACGAGAATACAAGTTAAATCCTGAAAATGTTAAAGAAACTGTAAACGGAATAAATTTAGATACTTTTAAAAAGAAAGAAATTACTGAAGACCTAGGAATAAAAATTGAAAAAAATAGAAAAAGAATAATTCATATAAGTAGACTAGATAAAGAATCGTCAAAAGTAGCAGAAACTTTGATTGATATTTCAAGCCAATTAGAAAAAGAAGTAAAAGAGGGACTTGATATAATAATAGTAGGAGCTGGAAACTATAGCGAAGAATTAAAGCAAAAAGCACAGTGCTATAAAAATGTTATATTTACAGGTGCAAGAACAGACGTTGAAAAACTTTTGAATACAGCAGATGCGTTTGTAGGAGTTAGTAGAGCAGCGTTAGAAGCCATGGCAACCGAATTACCGGTTATACTAGCAGGCAATCCGGAGTATGGCCAGGGATATCAAGGAATATTTAGAAAAGAAGATATAGAATTAGCAATATCAACGAACTTTACTTGTAGAGGTTTAAAAGAAATAGATGGACAGACATTAAAAAAAGACATATTACAAATTTTGGCAGAAAATACTGATGAGATGGGAAAATACAACAGAAGTGTTGTAATGGAAGGATATTCAGTGAAAAAGATGGCAGAAGATGCAATAAATTTATATAAGTTTTAAGAAAAGAACATATGTAGCGGTTTACTAGCTAAAATATTTGTTAAAATTATTGACAAATAGAGGATACCATGGTAGAATGAGCTAGCAAACCGCAGAAGGTTCTTTTTTTTTGAAGAAATATGCGTACTAAGTAGCGGAAGGGGTAGAATGTGATGAGAGATAAAATTACATTAGCATGCACAGAATGTAAACAAAGAAATTACGATACAAAGAAGAACAAAAAGAACGATCCAGATAGAATCGAAATGAAAAAGTATTGTAAATTCTGTAAAAAGCATACAGAACACAAAGAAACAAAATAAAAATATAGTTAAAAAGGTGTGAAGCGATTATGCAAAATAAAGATAAAAAATCACCAAGTGTTGCTGATATTACAATGAAGTCAGAACTAAAAAAAGTTATTTGGCCATCAGCAAAACAAACAGCTAAAAGTACTGCTGTTACAATAGCTTTTGTATTGCTAATCACAGTAATATTAGTTGTTTTAAATCTTATATTTGATTTCATAAGTGATAAATATTATAATGCTGTTTTGGGAACAGGTGATAATCAACTTGAAAATCTTTTGAGTGGCGATGCTAGTGGAGATTTAAATGATATTATAAATTCTTTACTAAGTGGTGAAGCTTCAGGAGAAAATTCAGGTGAAGTTTTATCGACAGTATCTGGCGAACACGCTGAATAAGCAAGACTAAGTTAAATAGTATAGAAAAGGAGGAATACCATGCCTCAAGATAATACAGATAATACAGAAGTAGCAAAATGGTATGTGGTTCACACATATTCAGGTTATGAAAACAAAGTAAAAGACACTTTGGAAAAAGCTGTTGAAAATAGAAATATGCAACATCTTGTACAAGAAATTATCGTTCCTCTTGAAGAACAAATCGAAATAAAAGACGACAAAAGGAAAACAACTTTAAAGAAAGTTTTCCCAGGATATGTACTAATAAAGATGATTCTAACAGAAGAAACATGGTACATCGTTAGAAATGTAAGAGGCGTTACAGGTTTCGTTGGAGCAGGAGGAAAGCCAGTTCCATTAACAAATGAAGAAATACGCAATATGGGATTTGAAAAAGTTCCAGTAGAAGTTGACTTTGAAGTTGGCGACACAGTACAAGTTGTTGCTGGTCCTTTAGAAAGCTTCGTTGGCGTAGTTCAAGAAATTAACTTAGAAAAAGAGAAAGTAAAAGTTTTAGTATCTATGTTTGGAAGAGAAACTCCTGTAGAACTAGAATTTTCACAAATACAGAAAATGTAATATAGGAGGTGTAAGAAATGGCAGAAAAGAAAGTATCAAACATTATAAAATTGCAAATCCCAGCTGGTAAAGCTACTCCAGCTCCACCAGTAGGACCAGCATTAGGTTCAAGTGGTGTTAATATTATGCAATTCGTAAAAGAATTCAACGATAGAACAGCTAACCAACCAGGTATGACAATACCAGTAGTTATCACAGTATATCAAGATAAATCTTTTACATTCATTACAAAAGTTCCACCAGTTGCTGACTTATTATTAAAAGCTGCAAAAATCGAAAAAGGTTCAGCAAAACCAAATAGAGATAAAGTAGCAAAAATATCAGCTGCAACTGCTGAAGAGATTGCAAAAACAAAAATGCAAGATCTTAACGCTGCTAGCCTTGAAGCTGCTATTAGCATGGTAAAAGGTACAGCAAGAAGCATGGGAATAGTTGTAGAAGACTAATTACAACACAAATTATTATTTTATGGGAGAAGTTTAAAAACTTCGTTAAAACCACAGGAGGTAAAAATGAAAAGAGGAAAGAGATATCAAGAAAGCTTAAAGCTTATTGAAAAAGGCGCATCTTATGAGCCACAAGCTGCATTTGAACTAATCGAAAAAATGCCAAAAGCAAAATTTGATGAAACAGTAGAAGCACACTTTAAACTAGGTGTTGATTCTAAACATGCAGATCAACAAGTTAGAGGTGTTATAGTATTACCACACGGAACTGGTAAAACTCAAAGAGTTTTAGTTTTCGCAAAAGGTGAAAAAGCAAAAGAAGCAGAAGCTGCAGGAGCAGATTTTGTTGGTGCTGAAGACTTAATACCAAGAATAGAAAAAGAAAACTGGTTTGATTATGATGTAATCGTTGCAACACCAGATATGATGGGTGTTATTGGTAGATTAGGTAAAGTATTAGGACCAAAAGGTTTAATGCCAAACCCAAAATCAGGTACAGTTACTATGGATGTAACAAAAGCTGTTAAAGAAATTAAAGCAGGTAAGATTGAATATAGATTGGACAAAAACAACATTATTCACTGCCCAATCGGTAAATTATCTTTCGGAACTGACAAATTAGTTGAAAACTATAATGCATTATTAGATGCTATAGTTAAAGCTAAACCAGCAGCTGCTAAAGGACAATACCTAAAAGGTATTTCAGTTTCTAGCACAATGGGACCTGGAGTTCAAATTAAAGCTTAATTATATATAGACCAAAGACAGTAGGTAAAAAAGTAAATCCTACCGAGGTAAAATGATCGGATTAAACTGACATCTGCCTTGGTAGATGTCAGTTTTTTTACACACTTACTATAAACTAAGAAATAAGGAGGAGGTGTAGTAATGCCAAACGCAAAAGTATTAGCTAAAAAACAAAGCGATGCAGAAGTACTTAAAGAAAAATTTGAGAAATCAAAATTAGTTATATTAGCAGATTACAGAGGAATCAATGTAGAAGACATTACAAAAATCAGAGCTGATTTAAGAAAATCAGATTGTGAATACGTTGTAGCTAAAAACTCAACATTAAGATTCGCTGTAAAAGGTACAGAAGTAGAAGGAATTTCTGAATATTTAGAAGGACCAACAGCTGTATTATTTAGTTATGATGACTATGTAGGACCTTCAAAAGTTCTATATGATTATTCAAACGGAAAAGATTTTTATAATATCAAAGCTGGTATCATGGATGGTAAAGTAATAAGTGCTGAAGAAGTAATTAAGATTGCTAAATTACCTTCAAAAGAAATGTTACTTACTCAACTTGCTACAGTATTGCTTGCTAACATTAGAAATCTTGCAGTTGTTCTTGATCAAGCTAGAGAAAAACAAGAACAAGCATAAGATGATATATGTCATCTAAAATAAAATGACCGTAGAACGGTAAATAAAATAAGAAAAGGAGAAATTTAAAATGGAAAAAATCGAAAGTTTAGTAGCTGAAATCGAAAAACTTACAGTTTTAGAATTAGCTGATTTAGTAAAAGCAATTGAAGACAAATTTGGAGTATCTGCAGCAGCAGCAGCTGTTGTAGCTATGCCAGGAGCAGCAGCTGGAGCAGCAGCTGAAGAAAAAACAGAATTCAACGTTGTATTAAAAGACGCTGGAGCTAACAAAATCAATGTAATCAAAGTTGTTAGAGAAATCACAGGATTAGGATTAAAAGAAGCTAAAGAATTAGTTGACGGAGCTCCTAAGACATTAAAAGAAAATGCACCAAAAGCTGATGCTGATGCTATGAAAGCTAAATTAGAAGAAGCTGGCGCTACAGTTGAACTTGCATAGTTTTAAAAACTAGTTAAAGTTTAATAAAAAATAAAAAAAGTACCGAGAAAATACTCTCGGTACTTTTTTATATTTATTTTATATTACCTCTTTTTTTCATTGACACTTGATATTAAAAAATATAAAATTTATGTATGGTCAAAATACAAAAGATTCGGAGGGATAATTTTGAGTAACACATATATGCCTGCAGGAGATTATGATAAAACGTTAGAGTCTTCAGAAGCCTTAGCAATATACGAAGGTTCAAGGTTTATGAGATTTTTAAAAGATACAATAGCTGGTTTTAAGTATGGAACAAAAAGCAATCCAAAAGTAAAAGGAAATGTAATTAGTTATATAGATCCTATGGGAAGACTAATTACACAGGAGAAAACTTTATCTGATGAAAAAGATAATATGAAGATAGAGCGTATAGTTAGAAAGATTAGTACTACAGCTAAAACCGAGGCATTTACTTCGATTGAAGTTATAGAACAAAAAAGAGATGCTAATAATGAGTTAAAAGAGCAGGTTAGAAATTTTTATCCTACTGAAGAAGCTTATGCTGAAAATGAACATGAACCTAAAATAAAAGAAATAACATATTACGGTGAAGACAATTGTTTGCTTAGAAAAACTATAGAAAGATCATTAGATGAAGCTGAAATGCGTAAAAGATTTGAAATAGGTGCAATAAAGCTAAATCCTTTAGTACCAGATACTGTAAAAAAAGAAATTGTAAAGAGCAAAGTTATTTATACGGTTGATAAACAAAAAACTGAAAATGAAATAGAAGATAAATTGAAAGCATTTGGTACACATTTGCAAATAAATGAAACAGAAAAAACATACATAACGGTAGATGATTTAAATCCTGAATTTGATGAAATTAAAGATTATGTTGGACCAACAGAAGAAGAAAAAGATATTATATTGTATTCTTCATTAGAACCAAAAGCTAGAATAGAAGAACAAGGTAATATAACTTTTTCATCTGGTAAAATTCACAAGATTTCTACTTCTATTTCTAATTATCCAGATAAAGATGGTAATTATGGAGGAGAAGGCAGAGGAACATATGCAATGTATGATGATAAAATTTTACATGCAACAGGAAATAAATCTTTGAATTTAACAAGAGATGAAAATGGAAATTTACATTCAAAAGTTTCTGCATCAAAAGACGAAAATGTTCTAGCAAAAGCAGAACTTAGAGGCTCTCTAATTAGCTTAAATATTCATATGAAGAAGAAAGAAGAAGCAGAAGATTTGGTCGCAGAAGTTTCTGAAAAATTTAGTACAAAATGGGGTATTACAAAAGGATCAATTATTGAATATACATTAGTTGGTTCGGATGAAAAATATAAAATAAAATGTAAAGATATTATAAAGAAAGAAAATAAAAATTCTAATGAAAATTCAGCAAATGATAAAGCAAAAAATAAAAAACAAAATAATAAATAGCATAGAAATTATTTGAAAGTAGACGAGAAATTGTCTACTTTTTTTATTTACAAATTTCAACATTAACAGCCTAGTTAATGCTTGAAAAATAGCATCTTAAATGATAAAATCGGCTAGAGAAGGATGTGAGTTTAATGGAAGGTTTGACACCTATGATGAAGCAATATATGGATGTAAAAAATGAGTATAAAGATTGCATACTTTTATATAGACTTGGAGATTTTTATGAAATGTTTTTTGATGATGCAATAGTTGCATCAAAAGAACTTGAAATAACACTTACGGGAAAAGATTGTGGACTTGAAGAAAGAGCACCAATGTGTGGTGTACCTTATCATAGTGTACAAAATTACATAGCTAAATTAGTTGCTGCAGGTCATAAAGTTGCTATTGGAGAACAACTTGAAGATCCTGCAACAGCAAAAGGAATTGTAAAAAGAGATGTAGTAAGAGTTATCACTCCAGGAACGGTTGTAGAGTCAAATATATTAGATGAAAAAAAGAACAATTATATTGTGTCAGTTTATAAGCTTGGAACTTATTATGGACTAGCATATTCAGACGTTTCAACAGGTGAATTTGGAACTACAGAAATCGTTGAAGGTAATAACTTTTCCAAACTTTTAAATGAGCTTGTAAAATTTAACCCTGCAGAACTTGTTGTTAATCCAGAATTATTTGCGAGTGCTAATGAGATAAACGAAATAAATCAAAAAATGAAAACATACATAACTATGAATTCAAAAGAAACAGAAGATTTAAGTATTCCTGGTTATGAAAAATTAGAAAAAATGCCGTATGCAAGAGAAGCTTCAAAGATGCTTTTCTCTTACATAAAAGAAACTCAAAAAATAGATATGAAGCATATTTCAAATATAGAATATTACAGTACAAGTAAATATATGGTACTAGATTCTATAGCAAGAAGAAATCTGGAATTGACAGAAACTATCAGAGACAGAAGTAAGAAAGGAACGTTGCTTTGGGTTTTAGATAAAACATCGACGTCGATGGGTGGAAGACTTCTAAGAAAATGGATAGAAAAACCACTTACAAATATAGATGAAATTAAGGCAAGACTTGAAGGCGTGGAAGAATTAAAATCATCTGCAATGCGTAGAGGTGATTTAAGCGAAATATTAAAAAAAGTTTACGATATAGAAAGATTGACTGGAAAAATCGCATACGGAACTATAAATGCTAAAGATATGATTGCATTAAAGAATTCGCTTTTACAACTACCAGCTTTGAAAAAAGTATTACAAGATTCAAAATCACTAATGTTGAAAGAAATATATGAAAGTTTAGACGAACTTACTGATGTGGCAAAACTTATAGGCGATGCAATCGTTGAAGAACCTCCTGTTAGTGTTAAAGAAGGTGGAATAATTAAGCTTGATTATAACGAGGAAGTAAAACGACTAAGAACAGCATCTACTGAGGGAAAAAACTGGGTAATTCAGTTAGAAGCTAAGGAAAAAGAAGAAACAGGAATTAAAAACCTAAAAGTAGGTTTCAATAAAGTTTTTGGATACTACATAGAAGTTTCAAAATCAAATGTTAATTTAGTACCAGATAGATATATTAGAAAGCAAACTTTAACAACTGGTGAAAGATATATCACTAATGAATTAAAAGAAATTGAAAGCACAATCTTAGGTGCAGAGGATAAAGTTATAAATCTTGAATACGAAATATTTGTAAAAATAAGAGAAGAGATTGCACTTCAAATAAGAAGACTTCAACAATCAAGTAGTGCAGTAGCAAATATTGATGTACTTTGTTCATTAGCAGAAGTTGCAGAGAAGAATAATTATAAAAAACCAGAAATAGATGATTCAGATGATATTATAATAAAAGAAGGAAGACATCCAGTAGTAGAACAATTGATTTCTAGTGGTATGTTTGTACCAAATGATACTACATTGAATGAAAGGGAAGACAGAGTAAATATAATTACAGGACCTAATATGGCTGGTAAATCAACTTATATGCGTCAAGTTGCGTTAATAGCTTTAATGGCTCAAATAGGTAGTTTTGTTCCAGCAGATTATGCGAAAATAGGTGTTGTCGATAGAATCTTTACAAGAGTTGGTGCGTCAGATGATTTAGCATCAGGTCAATCAACATTTATGGTAGAGATGAATGAAGTAGCTAACATTATTTCAAATGCCACAAAGAAAAGTTTACTAATACTAGATGAAATAGGAAGAGGCACGTCAACATTCGATGGTCTTTCAATCGCGTGGGCAGTAGTTGAACATATTGCAGACAAAGACAAAATAGGTGCAAGAACTTTATTTGCAACCCATTATCATGAACTAACAGAATTGGAAAACAAAATAGATGGTGTGAAAAATTATTGTATAGCAGTAAAAGAAAAAGGCGAAGATGTAATTTTCTTAAGAAAAATCATACGTGGTGGTGCAGATGAAAGTTACGGTGTACATGTAGCTAAACTTGCTGGAATTCCTATAAATGTAACGAGTAGAGCAAATGAAATTATGAAAACATTAAAAGAAAATAATTTTGTAAATAGTAAAGCAACAAAAGAGCCAAAGAAAGCTTATGCAATGCAAAGTCAATTCGATTTATTTAATTACAAACTAGGCGAGATTGCGAGTGAAATTGATAAGATAAATATAAATGAACTTACACCAATTGAAGCATTAAATACACTTGTGAAATTAAAAACAAAGTTATAGATTATAAAAGAATTGAGATACAAAGGAGGAAAATAGATGGGTAACATAGTTTTGTTAGATGAATTAACTATAAATCAAATAGCAGCTGGTGAAGTTATAGAAAGACCTGCTAATGTTGTAAAAGAATTAGTAGAAAACTCTTTAGATGCAGGAGCAACTTCAGTATCAGTGGAAATACAAAATGGTGGTATTACATATATAAGAATTACTGATAATGGAAAAGGAATTGCGAGAGATGATGTTGAAATTGCTTTTGAAAGACATGCTACAAGTAAAATAAGAAAAGCGTCAGATCTTATTAGAGTTTCAACAATGGGTTTTAGAGGTGAAGCATTAGCAAGTATTGCTGCAATCGCAAAAGTTGAATTGGTAACTAGAACTAAAGACGAAGAAATGGGAACAAAGCTTATAGTAGAAGGTGGCAATATTCTATCAAAGGAAGAATGTGGTGCACCTTATGGAACTACAATAACTATTAGAGAATTATTTTACAACACTCCTGTAAGATATAAATTTTTGAAAAAAGATTTTACAGAAGGAGGATATATAGAAACAGCTGTCGAAAGAATAGCACTTGTTAATCCTAATATTGCATTTAAACTTATCAATAATAAAAAAGAAGTACTACAAACAAGTGGAAACGGAAGTATGACAGATGTAGTATATAACGTCTTTGGAAAAGATATAGCACAAAACTTAGCGAATGTTGAATATGAATATGAAGGAATTAGAGTTGGTGGAGTAGTTGGAAAACCTGAAATAGCTCGTTCTAATAGATCAAACCAAATGTTTTACGTTAACGGTAGATTTATAAAAGATAAAACATTGACTGCAGCAGCTGATGAAGCATATAGAACTATGATACCACATGGAAAATTTGGATTTTGCATATTAGATATAAAAATGCCAAATGAACTTGTTGATGTTAATGTACATCCTGCTAAACTAGAAGTAAGATTTTCGGAAGAGGGAAAAGTATTTAAAGCTATACATTATGCTATAAAGAATACATTATTAGGTGTAGATTTAACTAGAAATGAAACAGTAGGTAACGAATATGCTACATCAACGACATCTTCGGTAATTGAAGAAATGAAGCCTGTAAACAATGAAACAACTGGAGTTTCAGCACATGATGCTATAATGGGAAAATTCGATTCGTCAGAAACATCAGCCCCAGTTAAAAAGACTCTATTTGATTTATTCAAAGGAAGACAAGAAAACAAGGTAAACGAAAAGACTTTAAATACAAATGAGTACGTTATAGAAGTTGCAAAATCAAACAAAGCAAATGACTCAATAATACAAAAGCTAAATTCAACACCAGACTCAACTGTAACTACAAAACCACTTGCAGAAGCAGTAGATCTAGGCGATACTGATGTGACTAATGTTCGAGTAAATAATATAACATCCATAAGTGATATGGCTGTAATGAACGAATTAAATGTAAAAGATATGGTTGCAGATGAAAACGAAGAAATAGTACCCAAAGAAGAACAAACAGAAAATGAAGGTCAAGTAAGAAGTTTATTTGCACAAGTAAATCAAGACAAAGCACCAGTACCTGATTATAAAATTTTAGGAGTTGCATTTAATACATACATATTATTGGAAATAGACGATGATATATATATATTAGATCAACACGCTGCACATGAAAGAGTTTTATATGAAAAAGTAAAAGAAAACTTCTATCGTGCAGGTGGTAAAGAAATTCAAATGTTGTTATTGCCAGATATTTTAGAGGTTTCAAAAAGAGATATGCATGCAATACGTGAACATATTGATTTATTTGAACAAGCAGGATTTGCTATCGAAGAATTTGGCGACAACACAATAAAAATAAACGGCGTACCAACAATATGTTTTGAAATGAATACAAAAGATTTATTCATGGATATTATAGATGGTATAGATATAACAAACAGAACTAATGCACAAGACATCGAAGAAAAATTTATTTCAACAGTTGCATGCAAAGCAGCCGTTAAAGCAAACATGAAATTGGACGAAAGAGAAATAAGAGGTTTAATGGATCAACTTATGTTATTAGAAAATCCATTTACTTGTCCACATGGAAGACCAACAGCTATGAGACTTACAAAAACAGAAATAGAAAAGAAATTTAGTAGGAGGTAAGATTTATTTGAAATCTAAAGTAATAGTAATCGTAGGACCAACTGCATCAGGTAAAACATCAGCTTCAATAAATGTTGCCAAAAGAATAAATGGTGAAATTATTTCTGCTGATTCTATGCAAGTTTATAGAGAAATGGATATTGGTACAGCAAAAGTAACAAAAGAAGAGGCTGAGGGTATTAAACATTACTTAATAGATATAGTAAATCCAGATGAAGTTTTTAATGTTACAAAATATAAAGAGCTTGCAGAAAAGGCTATTGAAGAAATTCTTGCTAAAGGAAAAATTCCTGTAATCGTTGGTGGCACAGGATTGTATGTTAGTACGTTAATAAACGGTATTGAATTTGCAGAAGTTGGAGAAGACATAGAGTTTAGAAAACAAATGGCAGCTTTAGCAGAAGAAAAAGGTCCAGCTTTTTTACATGATGAATTGAAAAAAATTGATCCAGATGCAGCAGATACGATAGACATGAATAATATCCGAAGAGTTATTAGAGCTTTAGAAATTTTCAAATTAACAGGTAAAACTAAAACTCAGTTAGATATAGAATCACGAAAAGAAGTTAAGTATGATTACAGAGTTTATGGTATTGATACGCCTCGAGAAGAATTATATAATAGAATAAATGTTAGAGTAGACAAGATGTTTGAAGAGGGATTGTTAGAAGAGGTTAAAAACGTAATTGGTAAATATAATATTTCTTCAACAGCAATTCAAGGTTTAGGATATAAAGAAGTAATTGAATACATAAATGGTAACGCTACTTATGATGAAATGATAGAAAAATTAAAAATGGAAACAAGAAGATATGCTAAAAGACAGCTTACTTGGTTTAAGGCTGAAAAGCAAATAAACTGGTATCCATTAAATGAAATAGCAGATAAGATAGTGGAAGAAGTAACAAAATAAAATAAACGGAGGATAAGCTATGGCAAAACAAAAGATGAAAGTTAATAGAAAAAGATTAGTTTTGTTTTATATTGCTATCTTTTTCGCTATCTATTTTATTATTTCTATAGTTAGACTTTTTGAAACACCGGTTAACACAGTTCTTATAAAAAAAGGTGAACTTATAAATTATGAGGAAGTTATAGGATACATCATTCGTGATGAAGACTTAATAGATCTTTCAAACTATGAAGGAATTGCAAAATCTGAAGTTGAAGATGCAACTAGAGTTTCAAAAGGTTCGGCTATACTAAATTATGTATCAAAGTCAGAAGAACAACTGATGGAAAAAATAAATAAATTAAATGAAAAAATAGAAAAGGCAAAAGAAAGCCAGCAAACCATATTTACTAACGATGTAAAAGTAATAGAAAACGAGATAGAAAATAATATATATTCTCAATTAAAAAACAGCACAAATTTGGATTCTATAAAAGAAAACAAAAAAGCCTTGAACGACAAAATTTATAAAAAAGCAAAAATTGTTGGCGAACTTAGTCCGGCAGGTTCTGAATTAAAAAGCTTAATGGAAGAAAGAACAAAATACGAAAAGCAATTAAACGATGCTGAAAAATCATTGATAGCACCTAAGTCAGGACTTGTTTCATATCGTGTAGATGGGTTTGAAAACATTTTAACATATGATGGTATTTCATTATTAACTAGTGAAAAATTATCGGAATTGAAATTGTCGCTAGATCAAGTAATTCCATCTAACACAAAAAACATTAAGATTATAGACAATTTTAAATGCTACATAGCAGTTTCAATGAAATCAGAAGATGCTAAAAATGCGATGCTAAACGATACAGTGTATTTAAGATTTTCAAATATTGATGATTCTTTAATACCAGCACAAATTGAATATATTTCAAATGAAGAAGACGCGACATTGATAGTGTTCAAAATAACTTCAAATGTTGAAGAATTAACTAAATATAGAAAAATAAGTTTAGATGTTGTTTGGTGGCGTTCTACAGGACTAAAAGTAAATAAAGAAGTTTTATTTGATACAGAAATACAAGTTACACTTAGTGGAGAAGAATACCTGTTATCTGAACCAGAAAAAACTCTTGATGATTTAAGTACTGCAAGAACTATTTCAGGAGATGAAAATGTACAAACTCAAATTCAACCTACTAGTCAAACGATAAAGATACCAACAGTGACGATAAAAAAAGCTTATAGTGAAGAAAATGTGTTTGTAAAAATATTAAAAGAAACAGATGAATTTGTAATAATTGATAATTATAAAGATTCAGAATTATTGCAAATGGGAGTGGATGAGTCTTTAATTGAAAATAGAAAAACGATAAAGATGTACGATGAAGTGTTAATGGTTGAAAAAGAAAAATAAAATGTTACATTTCAATTACAACGATGTTAAAAAAAAATTACAATTATTGTTTTCATTTGACATCCACTAGTTATATAAATAAAATATGGTTATACAAAAGATGAAAAGTATGTTTTGAGGAGGTATTCTTGTGGGAAATAAATTTATGAATAAGTTTTGGGAAATGATAGGTGTTGATCCAGAGTTAGAAGAACCATATGATGGATTTGAGACTGAAGAGCCAGCGTCAAATGTATCATATTTAGATGATAAAGAGCAAAATGCAAATCCAATTTTTCCAGGAAAGAAGAGCAAAGTTGTAGGTATGCCAGGAATGCAACAAGTGAAAGTTGTTATATCTCAACCAAGCACATTTGAACAATCTGAAGAAATTTGTGAGCATTTAAAAGAAAAGAAATCAGTAATTCTTAATCTTGAATACGTTAATAAAGACGTAGCAAGAAGAATAATAGACTTCGTAAGTGGAGCAGCCTATGCATTAGATGGAAATATGCAAAAGATATCAAATGCTATATTTCTTGTTGCACCCTTCAACTACGAAATCACAAACGAAGTGATGAAAGAAGATATAAAGAATAAATTATCAGTATCATGGATCAAATAAATTTGTTCGTGAATTTTAAAAATAAATAGTAATAAAAGAATAGGAGGAAAATAAATGTTAACTCCATTAGAAATTGAAAACAAAACTTTTAGTAAGCAAGTTGTAAATGGATATAGCACAAATGAAGTGCATGAATTTATGACATCTTTATTAAAAGATTATGAACAATTATATAAAGAAAATATAGAGTATAAAGATAAGATTGCAATGTTGAACCAAGGAATACAACATTACAAATCAATCGAAGAAACTTTGCAAAATGCTTTAGTCGTAGCTCAAGGTACAGCTGAAACTGTAAAACAAAACGCTAAAGCAGAAGCAGATAATATTTTAAAACAAGCTGAGATAAATGCTAGTAAATCTGTTGATGAGATAAAGAAACAAATCATGGAAAAAGAAATCCAATACGGAGAAACAAAAAAACAATTTGACGTATATAAAGCGAAGATGGAAGCATTGTTAATATCTCAATTAGAAATATTGAAAGAAATGAACCAATCAGAGGAGTAAAGAAAAAGTGTCGTAGAGCAAAATAGCTAGCGACACTTTTATTGTATTAAGAAGAACCTCTAGTTATACTGTGGGATAATTATTATCTAGCCTAGAAAAATCAAAAAAATTATATTGACTCAAATGGGTATATAAAATAAACTAGAGTTGTTCAATTAAAAGAAAGGGATGATCAAATGAAAAAAAGCATTATGACAATTTGTCTAGTATTGGCAATGTCAACAGTATTAGTTGGTTGCAATAATTCATCAAAGGATGAACTAAAAGAACCACCTATAAATTTAGAAATAAATAATTCGGGAGATGAAAGTAATATGAACGAAAATTTAGAAAGTGGCGAAGAACAAAAAGTATCAGAAGTTACAGTTCAACCTAAAGAACTAGAACCAACACCAGCAGAAGAATTAGTTACAGAAGAAGTAGCTATGGCTAATGCAAAAGCTGATGCTAATAAATATGCTAATATAGAAAAAAATCCAGTAGTAACAATGGTAATGAAAGACCTAGGAACAATTACAATGGAATTATATCCAAAGACAGCACCTGAATCAGTAGAAAATTTTATTTCTTTAATAAATAAAGGCGTGTATGATGGACTTGTATTCCACAGAACAATTCCAGGATTTATGGCACAAGGTGGAGATCCTTTAGGAAACGGTACTGGTGGACCAGATTACGGGGTAGTTGGTGAATTTTCAGCAAACGGTATTGAAAATAATTTATCACATACAAGAGGAATTCTTTCAATGGCAAGAAGCCAAGAAAATAATTCAGCAGGTTCACAATTTTTCATCGTAACAACAGATTCAACATATTTAGATGGAAATTATGCAGCTTTCGGAAAAGTTTTAGAAGGTATGGATGTTGTAGATGAAATTGTAAATACAGAAGTACTACTAAGAGAAGAAGAAATCAACTTTAACTCAATAGAATCAATTGAAGATTATATTGAAGTTATGGGAAAAGTAGATAGACCTGTTAATCCACCAGTAATAGAAAAAGTTACTGTTGATACATTTGGAGTAACATATGATGAACCAGAAAAAATAGCTCAATCATAAGAATAAAAATAATAGACTCACTAATGTAGACGTATATTTTCGTTTATATTAGTGAGTCATTTTTAGTATTTACTTGACTAATTTAGCGAACAGATGTACACTTATTGAAGAAGAAAAATCAAAGGAGAAAAAATATGTACGCATATATAAAAGGAACGTTAGAAATAAAATCAAGTGATTATATAGTTGTTGAAGCAAACGGAATAGGATATAAAATTTTCATGTCAGGAAATACAATTCAAAAATTAGGAGAGCTTAATTCAGTAGTGAAAATTTTTACACATTATCATGTTAGAGAAGACAATATTAGTTTATATGGTTTTTACAATTTAGAAGAACTAAGAATGTTTGAATTGCTTATAAGTGTAAGTGGTGTTGGTGCAAAATCAGCAATTGCTATCTTATCAAACATAACGCCATCAGCCTTTGCACTTGCAGTTATTTCAAATGATATAAAAGCATTAACAAAGCTTCCAGGCATTGGTTCAAAATCAGCACAAAGAATTATTTTAGAATTAAAAGACAAGTTGAAAACAGAAGAAACTATTGCAGCAGAAAATGACTTTGAAATACAAACAGTACTTGCAAAAGATGATAGTATGCACGAAGCGATTTCGGCTTTGCAAGTTTTAGGATATCCAGTAAAAGATGCAACAAAAGCAGTGTCGTCAATTGATTGCACAAGTTTGACAGTAGAAGAAATTATAAAGAAAGCATTGATATATTTTACAAAACAATAAAAGGAGATTTTTATGAGTGATAATAGTATGCCTTTAGCATATAGAATGTGCCCAGACACGATTGAAGAATACGTAGGACAAGAACACATTTTATCTAAAGACAAAATGTTATATAGATTGATTAAAGCAGATAGATTATCAAGTATTATCTTATGGGGACCACCAGGATGTGGAAAGACATCACTAGCTCGAGTTATTGCAAAATCTACAAAAAATAAATTTGAAAAACTAAATGCTGTTTCGGCAGGTGTCGCAGACATAAAAAGAGTTGTAGATGAATCAAAAAATTTATTTATAAATCCATCAGGAAAAACAGTTTTATTCATAGATGAAATTCATAGATTTAATAAGTTACAACAAGATGCGTTACTTCCTTATGTTGAAAACGGCACAATAATTTTAATAGGAGCAACAACTGAAAATCCATATTTTTCAGTGAATAAAGCATTGTTGTCACGCTCAACATTATTTAAACTAGAGCCACTTGAACAAAAGCATATTATGCAAGTATTAAACAATGCACTTTCAAATAAAGAAAAAGGATTAGGAAATTACGAATTAACAATTGAAGATGGTGCATTAGAATACATTTCAGAACTTTCAGGAGGAGATGTTAGAGTTGCGTTAAACGCATTAGAAATAGCAGCACTTACAACTGAGATGGACGCAAATGGCGAAATAAAAATAACAAAAGAAATTGCATCAGAATGTATTCAAAAGAAAAAAGCACAGTTTGACAAAAATGGAGATAGCCACTATGACAATATAAGTGCATTTATAAAGTCAATGCGAGGTGGCGATGCAGATGCAGTTTTATTTTATTTAGCACGTGCGTTATATGCAGGCGAGGACCCAATGTTCATAGCGCGTAGAATTGTAATATGTGCATCAGAAGATGTAGGAATGGCAAACTCAAATGCGTTAGTAGTAGCAACATCAGCAATGCAAGCAGTTCATCAAATCGGAATGCCAGAAGCAAGAATAATACTAGCTCATGCTGCAACATATGTAGCAAGAAGTCCAAAATCAAACGCAGCATACCTTGGAATAAATCAAGCATTAAGCGATGTTGAAAATAGTGATACAGGAACAATACCAATGCATATAAGAAACGCTCCAGCAGAAGGAATGGAAGAATTCGGATATGGTATCGGCTACAAATATCCACATGACTATCCAAACCACGAAGTAGAACAACAATACTTGCCAGATAAAATGTTAGGTACAAAATACTACATACCTGACGAAACAGAAGAAAAACTAAAATAAAATTAAAGCTAGAATAAAGCTAGAACAAAATTAGAATGAAAACTAGAACAAATAAAAACAATCTGAAATAAAGCAAACAACAATAAAATATAACAAAATGCATGCAAAACAAAAATTAAACAAAAATAAAAAACAAACAAAAATAAAATTGAATAGGAAAAACCAAAAAGTTTGATACTAAAAATGTATCAAACTTTTTTGCATATAAAAAGTAAAAATGGAATGGTGGAGAAAATGGTATATCTGATAGGAATAATGGGAGGATTCGTAAGCAGTTTTTTTGGCTCACGGTGGTGGCTTAATAATATTACCAGCGTTAATAGAACTATTAAAGGTAAACGACTACAAAGCACGAGGAACAACATTAGCTACAATATTTATAGCAACGTTAATAGCATCAATATTTTATTCAAGAAAAAATTATCTAAATTGGCAAATTATAATACCACTTGTAATAGGAGGCGTGCTAGGAGGATATATAGGTGCACAGCTCACAAATAAAATTCCCAAAAATATTTTAAATGTAATATTCAACTTGTTTTTAATATTCATATCGCTAAAAATCTTACTAAACAAATAAAATAAATAAAATCAAAAGGGGAAGTGAAGGTAAAATGAAACTAATGATAATAGGGATAATATCAGGTATAGTAACAGGACTAGGAATGGGAGGACGGAACAATTCTAATAATACTATTAACAACACTCATAAAAATAGAACAACACACAGCACAAGCAACAAACCTAATATTCTTCATACCCACAGCAATAGTATCAATAATAGTACACTTCAAAAACCAAAACGTAGAGAAAAAAATAGGAAAAAAATTATTACTGCCAGCAATAATCGGCTCAATAATAGGATCAAAACTGAGTTTGCAAATGCAAACAGAAAAATTAAAAAAATATTTCGGAATATTTTTACTAGCAGTTGGAATACTAGAAATGATAATAACAATCAAAAAAATAAAAAAACGAAAGGAGAAAACAAAATGAAAAAATTAGTGACAGGAATGGTAATAGGAGCCGTATTAGGAGGAATGGTAGGCACAATGGCAAGTGACGACATATACGACTTCCAAAAAAAGATGATAAAAAAAGGTAAAAAAATAGCAAAAATGTTCTAACCAAACACACCGACCGCCGACACAACAACCGCCGACACACCGGCCGCCGACATACCGGGACACACCGGGGACGTCCGTTAAATGTCTCATTTTTGACTTTTGTTGGAAATTTTGAAACATTTAACGGACGTCCCCGGTGTGTCGGGCGCAAAACGCAAAATTTGTCGAACGATTTTACTTGTATTTTTCTTTTTTAAAAATAAAATAATATTTAATTATGGGGATAAAGTTATTGTTGGATGGCTTTGTCTCTTTTTTTATTTTGAAAGGAGAAACAATATGAGAATTTCTAGAAAATGCTATGATTCAAAATTTTTTCACGTCATGATTCAAGGAATACGAAAAGAAAAAATTTTTAATAGCAGTTATTTAAAATGCATTTTTTTTAATTATATGACAGAAGCAGCAGAAAAAAATAATATAAAAATTATTGCGTACTGTATTATGACAAATCATGCACATATGTTATTGTATGCAGAAGACATAGAAAATCTTTCTAAAATGATGCATTCGCTGAATACACGATATGCGATGAAGTATAATAAATACTTAGATAGATGTGGTTTTGTTTTTCGTGATCGATATAGATGTGAAAATATACATGACATAGCATATCTGAAAGCATGTATAAAGTATATTCACAACAATCCTGTGAAAGCCAATATATGTGAGAAAGCAGAAGAATATTATTATTCATCGTATTATGGCTATTTGAATGGAAGATATAACTTAGAATTTTTGAATGAAATTATAGGAGATATTGCAGACTGGCTCTTAGAAATAAAGCAAAATGAATTAACAGAAGAAACATTTATTGATGTTGATAATGAATTTGGAGATAATTTGAAAAAAGTACCTGAAAGAATAATAACAGACTTTAAAATAGAGAACAAAATAGAAACAGAATATATTTCAGATCAAGATAAATTAAAACTTGTAAAATTACTAAATAAAAAATACGGCATAAGTAAAGTTGAAATAAGCAGAATGTTAGGCATATCAAGAAGTCAAATATATAGACTAGAAAACCGACACACCAGGGACGTCCGTTAAATGTCTCATTTTTGACTTTTGCTGGAAATTTTGAAACATTTAACGGACGTCCCTGGTGTCCCCGGTGTTGACGGAGATTGCAAAAATGTAGTATAATGCTTCCTTAGAAAGGGTTGATTGAATGATGAAAGCTATAGATTTAAGAAGAAAGTACATAGAATTTTTTGAGGCTCATGGACATAAAGCAATTCCGAGTGCACCGGTTGTGCCGGAAAATGATCCAACTGTATTATTTACAACAGCTGGAATGCATCCACTTGTACCATATTTGCTTGGTGAACCACATCCTCAAGGCAAAAGATTGACAGATTATCAAAAATGCATAAGAACCGGTGATATTGATTCTGTTGGTGATCCTTCACATTTGACATTTTTTGAAATGATGGGTAACTGGTCACTTGGCGATTATTTCAAAAAAGAATCTATATCAATGAGTTATGAATTCTTAAAAGATGTTTTGGGATTTGATATGAATAAAATTTCAGTTACTGTTTTTGAAGGAGAGGGTGACATTCCAAGAGATGATGAAGCTGCAACTGCTTGGGAAAATGCTGGAATACCAAAGGAAAGAATTTATTTTTGTTCAAGAGAACATAACTGGTGGGGACCTGCTGGCGAAACAGGACCTTGTGGACCAGATACAGAAATTTTCTTCGATACAGGTAAACCTGCATGTAGTGACCATTGCGATCCAACTTGTAGCTGTGGAAAATATTTGGAAATTTGGAACAATGTATTTATGCAATACAATAAAACTAAAGACGGTACATATGAGCCATTAAAAGCTCCAAATGTTGATACAGGGTTAGGTCTTGAAAGAGTAATTGGTCTATTACAAGGAAAAAATAATGTATATGAAACAGAGCTATTTGCTGATGTAATTGCTAAAATTGAAGAATTAGCTAAAGCACCTAATATTTCAAGTTCAAGAATTATAGCAGATCATCTAAGAGCATCGATGTTTATGATTATTGATGGAGTAAGACCAAGCAACGTAGAACAAGGATATGTTTTAAGAAGATTATTAAGAAGAGTAATTAGACATATGAGAAAAATAGAATTTGATCCAAATCAAATCAATTTGCTTGTAGAAACTTTCGTTAATATTATGAGCGAAATGTATCCAGAAGTTCCTGAAAACAAAGAGACAATTATAAATGTAATTGTTGAAGAAAAAGATAAATTTTTAAAAACTCTTGAACATGGTGAAAAAGAATTTGCAAAGAATGTTCAAAAAGCAAAAGCTGAAGGTAAAGATAAATTAGATGGACCAGTTGTATTTAGACTATATGATACTTTTGGATTCCCACCTGAGATGACAGCTGAACTTGCAAAAGAAAACGAAATGGTAATAGACATGGAAGAATTTGAAAAGTTGTTTAAAGAGCATCAAGAAAAATCAAGAGCAGGAAGTGAAGCTAAGTTTAAAGGTGGACTTGCTGATCACAGTGAAAAAACAACAGCTTACCACACAGCAACTCACTTGTTACATAAGGCACTTCAAATTGTTTTAGGTGAACATGCAACGCAAAAAGGCTCAAATTTAACTGCCGAAAGACTAAGATTCGACTTCGCAAATCCACAAAAAGTAACAAAAGAAGAACTACAACGAGTTGAAGATATTGTAAACGAACAAATACAAAGAGACTTAGTTGTTACATGCGAAGAAATGACATTAGAAGAAGCACAAGCAGCAGGAGCAACAGGTTTATTTGCAAATAAATATGGCGACAAAGTAAAAGTGTACACAATAGGAGACTTCAGCAAAGAAATATGTGGTGGTCCTCACGTAGAGAGAACAGGCAACATGGGACACTTTAAAATAAAGAAAGAAGAAGGCGTAGCTGCTGGAATCAGAAGAATAAAAGCAGTACTTGAGTAAACACGAGGGACGTCCGTTAAATGTCTCAAAATTTCCAGTAAAAGGGAAAAATGAGACATTTAACGGACGTCCCCGGAACGGAAGGAGAAGAGATGGACGATTGTATTTTTTGTAAGATTATTGAAAAGGTAATTCCTGCAAATGTTGTTTTTGAAAATGAGTTTGTAGTGGCGTTTGAGGATTTGGCACCTGTTGCACCTGTGCATATTTTGATTGTTCCTAAGAAACATTTTTCGAGTGCGATGGAACTTTTGGATGATGGTGATTTTGAATATGTTAAGGAAGTTTTTAAGGCTGCAAAGGAGATTGCAAAACTTAAAGGCATTGATGAGTCGGGCTTTAGAATCGTGAATAATTGTGGCGATGATGCTGGTCAAACGGTGAAGCATATTCATTTCCATTTGATTGGTGGAACAAATCTTGGAGAATTGGTGTCTAAGTGATTTAGTTTATTCGAAAGAAGGAGTGTTTGAAATGAAAAAGTTTTTGATTTTGTTTTTGATTTTGACATTAAGTTTGACTACATTTGCGTTTGCTACAAGTTCTTTAAAAGATATTAGTGGCACTAAGTATGAAAAATCAGTAAATGCTTTGATTTCAAAAGGCATAGTTAATGGGTATTCTGATAAAACTTTTAGACCTGATCAAAAGATTACGAGGGCAGAAATTGCTAAATTATTAGTGCTTGCTGGAAATTTAGATGAACAAGTTAAAAACCAAAAGGATAATGAGATTTTTTCAGATGTTTCAAATGATCATTGGGCTTTTGATTTTATAAATGTGGCATATGATAACGATTATATTGAGGGAAATGGCGATGGTACTTTTGCACCTGATAATAATGTAACGTATGCTGAAGCTATTACAATGGTTGTTAGAATGTTAGGTTATACAAGTGCTGTTGAAGCAAAAGGTGAATGGCCAGACAATTATATTAAAAAGGCTCAAAGTTTGAAGATATTAAGCAATGTGGAATATGATAATAAAAATGATGAAGCTATTAGAGGCGAAGTTGCTAATCTTATTTGGAATGCACTAAGCACTACTAAAACATATTACAAGGCTGGAATTTTAGAATCTGTTTCTAAGGATAAGTTAGGTGACTTTGCTGTAAAAATAGATGGCGTTGAGTATTCTTTTGAAGGCAAAAATGATATCGAAAAATATGTTGACTCTGTTGTTTTTTATAGATTGAAGCAAGACGATAATGATTCTAAGGTTACATTTATATCTTCAGTTTCTGTTGACGATATTTTATTAGATAACTATTCTGACTATGTTCAGGCATCAGAATTAGGAAATGTGCTTTTTGAATCTAGAGGAGTTGAATCTTTTAAAGAAACTTTCAAAGATGATTTCAACGGATACATATTTATTAAATTTGAATTTGATATTGATGAAAAAGAAGCTACTAATGTTTCTTTGGTAACAACATATGACAAGGTTAAAGCTTCTGATTTTAATGAATTTGATCGTATTTACATCGACCAAACTGAGGAAGTTGTATTTATAATTGAAGGTCTTGAAGAAATAAAGGAAAAATAAATGAATAAAATGACAAGTCCCATCCTAATAGTTTTAGGATGGGATTTTTGTGTTTTTAACACGATATATGCAGATAAAACAAATGTGGTATTAGTTAATAAAATGCTTAAAATTCACTTAATAATTAAAAAAGACCACAAAATATGTAAACAATTTGTAAAGTGAGTAAACTTTCTTTAAAGTTTGTTGACTTTGACTTAAAAGTTTATATAATGTGCATGAAACATGGTTGTGGCAATACTTTGCAGTCCAACCATAATTTTCAAAATTTAAAGGAGGAATTTTTAATGAAAAGAACATTATCTTTAATATTAGCAATTTCAATGATAATGAGCGTTTTCACATCTGTATTTGCAGGCGTTGAGTTAAAAGACGTTGAAGGAACAGATTATGAATCAGCTGTTGAAGCGCTAGTAGAATTAGGAATTGTAAACGGATACGAAGACGGAACATATCGTCCAGGTCAAACAGTATCAAGAGCTGAAATGGCTAAATTATTAGTAGTAGCTGCTGGATTAGAGCAAGCTGCAAAATTAGCAGAAGGAGCAACTAAATTCTCTGACGTAAACGGAGGATGGGCTTCTGGATACGTAAACGTAGCATCTGAATACGGATTCATCATGGGTTACCCAGATGGAACATTTAGACCAGATGATATCGTATCATACGCAGAAGCTGCAACAATGGCTTTAAGAGTATTAGGATACAAATCAGTAGTTGAAGCAAAAGGCACATGGCCAACAAACTACATTGCAAAAGCAGAAGATTTAGATATGTTAGAAGACATCACATATAATTCATACAATGATGGTGCTATTAGAGGAAACGTAGCAATATTAGTATGGAATATGTTAAAAACTCCAATGTGGGATATCGTAGGTGAAAGCCAAGGCGACGGATTACAATATAGAGCAGACAGAATAATGTTAAATGTTAAATTCCGTGATTTCTCATATTCATATGCTGAATTTGTTGATTTCGATATAAACAAAGATGGAGATATCGAAGTAACATTAACAAAAGCAAACAAAAAAGATTATGAATTAGATGCTAAAAAATATGTATACGAAGGAGTAGATTTCTACACATTCGTACCAGGAACAGAAGTAGAAGTATTAGTTAATGAAAAAGATGAAACTTTATTAACAATGGTAGCTACAGGTTCTGACAAACTAGTAGAAGGCGACAAATTAACAATCGACGAAGACTATGATGCATTATCAGGCGACGCATATGACTATGCATACGGTATCGTAGAAAGAAAAGAAATCGCTGACGAAAGAACTTTAACAGTAGTATCAAGCGAAATGATTTATGAAAAAACAGAAAAAAACGGAAAATACGTAAAACTAAACAAAGTTAAATACGAAGACGACGATTATGATTATGAAGTAATCATCAAAGATGGTAAAAGAGCTACAATGAGTGACGTTGAAGTTGGTGACGTATTAACAAAAGTAGAAGTAGATAACAAAGAAGTATTCTACATGGTATCAAGAGATGAACAAGAAGGAAAATTAACAAAATATGTTATAAAAGAATATAAAGGTA
This sequence comes from uncultured Eubacteriales bacterium, assembly GCA_964400015.1. Classification (GTDB taxonomy): domain Bacteria; phylum Bacillota; class Clostridia; order TANB77; family UBA1234; genus UBA1234. Next base: position 21,260 of record CAYNRR010000006.1, on the reverse strand, counting down.
ACGGCGAAGAATATCATGTATTAACAGTAGGTAAAAAAGATTATTTAATGGATGCAGCTGCAACATATGTAGAAGATCCAGATGATGATGATGAAAAACAAACAAAATCTTTCGCAAAATCTAATGAATTAGATAACATGAAAGGTGAAGTTGTAACAGTAATCAGAGACTTCTTAGGAAGAGTAGTAAGAGTAGAATTCGACGGAAGTATTGACGACGAAGCAAAAGAAGTTAAATTCTTTGTAGTAAGTGAAGAAGTTGAAAAAGAAGGCGTTGGTAGATATGTAATCGACCTTGAAAACAAAGAAGGAAGCGACACATATTCATTCGCAAAATCTTGCAACTTAGCAAAAACTTTATATGCAAGTGATGCAGAAATAATTGGAGCATTAGTAGCAGTTGAGTTTAATGATGATGAAGAAATCACAAATATCACTTTAATCGCGAGAGCTGGTATTTCAGGAGATTCTTTTGAAGGATTAGATAAAACAGCTGATAACAACTATGTAACAGATGTAACAGAAATCGTATACGATGACGAAGATGAAAATGGAAAATACAAACTTTCATTTATCGAAAATGCAAAATATGATGACAAAAACGAAAAAATCAATGGAATAAGCGTAGATGAAAGCGTAATCGTAATATCATTATTATCAGATGATAACGGAACAAGCAAAAACTTCAATGATGACACATATTCAGCAAAATTTGAAACAGGTTTAGACGCTGTTGAAAACATTAGAAATGAAGAAGTATTAGTAATCGTTGATGCTGCTGAAACATTTAAATTTGCTAAGATCGTAGTAAGATTTGATGATAGCTCAGCAAGAGAAGACGACCTAGTTGGATTAGTTGAAGAAGCTAGAAAAAATAAATTAGGTAACTACACAATAACAATCGACGGCGAAACATATGTATTTAGATCAGAAGACAATGAAACTTTAGTAGGTACATTAAATACATTAGAAGGCGCAGCAATTATATTCTCAGTAAAAACTGACAAAGATGATGAAGAATATGCAACAGTAGTAAGCTATTTACTAGATTCAGTAGCTACAGACTACACAATGACAATAGACAAAGTAGAAGAAGCTACTAAGAGTGCAGTTGCATTCTTAAATGGTGGAGTAGAAACATTTAAAGATGCTTTCCACAAAGATTATGACGAATATCTTTTCGTAAGAGTAATAGTTGATGTAGAAGAAAATGAAATCGATACAGTTGAAGACAAAGTTGAAGGAACAGACGTAGATGCATCATTCTTTGAAAAAGATGACGGAATAATTGTAGATAACGAAAATAAAGTTGTTTGGGTAATTGAAGGCTTAGATTGGCCAGAAGAAGAACTTTTACCAAGCTCTTTATAATAACAAATAAGAGAGTCACTTAAAGTGGCTCTCTTTTGAGATTTTAATAATGTGTGAATTTGATTTTACATAAAGTACTTCAAATGTAAAAAATATGTAAAAATAGTAAACATTTTTTTAAGTTGATTGACTTTTATTTTCATAAATATATAATCTCAAATGAAAGATAGGAAATGGGAAAAGTCCCATAATCATATCTTCAAATTAAGTCGTTGAGAGCAGAAAAAAGAAGGAAAAGGGCGGCTTAATTAAAAATACTTTTCTTTCAAAAAAATAAAGGGAGGATTTTCAAATGAAAAGAGTATTATCTTTAATACTAGCTATTTCAATGGTTATGAGCATGTTCTCATTCTCATTCGCTAAAACATCATTAAAAGATGTTGAAGGAACAGATTACGAAGCAGCTGTTGCAGCACTAGTTGAACTAGGAATCGTAAACGGATACGAAGATGGAACATATCGTCCAGCTCAAAACGTATCAAGAGCAGAAATGGCTAAATTATTAGTAGTAGCTGCTGGATTAGAACCAGCTGCAAAATTAGCAGAAGGAGCAACTAAGTTCTCTGACGTAAACGGAGGATGGGCTTCAGGATATGTAAACGTAGCATCTGAATATGGATTCATCATGGGTTACCCAGATGGAACATTTAGACCAGATGATATCGTAACATACGCAGAAGCTGCAACAATGGCTCTAAGAGTATTAGGTTACAAATCAGTAGTTGAAGCAAAAGGCACATGGCCAACAAACTACATTGCAAAAGCAGAAGATTTAGATATGTTAGAAGATATCACATACGCATCATACAATGATGGTGCTATCAGAGGAAACGTAGCAGTTCTAGTATGGAACATGTTAAAAACTCCAATGTGGGATGTAATTGGTGAAAGCCAAGGAGACGGTTTACAATATGCTGATACAACAGCTATGTTAAACGTTAAATTTACAGACTATTCATATGGAACAGTTGAATTTGATGATTTCGACATCAACGGAGACGGAGAAGTTGAAGTAACATTAAGCAAAGCTGATAAAAAAGATTATGAATTAGAAGGTCATACATATGTATACGAAGGAGTAGACTTCTATACATTCGTACCAGGAACAGAAGTAGAAGTATTAGTTAATGAAAAAGATGAAACTTTATTAACAATGGTAGCTACAGGTTCTGACAAACTAGTAGAAGGCGACAAATTAACAATCGACGAAGACTATGATGCATTATCAGGCGACGCTTATGACTATGCATACGGTATCGTAGAAAGAAAAGAAATCGCTGCTGAAAGAACTTTAACAGTTGAAACAAGTGCAATGGTTTACGAAAAATCTGAAAAAGATGGAAAATACGTAAAACTAAACGGTAAAAAATACGAAAACGACGATTATGATTATGAAGTAATCATCAAAGATGGTGAAAGAGCTACAATCAACGATATCGAAGTTGGTGACGTATTAACAAAAGTTAAAGTTGATAACAAAGAAGTATTCTTCGTAGTATCAAGAGATACAGCTGAAGGAAAATTAACAAAATACGTTGTTAAAGAGTACGAAGGAAATGGCGACGAATACCACCTATTAACATTAGGTAAAGAAGAATATTTAATGGATGCTGCTGCAACATATGTAGAAGATCCAGATGATGATGATGAAAAACAAACAAAATCTTTCGCAAAATCTAATGAATTAGATAACATGAAAGGTGAAGTTGTAACAGTAATCAGAGACTTCTTAGGAAGAGTAGTAAGAGTAGAATTCGACGGAAGTATTGACGACGAAGCAAAAGAAGTTAAATTCTTTGTAGTAAGTGAAGAAGTTGAAAAAGAAGGCGTTGGTAGATATGTAATCGGTCTTGAAAACAAAGACGGAAGCGATACATACAAATTCGCTAAATCTTGCACATTAGCTAAAACAATGTACAGCAGCGATAAAGAAATTGTTGGTGCATTATATGCAGTTACATTCAACGATGACGACGAAATCACAGATATGGAATTCGTTGCAAGAGCTGGTGTAAAAACAAACAATGTAACAGAAGAAACAGAAATCGTTTATGATGAAGACGATGCAAATGGTCTATACAGACTTGCTCATGTTACAAACGCAAAATATGATGACAAGAACGAAAAGATCAACGGAACAAGCGTAGATGAAAGTGTATTAGTAATCTCATTATTAGTAGATGATAAGGGAACTAAAGACACAGATGATGATGAATTCTCAGCTAAATTTGAAACAGGTTTAGACGCTGTTGATAACATTAGAGATGAAGAAGTTATCGTAATCGTTGACGCTGCTGAAACATTCAAATTTGCTAAGATCGTAGTAAGATTTGATGATAGCTCAGCAAGAGAAGATGACCTAGTTGGACTAGTTGATGAAGCTAGAAAGAACAAATTAGGTGATTACACAATCACAGTTGATGATGAAACATACACATTCAAGAGCGAAGATAACGCTGATTTAGGAACAGACCTAAAGAACTTAGAAGGTGCAGCAATCTTATTCTCAGTAAAAACTGATAAAGATGATGAAGAATACGCAACAGTAGTAAGCTACCTATTAGAAAAAGACGCTGTAGACTATACAGAAGCTGATGATAGAGCTGAAGAAGTTGGTAAGAGTGCAGTAGCATTCACAACAGCTGGAACAGAAACTTTCAAAGATACATTCCATGATGAATATGATGATTACCTATTCGTAAGATTAGTAGTTGACGTAGAAGATGGAGAAATCGATACAGTTGAAGAACCAGTTAAAGGAACAGATGTAGACGCTTCATTCTTCAAAGAAGATGACGCTTTAATCTATGATGATGAAAACGAAGTTGTTTGGGTAATCGAAGGTTTAGATTGGCCAGAAGATGATGACACAGACGCAGTTTTACCAGAAGTTTCTGGAGATGCTGCAGAACCAGCATTATCTGGTGACAAATCAGGAGACTTATCTGGAGATAACTAATTGAATAGTTATTCACAAAAAGAGACCTATTAAGGTCTCTTTTTTTATACTATTTTTTATCTTTTAGCAATTCTCGAAAAGACGTTTTAAATCACCTTTAATAGCCTTTTTTGTCTAAAAATCTCCCTTAAAAAAGATTGTTAAATTTATATAATCATATATAATATTATTGTCTGAATTTGATTTTATAATTGTTAAAATGTTTATAAAATTATGTGCGAAAATTTTATAAGCGTTGACATTCAAATTTATAATTATAGGAGGAGAGTATATGAAAAAATTTTTATGTCTTTTTGTTTGTATGATTATATGCTTTTCAACAACAGTTTTTGCCTCTACAACGCTGACTGATATAAAAGGTAAAAAGTGTGAAAATGCTGTTGAAAAGTTAGTTTATTTTGGAATCGTAAATGGATATGAGGGAAATGTATATAAACCAGAAAATAAAGTTACAAGAGCTGAACTTTCTAAGATGATAGTATTAGCACTTGGAAAAGAAGATAATGTAGATAGTGCTAAAAATAAATTTTTGAGTTTTACGGATGTTTTAAGTGATTTTTGGGGATATGGTTATATAAAAGTAGCATCAGATGAAAGTATAGTAAACGGCTATACTGATGGAACTTTTAAACCAAATGGCAATGTTACTTACGCTGAAGCTACAACAATGGTTTTAAGAGCGTTAGGCTATAAAGAAGCTATTGAAAATTCAAAAAGCACACTTACATGGCCAAATAATTATATGGTTTATGCTGATGAAAAATTAGAAATATTTGAAACAATGGGAGAGTTTAAAGCGAGTGATCCTGCAAACCGTGGCGATATAGCCATACTAATATGGAATGCTCTTAGAACAGGAGTATGTGATATTGTTGGTGAAAATTCTAAAGGTTTAATATATGGCGAAGGAACACCGATGATATCTGAATATTTAGGATATACTTATATTGAAAATGCTGAAGTCGTAGAAATTGAATTTGATGATAATTTTGCTAATGCAGAAGTTACTTTTGATGTTGGAACTAAGAAAAATAAAACATTGAAATTTAAAGCAGAAGATGCTTTAGAAATGTATGGCTCGAAAGTTACTGTTTTGATTAACGACAAAAAAGATGAAATTATAGATATTGAATGTACAAGTGAATATAAAAAGGTTGAAGGTAGTGTAAGCAATATCACAGACAAAAAAATATATTTAGCAAATAAAAGAAATGGATATTCTCGTCCAGATGATGAAAATATTTTGCTATATGGAATTGATAGTTTAGAAGAAGCAGCAGAAATCATTTTGTTATTAGATGGTTCAAATGTTGAATACTGTATAGCAAAAGGCTCAACAGATGTTTATGTTGGTATTGTAATAAATGATAATGTTGAAGTTGATGACGATGAATATGGTATAAAAGTTAGAGATGTTGATGCAACTAAAGGTGGTAAATCATATATTATGGCAAGTGAAGAAAATTGGCCTGCTAAAAATGATATAATCTTGTACTTTATAAATTCAGAAGATTACTTGGTTGTATTAGAAAATATAAAGCAAAAAGATGCTTCTACAATTGCAGGTGTAACAGATGAATACCTTAAAATCTCTAGAAAAGAATATTATGAATTTGAAGATGAAGATGATTACACAGTTATTATAATAAATGGTTCAAAAGTTAAATCAGCTGAATTGGATGATATAAGCACTTCAAATGATATGGTAAAGGTTGTTACTTATAACGGACATATGTATTTCTTTATTTTTGATGATGCAGTACTAGACAATATAGATGATTCTACTGCTGAGGCATTAGAACTTTTGGAAGAAGCAATTGACGATGCAGAAGCTATCGATGAGGCAGAATGTACACAAGAGTCATATGCAATCCTTATGGATGCTCTAAAGACTGCAAAATCAATCAATCATACATACAGCGTAAAGAAAATAAATAAAGCAACAAAAGAACTAAATTCAGCTTTAGATGATATGGAAAAGGTAAAATCAAAAGAAAAGAAAACAGTTGCATTAAAGAAAGAATTAAGAGCATATGTTGAAGATGAAGCAAAAGACATTATTGAAGATGAAGATAAATATACTTCAAAATCTTATACTAACTTTTATAATGCATATGAAGATGCAGAGGAAGTTTTAGCAATGCTTGCAGCAACTTATAGCGAAGTAGAAGAAGCTTATGAAAATTTAGAAGAAGCAATTGATGATTTAGCTAAACGAAAATAAATTTTTGAGGAGGAAATATTTGATGGAAAAGAAAGAGTGGTACTCACTGTCAGTAAAAGACGTTGAAAAGGATTTTAATGCAGATATTGAAAACGGATTAAAAAAAGATGATATTTCAAAAAGAAGAGAGCAATATGGTTTAAACGAAATTGTGTCTAAAAGTGGTAAACCTATATGGAAAATGATTTTGGAACAATTTACAGATTTTATGATTATTGTTTTAATAATTGCTGCAATTGTTTCAGCAGTTGCAAGTGGAGATATTACTGACTCTGCGATTATTCTTTTAATTGTTGTAGTAAATGCGATAATCGGTGTTGTACAAGAGGTTAAGGCACAAAAATCTTTAGATTCTTTAAAACAACTTAGTGCACCACATTGCAAGGTTATAAGAGATGGTAAAGTTGAAACAATTGCATCAAAAGAATTAGTTCCTGGAGATATTGTCATTTTAGATACAGGTGATTATGTACCAGCAGATTTGAGAATTGTTGAAGCTGTTAATTTAAAAATACAAGAAGCAGCATTGACTGGCGAATCAGTTCCAGTTGAAAAAATGTCTGAAACTATAAAAAATGACAAAGTTGGAATTGGTGATAGAACAAACTGTGCTTTTTCATCAAGTTTAGTTACTTATGGTAGAGGAAAAGGTATAGTAGTTGCAACTGGTATGCAGACAGAAGTAGGTAAGATTGCACAAATGTTAGATGATGTTGACGAAAGTGAAACACCATTAAAACAAAGACTTTCAACACTTGGAAAAGTGCTTGGTGCTGCAGCTTTAGTTATATGTGCACTAATATTTTTAGTAGGTAAATTTGTATACCATAGAGAAGCACTTGAAATGTTCTTAACAGCTGTTAGCTTAGCAGTTGCAGCAATTCCAGAAGGATTGCCTGCAATATCTACTATTGTTTTATCAATAGGTGTGCAAAGAATGGTTAAGAAAAACGCAATTATTCGTACATTGCCATCAGTAGAAACACTAGGTAGTGCTACAGTAATTTGCTCAGATAAAACAGGTACATTAACTCAAAATAAAATGACAGTTGAAAAAGTATTCTTCAACAATAAATCATTCAAAGCAGAAGAAAAATATAACGATGTAGACGAACATTACAAATTGCTACTTGATTGTATGATTCTTTGTAACGATTCAAAAGTAACTAGAGAAAATACAGGATTTAAAGTAACTGGAGATCCTACTGAAACTGCTCTTGTAGACTTAGGTATAAAGAGTGACATTTTAAAACTAGAATTAGATAAAGAATTTCAAAGAGTTGAAGAAATTCCATTTGATTCAGATAGAAAGTTAATGACAACAGTACACAAGAACAATTCGGAATATATTGTGTATACAAAAGGTGGAATTGATGAATTACTTGCAAAATGTACAAAAATCCTTATTGATGGACAAGAAGTTGCTTTAGAAAATAAATATATAGAAGAATTACAAAAAGCAAATAATACATTTGCAGATGGAGCACTTAGAGTACTTGCAATGGCATATAAAAAATTAAACCATATGCCTTCAAAAGAAGAAATGAAGAACATTGAAAATGATTTAATATATATAGGTATGGTGGGAATGATTGACCCTGCAAGACCTGAAGTAAAAGACGCGGTTGAAAAATGTAAAACAGCTGGTATTAAGCCTGTAATGATTACTGGTGACCATAAAGCAACAGCTGTAGCAATAGCTAGAGAAATTGGTATTTTAGGTAATGAAGATAAAGCAATAACAGGTGCTGAACTTCAAGAAATGTCACAAGAAGAATTAGAAAAGCAAGTAAAGGATATATCAGTTTATGCACGTGTTTCACCGGAACATAAAGTAAGAATTGTTAATGCGTGGAAATCACATGGTGAAGTAGTAGCTATGACTGGTGATGGCGTAAACGATGCTCCTGCATTAAAAACAGCAGATATCGGTGCTGCGATGGGAATTGTTGGGACAGACGTAGCCAAAGAGGCAGCAGATGTTGTATTAACAGATGACAACTTTGCAACAATAGTATCAGCAGTTGAAGAAGGACGTAGAATATATGACAATATATTAAAAGCCGTAGCATACCTATTATCAGCTAATATAGGTGAAATTATTACATTATTTGTGGCAACTATGTTTGGATGGATAGAACCATTGCTACCAATTCATATATTATGGATAAACCTAGTAACAGATAGTTTACCAGCACTTGCACTTAGTGTAGATCCAGCTGAAAAGAATATAATGAATAGAAAAGCAAAGAAAAATCAAAATATATTTTCAAAAGGAATGGTATGGAGAATTATATACCAAGGAATAATGGTTGGTGGACTTACATTGTTAGCATTTGGATTTGGTGCAGGATGGGATTTTGCAACATTAGAATCAGATCCAGCAAGAGCATTACAAGCCCAAACAATGGCATTTACAGTACTTGCATTTACAGAATTAGTACATGTATTTAACTTACGTTCAAATAAAGAATCAATATTCAAAATAGGATTCCATACAAACAAGACTTTATTAGGTGCCATAGCAATATCATCAGCGCTAATGCTAGTAGTTTTACTAATACCAGGACTACATGGTATATTTGAAATAGCGACATTATCAATCACACAAATAGAAGAAATAGTACTATTATCAATAGCACCATTAGTAATAGTAGAAATCTTTAAACTATTAAAAATAAACACAACAAAAGACGAACAATAAAATCAATGTGAGTATGTGAAGAAATAATAAAAGACTAGGATTTGTAAAATTCCTAGTCTTTTTGAAAAAATTGATTGACAATGATTTATCAAAGTGTTAATATATAACTTGTCGATGAGACATGCGGATGTGGCGGAACTGGCAGACGCGCTAGACTTAGGATCTAGTGTCTTCGACGTGGGGGTTCAAGTCCTCTCATCCGCACCAGAAGAAAGCAAGCTTATAGCTTGCTTTTTTGTATTCTACTTAAAGTGACTTGAAACAAGGTCAAAATGTTGAAATATCAACAAAAACATGGTACAATGCTATATGCAAACAATTTCGGTAGTCCAAGAATGATAATTTGAAATTATTGGAAGACAGAAACTTCTGAATGACTATAAGGAGGAAATAAAAAAGTTTTATTTGAGTAATCGTATATGCCAAAACATTTTGAAATTGATAAAGGAGAATTGCAAATTATGATTTATGATGAATATTTGGCAATTAAAAACTGCAAATATCAATGTACTGTACCTTCTATAAATACTGAAGAACTTCATGTTTTGTGTACTCGAGAAGTTGATATCAAAGAACTAAAACATCCTGTTTATAAGTACGCTCACCTGTGTTCTACTTGCGTTGGATATAAATGCAAATATAAAGCTGAGAGTGTCAGTATGTGAATCAAGTAAATTTAACAAAACTTTTGCACCAGGTACGGAATTTCCGTCCTGGTGTTTTTTATTATAACCACAAAACTTCAATAATTTATGTTGTAAATATTTATCAAGAATAATATAATTAAGCCAAGGTGTACTCGGTATACAAAAGAAAAGGGGGATAAGAAATGCAAAAAATTCTATTAGTGGCCATAGGAATGATAATTGGCTTGACGGGTTGCAGTAAAGTATCGAATGATGAAATAATATTGTACAAAGATAACGGATGTTATATAGAAAATTATAACGATGAAGAGTACTATATTATTCAAAATGATTATTCAGGTGAATATAATTTGCAATATAAAAATTTATTTGGGTATACTGATTTAGATGTAAACTTATTCGAAGTAAGTACAACTATGGATTATTCAGACTATGTTAATTATTGTAATAAATGGGAACTTGAACAAAAATATACAAATAGTGATTGGAATTATATAGTTTTTTCATATGCTGCCAAGGCAGGTGGCACTATGGTAACAGCAAGGCTAGCTGGTATAGAATACGATAACGATAATGTTGTTCTTTTTATATGGGATGATGTATACGGAGTAACAGCAGATGCATTAGCTTATGTTATAATTATTCCAACAGAGCAAAAATTTACCAATATAGAGATTCAACCAGTTTATGAACTACAAGAGTATCACAATATGATAGGTAAATCACCGATAGAAGATGCAAACTATGATTACGAAGATAATAAAATTATTGCACAAACTGCGTATATTTACACAAATAATGAAGAAGTAAATAACATTTTTAATAAAATGTTAGACTCAATTGTCCAAAAACATTCTATTACTGTAAGTGATGGTGAAGACACTTTGCAGATAATGGATTTTATTTCATCGGCCTCAATCTTTGAAATTTATGATAATGAAAATGGTTATACTGCATATGGAGAAACATATGGTAAAACTTATACTCCGTTTCGTGGAGAATATGAATTTACGTATGACGTTTCAAGGGAAGAAATGCTATATGATATTGCTTTAAGATATGAATGGCTAATTGTATTAGGGCTAAGCAAAGAAGAAAAAAATCCTTATAATTATGAAAGTGAGCCTTTGGTTGATACAACGAACTATACATGTAACTTAAGCGAAGATGATAAGTACTATGTAATAACTGTTGATATGCCAGAAGAAAGTGCAACAGATACATATTATATCAATAAAAATACATATTTAATTGAAAAATCAGACTATGTACATGGAGAAAGAAAAAATTTATATAATTATACATATTCAGATTACGTGGTAACTATCCCAGAAGAAGTAATTAAAGACTCATATGAAGAACGTTCGGTTGATAAACCAATAATATATTTATATCCAACAGAAGACACTGAATTAACGGTAAAATTAGGCTATGAAGATAAAATAACCTGCTCATACCCAAAGTATGAAAAAAGCTGGAATGTACTTGCTCAAACATCTAGTAACTTAATAGATTTAAATACAAACAAAAATTTATATGCATTATATTATGAAAGTGAAAATGCATATGATTTTGGTATTGCAGAAGATGGATTTATAGTAAAAGGAAAAGACAGTATTGAATTTCTAGAAGAAAAGCTAGAGATATTAGGATTAACAGAAAGAGAAGCAGAAGAATTCATAGTATATTGGTTGCCAAAATTAGAAGCAAATAAATATAACTACATAAGATTTGCTACGATGGAAGAAATCAATCAGAATATGCCATTAGAATTTTCAACTGAGCCTGATACACTAATAAGAGTACTTATGATATATAAAGGATTAGATAAACCACTACTAGATATAGAAGAACAACAGTTAGAAAAACCAGAAAGAACAGGATTTGTAGCTGTTGAGTGGGGTGGAACAGAAATTAAATAATTAAAAAAAATCAACCAGATTCTTCTGGTTGATTTTTTCTGTATTAAAATTATGAATATTGTCGAATTTAATCGAACATAATTAGTTGACAAAAAGTGGCAGGAGTTGTATAATATTCCTGTAAAAGTACGTAATTTAACACCATACAGGAGGTATTTCTTATGGAAAGAAAAGCAAGTATTCACAAGGTAAGCCACAACACGGAAAAAACTGCTATGAGAAATGGAGCTTTCAACACGCAGGAAGTTGTGAATGTAAACATCATGAGGAAGGAAACCATTGCAACAAGCAGTCTTTCTTTTGCATTGTCCAATGACCCTGAAATGCTTCAGCGTGTAAAACGTGAGTTGCGAGTTGCTATCAGACGGATCAACGAAATCCTTGAGCAGATCAATTCCTGCCGTGTAGGCAATGACTGGTCAGAACTGATTGTTAAAAATCGTTGTAATTTGGGAAGATATTCCCTTATGCAAAGTGACTGCTATTGGGCTAACATGGATACGGACCTTTCAATGGCTTTGTCTACTTTGGAAGAGTGCAAGGAATCGATGTTTAACAAATTCCGTGAAGATTTTCGTATGAGCGATTTACTCTATTTAGTTAAGGTACTGGAAACCGTGAAAGATGAGTTTGAGCGAAAGCTTGAGCAAATCGAAGATGTGATGTCTTGAGCTATTTATGAGATTTTTCTCTAAAGCTTAATTAAAAGCTGCTGATGTTCTAATAAAACTGTAAAAGGTTTTGTTAGTAGCATCAGCAGTTTTTTGTTAACAAAATCTTGACTAATTATGCCTGTGAATATATAATTTTGTCGAAAGTTGAGATTTTATGTCTATTCATTTATCAATATAAAAGGAGTGAAATATTTTGGGCTTGCGGAATATGTTACGTATGTTAGAAAGTGCTAATGAAGAATATATCCCGTTCAGAAATGAAGAACTTGGAATAGAACCGAGAGTGTTTGAAAATGTAGCTAAAAGATGTGGTTTTGAAACTGTATTTAGAGGTAAGGGAACACAAAAATGTATCAAATTAAGAAAACGTGGAATTCCTATTGTTATGCTGTATGATGAAAGTACGTCTAATCAATTTAATTATTTAGACATTTCTGATATACATGCTGGCCATAAGGATTTCTCGCCAGAAGTATTAGAAAACGTATTAAAAAAATACTACTGGAATGGTAAACCTCAAGTAGATTATGTTTTTATTGCTGGAGATTTATTTGAAGGGTTGCCAGAAACGGAATTATCGTATGAATTGGTCGCTGCCAATCGTCATATGAGAGATGAAGTTGAAACGTTACGTAGACAACAAGTAAATGTTTTGTTTAAAGTCCTTTCCAAATACGACTTCGATTACCGTGCTATAAATGGTAATCACGAATATACTTTTGAACAGTTGGGTTTAGAATCACCTATCAAATTGTTAGAAGAAAAGATGCGTAAAGCAGGGAAAAAATTTACGTATTATGATACTTACATTGTTGATTTCATAATCGCAGGTGTCGTAAAACGTATGATGCATCTTGAGAGCTACCATCAAAGAGAAGGTGCTGTTCATTCGTATGATCGTTTGAAAAAATTCAAAGAACATGGAGGCTTGAACCCTTGCTATAAAGGGGAAAAGTATCCAATTAGGCTTTTTCAATGTGGACATATTCATTGTCGAGAAGAACTCTATGAGTCTAGAAATAAGATATTCATTTCACAATCTGGTTCATTTATAAAGCACGAGATGCTTTATGTGCCAGCCATTCACATGAAAGGCACTGTCCTTGAAGACAAACGCATTTTGCGAGATTAAATCCAAATTGAAAAGGAGGTTAACAAAGTAAGAAAAATACTTTGTTGACCTCCTTTTGCATTTACATTGCATCGCCTTTGTGATAAATTAGTTACGATGAGTTGTTGATTTTATTAGTACAGAAAAGAGGTTAAATAATGAAATCATTTATTATTTTAATTAACAAATTGATATATATGTTAGGTAAGTTAGTAAAAAGAGGAAGCACATTACCAGGTCAGATTGCCCTTAAATTAGACAAGAATATTTTAAAGAAAGTATCGTTGCCAGATGATGTTATTGTGGTAACTGGTAGTAGCCGGAAAAACGTCAACTACTGAACTTATCTGCAAAATTTTTGAAGATAATGGATATAGTGTTGGGTGCAATAGAGAAGGATCAAATTTAACTGAAGGTGTTACTACAATGATTTTGAATGCTTGCAGTTTAAATGGCGAATGTAAGAAAGATGTATTAGTTATTGAAAGTGATGAAAGATATCTTAGACATACTCTAAAACACTTTAGACCTAAATATTTGGTTGTACTTAATTTGTATAGAGACCAATTAGGAAGAAACGGTCATCCTGAACTTATTTATGAAATTATTAAAGAAGCAATTACTGATGATATACATTTGGTTCTTAACGCAGATGATCCATTAGTTGCAAGTTATGGATTTAATCGTGAAAATGTTACTTACTTTGGTATGAGTAAGAATAGCTTATCAACTGAAGAATTTGTTGGAGCAGCTAATGATGGTGCTTTTTGTCCTATTTGCAAGGAACCTATGAAATATGATTTTTATCATTATAATCATATCGGTTCATATAAATGTGAACATTGTGGGTATAAAAGGCAAGAACCAGCTTTTAATGTTACAGGATTGGATTTATCTAATAAGCAATTGACTATAAACAACAAACATAAAATAATAATGGATTTAAGTAGTGTTTTTACTGCATATAATTTACTTGCAGCGTTTGCAGTTGCTAAGTTGGTTGGTGTTAAAGAAGAGAAAATTGTTATTGCTTTAAATGAATACGTTTTAAAAAATGGTAGAGTACAAAAGTATGATATCAACGGCAAACCTTGCACAATCCTTATGGCTAAGCATGAAAATACCATTTCGTATAATCAAAATTTGTTACATATAGTAAGAGAAAACATTCCATCAACAGTTGTTTTAATTTTAGATGATGTTAGTAGAAGATACTTTACAGTTGAAACAGCTTGGCTTTGGGATATTGATTTTGAATTATTGAAAAACGATTGCATTAAGAAAATAATTATAGGTGGCAGATATGTTCATGACTATACTACAAGAATCGAATATGCAGGAATTGATATGAAAAAAGTTGTTGGTTTTGAAAATTTAGATGATATGATGAAAGAGGTTAAAGAAAAATCTAAGGGCGATATGATTTATCTTGTTACTTGCTTTTTAGATAAAACTAAATTTATTGCACGTATAAAAGATTAAGATGTAAGGAGGAGAAGATATGAACATAAAATTGTTACATCTATATTATGATTTGTTAAATCTATATGGCGATTATGGAAACACTTTAATTTTGAAAAAGCACTTAGAAGATCAAGGTTTTAATGTTATTTTAGAGAAAAAAACTGTTTATGATGATTACAAGCTAGAAGATTATGATTTTGTATTCATGGGATGTGGTACAGAATCAAAACTTGATAGAGCTTTAAAAGATTTAATGCCTAAAAAAGAAGAATTTAAAAAATATATTGATAGCGATAAAGTTTTACTTGCGACAGGAAATTCTTTTGAAATGTTTGGCAAAAAAATTGATGATAATGAAGCTTTAGGAATATTTGATTTTGAAGTTCAAAGAGATAAAGATAGAACGAATGCAAATGTTCTTTATTCTAGTGAATACCTAAAAGAAAAAGTGGTTGGTACTGTAAATAAGGCAACAAGAATGTATCACAATATGAATCCATTTTTTAAAGTTGAGCTTGGAATTGGAGAAAACGAAAATAATGATTATGAAGGAGTAAAATACAAAAACTTTTATGGAACACATATTTCTGGACCAGTATTGGCACGTAATCCAGAATTTTTAGAAAAGATGGTAATAGAACTTGCTAAAAAGAAAAAAAGTAATTTTAAATTAAAGAAAGTTACTTATACAAATGAAAGAAAAGGTTATGAAATAGTTCTTAATTTACTTGAAAAAAGTAAAGCAGAGAAAGAAAAAAATAAATAAAAAGTTTTGGCTTGAAAGTTTAGATTTATATGTTAGAATCTACTTGTATAAATTTTAAGGAGGTATAATTCAATGGAATTAAAAGGTTCAAAAACAGAAAAAAATTTGATGGAAGCTTTTGCAGGTGAGTCACAAGCTAGAAACAAATATACATATTTTGCAAGTAAGGCTAAAAAAGAAGGATATGAGCAAATAGCAGCTATATTCCAAGAAACAGCTGACAATGAAAAAGAACATGCTAAAATGTGGTTTAAATTATTAAACGGTGGTGAAGTTCCTACAACAGCTGAAAATCTAGTAGCAGCTGCAGAAGGCGAAAACTTTGAATGGACAGATATGTATGACAGAATGGCTCAAGAAGCTAAAGAAGAAGGATTTGATCATATAGCTTTCTTATTTGAAGAAGTTGCTAAGATTGAAAAAGAACACGAAGAAAGATATAGAAAATTATTAGGAAATTTAGAAAACGGATTAGTATTTAGTAGAGATGGCGAAAAAATATGGAAATGCAGAAATTGTGGACATATCGTTATTGGAAAAGAAGCTCCTGCTGTTTGCCCAGTTTGCACACATCCAAAAGCATATTTTGAAATAAAAGCTGAAAATTATTAAAATAAAAAATGCTCCTTTAGTTTTTAAACTAAGGGAGCTTTTTTAGTTGAATGATGTTTTTTTATCCATTTAATTCTTGTTGCTTCGCCACCACGTAAATGTCTTGTAGCTTTATTTTCATCAAGTACTTTCTTAGCTTCACAAGCAAGTGGAGCATTAAACTTAGTTAAACGTTCGGTTATATCTTTATGTACAGTAGACTTAGAAATTCCAAATTTCTTAGCAGCTCCACGTACAGTATCTTTTGTATTGATGATATAGTGAGCAAGTTTTGTTGCACGCTCTTCTATATAATAATTATTCAATCGTAAACCTCCTTTAGAATACTGTTTAATAAATTGTATTCAAGAAGTATTCAGATATTCTATTTAATTATTCTTTTCTACACTATATAAAAATATTATGATATAATACCTCAAGAGGTGAGTTTAATGAGGTTTGAAGAAGAAAAATTTGTCTTTGATAGTGCAAATGGAATATATAAAGTATGTGGAAAAATAATGAAACCATTAAATACCGAAGTAAAAGGAATTATACAAATATCGCACGGGATGTGTGAGTATATAGATAAATACGACGATTTTTCAGAATTTTTCTTGGAAAAGGGATATGCAGTAGTTGGAAACGATCATATGGGACACGGAGAGTCTATAAACACTATGGATGATAGAGGATTTTTTGGCTCAAGAGATGGTTATAAATTCTTTATGGAAGATTTAAAAAAAGTTACTGATATAGCAAAAGAAAAATATCCAGAAAAACCAATTTACTTATTAGGCCACTCGATGGGCTCACTTATTGCAAGATGTTATGCTGCAAAATACGGAAATGAATTAGCAGGGCTAATTTTATGTGGAACAGTTGGCCCACAACCATTGGCAAAGGCTGGTATTAAATTTGCAGATTTATTAGCTAATCAAAAAGGAGAAAAATACAGAAGTAGAAAGCTTTACAACATTTCGCTTGATTGTATGAATATAAAATTCTTACCTATGAAGACTAGATTTGATTGGGTTAGCACAGATAAAAATGAAGTAGAAAAACATTTAAATGATGAACGTGCTAGTTTCATTTTCACCGTAAAAGGTTTTTCTGATTTATTTCATTTAGTTATCTTAGCAAACTCGGAAATGCTTATAAAAACTATACCAAAAGACTTAAATATATTGTTTATGTCTGGTGATGAAGATCCAGTTGGGGAAAATGGTTATGGCGTAAAAAGAGCATTTGAATTATATAAAAAACAAGGTTTATCAAATACAGAAATAAAACTTTATCATAAAAGAAGACATGAATTATTAAAAGAAATCGATAAGGAAAAAATATATAAAGACGTATTTGAATGGATTCAAAAATCTTCTCAAAAATAGGAGAATGCGATGATTATTACAATAATAGTACTTATTTTAATACTACTATATTATGTTACAAATATTTATTTGAAAGAATATATAGAGGTTACAAGAATTTTTAAAACATTAAGAAAAATGCTTAATTATAGAGATGTTACGCTTTTAAAAATATTACCTGATATAAAGGACAAAAAGAAAAAAGAAAAGGTAATGAATTTAATTGACGAAAGAAATAAAAAATATAAAATTTCGTATGATGATGCAATCGTAGCAGATGTGGAACTTAATAATGAATTGAAAAATGTATATCTAGAAATAGATAAAATGCAAAAAAACGACTTGCAGTTAGAAGTATTTAAAAGATTGATGTTATTAGAAAAACAAATAAACAACGTAAGAAAGAAATATACTAATGCAGTTGAAAAATATAATTTGAGTTTAACGATACATCCTAAGGTATGCGTAAAGCTTTTGCATATGCGACCTTTGGATATTTATAAAAAATAGTTAAGGAGATATTTATGGGAGAAGATGAAGAAAGAATAATTTGTCCCGGATATGAACCGTCAGATTCAGACATAGAAACAAGTTTAAGACCAAGAGCAATTGATGATTATGTAGGACAAGATAAAGTAAAAGAGAATTTAAAAATATTTATAGAAGCAGCTAAAAAAAGAGGAGAGCCTTTAGACCATACACTTTTATATGGCCCACCAGGCTTAGGAAAAACAACACTTGCAAATATAATTGCAAATGAAATGAACACCAATATAAGAATAACATCAGGACCAGCTATTGAAAAGCCAGGCGACTTAGCAGCACTTTTAACTAACTTATCGCCAAATGATGTGTTGTTTATTGATGAAATTCATAGATTAAACAGAAGTGTAGAAGAAATATTATATCCAGCAATGGAAGACTTTTCACTAGATATAATCATAGGTAAAGGACCTAGTGCACGTTCAATAAGATTAGACCTACCAAAATTCACATTAGTAGGAGCTACAACAAAAGCAGGAAATTTATCATCACCACTTCGTGACAGATTTGGAATAATAAACAGATTGGAGCTTTATAACAATGAACATCTTACATCAATTGTAAAGCGTTCAGCTGGAATATTAAAAATAGAAATTACAGACAAAGGTGCATCAGAAATAGCATCTCGATCACGTGGAACTCCAAGAATAGCAAATAGACTATTAAAGCGTGTACGAGACTTCGCAGAGATATCGGGAAATGGAACTATAACCGATGAAATTGCAGACAAAGCACTAAGTAGTTTGGAAATAGATAAAATGGGATTGGATAATATTGATAAACTGATGTTAGAAACAATAATAAAAAAATTTGCAGGAGGACCTGTTGGTGTTGAAACACTAGCTGCTACAATAGGAGAAGATGTTACAACAATAGAAGATGTTTATGAACCATATCTAATGCAAATCGGATTTGTAAACAGAACACCAAGAGGTAGAACAGCAACACAAGAAGCATACAAACATATAGGAATACAATTTCCAGAATAGGAGAAATATATGAAACTATTACTTCATACATGTTGTGCACCATGTTCAACATACGTTGTAGACAAATTAAGAAAAGATGGTTATGAAGATATAACAGCATACTGGTACAATATAAACATACATCCATATACAGAATATAAGGCAAGACTAGACACATTAAAAACATATGCCGAAATGATAAATTTACCATTAGTAATAAACTATAATTATGGGATTAGAGAATTTACTAAAAAGGTAGTAGATAATATAGACGGACGTTGTAAATATTGTTACGAATCACGTTTAGAAGAAACAGCTAAATATGCTAAAGAAAATGGATATGATGCATTTACAACAACACTTTTAGTAAGTCCCTACCAAAAACATGAACTTATTATAAAAGTAGCAGAAGAAATGGCAAAGAAGTATGATATAGAATTTATATATCAAGACTTTCGTAAAGGGTTCAGAATAGGCCAACAAATGGCACGCGATGCAGGTCTTTATATGCAAAAATATTGTGGTTGTATATATTCGGAGGAAGAGAGATATAGCAAGCAAATAAAAAGAGATAAGGAATTAAATTATATATGAGAAAACAATAAAAAATTGTTCTATAGATAAGCATGAAGAAGAAAACATAGATGGAGATTTACATTGTATTGATATGTATTATTATTCAAAAGATTTAAAAAGAAAGTGAATGATAACTAGTAAGTTGAAAGTGAGATGATATTATGAGTTTAGAAAAAATATTATATATAATAGGTGTAGCATTTTTTACAATATTTATATTAAGCACAATTTTAATTTTAACTAATACATTAAATATGTGGTTAGCTGGAATTGTTTCGTTAATAGTATCTATAATTTGCTTTATAATATTAAAAAATATGAAAAAGAAATCTAAATAATAAATTACAATTAAAAATAAAAGAAGAGGGCTCGTTTAGTTAAATATATGGAGGGTATATGATGAAAAACAACAAAAAGAAAAATGAAATATCGATTCGTTCTAGTGCTGCAGAATATTTGACTTATATAGCAGCAGTAGGAGATGATAAAGATTCTATAGAAGTTAGATATGAAGATGAAAACATATGGTTAACTCAAAAGATGCTTGCAACTGTATATGGAGTAAATGTTGCAACTATAAATGAGCATATCAAAAATATTTATAAAGATAATGAGCTAGATGAGGATTCAACTATTAGGAAATTCCTAATAGTTCAAAAAGAAGGTAACAGAGAGGTCTCAAGAAACATTGCACATTATAATCTTCAAATGATAATTGCAATTGGATTTAAAATTGATAATGAAAGAGCTATACAATTTAGAAAATGGGCAAATAAAATTGTAAAAGATTATACAATAAAAGGCTGGGTAATGGATGATGATAGGTTAAAAAATGGTGGTTCAATCTTGACAGAAAAGTACTTCGAAGAACAATTAGAACGTATTAGAGAGATTAGAATGTCAGAAAGAAAATTTTATCAAAAAATTACTGATATTTATGCAACTTCAATTGATTATGATAAAACAGCAAAATCTACAATTAGATTTTTTACATCTGTTCAAAATAAGCTACACTATGCGGTTTCACGGAAATACTGCAGCTGAAATTATCTATAATAGAGCAGATCATAAGAAAGAACATATGGGATTAACTTCTTGGAGAGGTGCTCCAAATAGTAAAATACATAAATATGATGCAATAATAGCAAAGAATTACTTATCTGAAACAGAAATTAGTCAATTAGAAAGAATGGTATCAGCATATTTAGATTTAGCAGAAATGCAGGCTATGAGACATATTCCAATGACTATGGCAGATTGGGAAGAAAGATTAAATGGATTTTTAAAATTATGGGATCATGAAATATTACAGGACAACGGAAAAATATCAGCGGAAATGGCAAAAATACATGCAGAAACAGAGTTTGAAAA